>DAITAA010000039.1:0-10255 GCA_036824505.1 Steroidobacteraceae bacterium
ACTGACATTGAGCGGCGTAGCCCGCCTGCTGATGGAGGGCGTGAGGGCGACGATCACTTGAAACTGGCTGCCGCTAGCGGCGGGCGTAACGAGACGCTGCCAGGGGTCAGGTACCGAGAATCTTCTGCCGGCTGGTGGTCGTGTAGCCCTGCGGAAGTTCGGCGTCTTCGACGTGGCCCTCGGCAGCGACGACGGTGTTGCGACCGGCAGCTTTGGCTTTGTAGAGCGCCTGATCGGCCTGCGATATCAGGCCCGCGGAGCTATTGGCGTGTTCACCGAGTGTCGCGACCCCGATGCTGACCGATACGATGCCCTGCGGCTGAGTGCTTCGACCGGTATCCTCCAGCGAGGCCACCGAATCCCGCATCTGCCAGGCGAGATCGGTGGCAACTTTGACATCAGACTCCGGCGCGATGATCACGAATTCCTCGCCGCCCCAGCGCGCGATGATGTCGGTACTGCGCGCCACGTTCCTCAGGCAAGCTGCCAGCGACCGCAACAGCCGATCACCCAGCTGATGACCGTTCTTATCGTTGTATTGCTTGAAATGGTCGACGTCCGCGAACAACACTGACAGCGGGCGGCGATGCAGCCGGCTTCGCTCGACTTCCTGCAACAGGGCTTCCTGCGCGTAGCGATGGTTGTACAGACCGGTCAGTCCGTCCTTGACCGCGAGCTCGCGAAACATCTTGTTGAGTTTTTCTAGCTCCTCGTTGTACCCCTGCAATTTCGTTACCAGCAGCTCTCGCTCATGCAGCAACCGAAGACTGCCGACAGCGCGGCGTGCCGCGCTCGAGATCAGCTCGAGGTCCTCAAATGGCTTGATAAGGTAGTCGTACGCGCCTTTCTTCAAGGCTCCGATCGCCGTATCAAGCGAAGCGTGACTCGTCATGATGATCACATGCGCAAGCGAGCTCCTGCGTTTTATTTCTGCCAGAAGATCGAGACCCGTCCTGCCCGGCATGCGAATGTCGGTAAACACCAGTTCCGGCAGGTGTTCCTCGAAAAGCCGCCAGGCTTCGTCGCCGTCGGAAGCTACGACTACCGAGTAGCCATCAGATTCCAGAACCTGGCAAACAAGACTCCGCAGCGCCTCGTCGTCGTCGGCTACCAATGCTTTGATCATGCCACTCTGCTCTCGACTGGGTTCCGTGTTTCATTGCCGGCATCAAGGTCCGGGCGGGTCGGCAATGTGATCGTGAAACGCGCTCCGCCGCCAGGCGCATCGCCGACCGAAATGTCTCCATCATGGTCGCGGATGATGCCGTAACTGACCGAAAGTCCGAGCCCGGTCCCTTGCCCGGCGCGCTTGGTCGTGTAAAACGGCTCGAATATCCGCGAACGAATTTCGGCCGGCACGCCCGGACCGGAGTCCTCGACTTCAATCAGCACATTCGCTCCCACCGCCTGCGTCCGGATCGTCACCTTGCCGCCATCGGGCGCCATGGCTTGCTGGGCGTTGATCAGCAGGTTCATCACGACCTGCTGAAGTTGATTGGCATTGCCGAGTACGACCGGCAGCTTGCTGCCGAGCTGCTTCGTGATCTGGATGCCTTGCAGGCCGAGTTGATGATCAACAAGGCTGATGGCACGAGCAACCGCGTCGTTGATGTCGGTGGCTACGCGTTCGCCCGGTTCCTGACGGGAAAAACGCATCAAGTTGCCGATGATTTCGGTGCAGCGGCGCGTCTCGCGCTCGATGACATCGAGATTCCTGGATATCGTATCCGGATTGTCGAGCGAGCGCCGCGTCAGTTGTGCAAATCCGAGGATTCCGGCAAGGGGATTCTTTACTTCGTGCGCAAGTCCGGCACTCAGCTGCCCAACGGCGGCCATCTTCTCGGATTGCAGCAGCTGCGCGTTTGTTTCCCGCAGGCGAGCATCACGTTCGCGCAGATTGCCGGCCATCGTGTTGAATGAGCGGGTCAACTGTGCAACTTCATCACGTGTTCTGACCTGCACCTGGACATCGAAATTGCCCTCGCCGACCGTGTCCGCGGCGCGCGACAGTTGCTCAATCGGGCGGGACAGCCGCCGGGCGATCACCATCGCGAGAATCGTTGCGACGACGACCAGGGCAGTGCCTATCCACAGGAGCTGAGCGAGCACATTGCGCGCAGTCAGGTAGGTCGCTGAGTGCGGCACGGTGACCACCACGCCGACCGGTGCGACCGAAGAGCGCGTGGTTGCGACAAAGTAACCCGCACCGTCGATGGTGGTGTCGGTGACCACGGCGCTCTTGTCCTCGGTCAAATTGCCCACGGCGGTGGCGGGCAGTGCTGTGGCAGCCTGGTTGTCGAGCAGCGTGCGGCCCCGCTCGTCGACCAGCGTGGTTCCGAAGGACCTGACACGCGCAAGCGCCGCCGCCAGCCCGTCCGCGCGCAATTCACCAACCAGCCGTAGTGGCGGACCCAGGGCCACGCGAATCGTCTGTCCCCGGGGGTGGTTGCGAATCTCTATCGAAGTGATTCCGGGAGCGTCCGCATCGGCCATTGTGGTGCCGGCAATGGCCAGATCGGGGGTGACGTCTTGTGCCGAAATCGCCAGCGCCGCCAGCGCATTCCTGTCATAGAGGGTGATTGGCGAGCCGTCGGGTGCCCGTGCCGTGACCGCAACCAGCGCACGATTTGCGGCAAACAGCGATGCGGATGCCTTCTCCTTCTGCTCCGGCTCGAGATAGGGGGCACTGATGAGGTCGCCAAATGCCCGCAAGGCACTTTCGTAAGAACCAAGCAGGGTATCGACCTCGGACTGGGCACTGGTCGCCGTCACGGCGGCAAGATCCTTGATGTAAGTGGTCTTGTCGGCGTGGAACAGGTTTGCCATGACCGCGGTGATGACCGCCAAGGCCAGCATCAGCAGCAGCAGCGCGCTGGCGAGGATTTTCAGTCTGATGGGGATCAGCATGTGTTGCGACTCTACTTTGCAACTACCACGACGCTCGCGTACGCCACATTGCCCGTTGGATCGACGGACTCTACGACGATCACGTTGGCGCCGGGGTCCAATTGCGTCACGTGTCTGAAATTGCCTTCGACAACCGCTGCCGGCTGGCCGCCCACAAAAACGCGGGCTCCGGGGTCGGTACGGCCCGAAATTGTTATCGACTTCACACTAACCACCCTGGGCGTGGCGTCGAGCGCCAGGTCGGGCGGACGCGAGTCCGTGGCCAGGACCAGTTCTCGAACGGCGCTCGGTTCGCTGAACGCCCATCCGGTCCTGGCGCGCACCGCCCAGAAGTACCTGCCTGCCGCAAGGCTGCCATGGCGAAATCGCGTTTCTGGCACCTGCTCGTCGACCAGGCGGTCAGTCAGCGCCCGATCGCGTGCGATCACGATCCGGTAGCCATCCACACCCGATACTTCATTCCAGGTGAAGTCCACGGCCCGTGAATCTCCCCGGACGTCAATGCGCGCGCTGTCGGCTGGCGCAGCGAGCACCGGCGTCTTTGGAATATCGACCAGCGCGACGCGCCCACCGCGCTCGTCCACGGTCAGTGCCTGACGGGGTGCAATTGCCGTCGCATGGCTTTCGCTGACGAATTCCGCGCTGCCTCTCAGAACGCTGATCGTTGCCGAACTGTTTTCATTGACCCGGACCGTGTAGTCGAGGGCGGCGCCGGAACTGGGCGCCGCGCGCAATGCGCCACCGTTGACGCGGACAATCTCTTCAGATGGCTCAGAGCCTGCCGCAACGTGTCCGCCCAGTTCGCCCTGCATTACCATCGTGATCGGGCGGGCGTAGTCGGCGGCCAGGCCGGCGGCGGAGCCTGAAAACACGACCAATGAACGTTGACCGATCGTCAGCTCCATTCCGCGAGCGGAACGCACTGTGGCGTACGATCGTGGCCCGGTCTGCAATGAATCACGCTCGCGAAATTCCGTTCCGACTGCAGCGTCGCGCCACTCGAGCTCGTCGGCGGCGCGGGACTGCACTTCATTGCGGCGAACCGCGAGCGAACCGACGCGCGGCCGGTCATCGGCCGAGTTGCTGGCAACGTAGGCAACGGCAACATTCGTGGTCGCCACGGCGGGATTGCGGCCGACGGTCGCTTCGATTTCCACGCCTTCGGGGAAGTACCAGCGCAGCAGCAGGAAGATGAAGCCGACAACCATCGCCACGGCAATGACTGCGATCGTCAGTTCCCCGGCGATCCCCAGGCGCCGGGTGCGCACGGCAGGTAAATCCGCTTTCATCAATATACTCCCTGCAGCCGCAGGAACACGCCGCGTTCCGAGTAACTGCGATTCCGCAACAGGTCGTCGGAGAAATCGGTGAAGTTGTAACCGATGCCGATACGCATGTGCTCGAGGCGTTCCCATGCGATTTCGGCCAGCCAGCCGCTCGCCGTATCCTCGCTCTCGTCAGCTTGGAGGCGGCGCGCTTCCAGACCAACGGCGAAATCATGTATCAACTGCAGATTCAGCCGCTGGATCGACAGCATGGTTGTGCTGTCGAGATCAGCATCGAGATAGCGCGTCGTCCTGTATCGGACCGCCTGCTTGCCGACCCATTCGAACTTCGGTGTCAGCTGGTAGGACCAGTCCGCCGAGAACACATTGCTGACACTAGGCAATTCCACGCTGACCACCTGCGCCAGCGTCGGTGTCTCGTCACGCCGGGTAACGCGCATCAGGGCCGCGAACCGGTCGTGCCGGACTGGACGATAGGCGAGTCCCAGACTGGCTTCGGTGAAACTCAGTGATCGAAGCGGGTCGAAGCTGTCCTGGGTATCGCCGATCCGCAGTCTGCCGAGCAGGGTGAGGTCTTCCCGGAATTTCCAGTCAGCGGCATTCACCGAGACGAACTGGTCGAGGTTGCTGCCGCCCTGCTGCCGGCGCCACTCATTGCGGCTCGAAAGTTTCAGGCCCGCGCCATTGTCGTACGCCACGCCGGCGGCGATGGCCCAGCGCTCATCCACCGTCTGTGCGGCGTCAGCCGTCGACCTTTCTGCCGAGATCAGGAAGGTGAGGCCATTCGTCTTGCGCCAGTCGCGCTGGACGCCGGCGACGGTACGAACCGCCGGATGGCCATCGGCGCTGCCCCATTCATACTCGGTGTATCCCCTGCCGCCCTCAATCGGCATGGTTGCTCCGACTACCGTGGAGGAAGCGCTTGATTGCCCGAAGTCGCGCAATCTCCTGCCGAGATAGAGTGTCCCGACCGGAAACTCGTAGGTTGCGCCCAGTTCGGCCGCTTCGCCCCGATCACCGAAAGCCGCGCGGCCCCGCAGGCCAAGCTTCTGGTTGATCCGCCACTCCGCGTCAGTGCTGGTTTCCTGGCCCTCGTCGCCACGCAGTGTTTCCATGTGAGTCAACGATAGCGCCAGGTCGTCATTGGGATGGAAGGTGACGCGGGCGGCGGCCTGGGTGACGTCATCCGGCGCAACCGAGGCGCTGTCGCCGGTGCGGTCCTGGACTTCCGTGACGAACGAAACCCGCTCGGCGTCATGACGCCATTGCGCGGCCGTCAGGGTGCGGGTATCGGCACCGGCGGCGAGTTTGTCCAGGCGCATGCTCAGGCGATTGGCCGGGTTCACGATCCACGTGAATGAGCCGCCCGTCTGTTCAGTATCCAGCGGCGCGAAGTTCTGGTTGGCGGCGAAACCGCTGCCCAGCTCTTTGTAGTAGGCGGTCGCCAGGAATTTTCCAGGTTTGCTGAACCACTCGCCGATGTCCAGCTCGCCAGCCAGCTTGAACGCATCCGCCTGGAGCACGTTGCCCACGACGCGGCTGGAATACGTCAGGCCGCCATCGATGCTTGCAAAGACGCTCGAGTCCGTGCCTTCGCTGCGTGCGACCTCTGCCACGATGCGCGTGCCGCGTGACCTGAATTCTGCGTCAACCCCGCCGAGCTCATAGACACGCAAGCCCTGGTCGTCGCTGACATACGTGGCACCCACGGCCATCTTGCCGTCGAGCAGCCGCTGGCGCGCACGGCCGGCCAGCGTGGAGCCGCCGCTGGAATCGTCACGCGTGGCATAGTCGATCTGGATCGCAACCGGATTTCCGCCGAGCGGCGTCGGGCCAATCAATGTCGTTGCGCTCACGATACTCTGCAGCGGTCGATTGAAGTAAACGCGGCCCTGGGTGTACTGGATCGTGTAATCGACATTGCGCTGCTGGGGAAGTCTCTGCAGCAGCAGACCGGTATTCTGGTCGCGCACCAGCAGCGTGATCTGCTCGCTGCCTTCGATCACGTCTTGGTGACTCAGAAAATAGAGTGATCCGCCGGTCGCAGAAATTTCGTCGCGAATGGATTGCTGCTGCGCGTTGGCCGCGATGACCTGGAGCTCGGTCGTGGAATCGCCCTGTGTCGTGCGCCCCTGCGAGCGGTAGGTCAAACGGGCGCCGTACAGCGTGCGCTGATAGGCGGCAAGCTCGGTGTCGGTAAAGTTGAGCGCGTAATTGCCAATCAGCACCTCGATCTGCTCGCTGGTCAGTGCGAGGTAGAGTTTGCCCTGTGACTGGGCATCGTAAATGAGTTCGCTGGAATCGCCGTACACCGGATAGATCGTGTCAGGATCGATGTTCGTGAGCAGCCGGTCGTTGTCCCGGCGGTCGAGATCGGAGAACAACTTGCTCAGTTCGCTGGTACCGCTGTCAAATGCGGCTGTCAGCAGGTACTTGCCGCGTACTTGTCCTTTCAGGTAGAAGGCCAGACGACCCTCCGTCACCGTTTCAGCGGACGATGCCGTGCCGCTGCGTTCGATCTGGCTGATCTTGCCGTCGGCGAGCGCCATCATGAACAGGCCGGCCTCGCGCACTTCGATACTGCGTTCGATGGCCCCCGTGTTTCCCTGGCTGTCGGCGACTTCCGCCCGGAACGTATTGGTGCCGGGTTTCAGCTCGACGGTTGCGAGGAAACGGCCATCCTCGGCGACGTCCACCGGCTGGCCATTCACGGCCACCTCATTGCCAGGGTCGGTCAGGCCCGGCACGACCAGTCGTCCGCCTTTCAGCGGGACATTCTGCGGCGGCAGATTCACCGACAACGAAGGTATCGGTGGCACCGCGACGATGGCCTGCCCGTCGCGCTCGACCTGCATGCGGATATTCAGGTTGCCGTAGCGCACGAAACCGGATTCGTTTGTGGCGGTCAACACGTAGCGGTTGTCGCCCGGCGAGAGCGCCAGGTCGAGCTGGAATCCGCCATCCTCTTCCACCGCGACCGGCATGCCGTCCAGTTCCATGCGGTCGCCAATATCGGTCTGGCCCCTGATCCGGTAGTCCAGCTGACCGGCGTATTCGCGAGCTGCCTCGGGATTTCCGCCGGCGGTTCCGGTGAATGGCATACGTTGATCAATCGATTCATTCGCCACCTCGATCCGCGGCATGCGGATGCGCGCTTCGACGCTGCGGCCGAACTCGTCCGACATCGTGATATCGAACTGTTCGGCTGGTCCGGAATCTGCGGCACGAGCATGTGACAGCGCCTCGAATCGGCCGTCGTCGTCGACGGGAACGGCAACACCGTTAACAACAACTTGCGCCGTGGGCCGCTCCTGTCTGTGCAGCTTTGCCCTTTCAATTTCGCTGACTTGCCCGCGGATCTCGACGCGGCGATTGAGCTCGCGGCCTTCAGGGGTCAGGTTCGTGGCATTCGGCCGGGATTCGCCAAAGCCGACCACCGTGAATCGCGCCGTCGGAATCTGCAATTCCTTGGTCAGGTAGTCGTGTGCAGCCTGTGCGCGCCGCTCCGAGAGGTCGAGGTTGTATTCCTCGGAACCATTCGAGTCGGTATGTCCCGCGATGACAATCTGCTCGTCGGGATATTGCCGAATGACGCCAGCGACTTGGTCGAGCATTGCCCGCGCGACATCGGTAAGTTCGGCAGATCCGGACCGGAATGCGCCGCCCCTCAATTCGAGCATGACGACCGATTGCTTGTTCAGTCCAAAGCTGCGCAATGGGCTTGAAACCCGCAGATTGCCGGGGTACTCGGCCTCGAGCTGGTAGAAGTAGACCTTGCCGGGCTCGAGCGTCCGTCCGCTGTCGTCGCGGCCGTCCCAGCGCAGTGTGTGTGGCGGTTCACCGTCGCCTCGCCACTCATGCAGGATCGTTGATTCGCTGGCCCGGACCAGGAAACGCCAGTGCAAGGGCGGAGTGGGAGACTTGGCAGCGCCGATGTCGAACTGCAGTGTCAATGGTTCCCTGGCATCGCGGGCCTCGATGATGTCGTCCATGCGGCGTGTGACCAGGCGGACCTCGCGGCTCGGCAGCGTCGCCTCACGACCATTGATCAGCACCGTGAACATCCGGGTGCTGCCGCGCACATCATCTGCCGCCAGCGCCGCTTCGGCCTGCAGTTCAGCGCCGTATTGCGGTGGCCGGCCGATGGCCTCGGCTTCGCTGTCATACTGAACCGGGAAGTTTGCCTTGACCATCAGGCCCGGCGTGACCGAAAGGACCTTGGCCGCCCTGCCAATGACTCTTGCGTTGCCGGCAATGGTCGCCAGATTCAGTTTGACCAGGCGCTGGCCGGGCTGGACCGCCGGGAAGTGGTAGCGGCCAAACTCGTCCGTCAGCGAGTACGTTCCATCGTCCAGCGCCACCATCGCCGCGGCCATGCCCGGATCGTCCCGGTCCTGCATGCCATTGCCATTGCGGTCGAAGAAGACCTTGCCGATCACGGTGCCGAGATCGAAGGCGAGATCGGCGCGGACCTCGATTTCAGCCCGCACCGGCTGCCCGATGACGCAGGTATCGCAGACATCGATCGCATGCGCCCGGTTGCCGTAGAATCCCGGCCTCGAGGTCGCGCCGACGCGCGCGGCATAGGTAATCACGCGGTAACCGGGCTCACCCGGATCGATCCTGCCGTTGGCATTCTGGTCGAGGGGCGCCGCGATTGCGCCGACTCCGAATTCGAAGGCATTTCCGATTTGGGCGACGGACACGAGCGGCGCTCCATCGAGACGTGCGCTGCCTTCGACGTAGCTCAGTCCCGCATCCGGAAAATCCCTTACGCGGACGTCTGACAGTGCGCGGGTGCTGGTATTGCGCAGCTCTACTGTGAAGGCAACGATCTGGCCAGGCTGGACACGAGCGGGCGCAGCACTCTTTGTCAGCACAAGAGCCTCGCCCTGGGTGAACAGGACAGCGGCGGATCCGTTCACGTTGACACCGCTGCTGATATCGCGCGCACTCACCAGAGTGGCTCCGGGCACCAACGAGGTGAGCAGTGTCACGGCCACTCCATTGCTGTCCGTCACGGCGGTCAACGTGCTGAAGGCGTCGTCTGCGCCGCGCGAACTCGTGAACTCGACGGTCCGGTTCGGTAACGGCGCGCCGTTCTGGTCCCGCAGCACGACCGTGATGGTGCTGGCTGTCACGCCGTTAGCCGGAACGACCGATGGCGCGGCCGTGATCGACGAGTTCTGATCGTCGACTATTGCCAGGATGGTCGTCAGGGTCAAGGTATTGGCGTTGGCCGCGTTGCCGTCGGCGTTTCCGGCCAGCGCGGCGACCGCCGTTGCGGACGTCGCCGAGTCGGTGATGGTCAGCGCAAAATCGGCGGCGGTGTCGGCATTCGGTACGTCGCCCTGCAGGGTCAATCTGGCAGCGGTGTTCCCGTTGCCAATTCGTGAGCCGAGTGCGATCGTCAGCTGCGACCCGGATAACGTGGCGCAGTACTGGTTCGGTCCCGGACTCGGGCATGCCGTCACGAGTGCTGCGCCGCCGACCGCAACGCCAGTCAGCGATACATTGGTGAAACTGGACGGCATCGTGGCAATCAGGCGGTCGACACCGCTGTCGGCTGGTGCAACAGTGATGAGGGCATGCAACGCGATCACCGTGCCGGAGGCGCCACCCGTGATAGTGCTGGGGTCAATCTCGGCAATGAGCGAGCCTGGCGTGCCGCCGTCGTTGTCGGTGTTGCTGACCGCGACGTTGGCCGGATCGAGGTTGTTGTAACCGGGATCGGCGCTGCTGGCGGCGGCGGTGACGATGGTGTAGGCGAGGTCGCCATCGTCGAGCAGGTCATCGACCCCGGTGACGGTGACGGTCTGCGGGGTGTTCCAGTTGCTGCTGGTGAAGGTCAGCGAGCTCGGCGCCACCGTGCCTTCGGTGGTGTCGCTGCTGGACAGCGCGATGCTCACATCGGCGGTCGGCTGGCTGGTGAGCACCACGGTGAACGTGGCGGTGCCGCCGGCCTCGGTGGTCACCAATCCGGATGTTGGAGTCACCGTGACCCCGACGCCGTCGTTGTCGGTGTTGCTGACCGCGACGTTGGCCGGATCGAGGTTGTTGTA
>DAITAA010000039.1:10355-17198 GCA_036824505.1 Steroidobacteraceae bacterium
TGGCTGGTGAGCACCACGGTGAACGTGGCGGTGCCGCCGGCCTCGGTGGTCACCAGGCCGCTGCTCGGGGTGACCGTGATACCGCCGAGGACCGTTGCCAGACCGCCGAATTCGGATGTTTCACCGCCGAGCGTCGCCGAACTCGTCAATCGAGTGCCACTTGTGACGCCACCTGGCATCGGGATTGAAAAGGCAAAACGGTTCGTCGTATCGCTGCCCTGATTCAGGCCGTTCACCGGATTGGAATAGCTGCCAGTGCCGGCATCGGAATCGGCACCGGATCCCTCCGTCAGGGTGAGCAGATAAGTCCTGCCTTCCCCGAAACCGCCCGGATCCGGATCCGCGACATAGAACTCGATTGCCGACCCGGGGCGCGCGAACCCGCTCAGCACGAGATTGCTGCCGACAATCGTGGCGCTGGTAATGACCGGGAAATTGAGCAGCGAATTTCCACCACTGTCGCCGTCACCGCTATCGTTGGCCGTCACGAATGGCGCGGTTCCCCCTGCGGTTGCGTCCGTGGCGTTCAGCAGGTCAACGCTGATTCCGCCGTTGGCGAATATCGAATTCTCGGAAACCACGTTGCCTGCCGAGGTCGAAATGACCAGGACGCCCGACCCGAAATTGGAGCTGATGACGTTGTGCCGGATGCTGCTGCCCGAGCCGAAAAGCCGCACACCGGCGGTTTCATTTGCACCGATGCCGTTATTGACCAGGCTGTTGTCCGCGATCGTGTGCGCGCCGGTGCTGACATAGCCATCGATGCCCATACCGCGGTTATCCGCGATCAGGTTTGCCGTAATGTTGTGCCCGGCAGACGTGTCAATACCGATGCCATCCGCGAAATCGGGCCCGAGCGCATTGCCGCGGATCTCGTTCCCGGTGACGGTCCACCCGTTGGAGCTGTACAGGATGCTGATGCCCGATGCGTTTGCGAATCCGACGAGGTTTCCGCGAATCGTGCCGTTCACGCCGCCGTTGACCCGGATTCCGTCCCCGTCTGTCCGCACGCTGGCGCCGGGGTCGATGAATGCACTCGCGGTCGCCCCGACGATGTTGCGTTCGATCAGGATCCCGGTGAGTGCCTGCGAACTGGTGCCGACCTTGACGTCGGTGAAGCCATCGTTGAACGCGCCGTTGCCGAACCCGTAGATCGCGATGCCTCGCACGGTCGTGTCATTCGCGCCAATGTCGATGCCGGTGGGCAGATTATTGCCATCCTGAATCTGCACCTCCGGGCGGTTCAGCTGCGCGAGTGCCGGCTCGTCTCCGGTCCCGGTGACGCCGTCCGCGCCGGTACCGATGCTGCCGCCGGTCCCGAGAACACCGGCGTTGGTGTTGCCGACGTTTGCCGTCTGGGTCGTGCCATCAATGGTCGTGCCAGCGTCGGTGATCGCGGGCAGGGCGCTCACGGCACTGATCACGGCAACGCCGCCTGTCAGCTGATTTGTCAGCCCCGCGCGCAGCCCTGGGTGCGTCAGGCCGTCCGATATCATGAACAGCGAAGTCTCGCGGCCGGCGGTCTGTCCCGACTGGGCGAGCCCGATATTGCCGAGCCCGTTCGCATTGATGATGAATTGCCGCAGCGAACCGTGGCCCGAGTCGTTGGTGTTGACGATCGTGTCGAAGTTGTAGCCGAAGTCGATGCCGGCGATGCCGGTCGTCGATACGGTTGCGTTGGTAATCGACTGCGCGGTGCCGGTGATGCCGGCGGTGAATACTCCGGTCGTGGGGTTCATGACGACGCCGGGAGCGCCATTTGCCGCGTCGGCTACCGTCGGATCCTGCCCGCCGACGTGGTCGGTTGCCGCTATCGCACTGCCGGTGGCCGCATCGGTTCGAAAGGTCTGGACCGCCAGATGCGTGGCCGCTGCGTAGCCTGGGCGCGCGCTGCCAACGGAGGCATTCACCACGCGGACGGTATAACTGCCGGCGGGCAGACTTGCGAAGCTGTAGTTGCCGCCGCCACTCGTCGTCGTCGATGCAACAAACGCGCCGCCGGAATCGTAAAGTTCGACACGTGCGCCGTCACGGCCCGAGCCGCCCGCTGCCGTGGCTGCGGCCCGATCACGGCCCGCACCGCCGCCGTAATTGACATCCTCGAAGACGGTGCCGGACAGCGATCCGCTGCCCGTGACCGTGACGAGGCCGCTGAACTCGGAGGTATTGTTGCCAGCGTCGGTCGCGGTCGCCGTCAGGACCGAGCCAGGCCCCACGCCGGGCGGAACAGCGACGGTGAAACTGAACCGGTTCGTGGTGTCGGTGCCCTGATTGATTCCGTTTACCGGATTCGTGTAGGTGCCGGTGGTCCCATCGGCATCTGCACCACTGCCCTCCGTTGCGGTGAATATGAACGTCTGCCCCTCGCCAAAGCCGCTGGGGTCAGGCGCGGCGATGAAGAACTCGATGATGCTGCCGGGACGTGCGAATCCAGCGACGATCAGATTTCCGCTACTGATCGTCGCGTTCTCGATGACCGGGAAATTCAGCAGGTCATTGCCGCCCGCATCCGCGTCATTGCTGTCATTGATCGTTTCGAATGGCGCCGTGCCGGTCTCCGGATCGTCGGTCACCGAGTGCAGGTCGATACCGATCTGGCCGCTCGGCCCGCCACCGCCCTTGTCGGTGATCGTGCCGTTCGCATAAATCGAGTTCCTGGTGATCCGGTTGCCGGTTGACGCATCTCTGACCATCACACCGGCACCGAAATTGGCGCTCAGAATGTTTCTGTCCACCAGATTGCCATTGCCGCGGATCCTGACACCGGGGGACTCGAGCGACACATCGGTCCCCACTCCGTTGCCGGTGATGGTGTTGTTGACGACCGTATTGCCGCCGCTGGAAGTCGGCATTTCGACGCCATTTCCTTCGGTGCCGACGATCAGGTTGCCGCGCGCGGTGCAGCTGCCGCTGCCGCCCTCGAATGACACGCCGTCCTGGTTGGCATGGCCAACGCCGTTGCCGCGTATTTCGTTTCCCTCGACCAGGCCGCCGACCGATCCGCCGACGAACAGCACGCCCATATAACCCGCATACCCGATCAGGTTGTTGCGAACGATGGCGCCGTTGGGGCCGTCGAGTGTGATGTTGTCACCACGTGTGCGATTCGCGCCGGGATCCGCGAAGCTCGTGGCAGACGCGCCCAGCACGTTTTGCTCGATGATCGCGCCGGTCACTGCCCCGACGCGGATATTGGCCTCTCCAGTCCCGGAAAGCCGGTCGTTGGCGAAGCCGAAGATCGCGAGGCCGCGGATCGTTGCTTCGGCGGCCTGGATGTCGAGCCCCCGCGCGACGTGAAGTCCGCTGTCGTTGAGTTGCACCTCCGGACGGTTGACGGTGGAAAGAACCAGGTTGTCCACGCCAACCACGCCGCCGACGCCCAGCGTGCCGGCGTTGGTATTGCCTACATTGGCTGTTTGCACCGTGCCGTCGATGGTCGTGCCAGGGTCGCTGATCGCCGGCAGTGCGCTTGCCACTGCAATGACCGCGACGCCGCCGGTCAGCTGGCCAGTCAGACCGGCGCGAAGACCGGCATGCGCCAGGCCGTCGGAGATCATGAAGATCGATGTCTCGCGCCCGATGGTCTGGCCTGCCTGGGCGAGACCGGCATTGCCGAGCGCGTTGGCGTTCGTGATGAACTGGCGCAGCGAACCCTGGCCGGCGTCGTTGACATTGACGATGGTGTCGAAGTTGAAACCGAAGTCGATGCCGGTGAGGGCGGTGGTTGCAATGACGGTCGTGATCGACTGGGCCTGGCCGCTGATTCCCGCGGTGAACACACCGGTCGCCGTATTCATCGCCGTGCCGAGCGCACCCGGGCCGGCATCGCCCACCGTCGGATCTTCACCACCCACCCGGTTCGCATCGGCGGTGCCGACCGTGCCGGTCAACCCATTGGTGCGGAAGGTCTGCACCGGCAGCAGGCCGGGGACGTAGCCGGTGCGCGAGCTGGAGACGCTGCTGTTGACGACCCGGACGGTGTAGTTGCCGTTGACCAGGCCGAGGAACGAGTAACTGCCCGCTGCGTCCGTGATCGTGCTGCTGATGAAGTTTCCGCTGGCGTCGTAGAGTTCGACCTGTGCATTCGGCTGTCCGCTGCCGCCGGATGCCGCGAAACTGCGTCCGGCACCGCCACCGTAGTTCACATCCTCGAACACCTTGCCCGAAATGCCGGCCGCAGCCACGGCCGTGACCACGCCGCTGAACTCGGAAGTGTTTCCCGCCAGCGTGGCCGTGGCGGTCAGCTGAGTTCCGGCGCTCACCCCGCCAGGCACCGGGATCGTGAATGTAAACCGCTCCGTCGTGTCCGTGCCTTGATCGAGGCCATTGACCGGGCTCGCGTAGGAGCCGGTCGTGGCATCCGAATCCGCCGCCGAGCCTTCGGTCAGCGTAGTCAGGTAGGTCTGGCCCTCGCCGAATCCGCGTCCGTCGCCATCGCTGATGAAAAACTCGATGATCGAAGCGGGCTTTGCGAATCCGGACAGCACGAGATTGCTTCCGACGATGCTGGCGCTCGTAAGAACCGGAAAGTTCAGCAGGCCGTTGCCTCCGGTGCGCGCACCGGGGGCGTTGGGTGTGTAGAACGGGTCGGTACCGAGATTGGCATCTTCGGAGGGCGAGTTCAGGTCGATGCCGATCTGCGTTGTCGGCGTGGCGCTGAATCGAGAGGCAATCGTGCCGTTTGCGAAAATCGAGTTCTGCGAAATGACAGTACCGCTCGCACCGTTGTTGACTGCAAGGCCTGCGCCATAGTTCGCGGTAATCCGGTTGCGCGAGATCGTGTGCGCGGTAGCCGTGCCGCGAATCGTGATGCCTGAGCTCTGGATCAGCACGGTCGGGATTCCGACGCCGTTGCCGCTGATTGTGTTGTTGGTTGCGCTGTTCGAAGTCGAACCGGCGGTGGTCACATAGCCTTGGCTTGAACTGCCGACAATCAGGTTGCCGGTCGTGTCCACCAGCGTGGATCCGCTCAACGCAATTCCGTCTCCGTCACCGGTCTCGAGCCCGTTGTCCCGGATCTCGTTGTCGGTGATCGACCAGCTATTGGCGGCATTGGCCAGCTGGATGCCCCGGATCCGTGCGAAGCCGATCAGGTTGCGACGGGCGATTGCCGCATCGGCCCCGTCACCATAGATGTTGTGCCAGTTGCGCAAGGCTATGCCAGGGTCAACGAAAGAGGTCGCGGCCGCACCCAGGATGTTCTCTTCGATCAGCGTGCCGGAAATAGCGTTCTCGATCCGGACCGCCGCTCCCCCGGCCGCGCTCGTCGCAAATCCCAGGATGGCCAGGCCGCGCACTGCAACGTTATCGGCATTAATATCGATGCCGTTCTCGAGTGAGGCGATATCCCGGATCTCGACCTCCGGTCCACGCACCTGACTGAGAGCCAGAGCATCGACGCCGACGGTGCCACCGGTCCCGAGCACCGTGGCATTGGTGTTGCCGACATTGACGGTCTGCGTCGTTCCATCAATGAAGGTGCTCGCGCCGGTGACCGTTGTCAGGTCAGTGACGGGGACGATGCCTGCGACACCGGAGGTGAGTTGGTTGACCAATCCGGCCCGCAGCCCTGCGTGTGCAACGCCATCCGGGACCATGAAGACGCTGGTCTCCCGGCCGGCCGGCAGCGCCTGAGTTCCGCCACTGACCTGGCGCGAGCCGCTCTGGGCGAGCGACGCCTCACCGCCCAATGCGTTTGCATTCGTGATGAACTGGCGCAGCGAACCCTGGCCGGCGTCGTTGACATTGACGATGGTGTCGAAGTTGAAACCGAAGTCGATGCCGGTGAGGGCGGTGGTTGCAATGACGGTCGTGATCGACTGGGCCTGGCCGCTGATTCCCGCGGTGAACACACCGGTCGCCGTATTCATCGCCGTGCCGAGCGCACCCGGGCCGGCATCGCCCACCGTCGGATCTTCACCACCCACCCGGTTCGCATCGGCGGTGCCGACCGTGCCGGTCAACCCATTGGTGCGGAAGGTCTGCACCGGCAGCAGGCCGGGGACGTAGCCGGTGCGCGAGCTGGAGACGCTGCTGTTGACGACCCGGACGGTGTAGTTGCCGTTGACCAGGCCGAGGAACGAGTAACTGCCCGCTGCGTCCGTGATCGTGCTGCTGATGAAGTTTCCGCTGGCGTCGTAGAGTTCGACCTGTGCATTCGGCTGTCCGCTGCCGCCGGATGCCGCGAAACTGCGTCCGGCACCGCCACCGTAATTGATGTCCTCGTAGACCGTGCCTCTGATATCCGCTGCGGTGGCAATGGTCGAGAAGCCAGCGCCCAGCAGCGCCAGCAGCGTCAACAGTGCGCGCGCCATGAGCGGCGGCGGCACTAATCCCGCATTGTGCGATGACCCAGCGATGACACAGACCTCACTGGCCAAGGCCTGTCGCAAGCCACGGATCCGACAGGCGAACTTCAAGTGCCGCGCATCGGCGGCAAAGCCAATTTGCCTGTGGATCGGCGCACCAACCGGGTGTCAATTCACATTTACATAATGAATTCCGGAAAGCCCTGGAAACCGCGCCGGATAAGTGTGCAGCGGTTCACAGTTACACATATGAGCCAAGTCGATGAACTCGATTATGTCAACCGTGAATGATGCGTTGTTCGCGACATAGTAGTGTGAAAGAAGAACTGGCAATGGCGCTCCGTGAGGTCACCAAGTCAGAAGCCATTGATGAAGAGGGGATGCTCCGTGCGTATGCGCGCTGCTTGCTGCCTCAGCAAGACACTGCTGATTCTGTCGCTCATCGTAGCGCTGTTTGCCCAGTCGCTCCCGGCCAGTGCCAGCAACACCCTGGGCGCCTGGTCGCCCGTCAAATCCTGGCCGTTGATTCCGCTGC
>DAITAA010000004.1:0-2880 GCA_036824505.1 Steroidobacteraceae bacterium
ACCTCGCATTTCTTTTTTTTGAATGCCTCCGCTTCCTTCCTTTCTGATATCGCCTTTTCCTCAGCTTCTCGGATCATTTTCGCTTGGGTCCCGAGTTCGGCAATGGCCGTCCAAATCGGGTCAGTCGCTATGTCCCCGACCGAAATGTCAACACCGCAAGACGTGTGGAAATCAATAGATCCTTTGGGCGGCAATTTCACGACGCGAACATACAGGGGATCACTTACGACGGTTCTCAATTGAACGTTTTCGACAGCCGGCCAGCTCAGGGTGCGGCCTTCGAAGCTAACATTATTGACGGCCTTCCAAGGCACGAACTCAACTGTCGCAGGACGGCATGCCGGCACTGGGAAAGTGTCCGTCCACTTAGAAGCGACCGTGTCCATGTAGAGTTTTCTGCGAATCGCATCCATGGGCAGCGGGCCGTAGGTTACGTAACCGCATGTCGCGTTCGTTACACGCCTACCGTCTCTTGTACCGTTACTTGACGTGACCTCAATGGCACTACATTCGAATGGCTGTTTTGGAATCTCTTGATGACGCTTGCTTGGGGCGGTTACGTCCTTCAGATCATCCTCTGCGCTCAGCGAAATCGGGAAGATTGGCTTGAAGATAGCATCGCCGGTTGCCTTTCCATTTCCCAACGTCCCAAGCCCACCTGCGACGGCGAATAGACTCCCGAGCGCCGTGACGAATTGTTTCCTGTCGTCCTTGACCTGAACTCCGAGCGCGTGCAGAAATCGGGTGTTGGGCGAGTAGCTGGCTCCAAGATACGTGCGCGTAAACGTCCAATTGCCGGCTTTGGGTTTAACGACGTAAATAGTTATGTCGTCGGCGTCGATGGGTACCGATGCGATCGACAACGTGCCCGACGGCTTCTGGTCGTTGTCCGTCTTTTCGTCAATAATCAGCAGACTGCCAGTCGCTTGATACGTGATGCCGGACAGTGACTCGAGTTCAGCGGCAGTTAGTGTCGTTTTCGTTTCCGATGGATCAAGTTCTTTTTCAATTGTTGCGTGCTTAACCTTGGGTGTGACACTGCAGCCGGCAAGCACCGCCAGCAGCAATAGCAGGAAGCAACGTACGTTGCACATAGCGGTTTCCTTTCGCTGGAGTCGGTGTCTCTTAGACAGTGAAGCGCTGTTCTGCGGGGGCGCGGCGACAGCCGATTCAATAATCTGCCCACCGCCCGCGCCTTCGGCAGGAGCTTGACAGCCGGTCGCGATAGTGGAGCAGATTGAAGACGGTGTCGATGCATTACGCGGATCCCGGACAAATGTAAGCCGCCCGCCGCTGGACGAGGACGTCTATGGTCATCCTGATGATAAATCCGCGCAACGCCCCACATGTCTTTCAGCGCTCATAAGCCGCTGAAAAGTCATTCCTTTCCGTACCAGGTTGGTCCGGTATAATTCCGGCTTCCATGAGCCCGTCGCTTCGCGAGCTATACGAATCGAGCCCGTTCTCGAGCGCCCAGGCGCCCTATCTTGAGGCGCTCTTCGAGCGTTTCGTTGACGATCCAGCGTCCGTCCCGACCGAATGGCGCACATTCTTCGAACGCCTTGGTACCAGCGCGACGGACACTGTCCGACTCGTAAGACCTCGGCCATCCGCGTCGATGAAACGCGGGCAGGCGGCGGCTAAGTCCGCAGCCGTTGCGACGGTGGCGCCGTCCGGAGATTCCGAAAAGCAGTCGGCCGTTTCGCGGCTGATCCAGTTCTACGCGAATCGCGGCCACCTGATCGCCGACATCGACCCGCTCGGCCTGATGCAGCGGCCGATGCCGCGCGTGCTCGAGCCATCCTATGTGGGTTTGACGGATGCCGACATGGAGGCCGAGTTCTACACCGGCAGCCGCACGGCTGGCGTCGAGAAGCAGATGAAGCTGCGCGAGATTCTCGTGCAGTTGCGCCAGATCTATGCGGGTCGCATTGGCGCCGAGTTCGCCCATGTATCGGAAGCCGACGAGCGCCTGTGGTTGCAGGACCGTTTCCAGGACGGGCGCCTGCAACAGCATTTCACGAAGGAGGAGAAACTGAACCTGCTCTGGCAGTTATCCGCAGCCGAGGGCCTTGAGCGTTACCTGCACACGAAGTACGTGGGTCAGAAGCGGTTCTCACTGGAAGGTGGCGATGCCTTGATCCCACTGCTGGATGATCTGGTGCAGCGCTGTGGAGCAGCTGGCATCGAGGACATCGTCATCGCGATGGCGCACCGTGGACGCCTGAACGTGCTGGTCAACGTGCTCGGCAAGGCGCCTTCGACGCTTTTTTCCGAGTTCGAGGGCCACGTCGATTTTACCGCGATGAAAGGCTCGGGTGACGTCAAGTATCACAAGGGCTTTTCGGCGGATCTGCGCACCGCAAGCGGCGATGTGCATGTGGTGCTCGCCTTCAATCCCTCGCATCTCGAAATCGTCGACGCGGTCGTCGAGGGCTCGGTGCGAGCACGCCAGGAACGTCGCGGCGACAGCACCGGAGTCAAAGTCATTCCGGTCCTGATTCACGGGGATGCAGCCTTTGCCGGCCAGGGCGTTGTCATGGAAACGCTGCAGCTCTCGCAGGCGCGAGGTTTTTCGACCGGCGGCACGCTTCACATCGTCGTGAATAACCAGATCGGCTTTACGACCAGCGAACCCAGTGACGCACGCTCCACTTTGTACTGCAGCGATGTCGCCAAGATGATCGAGGCGCCGATCTTCCATGTGAATGCCGACGACCCGGAAGCGGTCGTGTTCGTGGGCCGGCTGGCGCTCGATTACCGAATGAGGTTCCACAAGGACGTCGTGATCGATCTGGTCTGCTATCGCCGGCATGGGCACAACGAAGCGGACGAGCCGGCCGCGACGCAGCCTCTGATGTACCACGCAATCCGCCACCA
>DAITAA010000004.1:2980-149226 GCA_036824505.1 Steroidobacteraceae bacterium
CGCGTCGCGCGCATCATCGACGACCGCCGGCGCATGTATGCGGGTGACATGCCGCTCGACTGGGGCGCGGCCGAGACGCTGGCTTACGCGACGCTCCTGGCCGGCGGATTTCACATCCGGCTGACAGGGCAGGATTCGGCGCGAGGGACGTTCTTCCACCGGCATGCGGTCTTGCATGACCAGGTCAGCGGCCGGGTCCACGTGCCGTTGGAGCACCTGGACGATCAGAAGACCCGATTTCGCGTGACCGACTCGACGCTGTCCGAGGAAGCGGTGCTCGGCTTCGAGTATGGATTTTCGACTGCGGATCCGGACACTCTGGTGATCTGGGAAGGGCAGTTCGGCGACTTCGTGAATGGCGCACAGGTCGTCATCGACCAGTTCATCACCTCGGGCGAAGCGAAGTGGGGACGACTGTCCGGGATCACCTTGTTCCTGCCGCATGGTTACGAAGGACAGGGGCCCGAACATAGCTCGGCGCGCCTGGAGCGGTTCCTGCAACTTTCAGCGGAGATGAATTGCCAGGTCTGCGTGCCGTCGACGCCCGCCCAGATGTTTCACTTGCTGCGGCGGCAGATGCTGCGCGCGCTTCGCAAGCCGCTCATCGTCATGACGCCGAAGAGCCTGCTGCGCCACAAACATTCGACGTCGACCATGGCGGAGCTGGTCGAGGGCCAGTTCCACAACCTCATCGATGAGCAGGACCCGATTCCGCCCGCCGGCGTCAGGCGATTGGTCCTCTGCAGCGGCAAGGTCTACTACGACCTGCTGGAGCAACGCCGTGCGGACAAGGCGGGTGACGTCGCCCTGGTACGGATCGAGCAGCTGTATCCGTTCCCTGCGGATGAATACCAGTCCATCATCGACCGTTACGCTAATGCACGTGAGGTTGTCTGGTGCCAGGAGGAACCGCAGAATCAGGGGGCCTGGTATCAGATTCGCCACCGCTTGCAGGCGGCGCTGGGCCACAATCACACCCTGCACTATGCGGGGCGTGACAGTGCTGCGGCGCCGGCGACAGGTGTCCACGCCCTGCATCTCAAGGAGCAGCAGGCGTTGGTACAGGCCGCGTTATCGGCCAGGAAGGGTTCATGACCATCGAAGTCCGCGTCCCGCAACTGCCAGAGTCGGTCGCCGATGCGACGCTCGTGACCTGGCACAAGAAAGTCGGGGATCCGGTCGCCCGCGATGAGAATCTCGCCGATCTTGAGACCGACAAAGTGGTTCTCGAGGTACCTGCACCGGTGAATGGCGTACTCACTGCCTTGAAGAAGGATGCCGGCACCACGGTCGGAAGCGGAGAATTGCTGGCGCTCATCGAAGAAGCCCCCGTCGCCGCACACGCAAAGGCTCCGGCGAAGAAGCCCGTCGTCGAGCCCGCGAAGGCCGCGCCTGCAAAGAAGGATGATGCGGCCGGCAAGCTTTCTCCGGCCGTCAAGCGTCTCGTCGAGGAAAACAAGCTCGCCGCGGCGGATATCGCTGGCAGCGGTCGGGACGGTCGCATCACGAAGGGCGACGTGGCCCAGCACCTGGACGCGGGTCGGCCCGCAGCGCGGCCGGAGGGGGCCCGCGTTGATCAACGCGTGCCAATGTCGCGCTTGCGCGCTCGCATCGCCGAACGCCTGGTCCAGGCGCAGACCACGCAGGCACTCCTGACGACATTCAACGAAATCGACATGCAGGGGCTCTCGGCTATCCGGACGCGCTACAAGGAGACCTTCGAGAAACGGCATGGCGTGCGGCTCGGCTTCATGTCGTTCTTTGTCAAGGCCTGCGTCGAGGCCCTGCGCCGTTACCCGGTGATCAACGCCTCCGTGGAAGGCGGCGACATCGTTTACCACGAGTACTTCGATATCGGTGTCGCGGTTTCGACCGACCGCGGATTGATCGTGCCAGTTCTTCGCGATGCGGAGCAGATGGGTTTCGCAGATATCGAAAAAGCCGTCACCGGATTCGCCGAGCGGGCGCGCAATGGCACGATCACGATCGAGGAGTTGACGGGCGGGACGTTTTCCATCACCAATGGCGGGGTATTCGGCTCACTGCTGTCCACGCCGATCGTGAATGCGCCGCAAAGCGCCATCCTCGGCATGCACAAGATTCAGCAACGGCCGGTCGCCGTCGACGAGCAGGTCGTGGTGCGACCAATGATGTACGTCGCGCTGACCTACGATCATCGCATCATCGACGGCCGCGAAGCGGTCCAGTTCCTCGTTGCAGTGAAAGAAGTGCTGGAGGACCCAGCTCGACTTCTGCTGCAGCTCTGAACAAGTGAGGGCACATGGCTGACAGTTTTGACGTCATCGTCATCGGCGGTGGACCCGCCGGCTACCCGGCGGCGATCCGCGCCGCGCAGAACAAGCTTTCGGTCGCCTGCATCGACGAGTGGAAGAATCGCGATGGCAGCCAGGCTTTCGGCGGCACCTGCCTCAACGCCGGCTGCATACCGTCCAAGGCGTTGCTGGAGTCTTCCGAGCTGTATCACCGGGCGCTGCACGAGTTCGCAACGCATGGGTTGAAGCTGGAGAACGTCGGCTTTGACGTCGCGACGATGCAAAAACGCAAAGCAGCAATTGTCCGGCAGAGCACACAGGGCATCCTGACGTTATTCAAGGCCGCCGGTGTGACGCCGCTGACCGGGCATGGCCGCCTGCTCGCGGGCCACAAGGTGGAGTTTACGGGCCACGACGGCACGAAGCGCAGCCTGCAGGCCCGGCATGTCGTGCTCGCGTCCGGGTCTGAGCCGATGCCGCTGCGCGGCGTTGCCTTCGATGGCGAGCGAATCGTGGATTCGTGGGGGGCGCTCGATCTCACCGAGGCGCCGCCGCGGCTCTGCGTCATTGGCGCTGGCGTCATCGGCCTGGAACTCGGCAGTGTCTGGCGGCGGCTCGGCTCGGAGACGGTCATCCTCGAGGCGCTCGAGCAGTTCCTGCCGATTGCCGACGGTCAGGTTGCGAAGGAAGCCGCGCGGCATTTCAAGAAGCAGGGCCTCGATATCCGCCTCGGAGCCAAGGTTGCTGGCGCCGAGATCCGCGCGGATGGCGTTCACGTCAGCTATTCGGATGCGAAGGGCGCGCAGACGCTGGTCGTCGACCGTGTAATCGTCGCAATTGGGCGCCGTCCGTTCACGGCGGGGCTGCTGGGCGAAGGGACGGGGGTCACGCTGGATGAGCGTGGGTTCATCAAGGTCGACGAGCATTGCCGCACCGGCGCGCCGGACATCTGGGCGATCGGCGACTGCGTCCGCGGCCCCATGCTTGCGCACAAGGGCAAGGAGGAGGGTGTTGCCGTGGCGGACCAGATCGCTGGCCTTTACGGAGAGGTCAACTACCGGACGATTCCGTCGGTGATCTACACGGCGCCGGAGATCGCCTGGGTCGGCGAGACCGAAGAGCAAATCAAAGCGGCCGGGCGCAGCTACAAGACCGGCAGCTTTCCGTTCGCGGCAAGCGGCAGGGCGCGGGCGATGGAGGCCGGTGTGGGATTCTGCAAGATCATCGCAGATGCGGTGAGTGACGAAATCCTGGGCATCCACATCATCGGGCCGATGGCCGGAGAGCTGATCGCGGAGGCTGTGCTCGCCATGGAATACTCGGCGAGCAGCGAGGACCTGCAGCGAACGATCCACGCCCACCCGACGCTTTCCGAAGCAATGCACGAGGCGGCGCTCGCCGCCGACAAGCGCGCGATCGACATTCCCAACCGCTGACCTATAAAGGGGACGCACCCCCATTGTTCTTTGAGTCCTCCGCGAAAAAGGGGTGCGTCCCCTTTTTAGACCCGGCGTCGCGCGCTGATCACGCCCGGGAGCGCGGCCATCCGGGCCAGCAGCCGCGACAGGTCATCAAGACCCGACACCGCGATCCGCAACGACAGGTCGGCGCTGCCTTCTGCTGGGTCCGTACGGGTGGTCAGGCGCTCGATGTTGATCTTCTCATCCGCGAGCAGCGTGCTCACGTCGCGCACCAGCCCACGCCGATCCATCGCGTGGATGGCGATGTCCACTTGGAATTGCGTCACGCGTGACCTGCCCCATTCGACCTGCAGCAGGCGCTCCGGCGCGCGCGCTGCAATGCGCGCCAGGCTGCTGCAGCTGGAGCGATGTATCGTCACGCCACGGCCAACAGTCACGTAGCCCGTCACCGGTTCGGGCGGCAGTGGATTGCAGCAGCGCGCATAGACCGACACCAGGTCACCGATGCCCTCGATTTCGACGGCACCCGCCGCGTCGCGGCGCGCCGGTTTCACCGCTGGCTTGACCGCAGCAGCTGGCACGGCTTCGCGGCCGCGCATGCGTCGCTGAATCGCCCCTGCAAGCTGCGCGACGGTAAGGTCGCCAGATCCCAGGGCGAGATAAAGCGCATCCGCGTTGGAGACGCCAAATTCCCCGAGCAGCTCGGATACCAGCGTGTTGGGAGCGTCCGCGCGCTGCAATTCCTGCTCCAGCATCGCCCGGCCGTCGGCGCGGTTCTGACCGACATCGCGTTTCTTGAACCAGGCGCGCACCTTGGCGCGACTGCGTGGCGAAGCAAGGAACCCCTGTTGCTCGATGAGCCAGTCCCGGCTGGGTTGCGCCTGCTTGCCGCGGATGATCTCCACGACCTCGCCATTGGCGAGGCGATGATCCAGCGGCACGATGCGGCCATTCACGCGCGCGCCGCGGCAGCGGTGACCGAGATCGGTGTGCACGTGGTAGGCAAAGTCGAGTGGCGTGGCGCCGGAAGGCAGGTCGATGACTTCGCCTTTTGGCGTCAATGCATAAACCCGGTCTTCAAAAAGATCGGCCCGCACCCGGTTCAGGAAATCGCTGTCGCTTTCGGATTCTGCCGCCGGAGCGAGCAATTCGCGCAGCCATTCTATCTTGCGGTCGTAGGCTGCGTCGCGCGTGCCCCCTTCCTTGTAGCGCCAGTGCGCCGCGACGCCCAGTTCGGCGTGCTCATGCATGTCGCGTGTGCGAATCTGGATCTCGAGTGGCACCGCGCCGGGTCCGATCACTGCCGTATGCAGGGAACGGTACAGGTTGTCTTTTGGCGTGGCGATGTAGTCGTCGAATTCGCCGGGTATGTAATGCCAGTGGCCATGTACGGCGCCAAGCGCCGCGTAGCAGTCGGCAACCGTCTCGACGATGATGCGTACCGCGCGGATATCGAATACCTGGTCGAAGGCGAGTCCTTTGCGGCGCATCTTCCGCCAGATGCTGTAAATGTGCTTGGGGCGCCCGACTACCTCGGCTTTGACCCCGATTCGTTCCAGCTCGGCAATGATTTCCTTGCGGACTGATTCGATGAAGGCTTCGCGTTCCGTGCGCGTCTCATTGAGCTGGCCGGCAATGCGGCGGTAGTCCGCGGGCTCGAGATAGCGAAATGCTAGATCTTCGAGTTCCCACTTGAGTTGCCAGATGCCAAGCCGGTTGGCAAGCGGCGCGTAGATCTCGCGCGTCTCCCACGCCACTTTGAGCCGGGCCGCTTCATCCAGGCTTCGCGCCTCGCGCATGCGGCGAAGCTGTTCTGCAAGGCGCACCAGCACCAGGCGTGGATCGGTGACGACCGCAAGCAGCATGCGGCGCAGTGCGTCAGCCTGGCCGGCGGACAGTGCACGATCCGGCGTCCATTGCGCACCCGCCTGGAATTCACCAAGCTGGTTCAGCTGTTTGGCGAACCGGGCAATCGATTCGCCAAACAATGTGGCAGCGGCCGTTTCCTCGATCAGGTCCGGCCCCAGCAATGGCTGCAGCATCGCCCCCGCAATGATTTCCCGCTCAGCGTCGAGCGCGGCAACTATGGAGGCCACTTCGAAGCCCTTTCGGGCCGCGGCACGCCAGTCCGGCGCAGCGGTCGCATGCTTCTCGATCCCGGCCTGCAACTCAGCCAGGATGACCGAGCCGGCAACCGGCGCTGATGTCGTCGTTTTCATTTCGCTGCGTGTGCCGGGCCGGTGGAATTGCCGGTATCATAACGTCATGCTGCGCATTCTCGGTCTGGATCCCGGATCGCGCGTCACCGGCTACGGTGTCGTGGACGCAGGCCAGTCGGGCGTCCGTTATGTCGCTAGCGGCTGCATCCGCGTCGGCAATGGCGACATGCCAGGCAGACTGCTGGAGATCCACCGGCTCGTCACCGAACTGGTGGATGCGTATGCCCCCGGCGAAGTCGCCATCGAGCGCATCTTCATGCACCGCAATCCAGACAGTGCGCTGAAGCTCGGCCAAGCACGTGGGGCCGCTCTGTGCGGCGCCTGTCATTCGGGTGCCAGGGTCTTCGAGTACGCAGCACGCGCCGTCAAGCAGACCGTTACGGGTACCGGCGCTGCCGAGAAGAAGCAGGTACAGCACATGATCAAGGCCCTGCTGGCGGTCGAGGGGCGCATCGGATCCGATGCGGCCGATGCACTCGCGATCGCACTGTGTCACGCGCACCACCGCGGGGGTCTGCGGAACGGCCGGAGAGGCAGGGCCAGATGATCGGTTACCTGCGTGGCAAGCTGGTCCGGAAGCAGCCGCCGGCGCTGATTATCGACGTCGAAGGCGTCGGCTACGAGCTCGAGGCGCCGATGTCAACTTTCTACCGCTTGCCGGAGTTAGGCAGCGAAGTCCACCTTCACACGCATCTCGTGGTTCGCGAAGACGCGCATCTGCTGTACGGGTTTGCGACCGAGGACGAGCGGCGGCTGTTTCGCGACCTGCTGCGCGTCTCGGGGATCGGACCGAAGATCGGCCTTGCACTCCTGTCAGGCATCAACGTCGAGACGTTTCTGGTCTGTGTCGAGGCCCAGGACGCGGACGCCTTGATGCGCATACCCGGGATCGGCCGCAAGATCGCGGAACGGCTGCTGATCGAGATGCGGGATCGCATCCGCGCGCTGGGCCAGATGCCGTCCACTTCGCAGCGCGGGGAAAAGGCGGGCGCGCAGGCCGAAGCCTATGCAGCGCTGGTCGCGCTGGGCTACCGTCCGGTGGAGGTGACACGGCTGCTCAAGTCGGTCGACAATGAAGGCGCCGGAACCGAGGAACTCATACGCCGCGCCCTGCAGGCGGCTGCCAGGTAGCAAGTGATCCAATGATCGAACAAGACCGGGTCGTTGCGGCGCTGCCCACGCGTGAGGACGAGGCGCTCGAACGCACGGTGCGGCCGCGGCAGATGGCCGAGTTCGTGGGCCAGACACCGGTCAAGGAGCAGATGAGCATTTTCATCGAGGCTGCGCGCCGGAGAGGCGAGGCGATGGATCATGTGCTGATCTTCGGCCCGCCCGGTCTCGGCAAGACGACGCTCGCGCACATTGTCGCGAATGAACTGGGCGTCAGCATGCGGCAGACTTCCGGTCCGGTGCTGGAACGCCCCGGTGACCTGGCTGCCATCCTGACCAACCTGCAGCCGCGCGATGTGCTGTTCGTGGACGAAATCCACCGGCTGAGCCCGATTGTCGAGGAGATCCTTTATCCGGCAATGGAGGACTACCAGCTCGACATCATGATCGGCGAAGGCCCCGCCGCCCGTTCAATAAAACTGGATTTGCCGCCATTCACCCTGGTCGGCGCGACCACTCGTGCGGGACTCCTGACATCGCCATTGCGCGACCGATTTGGAATCGTTCAGCACCTGAGTTTCTATTCGGAGGATGAGATCAGGCAGATCATTTTGCGCGCAGCGCGCATCCTGGAGCTCGAAATTGACGCCGGTGGCGCGATCGCCCTTGCGCAGCGATCGCGCGGGACGCCGCGCATCGCCAACCGGCTGTTGCGCCGCGTTCGGGACTATGCCGAGGTCCGTGCCGCCGGGCACATTGACCAGGCGGTCGCAGCGGCGGCCCTCGACATGCTGGAAGTGGATCGCCAGGGGCTGGATATCCTGGACCGCCGGCTACTGAAGTTCATCATCGAGAAATTCGACGGTGGGCCGGTGGGCATCGACAGCCTGTCGGCAACGCTCGGTGAAGAGCGCGACACGCTCGAGGACGTGGTCGAACCCTATTTGATTCAGCAGGGGTATCTGATGCGCACCGCTCGTGGCCGCGTGGCGACCAGGAGCGCGTGGCGGCACTTCGGCCTCGAGCCCCCGCCAACCGACACCGCGGGCGGCAATCTGCCGCTGTTTCGCGAGTAAACGTTCGCATGGGGGCATTCACGTTCCCGGTCCGTGTCTACTGGGAAGACACCGATGCCGGGGGCGTCGTCTATCACGCGAGTTACATGCGCTTCATGGAACGCGCACGCAGCGAGTGGCTGCGCTCCATCGGCATCGACCAGAATGTGATGATCCGTGACGAACGCTTGCAGTTTGCGGTGGTCGAAGCGCAAATCCGTTACCTTCGGCCGGCGCGTTTTGACGACCAGTTGCAGGTCTCGGTCCTGGTGACGGAGCTAGGCGGAGCCTCTGTGACCATGAGGCAGGAAATTCGCCGCGGATCGCCTGATGGTGAACTACTGCTCAGCGCGACCGTCCGGGCTGCGTGTCTGGACTCGGACAGCCTGAAGCCGGTGCCACTGCCCGCGCCCTTGCTGGCCCAGAAATAGGAAACCCCGGCCTTGAACGACCAACATTCGATACTCCAGCTGATCCTGCAGGCAGGACCTGTGGTGAAGTTCGTCATCGCGCTGTTGCTGGGCGCCTCGCTCGTGTCCTGGACCATCATCTTCCGCAAGCGTCGGCTGCTGCGCGATGCGCATGTCGAAGCCACCCGCTTTGAGAGCGCATTCTGGTCCGGTGGCGACCTCGCGAAGCTGTATCGCTCGATTGAGACACGCGGCCGCGCGGCCGTCGGCATGGAAGGCATCTTCGAGGCGGGCTTTGGCGAGTTCACCCGGCTGCGCACGCAGGCCGGCATGACGCCCGATCAGGTGCTGGATGGCGTGCGCCGCGCGATGCACGTGGGGCAGCTGCGCGAAATCGATCGGCTTGAGGAGAGTCTTGCGACACTCGCAACCGTCGGTTCCACGAGCCCCTACGTCGGCCTGTTCGGCACGGTGTGGGGCATCATGGGAGCGTTCCAGGGGCTGGGAAACGTGCAGCAGGCTACCCTCGCACTGGTCGCGCCTGGAATCGCGGAGGCCCTGATCGCGACTGCCATGGGCCTCTTTGCCGCGATACCGGCCGTGGTTGCGTACAACCGGTACGCGGACAAGGTCAATCGCCTCGAACTGCGCTATGACACGTTCGCCGAGGAGTTCTCGAGTCTGTTGCAGCGCCATGCCGCGGCGCGGAGCGCCTGAAATGGCTGCCAACCCCCGCCGCCGCAAGTTGATTGGCGAAATCAACGTTGTCCCCTACATCGACGTCATGCTCGTGCTGCTGATCATCTTCATGATCACGGCGCCGCTGCTGACCCAGGGCGTGCAGGTGGAGCTGCCCGACGCCAATGCCCAACCGCTGGATCCCGAGCTTTTGAAGAACCGCGAGCCGCTGGTTCTGTCAGTTGATCGTAACGGCCGGTATTACCTGAATATCGGCAAGGACGAGGATGCGCCGATCGAAGCGGATGAGGTCGCGCGCCGGGCAACGGCCGTACTGGGCCGGGATTCGGGAACACCCGTATTGATCAAGGCAGATGAGCGTGTGCCATACGGCCGGGTCGTGCAGGGCATGGTGCTGCTGCAGCAGGCTGGCGCGAAAAAGATCGGATTCCTGACCGATCCGAAGGCCGTCCGTGCGCTCAAGGAACTTGAGCAGCGACGATGACTGTCGCGATCAGACCTGCGCTCGCACCCTATGGCTGGTCCATCGCCTTGCACGCGGCCCTTGCCGGACTGTTGTTCGTGGGCCTCATGCTGCCTAAAGACGAACTTCCACCGCAGGGCCTGCAAATCGAAGCCGTGATCGTCAATCAGGCCGTATTGCAGGCGGCGGCCAGCCTGCGCAAGGAAGACGAAACTCGGCAGGAACAGCAGGCCGCGCTTGAGCGCAAGAAAGAGGAACGCGTTCGGCAAGCCGACGCGGAAGAACAGCTGGAAGAACAGCGCCGGCTGGAAGCAGAAAAGGCCGAGCAGCAGAAGGAACTGGCCGCGGTCGAGGCCCACCGCAAGGCGGAAATGGAGGCGAAGCGCAAGGCCGAGCAGCAAGCCCAGGCCAAGGCGGCAGCGGACAGGAAGAAAAGGGCTGAAGATGCGCGACTGAAAGCGGAGCGGGAATCAGAGTTGCGGGCGCGGCTTGCGGAAGAAGAGGAGCGAACCGGCGCAGCTTTCCAGAGTCTGAAAGCGCAATATGTCGCGGCGATCCAGGCCCATGTCGAACGGCGCTGGTTCAAGCCGCCAGGGACGCCTGCGGGGGCAACATGCATGGTCTTCGTCACGCAGATTCCCGGTGGCGAGGTGGTCGGGGTCCGGTTTGGCACCTGCGGTGGCGGCGAAGCACTGCGCCAGTCCATCGAGAACGCGATCCGGAACGCTTCGCCCCTGCCAGCGCCGCCGCAACCGGATCTGTTCGACCGCGAAGTGACGCTGGTCTTCAGGCAGGGAGAGTGAGGATGCCAATGCTGCGCCGCGCGATGGCAATGTGCCTGCTGCTCGCCCTGCCGTCAGCTCCGGCGTCGGCCGAACTCACCGTCCAGATCCTGCGCGGAATGGCGGAAGCCGTGCCCATCGTGATCGTGCCCTTCGGCTGGGAAGGGGAAGATGCCGCTGCCTGGGATGTCGCGGCGACCGTCCAGGCGGATCTGGAGCGCAGCGGGCGGTTTCGTGCGCTGCCGCGCAGCCAGCTGCTCGAATTCCCGCACCAGGCCGATGAAGTCGACCCGACTGACTGGCGCATGCTGAAGGTGGACTACGTGGTCGTCGGAAAACTGCTGCGGATTCCGGGCGGCCGCTTCGAGTTGCGCTATGAACTCGTTCAGGTGACGACAGGAGAGCGTCTTCTGGGTGCGGCCCTTCCGGCCGACGCGGGCGCGCTCCTGCCCGCCAGTCATCGGGTCGCAGATGCGATCTACGAGCGCATCCTTGGCGTGCGTGGCGCCTTCGCGACACGCATCGCCTATGTCGCCGTGGAAGGACCAGCGACGGCCCGGAGTTACCGCCTGATCGTCGCCGATGCCGACGGTGGCAACGAACGCGTCGTGTTCAATTCACCCGAGCCGATCATGTCCCCGGCCTGGTCGCAGGACGGGCGCTCGCTCGCCTACGTTTCTTTCCATAGCGGGCTGCCGGCAATCTATGTGCAGGTGCTCAAGACCGGCGAGCAGGTCCGGGTATCGGCACGTTCAGGTATCAACGGCGCACCCGCCTGGTCGCCGGATGGCAGCCAGCTCGCGGTCGCACTGTCGCGCCGCGATGGCAACGTCGACATCTATCTGTTGTCACTTGCGACCCAGGAGCTGCAGCGCCTGACTGACGATCCATCGATCGATACCGAGCCGGCCTGGTCCCCGGACGGTCGTTCCCTCTATTTCACTTCGGACCGATCCGGCGCGCCGCAGGTCTATCACCAGGGGCTCGCCGCCGGAGACCGGCCGCGACGCATTACCTTCGAGGGTACCTACAACGCGCGGCCGCGGGTTTCACCGGACGGACACGAACTGGCGGTGGTAACGCTTGATCGCGGCTCCTACCGGATCGCCGCGATAAACCTTGAAAATGGCGGCCTGCGTATCCTGAGCAACGGTCGCCTGGACGAATCGCCGTCTTTCGCGCCGAATGGCGCGGATATCATCTATGCAAGCCGCGAAGGCGGTCGCGGCGTACTGGCCCTGGTGTCGATCGATGGGCGGATCCAGCAGCGCCTTGCGGCGAGCGCGGGCGAAGTCCGCGAGCCGGCCTGGTCACCCTTCCTTTACTGAGCGTGCGCGCCAGGCCGCGGCGTGGTTTGATAGAAGCCCGAGCAGAGGAGTTTCAACGATGCGTCTGATGCCCATGCTGGTGATCGCGACAAGTACCCTGTTGCTCGCCGGTTGCCCGAAAAAACCGACTACCATTCCCGAATCAACGCCACAGACCGCCGCACCACAGGATTCCGGCGCCGCGGGTGCCGGCAGCGAGAGCGAAGTGGGCGCTGCACGCAATCTGCCTGCTGCTGGCGCGGGCGGCAGCGCGACGAGTCCGCCTGCGGGGGTCGCTACCATCATCTACTTCGATTTCGATCGAAGCGAGATCCGCCCGGAATACGCCTCTACCATCAGCGCCCATGCGAAGCATATGGCAATGTTTCCTGCGGCCCGTGTCCGTCTCGAAGGCCACACCGACGAGCGCGGTTCGCGTGAGTACAACATAGCGCTCGGTGAACGCAGGGCACAGGCCGTGCGGCGCGCGCTACTCCTCCAGGGCGCTGCCGATGGACAGCTCACGACCGTGAGCTATGGCGAGGAACGTCCCGCCGTCGACGGCAGTGAAGAGACCGCCTACGAGAAGAACCGCCGTGTCGAGATCCTCTACGGTCGCTGAACGGCCGCGACGCGCCGGGCTTCGCGGCGTCGCGACCGTCACGCTGTCGGTGCTGGTCGCGATGCCCGTCCTCGCACAATCGCAGGGCGAGCGCATCGGCGCCCTCGAGCAGCGCATGGGCGCTGTCGAGCAGAAGCTCAGCAACCAGGGCTTGGTCGAAATGGCGCGCCAGCTCGATGCGCTCGACGTGGAGTTGCGCCGGTTGCGCGGCGAAATCGAGGGTTTGCAGCATGATCTCGATGCTGCTCGTCGCCAGCAACGCGACCAGTATGTCGACCTCGACACGCGCTTGCGCGCAGCCGAAGCTGCTCTCGCGGCGGCGCAGTCCACGACGCCTGCTGCCGGACCGGAAGCCGAGTACCAGGCCGCATTCAACCTGCTGAAAGGAGGCCGCTACGACGATGCCGCGGCGGCACTCACTGCATTCGTCAGGCAACACCGCGATCACGAGCTCGCGTCGAATGCGCAATACTGGCTTGGCGAAGTGCACTACGTGCAACGCAACTATCCGGCAGCATTGTCGGCATTCGAAGGTGTGCTGACCGGTTATCCGGGCGCCCGCAAGTCGCCAGACGCACTGCTGAAGGCCGGTTACTGCCACTACGAGTTGGGGCACTTTGATCTCGCGCGGACGGCACTGGCGCGCCTGACGAAGGAATTTTCTGATTCGCCGGCGGCCGCGGAAGGGGCTGAGCGCCTGAAGCGCATGACTGCCGAAGGGCACTGAGGACCCGGGATGCAGGACCGCGCGGCCGCAGCGACATCCGCGCCGAAGGCGGCCGCGGCTCGTCTCAAGATCACCGAGACCTTCTATTCGCTGCAGGGGGAGGCAGATGCGGTCGGCTGGCCCACATTCTTCATACGCCTGACAGGTTGCCCGCTGCGTTGCCGGTATTGCGACACGGCCTATGCTTTTCATGGAGGTGAATGGCGAAGCCTGGATGCGCTCGTAGACGAGGCGGTGGGTTCGGCAGCCCGGCATGTCTGCGTGACCGGCGGTGAGCCGCTTGCCCAGAAAGCTTGCCTAACGCTGCTTGCGAGGCTATGCGATGCAGGACTGTCGGTTTCCGTGGAGACGAGCGGGGCGATCGACTCGAGCGCCGTGGATCCGCGGGTGGTCCGGGTCATCGACGTCAAGACGCCAGGTTCCGGCGAATCGCAACGCAATCTCGACCTCGACACGCAGCGCTTGCGCAGCAGCGATTTGCTGAAGTTCGTCATCTGCGAGCGGCAAGATTACGAGTGGAGCCGCGAACTGGTCCGGTCGCGCCGGCTCGATGCGCGGTGTCCGGTGCTGTTCTCGCCCAGCTATTTGCAATTGCCTGCTGCGCAGCTTGCCGACTGGATCCTGGCCGATCGCCTGCCCGTGCGATTCCAGCTCCAGCTGCACAAGGTGCTGTGGGGAGACACGCCTGGCCGCTGAATCCGAGGCTGCCGGAACGGCGGCTGTCGTCCTGGTATCCGGTGGCCTCGACTCCGCGACCGTACTGGCCATTGCGCGTGCGCGGGGGCACCGCTGTTATGTGCTCAGCTTCGACTATGGCCAGCGACATCGGGCGGAACTCGATGCCGCGCGACGGGTCGCGACCGCACTCGGTGCCATAGCGCACCGCATCCTCGAAATGCCGATCGGTGATTTCGGCGGTTCGGCGCTCACCGATCAGCGCATCGCCGTCCCGGAGCAGCCGGGCAAGGGCATTCCGGTCACCTATGTGCCTGCCCGCAACACGATCTTCCTCGCCTGTGCGCTCGGATACGCGGAAGTACTCGGGGCGCGGCATATCTATATCGGCGTCAATGCCGTGGACTATTCGGGGTACCCGGACTGCCGCCCCGAGTTCATCGCCGCATTCCAGCGGGTCGCCAATCTGGCGACCAAGGCGGGGGTGGAAGGCACAGGAACGCGCATTCATGCGCCGCTCATCGAATTGACGAAAGCGGAAATCATCCGTCGTGGCGCCGCACTCGGCGTCGATTACTCGATGACGATCTCCTGCTACCAGCCGGATGCAGATGGACGGGCCTGCGGACGTTGCGATTCCTGCCGCCTGCGGCGGGCAGGATTCGAGCACGCTGGCATCGCAGATCCGACGCACTACAGATGATCGCCGCTCGCCATCCAGTCATTTCGCCCGCGCGCGTTCGAGAACTCAAGAAACGCGAGGACGCCCGCTTCCATGCGGCGCGTCCCCGCTCGCTTGCGCTGTGGCAGCGCGGCCAGGCAGTGATGCCCAACGGTGTGCCGATGGCCTGGCATCGCAGCAGCTATCACCACCTGCCGCTGTGGGTGAGCGAAGGCCACGGAGCGCGCTTCACCGATGTCGATGGACATACCTATTCGGATTTCAACATCGCCGACATGTCGATGTTCTGCGGCTACACGCCTGCCCCGGTGGTTCGTGCCGTCGCCGAGCGCATGGTGCGCGGCAACCAGTTTCTGCTGCCGACAGAAGACGCGATCGTCGTCTCCGAGGAACTTGGCCGCCGCTATGGCCTGCCGAAATGGCAGTACACCTTGTCGGCGACCCAGGCGAACATGGAAGTGTTGCGCGTCGCGCGCGTAATCACTGGCCGGGACAAGCTGCTGGTGTTTGACGGCAAGTACCACGGCCACTTCGATCAGGCGCTGGTCGAACCCGCTGCGGACGGCAGCCTGATCGCGGAGGAGCGCGGCCTGCCTCGAGACTTTGCCGCGCACACGGTGGTGGTGCCGTTCAACGATGAGGCCGCAGTGGCGCAGGCTCTGAGACGAGGCGACGTCGCGCTGGTGTTGACCGAACCGGCACTCACCAACAATTTTGGATTGATCCTTCCGGAACCCGGTTTCCATCAGCACCTGCGCCATCTCGCCTTCGAGACCGGCACACTGTTGGCTCTTGACGAAACCCACACGCAGGTTGTGGGTCCCGGTGGGCTGACCCGGCAGTGGTCGCTGGAGCCGGATTTCGTCACTGCGGGCAAGTCGCTCGCCGGTGGCGTGCCATTCGGTGCCTGGGGCATGACCGAAATCATCGCCAGGCACTTGAATCAGGAGAAGGGGCCGGATGGCGAGCGTGAGAAATTAGTGGCGATCGGCGGCACCTTGTTCGGCAATGCGCTCTCAATGGCTGCGGCGCGCGCGACGATGCTCGAAGTGCTGACGCCCGAGGCGTATGCCAATACGCAGACGCTCGGTGCCAGGCTCGCAGACGGGATGCGCACCGCGGTGGAGAGGGCGGGGTTGCCGTGGCATATCCATCATCTTGGTCCACGGTCGGGATATACCTTCCGCGAATCTCCCGTGCGCAATGCTGACGAAGCACGTGCCTGTCAGGACCCGCTGCTCGTGCGCCTGATGCGCGTCTGGCTCGCCAATCGTGGCGTGTGGGAGGCGATCGTGGGTGCCGGCCCGGTCGTGCCCGTTCCAGCCACAGCCGCCGATGTCGACGCCTATCTCGTCGGCTGGCAGGAATTGCTGGAAACTCTGGCCACGGGATGAATGGCCGCGGTCCCTCCTGTATCATTCGCGCCGCTTGCGTGGGGCCGTTAGCTCAGTGGTAGAGCATCTGGCTTTTAACCAGTTGGTCGATGGTTCGATCCCATCACGGCCCACCAAATTCCATTCCGGAGCGTCCCCGGTCAACCGGCACACCATTAGCTTCTTAGCAAGAGCCGGTAGTCCTTTCGAATTTCAGGCGAGCATGGCATTCACCAAGTTCGTTTCACTCCAAAGTTGGTTCGGTAACCCGGCCGTCATCCTGCATCAGGAGACCGGTGGTGTTGCCGCTTCACCGCGCGGCGCATGTGCCCTTTCGTCAGACCTGGTCTGGTGGGGGCCCATGTAGCAGTTTAGGCAGGAGCCGCAGGGTCTATGCCACGTGAATCGTGAACTCAGGTCGCGATTCATTCCCGCGCGGCGTAGTTCCAGCGTCATTTGCGTCGGATTATTGGCACTCTCGCAAGTCATCTGGCAGGTAGCCAAATCGCTTGACAGCCACGAGCCAGCGGCGACTAATACCTGCGCCCATGCTACCCGCCCTCCGGAAAACTCGCTGGCGCCTTTCACTGGTCTGGATTCTCTGCTGCGTATACCTGACCGGCTGCGCTGCGCTGCCGGGCGCCCGACGCTGGGGTGAAGACGTGACGATCTCGCCGGGCTGGGGACGCGTGCGAGCTGCTGCGGTGGAAGCTGCGCGTGATCCCTGGGTCTGGGCGCCGCTCGCGGGTGCCGCCGGGCTGCAGATCAATGGCTGGGACCGGCAGATATCGGCTTGGGCGATCCGCGAGACTCCAATTTTTGGCTCCCCGCGCAGCGCCGTGAACTGGAGTGATGACCTGCGCAGCTCCGCCGTCATCGCACATGCCGTCACGGTGCTGCTGGCGCCCAGCGGCGACGATGCACGCACCTGGATGGTGAACAAGGCCCAAGGCTATGCCCTGGATATGGCCGCTGTCGGGGTGGCCAATGGCATCACGCACGTGCTGAAGGCTGAAGTCGGGCGGACGCGCCCCTCCCGCACGGACGACTTGAGCTTTCCCTCGGGACACACCACCTCGGCCACGACCTTCGATCGTCTGGCGGCGCGCAACCTCGAGTACTTCGATTTGACCGCGGCTGCCCGGCAGAGACTCACGATCGGGCTGGATGCGCTGACCATCGCCACGGCCTGGGCTCGCGTGGAAGGGGGCGCGCACTATCCTTCCGATACGCTCTTCAGCATGGCGCTCGGCAATTTCAGCGCGAATTTCTTCAGGAATGCGTTCGTCGAATCCGCAGGCGAGCGCCAGCAGGATCTCACGGTCATACCGATCCACGACGGGCTGGTGCTGTACTACGCGGCTAGATTCTGAGCTGATGGATAACCGCCCGGCCACGCCGAGAACAATCCAAGCGGGTGGTGGGACCATGCGATCGTCAGCATGAAGCCGTAGGTCAGCAGCGCCGCGATGAAATACCAAAGGCGTATCTGCCGAGTCCTCGCCCGCTTCAGCGCGAAACTGCCGAGCACGATATAGAGGGGCAGCAGGACAAGTTTTGCCGTGAGCCAGCCGTTGGCGTAGGTCGCACCGGGCAAGATCATGAGCAGCAGCAGTCCCGCGACCAGCAGCGCCGTATCGATCGTATAACTGCCAAAGCGAACAGGTGCGCAAAGCGCCCAATGCTGCCGGCCGGACTGTACGAGCACGCCACGTACCAGGAATAGCGCACCGCTCAGGAAGACCGTCGTGATGTGAGCCAGCTTGATTTGTGAATAGAACTCTTCCATCGTTGCGGTGAAATCAGAATCCTGGCCGCTGATCCGGCTGCTCCAGCAGACGAGTCAGGAACCGGCGGATCGCCGGCTCGGCATCCGTCGCAGGCATCAGCTTCTGCTGTTCCATGAGCCGCGCCATGTCGCGGATCGAGCGCTCGCCGTCGATCATCGCCAGCAGGAAAGCGTAAACACGCGTCGATAGCGACTGCGCGCGAAACTGCGGCAGCGCAGGCACCGGCAGGTCGTTTCGCCGCAGCCAGTCGGGCACCGCGCGTCCCGGTGGCGGCGCGTCGACATCCCGTTCCTTGCGCGCGCAAAAGCTGATGACGGACTCCACACGCGCATGCCGGCTGGCCGGTGATGCCAGGTAGGGCACTTGTGCCTCATGAACTTCGGTTCGCGCAAAGCCGGCCGCGGGCAGGGCATCGAGCAATTCTTCCAGGGAAAACGTCTCGGGCGGCGCGCCGTCCGCGAATGCCAGCGAGCCATGATTGATCCAGATGCCGCCCGGCGCGAGCAGATGATTGATTCGTCGCAGCTGGCGAGTAACCGGTTCGCCCGCAACATCGATGAACCAGGGTGTCAGCACCAGATCGAAGCGATGCGACTGAAAGGGTGGAGACGAAGCATCGGCCAGCAGCAGCTCGAGGCCCGGCGGTGCGCCAGCTGGCGCCGTCAATGTCCTGAGCACCGCGTGGTCCTCGATGGTACGCGGCGCAATCGGGAATTCGTATAGCTTCAGCGATTCGCCCGCCAGGATGCGATGTGCGGCCAACAGGAACAGCGGATTGAGGTCGAGTGCGACAGTCAGGCCCGGTTGCAGAGCGCAGTGGAGATCGTATGCAAGCCGCGCCGCTCCAGCGCCCAGCACCAGCACCCGCTGTGGCCGCTGACCCGCGGGCAGTGTACCCATGATTGCGGCAAGACCCGAGGCGTTCTCCGCATCGCCCCAGCACCAGTCGCGATGCAGATTTGTGTAGTAGCTCGAAAGCCCCTGCGTCAGCGGCAATTCGGTTCCCAGCGCCACATGGACAGCATGGGCTTCGGAACGCCCGGCAAGTCCCAGGGGCGCCATCAGTTCACGGATCCGGACCGCCTGGTCATCGAGCGCGGCGGCAACGTGTTGGAGCCGCCGGTGCGTCAGACTCCCCTGTGGCACCTGGTCGAAGGCCGCGCGCTGCCGTGCGGCCTCCGCGGCGTAGTGTGTCAGCAGATGATGCAGGCGTCCGCGCCATTCGATCAGCGCAGCGCGCGGTTCGGGCATCATCCACGGGATGCCGCCCACCGTGGGAAAATCCAGTCGGCAGCTGAGGCAACTCGAACCGGTCAGCCGACCGCCGCAGGCGGGGCAGGCCAGCAGGTCTGCGAGTCTCGATCGCTCGGTCATGACGCGGATCATGCCGTATTGCCGGCAGTGGTTGTGGCCGCGGCGGCCGTTTATAGTCCCGCGATGTCCGGGTCCGGCGAGTCAATCGTGTTTCGCGTCGAACCAGGCCGGGCCGCGCGGTCGCTGCGGTTCCGGAGCACGGGCCGCCATGGCGATCGCTTCCTGGACCTTGCGCAATATGATGGCCCCAAGCTGCCCGCCGTATTGACGGATCCGGTCGTTGAAGTTCTTTCCTCCTCGGATCGAGCACAGGCGAACTGGCGCGTCAGTTGCAGGGAGGGACAATTCGAGTTCCGGGCACTCGCCGTTCAGCAGATCGAGGAATGCCAGGCCATCTATGAGCCTCTGCACCGTCGATTCAGGCTGAGCGGCTCGGATCGCCTGGCAGTCAGAGTGTTGCTCTGGCTCCTTCGCCTGCCGGGCGGCGCAGGACTATTGAGGCGCTGGCACGCACATCGTCGTTGAACCGATGCACAGGTCGGGGTTGCTTGCCTTTTCAAGGTGCGCACGGGAAAATCGCCACTGCATTTTGCGGTGCATACATGGCGCCGCCCGTCATGCTGGGGTGCTGTGTCCCTTCAATACGCGACCGCCTTTGCACCCGCCACCGTCGGAAATGTTGCGATTGGATTTGACATCCTGGGCCATACATTTCCGGCCATCGGCGACCGTGTCCGCGCGACTCGCGCGGCGCGGCCCGGTGTGCGCATAGTTTCCGTCACCGGGATTGCGGGCGAATTGCCGGTTGAGGCCTCAAGCAATACGGCGGGAAAGGCGGTCTTGTCGCTGGCAGAATCGCTGGCACTGCCATACGGCATTGAACTCGCGATCGACAAGGGCATTCCGCTCGGTTCGGGCCTGGGCGGCTCGGCGGCTTCCGCCGTTGCCGCAGTCGTCGCAGCGAATGAACTGCTGGACCAGCCACTCGCGCGGCATAGTCTGCTGCAGCACGCGATTCAGGGCGAAGCGGTCGCGAGCGGTTCGCGGCATGCCGACAATATTGCCCCGGCGCTGTTCGGCGGGCTGGTGCTCACGGTCGGTATCGACAACCCGCGGATCAAGCAGATCCCGGTGCCGCACGGTATCCGCTGTGTCCTGGTCCATCCGCGGTTGTATCTGTCGACCCGGGATGCCCGCGCGATCCTCAGTCCGAACGTGAAATTGTCCGATGTTGTCTGGCAAACCGCGAATCTGGCGGGATTCCTGGCCGGCTGCTATACGAACGATCTGGCGCTGATCCGCGATGCTTTCGAGGACGTCCTCATCGAGCCGCAGCGCGCCCAGATGATACCGGGCTTCGCAGATGTCAAGCGTTCCGCGATGGAAGCGGGCGCGCTCGGCTGCTCGATTTCCGGCGCCGGTCCGAGTGTCTTTGCATGGTGTGAGGAATCCCGGGCGCAGGCGATTTGTTCGGCGATGCTGCGATCGTTCGCACGGCACGATCTCGAATGTGACCAGTGGATCGCGGAGATCGGCGACACCGGGGCCCGCGTGGTGGAGCGCCTGTGAATGTCTGCAGCACCCGCGACGAACGGCTGCAGGTGCCGCTGTCACGCGCCCTGGAGGAAGGCATCGCGCCGGATGGCGGGCTCTATGTGCCGGCCAGCTTGCCGTCACTGGATGCCGGGGCAATGACTGGACCCGCAGCGCTCGACTTGCTCGCGCCCCGGCTGCTGGCGCCTTTCTTTGAGGGTGACGCGCTTGCAGGCAAGCTTCCGGCCATCGCCACCGAGGCGCTCAACTTTCCCGCCCCGCTTCGGGCTGCCGGCGGCGGCGCCCAACGGCTCTCCGTGCTCGAGCTGTATCACGGGCCGACAGCCGCGTTCAAGGATTTCGGGGCCAGGTTCCTCGCTTCCTGCCTGGCGCGGATTCCGCGCGCCGATCCGCGGGTACTGACCATCCTGGTCGCGACGTCCGGCGACACTGGCGGCGCGGTTGCCGCGGCATTTCATCAAAGGTCCGGTTTCCGCATCGTGCTGCTGTATCCGGCCGGCAGGGTTTCGCCGCTGCAGGAACGGCAGCTGACCTGTTGGGACGGGAATGTCAGAAGCTATGCCGTGCGCGGCAGCTTCGATGATTGTCAGAGACTCGTGAAGGAGGCGTTCCAGGATGCCCGGCTGCGCGAGGCGCTGCCCATGTCCTCCGCGAACAGCATCAACATCGGACGTCTACTGCCGCAGATTACGTACTTTGCGGCCGCAAGTCTCCGGATCCGTGAGGCCGAGGGCGCGACCGCGAGCTTTGTCGTGCCGTCCGGGAATCTGGGCCAGGCGGTCGCCTGCGTCTGGGCGCGCGAGCTCGGCCTGCCGATCGGCGAAATCCTGCTGGCGCACAATGCCAATCGCGCGGTCCCGGATTTCCTGGCTGATGGCCGATGGCGACCACGCTCCAGCATCGCTACCATCGCAACGGCGATGGATGTCGGCGATCCCAGCAATATCGAGCGGCTCAGGTTCCTGTACCGGGACCAGGCGACCATGACTGCGCATATTCGTGCGGTCTCGATCAGCGATGACGCAATCCGCGCGAGCATCCAGTCGGAATACCGGCAGTCCGGCCTGACGCTCTGTCCACACAGTGCTGCCGCAGCCCGGGCCTATCGCATGCTCACGGAGCAGGAAAGACGCGACTCGCATTGGGTGCTGGTCGCGACAGCTCATCCGGCGAAGTTTCAGGAAACCGTCGAGCCGCTTGTGGGACGGCCAATAGCTCTGCCGCCGGCGCTTGCCCGCCTGCTCGAGCGGCCAGTGCTGCGCCAGGAAATCGACTCGAATCTCGACGGGCTGCGCGAACTCCTGCTGGCCGCATGAGTACCGAGAATCTCATCGTACAGGTCGTGATCGCGGTAACGCTGCTTGCGTTCATCGCGATGGGAATATTGGCTGGACTCCAGCGCTGGCGTCATAGCCGCGCGCGACGCCGGGTTGCCAGGACCATTGAGTCGATTGGACTCGCTGCGCTGCGCGACATCGTGCTGCCGGACGGCACCGGTGGCCATTTGCATTTCGATTTCCTGCTCTTGACCGGGCGCGGCTTGCTGGTCATAGACCTGCGCGATGTGGCAGGCGTCGTATTCGGCGGCGAGCACATGCACGAATGGACCGTCATGGACGGCATCGCGCGCTCAACCTTTCTGAACCCGCTCGAAGCGCTATACGATCGCGTCGCGGCCGTCCGACTGGTTGCCGGTGACGTTCCGATCGAAGGTCGAATCGTGTTCACGGACCGCAGCCGCTTTCCCAAGGGGCGGCCGCCCAAGGTCACGCAACTCGGCGCACTGGCGGCGGAATATCCGCCACTGGGACCCGATGCCACGAGTGCGGCACAGGAACGCTGGCTTCCTGCCTGGGATGAAATCTCGAAACTGGCAGAGCCGAGTCCGCTTGCGCGGCGTTGAGTTCCCGGCGCTTACGCCGCGGGCTGCCGGCAATGATCAGCGAGCACCTTGGCGACGCAAACTGTCAGCTTCTGCGCGTAATCGAGGTGCAGAAACTCATTCGGGCCATGGGCGTTGGCTTGTGGCCCGAGTACGCCGGTCACGAGAAATTGCGTCCCCGGGAAACGTTCGCCCAGCAAGCCAATGAACGGGATGCTTCCGCCCGTGCCGAGATACATGGCGTCCCGCCTGAACGAGGCGTTGGAAGCCTCGCGCATGGAGCGCTCGAGCCACGGGGCAAGTGCCGGCGCATCCCAACCGGCGAGCGACGATCCGACTTCAAATGTGACACGCGCACCGTAGGGCGGGTCGGCTTCGAGGCGCTTCTTCACGATTGTTGCGGCAATGGCGGCATCGGTCGTCGGTGGGAGGCGGAAAGACAACTTGAGATCCAGACGCGGCAACAGCACGTTGCCGGCATTCTGCAGCGTCGGCAGTCCGCCGGCGCCCGTGATGGTAAACGACGGTCGCCAGGTGCTGTTCAATATCAACTCATACGGCGCATCCGTGAGCGGATGCGCGCCCGGGATGAAAGGAATCTTGCCGGCCACTTGATCGCCCAGAACGGCTGCGGCCGCCCGTGCCTGGGTCTTGCGTGCCGGCGGGATCTCCGCGTACAGCTCTTCGAGCAGGAGATCGCCAGTGACATCGTTTTCAACACGGCCGAGCAATGTCCGCGCGATACGGAACACCGAAGCTGCAACGCCGGTGCCGGCGCCTGAATGGACGCCTTCAGTGAGCATTTCCATCGACAGGGTGCCGACCAGATTGCCGCGCAGCGAAGTCGTGCACCAGAGCTGATCGTAATTGCCGCACTCAGCGTCGAGGCAGACCACGAGGCTGGGCGTGCCGATGCGATCTGCGAGCGCGTCGACGTAATAGGGCAGGTCGTAGCTGCCGCTTTCCTCGCAGGCCTCGATCAGCACGACGCAGCGGGCGTGGGGAATAGCCTGCTGCTGGAGCAGCCGGATCGCGGTCAAGGATGAGAACACCGCATAGCCATCGTCCGCGCCGCCGCGGCCGTAGAGCCGCCCGTCACGGATGACAGGTTCCCAGGGGGACAGGCCTTCGGCCCAGCCGGTGAACTCCGGCTGCTTGTCCATATGGCCGTACAGCATCGTCGTGCCGGGTCCGGTGCCGGGAATTTCACAGAGCAGCAGTGGCGTGCGATCTCCGGCACGGATGATCTCGACTTTCAGGCCCTTGATTTTCTGCTCGCGGCACCATGCGGCCATCAATTCCGCCGCCCGATCCATGTGCCCGTGCGCCTGCCAATCGGGATCGAAATCCGGTGACTTGTTCGGAATCCGGATGTAGTCGCAAAGTCGTGGGACGATCGACGCGCTGAATGCTTCGGCGGTCTGCCGTTGAGCCAGTGAGAAGTCCATTAAATCACCGCTTTATCCTACAGTTACAGTGGTTTACTCATGTAATATATAGCTAGCGCAAGCTGCGGCGCCACGATCAGCCCTACAGTCTAAGGCCAAAGAAGCGCCGCGCGTTTGCGGTCGTCACGGCTGCAACATGTGTAGCCGCCTGGCCGCGTGCAGCTGCGACTGCCTCCAGGATCACCGGCAGGTACATCGGTTCATTGCGCCGGTCCGCCGGCTTCGGCTGAATGCTGCGCGGCAGCAGGTACGGCCCGTCGGTCTCCAGCATCAGGCGATCCTCGGGAATCCGGCCCACCGCCTGCCGCAGCCCCTGACCGCGCCTTTCATCGCAGATCCAGCCCGTGACGCCGATCGAAAGGCCGGCCTCGAGGCAATCGTCGAGTTCCGCGGCATCGCCCGTAAAACAGTGCAGCACCGCGCGGGTCAGCAATCCGGGATGCTCGCGAAGCATGGCCATGAAATCAGCGTGAGCCTCGCGCTGGTGAAGGAATACCGGCAACTCGTGCTGGACAGCGAGTTTCAGCTGCAGCGCAAATGCTCGTCGTTGCTCCTCCGGCGGCGAATAATTCCGGTAGTAGTCCAGCCCGCATTCGCCGGCCGCGGCGGTCATCGGGTCGGCATACAGCCCGGCAAGCTCCGCACAATCTGCTGCCTGGAATCCCGTTGCGTGGTGTGGATGCACGCCGGCCGTAGCGCGCAACAGCCCGGGCCATTGGCGGCACAGTTCCAGGGCGCGCGCGCTGTCGGCAAGCGTGCTGCCCGTGACGATCATCGCGACAATGCCTGCGCCTCGCGCCCGCGTGATCACCTCCGCGCGATCGCGATCGTAACTCTTGTGCGCGAGATTGATGCCGATGTCGATCAGTTCCGGAAACAGCATTGCCTTACGCAACGCTCAGGCGGCACGCAGCGCGGTCGTCACCGGCAGGCGTATTGCACGCAAGGCCGGCAGCAGGCCTCCGATCATGCCGATCGCCAATGCGATGAGCAGTCCGCGCTGCACGAGCGCAGCAGTCACCTTGAACTGGAACACGACCTGGGCGAAATTCGCGCCGAGGGTCGAGACCGCCATGTTGTTAAACAGCAGATAAGCGAGCACAGCGCCCATCAGGCCGCCGGCCAACGCCAGTGCGAGCGACTCGATCATCACCGATGCCACGACTGGTGTGCCGCTGAAGCCGATGGCGCGCAAGGTCGCGATCTCGCGTGCGCGCGTGCCGACGGCGGCATACATGGTATTCAGGGCTGCAAATGTCGCGCCTAGCGCCATGATCAGCGTAACCACGCCGGCCAACGTGCCGATGGTCTGGCGGAATTGCTCAGTCTGGCCGCTGTAATAAGCCTGCTCGGACTCGACGTCCACATTCAGCCGGGGGTCGGCGGTCAACGCATCCTTCACCAACTGCAGGCCAGCCGGACCCGGCAGTTGCAGGCGCACCGAGCTGAAGCCCCCACGGTTGAAGGTGGTTTGTGCGACCTCGACGTCCGCCCATAGCTCGCTCTCATTTGCATCCCCGGACTGGAACACGCCAACCACAGTCCAGTCGGACCCTCGCATGCGCAGCGTCTCGCCGATTCTCGCGCCTTCGAACTGCCGGGTGACGCCGCGGCCTACGATCAGTTCACGCAGACCCGGCCGAAACGCCCGGCCATCGACGATTTTCAGCTGGGGCCGCAGGACAAAGGCTGCCTGCTCGACGCCCCGCACGGTGATATTGGAGCCGGTCTTCTCGCCAGTCTTGGTCAACTCTGCGATTACCATCATCTCGGCCGAGGCAATAGGCCGGCCAATCTGGTCCTGGCTGACGCCCGGAGCCTGCTTGATCAGGGTGGCCTGCTCGCGCAGCAGGCCGGAGTTCAACTCGGCGCTGGAACCGCCGCGCAACACAATGGCGACATCGTTTCGACCGGTGGACTGGAGCGTTGACTGGAAACCCTCGGCCATCGCCAGCAGCGCCGTGAAGACCGCCACAACGCCCGCGAGGCCGACGACGATTACAAGCGACGCACCGAGGCGTTCCGGAATGCTGCGGAGGCTCAACAGGGTGATTGCAATGGTCTGGCGCAGCATTGTCCAGGTTCTCCTGTCAGCGCCCAGCCAGCGCATCGACGATTGACAGCCGGCCCGCGCGCAGCGCCGGCAGCAGTCCCACGGCCAGGCTCAGCCCGATGATCGCGAGCACGCCCGCGAACCAGACCCGGTAGTCGACGGCAAGCGGGAAGTTCCCTCCGCTGCCGATCGCGATACCGATCACGGTCGCGACGCCAAGGCCGAGCAGGCCGCCGATCACACAGATGGCGGCTGCTTCGGCCAGCACGAAACCGAGGACGTCACCGTCCGTGAAGCCAAGCGTCTTCAGGATTGCGAGTTCCGGAATCCGCTCGCGCACGCTTTGCGCAATCGTGTTGCCGACCACCAGCAGCAGCGTGAAGAACACGGCAAACAGGATCCAGCGTACGATCAGGCCGATATCGCCGATCTGCTTGAAGAAGCCAAGGTTGAAGTCTTTCTCGGTTTGCGTTTTGGTCTCGTCCGGTGAGTTCTCGAACATGGCATCGATGGTCTGCGCCACCTGCGCGGCCTGGTCGGGGTTGGCAAGCTTTAGCGTGAATGTCCCGGCTCGGCCGGAGCCGAACTGGTTGGCTTCGTCGAAATACGCGAAGTTGATCCAGCCGACATTGGTGTTTCGCTGCCATTCCTGGTCCTTGCCGTCATAGATGCCGACCAGGTCAAAGGTCCAGGCCTTGCTGCCGTCTTTCTGAGGGAAGATGTTGGAGAAGATGGGCACCTTGTCGCCGATCCGCCAGCCATACTGATCGGCCAGATTGCGGCCAACGATCATGCCGGTGCGCGTCTCGGCGAATGCCTTCCATTGCTGGTCCGGCATCACGTATTCGGGGTACACCTCGTGCAGGCGGCCGGGATCGGTGGCGAAGAAGATCAGCTGCGTATTCTCCTGCCACACCGCGCCGAACCACTGCGCCCACATCACCTTCTCGACGCCGGGCACGGATTCGATCTGTGGCAGCAGGCGCATCGGCAGCGACTGCGTGAACGAAACCCTTGCCTGGGTTACCAGTCGAGTTGCGCCGACGAATTCGGCGCCCGCGGAGAACAGCACATTGACAGCCTGCAGCAACCCGAACAGCAGAAATGCGGTTACCACTGACAGGAGCGTCAGCATGGTGCGCGTCTTTTTGCGCAGCAGATTGGCGAAAACGAACCCGGTCCTCGTCATGCGCTCTTGCCTCTAGGCGGCAGCCGTCGTCTGCTCCAGCAACTGCCCTTTTTCCAGGTGCAGGATCCGGCGCGCGAATTCGGCGGCCTTCGGATCGTGGGTCACCATCACGATGGTCTTGCCGTGTTCGCGGTTCAGCAGTTGCAGCAGACCGAGGATCTCATCCGCCGTCTTGCGGTCGAGGTCGCCGGTCGGCTCGTCGCAGATCAGGATGGTCGGATCCGACACCAGTGCCCTGGCAATCGCCACGCGCTGCTCCTGGCCGCCGGAGAGTTCTTTCGGCTTGTGCCGGGCGCGATCGGAGAGACCGACCACTTCCAGAGCCACGGCGACGGACTTCCGGCGCTGCGCGGCTCCAAGTGAGGTCAGCAACAATGGCAGTTCGACGTTCCTCTCGGCGGTCAACACCGGCATCAGGTTATAGAACTGGAACACGAAGCCCACATTGCGCGCGCGCCACTTTGCCAGCTGCGCGCTGGAAAGCTGGTCGATGCGCTGGCCGCCGACCAGGACTTCCCCCGACGTGGGTCGGTCAAGGCCGCCGATCAGATTCAACAGCGTGGTCTTTCCTGAACCGGATGGCCCCATCAGCGCAACAAAATCGCCCTTTGGAATTTCGAGCGTCAGGCCGTGCAACACCTCAACCTTCTGGTTTCCGCGCACATAGGACTTGTACACGTTGCTGACCCGCACCATGGCTTCGCTCATTGTTTCCCCTCGCTCCGGGTCTCCACCGCATCGCCGTCTTTCAGCGTGGCCGGCGCAGCGATGATGACCGACTCGCCCGGGGCCACGCCGCCCCGTACCTGCCGCAAGTCCCCCTGCGCGCCACCAAGCGTCACGGCGCGCCGCTCCGCGCGGCCGTCCCGGATCAAGTAGACGATGTCCTTGCCGGCGTCCTGCCGGATCGCGGCCGATGGCACCAGCACGCCGGGCGCCGGCGCTGTACCGGTCGCTGCCGGATGGTCCTCGAGGAAGGCGACACGCACGCCCATCTCCGGCACGATTCGCGGATCCTTTGACTGCAGCGCAATACGTACCTTCACCGTTGCCTTGGAGCGATCGGCCGTGGGAACGATCGCGATTACCGAGGCGGGAATCCGCCAATCCGGATAGGCATTCAGCACCGCTTCAACCGGCTGGCCGGACTGCACGCGGTTGATGTAGGCCTCGCTGACGTCGACCTGGATTTCCAGCGAATCCATGTCGACGATCGTGCCGATACCGGTGCGGATCGAACCACCGCCAGCGGAAATCGGCGAGATCATCTCTCCGGGCTGGGCCGCCTTGACGGTGACCACTCCCGAGAACGGTGCGCGCACGATCGTATTGTCGAGCTGGACCCGCGCCGCGCGCAGCATCTCTTCCGCGACTTTCACCTCGCTCTGCTGGCTCGCCAGGCGTGCGCGCAGGGCCTCGGCCTGCGTGCGCGCCGTATCGAGCGCCGCGACACTGATCAACCTGGCCGCTTCCAGCTCGCGCTGACGCTCGAGTTCGCGCTCAGCGTTGGCCAGCGCGCTCCTGATTTCCGCGAGACCGGCGCGGGCCGCTTCGACCTGGGCCTGGCGCAGCGCCACGTCGGCGCGGGTCTCGGAGTCGTCGAGCGTTGCCAATACCTCCCCTTCAGCGACGCGCTGGCCTTCTTCGATCAGCAGCGTGCGTACCCGGCCGGTGATCTTGGCCGACACCGTGGCCTGCCGCCGTGCAGTCACATACCCGGTCGCATCGAGGACCGAAGCGCTCCCCGCGACGGCTGAAATTGCAAGGGCGGGTGTGACCACGACCTGTATCGTGTCGCCGCGGCCGAATATCCAGAAGAGCGCGGCGCCGACCAGCAGCAGGACAGCGGCCACGCCGATCCACAGCCGGGTACGCGGCGGCGCTCCTTGCTCGTCGGCACCGCGATCGATTCGCAGTTCCTTCAGAAGACCGGACTTATCCATAGGGGCAGAAGTCTGCCACAGTCCGACGTACGGACGCTCTTTGGTTTGGCGCTGTGATTGCTGGTCGCGTCGGATCAGGCGGCACGCCAGCGAAAACCCGCGGCGGCGATGCCCAGGAATACGGCGGTCATGCCCGTCAACGTCGCGAGCTGCGGCAGAATGTCGAAGGCCCCGGCGCCGTCCAGCATGATGGCACGCGCGGCTTTCAGCATCTGGGTCAAGGGCAAGACTTCAGCCGCCATACGCAGCCAGGCAGGCGCGCCCTCCAGCGAATACCAAACGCCGGACAGAAGCATCATCGGCCAGGACACCAGGTTGATGACGCCATTCGCCAGCTCCTCGCTCGAAAAGCGGGCGGCGACCATGAAGCCCAGCGAGATCATGCAGATCGCGCCCAGCAAGGCGGTGGCGAACAGCAGCAGGGCACTGCCTTCATTGCGAAATGGAACCAGCAACGCGAGGACGACATAGACCAGTGTCGTTACGCTGATCGTCAGCGCCAGACGCGAGAGGATCTGGGCTGCGCCAAACTCGAGCGCCGTCACGGGCGTAGCCGAAAGCCGGCGCAGGAATCCCGATTTCCGGTAACGCACCACGACGTAGCCGACGCCAAACAGGCAGCTGAACATCATGTTCATACCGAGGATGCCCGGCAGCAGCCAGTCCACATAGCCCACGGCCGCGCCGCTGACCGGTTGCCGGATTGCGTCGCGCGCCGATTCCAGCAGCAGTTTCTCCGCCAGATAGCCTTTCGGCGAATCGGTATTGACCCAGTAGTGCGGCGCGGTGCGCAAATCAAGCAGCAGGTCGGTCTCGTGTCGCTCCACGGCCCGGATGGCCGCATCGAGTCCCGGCGGCTCGACGCGGTGGAAATCGACGAATCGCGTGCCGAGGAACGGGTGCAGTCGGGCATCGAGTGCGACGTCGGGGGCGGCGATCACGCCGATATTGAATTCACCACGTGGCTGCCCGCCAAAGATGACCGCAAAAGCGACGACGAGCGCCAGTGGCATCACGAAGTTGAAGATAAGCGACGAACGGTCCCGCAGGAATTCCAGATTGCGGGCGTGCCAGACGGCGAACATGCGCCGGAAATTCAAGTGCGCAGCTCCCGCCCGGTCAACTCGAGGAACAGGTCTTCGAGATTACGCGGCCGGATGCGCAGGTGACGCAGCGGCACGCCGCGGTCCATCAATGCCCGCAGCGCCCCCTCGACGTCCGCCGTCAGGATTTCGACCCGATCGCCGGCCTGCAGGAGCGGAAGAGGGAAGGTCGCGGGGTCCGCCCGGAACTCTTCGCGTGGCAGTTCGAGGACGACGTCGTCGAAGTGCTCCTTCAGCAGCCGCGATGGAGGCCCCTCGGCGATGATGCGGCCATGATCCATGATCGCGACCACGTCACATAGGAAATACGCCTCTTCCATGTAGTGGGTGGTCAGCAGCACGGTCCGGCGCTCGGCCTTGATCGCCCGGATCAGGTCCCAGAAATTATGGCGCGCCTGTGGATCGAGACCGGTAGTAGGCTCATCGAGGAACAGTACCTGTGGGTCATTGACGAGGGCAATTGCGAGCAACAGACGCTGCAACTGCCCGCCAGACAGCTTGCGATTGTCGCGGTTCACGACCTGTTGCAGTGCGCAGAGTGTGATCAGCTCATCCACGTCCCGGCCGCGCGGATAAAGCCGCCGGAACATCTGCAGCGTCTCGCGCACCGTCAGGAACTCCTGCAGCGCGGTCTTCTGAAACTGGATGCCTGCCTCGGCGCGGAAACGCTTGCCGAGCGGCTCACCGTGATAGAGCACCTGGCCGGAGGTGGGTTCGGTGACGCCTTCCATCACTTCGACAGTGGTCGTCTTGCCGGCGCCATTCGGCCCCAGCAGGCCGAAGCAGCTGCCCGCCGCGATCGCGAATGACACGCCGTCGACGGCGCGCACGCCGGGATACTGCTTGACCAGATCGATGACTTCCAGGGCCGGTTTCATGCAGTTGACGATGCTATATGATTGCGCGCGTGACGCAGAGTCCCTTTCCACATCTGCTTGCGCCGCTTGATCTCGGCTTCACGACTCTTCCCAACCGGGTGCTGATGGGCTCCATGCACACCGGTCTCGAAGACCGCCGGGACGATTATCCAAAGCTCGCCGCCTATTTCGCCGAGCGCGCGCGCGGTGGTGTCGGGCTCATCGTCACGGGTGGCATCGCACCAAACGCGGCGGGCTGGACCAAACCCTTCGCCGGCACCCTGAGTGGTCGGCGCCATCTTGCACGACACCGGCTGGTGACAGATGCAGTCCACGGAGAGGGCGGCAGGATCTGCATGCAGATCCTGCACACCGGGCGCTATGCCTACCATCCGCTCGCCGTGGCGCCATCGCGTCTGAAGGCGCCTATTTCACGATTCACCCCGCGTGCGCTATCCGCCGGCGGTGTCCGGGGCCAGATCGCCGACTTCGTGCGCTGCGCGGGACTCGCGCAGGAAGCCGGCTACGACGGCGTCGAGATCATGGGTTCCGAGGGTTATTTCATCAATCAGTTCCTGGTCGCAAGGACCAATCAGCGGCAGGACGACTGGGGAGGGAGCTGGGCCAACCGCATGCGGCTTCCGGTGGAAATTGTGGCTGGTACGCGTGCGGCGGTTGGCCCCGGATTCATCATCATCTACCGGTTGTCGATGCTAGATCTCGTCGAAGGCGGCAGCAGCTGGGATGAGGTCGTCGAACTCGCCAAGGCCGTCGAGCAGGCCGGGGCCACGATCATCAACACCGGCATCGGCTGGCACGAGGCACGGATACCGACCATTGCGACGATGGTGCCGCGCGCCGCTTTCAGCTGGGTCACGCGACGCCTGCGTGGGAGCGTGCAGATACCGCTGGTCACCAGCAACCGGATCAATGATCCGGCTGTCGCAGAGCGGGTGCTCGCGAGTGGCGATGCCGATCTGGTGTCGATGGCAAGACCGTTGCTTGCCGATCCCGATTTTGTGCGAAAGGCCGCGACCGGCAGGGCAGATGAGATCAATACCTGCATCGCCTGCAACCAGGCCTGCCTCGATCTCGTGTTCGAGAGCCAGGTCGCGAGCTGCCTCGTGAATCCGCGCGCAGGCCGCGAAACCGAATTGAATTACCGCCCGGTTACTGCACGCAGGCGCATCGCCGTGGTCGGCGCCGGGCCGGCGGGTCTCGCCTGTGCGACGGTTGCCGCCGGCCGCGGACATCAAGTCACGCTATTCGAGGCGTCCGATCGCATCGGCGGACAGTTCAACATGGCCAAGGTCATTCCGGGCAAGGAGGAGTTTCACGAGACGCTGCGTTACTACCGGCGCCAGATTCAATTGACCGGCGTGAAACTCCTGCTGTCACGGCGCGCCAGCGTGGCGGACCTGACCGGCGGTGAATTCGACGAAATCGTGCTCGCATCGGGGGTCGTGCCGCGATTGCCCGCCATCGACGGCCTGGGGCACCGGAAAGTCCTGTCATACATCGATGTACTGCTGAATGGCAGACCGGTCGGCGCATCGGTTGCCATCGTCGGGGCGGGCGGCATCGGCTTCGATGTCGCGGAATTCCTGAGCCATGATGCCCGCCAAGCGGCTTCAAGTACCGATATTCCGGCCTTCATGCGGGAGTGGGGCATCGATATGACGCTCTCGAAACGCGGCGGCCTCGGCGAAGCGGCTGCTGGTGCGCAGGGCGGGCCCCGGACTATCTGGCTGCTGCAGCGCAAACCAACGCCGCCCGGGCGCGACCTGGGCAAGACCACTGGCTGGGTGCATCGGCTCGCGCTGAAGCGGCGCGGCGTTCGCATGATGGCGGGGGTTAGTTACCAGCGAATCGATGATGCCGGGCTGCATATCGCGATCGGCGCGGAGTCACAGCTGCTGGCCGTGGAGAACATCGTGATATGCGCAGGCCAGGAGCCACAGCGCGAACTGGTGGCCGGCGTCGAGTCTGCAGGTTACCGGGCGCACCTGATCGGTGGATCGAATCTCGCGGCCGAGCTCGACGCCAGGCGGGCAATAGACGAGGGTTCACGCCTCGCCGCAACGCTATGACCAAACCTGCACGTCAGTCTGAGCAGCTCGGGTTGCTCGGCGAAACGCCAAGTGGCGAAGGTGTGTGGCGCGTGCGCGCGAGCGACCGCGCGCGCCGGCTGACCGTACGCGTTTTCCCCGGTGGGCAGGTCGAGATAGTCGTGCCCAAGGGCACTCGCCCGCAGGCAGTTGAGCAATTTGTCACCCGGCACCGGACGTGGATCGACCGCAAGGTCGTGCAATACCGGCCGCTGAAGACTGAATCCGGCGATTCGATGCCGGCAGCAATCCGTTTCCAGGCCAACGGTCAATGCTGGCAGGTCCAATACGGCGAAGCTCCGGGCGCGCCGAAGATCGTGATCGATGGCGAGCGCCTGTTGGTGCGTGGTGATTTGTCGCGCGCACCGCTCGTGCGTCATGTGCTGCAGCGGTTCACCATGCGCAGCGCCCACTCGATATTGCTGCCATGGCTCCATCGGCTTTCCGTCGAATGTGGGCTCGGCTACGTCAGCGCCCAGATTCGACGCCAGCGCACGCGCTGGGGCAGTTGCTCGCGCCGCGGGACCATCAGTCTGAATGCCTGCCTGGTCTTCCAGTCACCGCAGGTCGTTCGTTACCTGCTGCTACATGAACTCGCGCATACGCGGCACATGAATCACTCCCGGCGCTTCTGGGCCTTGGTCGAACATCTGGAGCCGGGGTGGCGCGAGTTCGATGCGGCGCTTTCGCAGGGATGGCGCGAAGTTCCCGCCTGGGTCATGCGCTGATGCTTCGGGCGCCTGCAGCGACGCCTTTCATGGTGATGGCGATCGCACTTGCCGCCGTGTCTTTCGGGTCGATCTTTGCGCGGCTCGCCGATGCGGAACCGCTCGCGATCGCCGCGTGGCGCATGGGTCTTGCGGCGGTTGTCGTGATTCCGCTGTCGCTCGCGGGAAGGCCCGGCGCGGTCCGGATGAAATTCCCGCAGGCCGTGCTGGCGGGAGCCGCCGGTCTGCTCCTCGCGTTGCACTTTGCGGCCTGGATCAGTTCACTCGACTACACTTCCATCGCGCGTAGCGTGCTGCTCGTCAGTACGGCGCCGATCTGGGTCGCCATCATCCAGTACGTCACCGGGCGCGGAGCGCCGCCGTTACGTACGGTGCTTGCGCTCCTGCTCGCGTCCGGCGGAATCGCAATCGCCAGTGCCGGTCATGGCCCGGGTGCTGGCGTGTTGGTGGGTGACTTGCTGGCAGTAGCTGGTGCAATCGCGATGGCGGGCTATTTGTTGCTCTCGCAGCGGGCGCAAGCCTCGCTCGCGTTTCGCTCATATCTCGCGATCGCCTGGGGTTCCGCCGCAGCATCGCTGTGGCTCGCCGTCGCGCTGACGGGCACTGAGGCCGCAGGGTTCTCCGCGGCAACCTGGTTGGCGCTTGCCGGCATGGCGGCCATCTCGCAGTTGATCGGACACAGCGGCTACAACTGGGCGTTGCGCCATCTGAGCCCGCTGTTCGTCGCCGTCGTGCTGGTCGGCGAGCCTGTACTCGCATCTCTGCTTGGCTGGCTGCTACTCGGCGAGGGGCTGGACTGGCAGACCGGCGCCGGAGGCCTGCTGATACTCGCGGGCATCCTGCTCGGCGCGTCGGCGGCTCGCCCGCTTCCGGTAGCGATACAGTCGCCAGCCGAGTAGCACGGCAAGCACCAGGCAATAGACGAGCGGCTCGCGGATGTCGGCCTTCACCTGCCAGTAGAAATGCGTGCAGCCGAGGATCGCCGCGGGATAGATCAGACGATGGAGGCGCTGCCAGCGGCGGCCCAGGCGGCGCATGGCGCGCTGCGTGGAGGTCACGGCCAGCGGAATGAGCAACAGCAACGCCGTGAAGCCGACCGTGACGTAAGGGCGCTTTGCGATGTCCTCGATCCACAGCCGCCAGTCCAGACCCTGGTCCACCAGCAGGTACCAGAGGAAGTGCATCGAGACGTAGAAGAATGCAAAGAGGCCGAGCATGCGCCGGAACAACAGCAGGCGGGGCCAGCCGAGAATTTCGCGAAATGGCGTTACCGCGAGGGTCACCAGCAGCAGGCGCAGACCCCAGATACCGAATGTGTCCTGGATCTCCTCGACCGGATTCGCGCCGAGTCCTGCCGCCGGCCATTGCACGAAACCCGCGAGGTCAGCCAAACCAGCGAGCAGCCAGCCAAGCGGCAGCAGACACAGCAGGAACACCAGTGGCTTTGCGATCCACCGCGTCGCCAGATTGGCGTTCAGCTTCATCATCAGAAATTTCGTGTCAGGTCCATGCCGCTGTACAGGCTTGCAACTTCCGCCGCATAGCCGTTGAACTTCACGGTCGGCTGGCGCGACAGAAAAGAGTCGGACCCGATGCGGCGCTCGCGCTTCTGACTCCAGCGCGGATGGTCGACTTCCGGATTGACATTGGCGTAGAAGCCATACTCGCGTGGCGCCGACAATGCCCAGGTCGTTGCCGGCATGCCTTCCGTGAACCGGATGCGGACGATGGACTTGATGCTCTTGAAACCGTATTTCCAGGGCACGACCAGACGCAGCGGCGCGCCATTCTGGTTCGGCAGCACCTGACCGTAGAGCCCCACCGCGAGAATAGCGAGTGGATGCATCGCCTCATCCACGCGCAGGCCCTCGACATAGGGCCAGTCGAGCACCGAGGATCTCTGCCCCGGCATCTGCCTCGGATCCAGCAACGTCGTGAACTCGACGAATTTTGCACGCGACGTCGGCTTGAACCGCTTGACCAGGTCGCCGAGCGGGAATCCGATCCACGGGATGATCATCGACCAGGCTTCGACGCAGCGTAGCCGGTAGATTCGCTCCTCCAGCGCATGCGGTTTCAGCAGATCTTCGAGCGTGTAACGTCCCTTGCCCTCGCATTCACCGTCAACGACCACGGACCAGGGTCTCGGGCGCAGGCTCCCGGCGTTACGGGCAGGGTCGCTTTTGTCGGTACCGAATTCGTAGAAGTTGTTGTAGCCGGTGATGTCCGCCAGCGAGTTGGCTTTTTCCGAGGTCGAGTAGCGGGCATTGCGTTTGTAATTGAGACGCTCGATGAGCGTCACATTCATGATCTGTTCGGCTAATGAAGGGCCCGCGAGTGCGCTGGCCGCGCCAAGACCGGCGATACCCGCGAGGAATTCGCGTCGGGCGCGGTAAACCGGTTCCGGCGTGATCTCCGACGGTCGAATACGCATTGTTGGCCTCCTGTCCATCAGACCGGATCAGCCACGGTTTTGTTACGCCAGTCGGCGACCGGGATGCCCAGTCGAACCGCCGCGCGCCGGGCGGCCGGGCCGCCATTGACGAGCATCGGGCGCTCGACGCAACGCAGGTGCACAAGATCGGAACCGGAATTGCCGTAGGCCGCAATCGCGGTGCCCGGGAATCGGGCCCGCAATGCCTCGATACAGCGCCGTTTTTCGCCGGCGCGCCGGTTTGGCGTCGTCAGGGCGCCATCCAGGCGCCCGGCGCGCCAGGCGATTTCGGTGCAGATCGTTTCGTCAAAGCCGAACCGCGCCCCGATCTGCGGAACGTACAGGTCGACGCTGGCGGACAGCAACACGAGCCGGTCGCCCGCGCGCCGGTGCCGCTCAATGGCTTCGAGTGCTCCCGGGCAAAGCCTGTCGCCGTCCAGACCGTCGGCGAATTCGCGCGACCATTCGGCAACCTCTTCTTTCGCCGCGCCGGACATGAGCCGCATAATCAGTTCGGACTTCAGCCTGCCGCGGTCACGACCGTTGGTGGCAAACCGCCAGAGCGCCGCCAGCATGGTCCGACGCCAGCCGCGCCGCGGGTGACGTTTGAGCCAGCCGCGCAGGTACGGCAGGAAGGTATCGCGTCGCGTGACGGTGCCGTCGAGGTCAAATACCGCGATGGATCGATTCATGGCGCTTCAAGCCGCGCACCGGTCTGGCACGCGATCAGGCCGCCAGCTGGCGCAACACGAAATGCAGGATGCCGCCGTTGTTCATGTATTCCCATTCCTTGGGCGTGTCGACGCGGACATTGACTGCAAAGCTGACAAGCTTCCCATCGGGCTTCAGTGCACGCACGGTGGCTTTCCTGCTACCCGTCGTCAAGCCGTCGAAATCGTAGGTCTCAGCGCCGTCGAGCCCCAGCGTCTGCACATTCTGTCCGTTCGCGAAGGTCAGCGGGAACACCCCCATGCCGACGAGATTCGCGCGATGGATGCGCTCAAAGCTCTCCGCAATGACCGCCTTCACGCCCAGAAGGCTGGTGCCTTTGGCAGCCCAGTCACGCGAGGATCCCGTGCCGTATTCCTTGCCCGCGATCACGACCAGCGGCACGCCGGCGGCAATGTATTTCATTGCGGCATCATAGATCGGCATCTGCTCGCCACCGGGCTGCACCCGTGTCACCCCGCCTTCAACGCCCGGCACCATCAGATTCTTGATGCGCGAGTTCGCGAAGGTGCCACGCATCATGATTTCGTGATTGCCGCGACGCGAGCCGTAGCTGTTGAAATCCGCGGGCGCCACGCCATTCTTCTGCAAGTAAAGACCCGCGGGGGAGTCCTTGCGGATGGCGCCGGCGGGTGAGATGTGGTCGGTCGTGATCGAGTCACCAAAGAGCGCCAGACAGCGCGCCCCATGTATCGCCGGCAGCCCGGGACGCTTGCGGCCCATGCCGGTGAAGTAGGGTGGATTCTGGATATAGGTGCTCGTGGCCTGCCAGCGATAAGTCTGAGACTCCGGAACGCTGATTCCGCGCCAACGCTCATCACCTGTGAAGACGTTGCCATAGGTCTTGACGAACATTTCCGCAGACACCGAACGTCCCACGGTCTCCTGAATCTCAGTGGCGCTCGGCCAGATGTCGCGCAAGTAGACCGGCCTGCCGTCGCGCCCCATGCCTATCGGCTCGCGCGTGAGATCGCGATCCACGGTGCCGGCCAGCGCATAAGCCACCACCAGCGGCGGGGAGGCCAGGAAGTTCATGCGCACTTCCTGATGCACGCGGCCCTCGAAGTTCCGGTTGCCGGAGAGCACCGACGCTACGGAGAGCCTGTTTTCGGCGATGGCTTTCGAGATCGGCGCATTCAGCGGGCCGGAGTTCCCGATGCAGGTCGTGCAGCCGTATCCGACAATGTTGAACCCGAGTGCCTCCAGATCCGTCAGCAACCCGGCGCGCGTCAGGTATTCCGTCACGACCTTGGACCCGGGTGCCATCGAGGTCTTGACCCAGGGCTGTACCGAGAGCCCTCGCTCCTTTGCCTTGCGCGCAAGCAGCCCGGCGCCGACCATCACGGCCGGGTTTGACGTGTTGGTGCAGGAGGTGATCGCGGCGATGACGACCGCACCGTCTTTGAGATCGAAGTCCCGTCCCGAGTCCTTCACCTTCGCGGGACCACGAGATGCCCACTTGTCCTGATCCTTGTCGAAGGCGGAGCGAAATGCCTTTTGCATGTCGCCCAGCAGCACCCGGTCCTGCGGCCGCTTCGGGCCGGCGAGGGAGGGTTGCACCGCGGACAGGTCGAGGTGCAGGACATCGGTGTAGAGCGCATCGGGCGCGCCATCGTGGCGCCACATCCCTTGCGCTTTCGCATACTCGCGCACGAGCGCAATCTGGTCTTCGTCGCGTCCGGTCAGGCGCAGGTAGGTGAGGGTTTCCTCATCGATCGGGAATATCCCGCAGGTCGCGCCGTACTCCGGCGCCATGTTGGCGATTGTCGCGCGGTCAGCCAGCGGCAACTGGGCGAGCCCATCGCCGAAGAATTCGACGAATTTCTCCACGACGCCGCGGCTGCGCAGCTGTTCGGTCACCGTCAGCACCAGATCGGTCGCCGTTGCGCCCTCCGGCAGCCGCCCGGTCAGCTTCATGCCAATGACCTCGGGGATGAGCATCGTCGAGGGCTGCCCGAGCATCGCGGCCTCGGCTTCGATGCCGCCGACGCCCCACCCCAGAACGCCGACGCCATTGATCATGGTCGTATGCGAGTCGGTACCGACAACGGTATCCGGGTAGGCCAGGCCACTGTCGTTGACGAACACGACCCGCGCCAGGAATTCCAGGTTGACCTGATGCACGATACCGGTGTCCGGCGGCACCACGGCAAAATTGTCGAACGCGGACTGACCCCAGCGCAGGAAGGCATAGCGCTCCTTGTTGCGCTGGAATTCGAGCAAGGCGTTGAGATTGAGCGCGTCGGCAGTGCCGTAATGATCGACCATGACCGAATGATCGATGACGAGCTCGGCCGGGATCAGTGGATTGATCTTTCCGGGGTCGCCGCCAAGTGCCGCCATCGCGTCGCGCATCGCGGCAAGATCGACGACCGCGGGCACCCCGGTGAAGTCCTGCATGATCACCCGGGCGGGCGTGAATGCGATCTCGCGGGTCACCGGTTTTCGCGGATCGGCGCTCGCAAGCGCAATGATGTCCTCGCGCGTGACGGTCACGCCGTCCTCGTGGCGCAAAAGGTTTTCCAGCAGGATCTTCAGCGAGTAGGGCAGGCGCCCGACCGCGTATTCCGCGAGCGAGTCTAGGCTGTAGTACTCGAAACTGCGGTCACCGACTGCGAGTTTGCGGCGCGACTTGAAGCTGTCCAGCATGATTCCTCCGCGCCGATTATAAGCGAGTCAATTGCCGCGCCACCCAGGCATTCCTGATCGCGGTAGAACACCGCGAACTGGCCGGGCACCGCGCCTGCCTGCCGATCCGCAAATCGCACGGTTGCGCCATCCACAGACAGATTGACCGCGCAGCGCACATCGGGCTGGCGATATCGCAGTTTGACGGTGCACTCGAATGCCGGGGCGGGCGGCTCGCCGCTGACCCAGTGCGCGGCGCCGGTGCGCAGCCCGTCACAATGGAGCGCCGGATGGTCCCGGCCCTGCACGACTATGAGCGCGTTTCGTGCCAGGTCCTTGCTCGCCACAAACCACGGGGCGGCCGCGCGATCCTTCAGGCCGCCAACGCCAAGGCCGCTGCGCTGCCCAAGCGTATAGCGTGCAAGCCCCTGATGTGCGCCGATCACCTGACCATCCGGCGTTTCGATCGGTCCCGGATCGGCAGGCAGCCAGGACTCCAGGAACTCGCCAAACGGACGCTCCCCGATGAAACAGATGCCTGTGGAATCGCGCTTGTCGAAGACCGCCAGGCCGCGGTCACGGGCAATCGCGCGTACCTCCGGCTTGCGAAGTCCGCCGACCGGAAAGTCGCATGCGGCAAGTTCCGCGCCGGAAAGCACATGCAGGAAGTAGCTCTGGTCCTTCGCCGCATCCACGCCGCGCAACAGACGGGCGCCGCTGCCGATGCGGGCGTAATGCCCGGTCGCAAAGCGTTCTGCGCCGAGGCGCCGCGCATATGACAGGCACAGGCCAAACTTGATCTCCCGGTTGCAAAGGACATCGGGGTTCGGTGTGCGGCCCGCGCGCAACTCGGACAGGAAATGCGTGAAGACGCGTTCCCTGTATTCGGCTGCGAAGCTGACGCGATGCAGCGGTATGCCCAGTTCCGCACAACTGCGGCGCGCGTCCTGAAAATCGTCGGCAGTCGTGCAGTAGCCGCCATCGTCCTCCCAGTTCGCCATGAACAGGCCCTGCACGTCGTGGCCGGCCTCCAGCAGCAGCAAGGCGGCGACCGCCGAATCGACACCGCCCGACATCGCGACGATGTAGCTCGCCATGGGCGTCAGTCTGCCGTGGAACCCGGCGAAGCAGTCAGGACATGACTGAGCAGTTCGAGCGGGTACCGGGTACCGCGCAGGTAATCGTCGATGCAGGTCAGCACGAGGGGGCTTCGCAATTCGGGCTCCCGCTGACGGAGCGCCTCGACGCCGAGCCAGGCGGTGCGAATGATGGCGCGGTCGAGTTTCACGCCGGCTGCACGGTCGCCTACGCTGCCGGCAAACGCGACGCGCAGGAAGGTGCGATGCCCGGTGCCGCGCCACAGGTACAGACCGGTCACCGCATGAGGCACGAACGCATAGCCGGTTTCCTCAAGTGTCTCGCGGACCACGGCCTGCAGCAGCGATTCCCCGTCCTCGAGATGGCCCGCAGGCTGGTTCAGGACCACGCGTCGTGCGGCGCGTTCCTGGACCATGAGGAATTGTCCATCGCGCTCGACGATGGCTGCCACGGTGACATCGGGCTTCAGTGCCATGAGGCGATTATACGGGCTGACCCGAATGGCCGACCGCCGCGGCTAGAGGTGTTGCTGGCGGGTCTCGGCTTCTGGTTCGCTGGCGATCCAGATTTCGTCGAAATAGTTGAGATAGCGCCTGGCGACAGCGGGGTCGTTCATCTCGAGGATGCCTTCCCAGCGTGAAGCCTGCAGGCGGTATACCAGCGCGCGGTCGTCGGCGATCAGGAATGCCGACTGGTTGTCGCGGTGATCGGACTTGACGTGCCGGATCTCGATATGGCTCGTGATCCGGCGCGCGAGGTGCACGAACTTGCTGCCTTCATATAGGACGCGCGAAGGATCCGCGAGCAGTACCCGGACCTTCGCATAGCTTCTGGACAAGACCAGTTTCTTGACCGTCTCCAGGAACTGCGGCTGGTCATAGACCGCAGGCTCGAGGTCCTGTGTGTACATCGTCAGCAGCCGGCGTGCGCTGAGCGCAACCTGCTGTGTGGCGCTGCGCGTCTCCTCGAGTGTCCCGATGATTGAGCGCGTGCCGGTCACGCTCTGCCGCTGGGTTTGCAACGCCATCACTCCAGGGCGTGCTTCATCCTCACGTGGGAGATGCCCGCCTCGTCAAACACATCGCCCTGGATACGAAAACCGAGCTTCTCGTAGAAGGGCACGGCCTGCAGTTGCGCATGCAGGTATGGCTCGCGAATGCCGCGGTGGTAGGCCTCGTGGAGCAGCTGGCGGAGAATCAAGGTACCGATGCCCCGGCCCCGCAGTCCGGCTCTTACCGCGATCCTCCCGATCTTACCGCCCGGATTAAGTCGCCCTGTGCCAACTGGTTCACGGTTCAGGGTGGCCAAAGCGTGAACGCTCACGGGATCGTCATCATCCCATTCGTCGGTTTCGGCGACTGATTGCTCGTCTATGAAGACTTCACGGCGGATTGCCTGCAGGGCCGCGCGATCCGTACTCCAGGTCGTCAGCACGCATTCGATGGCGTCGGAGGCCATCTCCAGCCGTCCTCACACCGCCCTGGCGAGTGCTTCGGCAAGCCCGGTGTAGGAGCTTGGCGTCAACGATTCAAGACGCCGCTGCGCATCGCGCGGCAATCCAAGCCCGGCAACAAAGGCGGCCAGCTCGGAAGCCCCGATGCTGCGCCCACGCGTGAATTCCTTCAGTTTTTCGTATGCTCCGGCCACGCCGTTCGCGCGCATGACTGTCTGGATCGCTTCCGCAAGCACTTCCCAGTGCACGTTGAGTTCCGCGGCCATGCGCGCGCTGTCTGGCTCGATACGATCGAGACCACGCAACACCGAGCGCCATGCCAGGACGCTGTGGCCAAGAGCCACGCCGAGATTGCGGAGCACTGTTGAATCGCTGAGATCGCGCTGCCAGCGCGACACCGGCAGCTTCTCCGCAAAGTGCCGCAACATCGCATTCGCGAGACCGGCATTGCCTTCGGCATTCTCGAAGTCGATCGGGTTCACCTTGTGAGGCATGGTCGACGAGCCGACTTCGCCTGCCCCCGGCTGCTGCCGGAAGTAGCCGAGCGAGACATAGCCCCACAGGTCCCGGCACAGGTCGATCAGGACGGTGTCCGCGCGTGCCAGCGTGTCGCAGTATTCCGCAATCCAGTCATGTGGCTCGATCTGCGTCGTGTACTCGTTGGGCACCAGCCCAAGACCCATTACGAAGCTGCGCGACTCGGCACGCCAGTCGATGTTCGTGCCCGCCGCACAATGTGCATTGAAATTGCCGACCGCCCCGTTGAACTTGCCCAGCAGTTCCACGCGGCCAAGCGAAGCGGCTGCGCGGCGAAAACGTGCGACGTAGTTCGCTGCTTCCTTGCCGAGCGTCGTCGGAGAGGCCGGCTGGCCGTGCGTTCGTGACAACATGGCGGTGGCGGCGTGGTCGTGAGCGAGAACGGCGAGTCTTGCGGCGACTTTCACAATCAGCGGCAGCAGTACGCTGCCGCGCGCGTCCGCGAGCATCAATGCGTAGCTCAGGTTATTGATGTCTTCGGACGTGCACGCGAAGTGCACGAATTCGAGTTGTGCCGGCCGGGCACCAGATGCCGCGAGTTGCTCGCGGACAAAGTACTCCACTGCCTTGACGTCGTGATTTGTCTCGCGCTCGATCTCCTTGACACGCTTGACGGCGGATTCGTCCACGCCTGAGACGAGCGCATCGAGCCGGGACGAAAGCGGTGCCGGCAGCGCACCGAGCGCCGGAAAATGACCGGAAGCTGCGAGCTGCCGAAACCAGCAGGCCTCGACGCGCACCCGATAGCCGATCAATGCCGCCTCGCTGAAAATGCTGGCCAGGTCGGCGCATTTGTCGGCATAGCGCCCGTCGAGCGGTGACAACGAATTCAGGCGAGCATCAGTCATGGCGCCACACGCAGATGATAGAATTCCCATGTTACCCGTGAGCGATAAAGACCGCATCGAAAAGGACAGCTTTGGCGAGGTCCGCGTGACCGCGTCGGCGCTTTGGGGCGCCCAGACGCAGCGCGCGGTCGAGAACTTCCAGATCGGTCACCTGGCGATGCCGGCGTCATTGATCCGCGCCATCGCCCTGATCAAATGGGCGGCTGCCGAGACGAACGGCGAACTGGGTGAACTCGAGCCGCGGTTCGCGGCGGCAATCGCAGCATCGGCACTCGAGGTCGCGTCTGGAAGACACGCCGACCAGTTCCCCGTCGGGATCATGCAGACTGGCTCCGGCACCAGCACGAACATGAACGTCAACGAGGTGATTGCCCACCTCGCCGCCACCCGGCTGGGGTCCGCCGTCCATCCGAATGACCATGTCAATCGTTGCCAGAGCAGCAACGACGTCATTCCGAGCGCGATTCATCTTGCTTCGGCCCTTGAGCTGCGTGACACGCTGATGCCGGCGCTGGCCGAGCTCGCGCGCGCAATCGCGGACAAGGCCGCTGAGGTTGGCGATCACGTCAAGCCGGGGCGTACCCACCTGATGGATGCCCTGCCGATCACCATCGGCCAGGAAATGCATGCCTGGCAGACGCAGGTAGAGGACGCGGCCCTGCGTCTCTCGACGGTTGCGCCGCGCCTGCAGCGGCTTGCTTTGGGCGCGACGGCGGTCGGCACCGGCGTCAACGCCCATCCGCTGTTCGCGACACAGGCGATCGCGCGCCTCGCGAAGCGATGCAAGCTCAAGCTTGCCGGCGCGCCGGACCGTTTTGCGAGCTTGGCGGCGCAGGACGCGGCCGTGGAGCTCTCCGGACAGCTGCGTGGCGCCGCGGTGGTGTTGCTCAAGATCGCGAACGACCTGCGCTGGATGAACTCCGGTCCACTGGCCGGCCTCGGAGAGATATCGCTGCCAGCGCTGCAGCCGGGCTCCAGCATCATGCCCGGCAAGGTCAATCCGGTGATCCCCGAAGCGGTCGCGATGGCGGCAACCCAGGTCATGGCCAATGACGTCGCGGTCACGATGGCGGGGGCTTCCGGCAATTTCCAGTTGAACGTGATGCTGCCGTTGATCGCTTATGCCCTGTTGCAGAGCATCGAGCTGCTGGCGGATGCATCGCGCGCGCTCGCGCGGCGGGCCATTTCAGGCCTCGCGGTGCGGGCGGGCGCCATTGCCGAAACGCTGGCCCGCAATCCGATGCTCCTCACGGCGCTCGCGCCGGAAATCGGATACGACCGGGCTGCAGCCATCGCCCATCGCGCGATCGCCGAGCACCGCCCGATTCTCGACATCGCGATCGAGGAGACCGGGATGCCGCGCGCAAAACTCGCGCGGCTACTCGATCCGGCAAGGCTGGCGCGCGGCGAAGCTGCGAAGGGACGGCCGTGAAACCCGAATTGACAAGGGACCTGCACCGCCTGCCGGCCGAGGCGCTGAAGCAGAAGTTGCGCAGTCGGCTGACCAGTCGCCAGTACGCGGATTCCGACCTGCGCATCGGCGCGGTGTCCCGTCCGGCGATGGAACGCCTGCGTGCGCTGTTCCCGCTGCAGCCGACGCGGGCTGCCGTACTGATCCCGCTGATCGATCACGGCGACGAACTGACTGTGCTTCTGACCCACAGGGCCAACGAACTGAGACATCACGCGGGCCAGATATCATTTCCCGGTGGCCGACTCGAGCCCGATGACGACGATGCGGTCGCCGCGGCATTGCGCGAGACCGAAGAAGAAATCGGCCTGCGCCGTGAATTCATCGAGGTGATCGGCTGCCTGCCGGACCACGTCGTGATCAGCGGCTATCGGGTAACGCCTGTCGTGGGTCTTGTCAGCCCGGGCTTTGAACTGGTGCTGGATCCCACCGAAGTATCCGGCACTTTCGAAGCGCCGTTGAGTCATTTGTTGAATCCGGCGATGCATACTCATCGCATGCACAGGATCGGCAACGAGGATCTCGAGGTGCTCGATCTCCAGTGGGGTGGCCGCACGATCTGGGGTGCGACAGCCGGCATGCTGCTGACTCTGGGCGAACTGCTGAGTGGCTCGCCGCTCCATGCCGATTGACCGGTTGCTCAAGATCATGAGGCGCCTGCGCGATCCGGTCGCAGGCTGTCCCTGGGACTTGCAGCAGGACTTCCGGTCGATCGCTCCTCACACGCTGGAAGAGGCCTACGAGGTCGCCGATGCGATCGAGCGTGGGGATCTAGAAGCGCTGCGCGATGAGCTCGGTGATCTTCTGTTCCAGGTCGTATTTCATGCGCAACTGGCGAGCGAACGTGGTGCATTTTCCTTCGAGGATGTGGCTGCCGCGATCTGCGACAAGCTGACCCGGCGCCACCCCCATGTCTTTGGCGGCGCCACCGTCGCGGATGCCGCCGAGCAATCGCGGCTCTGGGAGGCCATCAAGGCGCGTGAGCACAAGGCGCCGGGACAGGGGAATGGCGCCCTGGCGGGCATTCCGAGGGCGCTGCCTGCGCTGTCACGCGCCCGCAAGCTGGGCCGGCGGGCCGCGAATGCCGGGTTCGACTGGCCGGATGCCAGCGGGCCGCGCGCGAAGATCGATGAGGAACTTGCCGAATTTGACCGGGTCACCGCCACGGACCGGAACTTCGAGCGGATGACGGCGGAGCTTGGTGATCTCCTGTTCTCGGTGGTCAATCTTGCACGGCATCTCGACATCGATGCGGAGGCGGCCTTGCGGGGCGCCAATGAACGGTTCGAGCGCCGATACGCCCATCTGGAGCGGGCGCTCGCCGCCCGTGGCATCGAGCCGGGCACCGCTGATCCCGGGCTGCTGGACGAGCTCTGGGTCGCCGCAAAGGCCGAGATTCCCTGACAAAACAGCCTGCTTGCACGCGCTTCCCGCGTTCAGGACGCGTTCATGGACGCCGGCCTAGATTGGCATCGTGTCAAAGCAAGGAGGCTTACCATGTTACGCAAGCTCTGGATTTCTGGCCTTGCCGTCGGTCTCGCCGCCGCGTCCGCCGGAGCCCTGGCTGATCACAATCGCGGCGACTACCGATACGACGAAGACAGCCGTTACGGTGGCGACTACGACTACGCGCGTGTCGTGAATGTGGAAGCAGTCCGCCGCCAGGTGCGCATCAGCGAGCCGGTGCGCGAATGCTGGGATGAGGTGGCCTATGAGTCGGATGGCCCATTTTCATCCCGCCACGCCGGCAGTACTCTGCTGGGCGGCCTGATCGGTGGCGCCATCGGCAACCAGATCGGCAGGGGCGATGGCCGTCAGGTGGCGCGTGCCGCCGGCGCGATCATCGGTGGTGCAATTGGCCACAACGCGTCACGTCAGCGCCAGGGCTACTACCGCCCGGAACGTCTGGTCGAGCGCTGCGAGGTCCGTTACCGGGACAGCTGGGAAGAGCGCATTGACGGCTACCGCGTGACCTACGAGTACGGCGGCCGCGAATACACCACGCGGATGCCTTACGACCCGGGTGACCGGGTGCGCATCCGGGTCGATGTGACGCCGATTCGCAGCTGACCATTCGACCCGGGCCGCGCAAGCGGCCCGGGTTCTTCGAGTTCAACTACAATGGCGTGATGCAGATGCCTAGATTAAGACTGCTGGTGGTCCTGTGCATGGCACTCATGGCTGGCGCCGCCGCGGCCAGCCAGGCGCAGCCCTCGGGTCATGCCTCTGACAACGACCGGGGCGGGGCAAGAACCATGGCGGATCGCGCCGTATCCCTCGACGAGGCCGTGGCCCAGGCAGAGCGCCGATACGATGCGCGGGCCGTGCGCGCAGAGGAAAAGCGGGATGGCGACCGCATCGAATACCGGATCCGGTTGCTGGGGGCGGACGGCCGCGTGTTCGAAGTGAGGATCGACGGGCAAACGGGCGAGGAAATCTGAGGCCCGGATGCGGCTGCTGATCGTAGAGGATGAACCGGCGCTGCGCGAGACGCTTGCACAGCAGTTTCGCACCGCCGGCTTTGCCGTGGATCTTGCCGCCGACGGCGTCGAAGGTGAATTCTCTGGCAACGAACTTCCCGTCGACATTGCGGTCGTGGATCTGGGCCTGCCGGGAAAGTCCGGCCTCGACGCAATCCGGGCCTGGCGCAAGTCGGGCAGGTCCTTTCCGGTCCTGATCCTGACGGCACGCGACAGCTGGCAGGAAAAGGTTGGCGGGCTCGACGCCGGCGCGGACGACTATGTCACCAAGCCCTTTCGTTTCGAAGAGGTGCTGGCGCGGGTCCAGGCGCTGCTTCGTCGTTCGGGAGGCTGGTCGCAGCCGCTGTTGAAAAGCGGCGTGGTCGAACTCGATACCCGCAGCCAGGAAGTGCGAGTCGCTGGTACCTCCGTTGAATTGACCGCATTCGAGTACCGGCTGCTCGAGTACCTGATGCTGCGCGCCGGTCAGGTTGTTTCCAAGGCCGAGTTGACCGAGAAGCTTTATGAGCAGGATTTCGAACGCGACAGCAACACGATCGAAGTCTTTGTCGGGCGGCTGCGCCGCAAACTCGACCCGGATGGAGACCGCCAGCCGATCGAGACCCTGAGGGGTCGCGGCTACCGTATTGCGCGCGACTGATCGTGGCGCGATCATCCCCATCGCTTCAGGCCCGGCTGCTGGTGACGCTGGCCCTGCTGTTGCTGGCCGGCGCCGGCGCGGCCGCCTGGTTCCTCGACTCGCTCTATCGCGATCTCGGTCTGCGCGCTCGCCATGATGTGCTCGAGGCGCAGGTCATCGCGCTGATTTCGTCAGCCGCTATCGATGGCGAAGGCCGCCTCATCCCGGAAAATCTGGCGGAACCGCGGCTGACGGCCCCCGGTTCGGGCCTTTATGCAGAAATCGTGAGTTCCCGGGGCAGCTGGCGCTCGCCATCCGCGCTTGGCAGCGGCCTTAATCTGGCCGCGGCACCGGCAACCGGCGAGCGACGCTTCGAGTACGCGAAGCTCGCAGACGGCACACGCGTGCTGGGCCTGTCGCTGAGCATCCGCTGGGAGCTCGAAGACGGCAGCAGCAGGGACTTCATCATCCGCACGGCCGAGAGCCTGGAGCCCTGGTACCGGGAGGTTGCGCGCGTGCGCGCCTGGCTCCTGTCGGGTTCGATCATACTGGGGCTGCTGCTGCTCGCAGGTCTGGCGGTCGCATTGCGCATCGCGCTCAAGCCCTTGCACCGGCTCGAGACCGAAATTGCCGACGTCGAGGCCGGGCGCCGCGACCTCCTGGGTTCCGGCTGGCCGCGCGAGCTCAGCGGTGTGACCGGGAATCTCAATGCGCTGCTGGCCGGCGAGCGCAAACGCCTGGAGCGCTATCGCACGACACTTGGCAATCTTGCGCACAGTCTCAAGACGCCACTCGCCGCGTTGCGCGGGCTCATCGAAAGTGGACAGGCCGATCCGCAATCTCAGGCGCGGCAACTGGACCGCATGCAGGAAATAGTGCAGCACCAGCTGAAGCGCGCGGTCTTCAGCGGTGCCAGCACGACGATGACCGATCTTCCGGTCCAGGAGTCGCTCGAGCAATTGCGCGGCGCGCTGGCCAAGGTCTACTCCGAGAAGTCTCCGCGTACCACCATCGCGGTCGCAAAGGGCACGGCTTATCCGATCGATGCGGGCGATTTTCTCGAACTGGCCGGCAATCTGATGGACAACGCTTGCAAGTACTGCAGCAGCGAGGTCGCCGTACGCGCAATGCCGTGGACCTCGGCCGACTGGCGCCGCCCCGGTCTGCTGCTCGATGTCGAAGACGACGGCCGCGGCATCCCGCCGGTCGAGCGATCCCGGGTACTGGAGCGCGGCGTTCGAGCCGACGAAAGCGTCGCGGGGCAGGGCATTGGCCTGTCCGTTGCGCGCGAGATTGCCGCGGCCCATTCCGGGACACTGGAAATCGGCGAGAGCCGCCTGGGCGGCGCGCGCATCAGCGTGCGTCTGCCGGGCCGCTGACGGAATCAGTCAGTCGGGCGCGCCGAGCTTCTTCACGAACGGCGTCAGCAGGTCCATCGGCATCGGGAACACGATCGTCGTGCTCCTGTCATTGCCGAGTTCCGTCAGCGTCTGCATGTAGCGCAGCTGGATGGCGCGCGGATCCGCCCCGAGGAGCTTCGCGGCCTCGACCAGCATCGCCGCTGCCTGCTTCTCGCCCTCTGCGTGAATCACCTTGGCACGTCTCGTGCGCTCCGCCTCGGCCTGCTTGGCAATCGCCCGAATCATGGTTTCGTCGAGGTCGATGTGCTTGATCTCCACATGCGACACCTTGATGCCCCAGGCATCGGTAGAGGAATCCAGGATCTTCTGCACGTCGGCATTCAGCCGGTCGCGTTCCGAAAGCATCTCGTCCAGTTCGTGCTGGCCGAGCACGGAGCGCAGCGTCGTCTGGGCGAGCTGGCTGGTTGCCTCGAATGGATTCGCAACCTGGATGATGGCCTTGTCCGGATCCACGATCCGGAAATAGACGACTGCATTCACCTTGACCGACACATTGTCCCGCGAAATGACATCCTGCTTGGGCACATCGAGCACGATCGTGCGCAGGTCCACGCGCACCATCTGTTGCACGATTGGCCACACGATGATCAGACCGGGTCCCTTGGTGCCTGCATAGCGTCCGAGCGTGAACACGACGCCACGCTCGTATTCGCGCAGGATGTTGATCGCGTTGATTACCAGCACGATAAAGAGAATGGCGATGGCAACGAGCACGTAGGTCATCATTGGTGGTCTCCTGTCATTCGATGGGCGAGACGTGGAGTGTCAGCCCGGCCACTCGATCGATGCGCAGCCGCTGGCCCTCGGTGACAGGCTTCGAACTGACCGCATTCCACAACTCGCCGTAAATCCGCACCTGGCCCTTGCTGGTGAATGCTTCCACGGCTTCGGCCGTATCCCCGACCATCTGCTCGCGGCCGGTCGCAACGGGCCGGCGCCGTGCGCGCATCCCCAGCCAGATCGTGCCGAGCATCAACATTCCCGCTGCCGTTGCGACCCCGCCGACCAATCCGCGGCTCAATGCCATTCCAGGCGTGCCCGTGTCCATCAGCACGATCGATCCGATCACGAATGCCACGAGTCCACCGAGGCCCAGCGCCCCGAAACTGGCCACGAAGAATTCCGCAATCATCATGCCGATGCCAAGGAATACGAGCGCCAGACCCGCAAAATTCACTGACAATACCTGTAGTGCGTAGAGACCCAGCAACAGGCAGATCCCGCCAATGACGCCCGGCAGGACCGCGCCCGGGTTGTAGCCCTCGAACATCAGGCCATAGAGCCCGATCAGCAGCAGGCCGTACGCGACCATCGGATTTGTGAGCACGGAGAGCAGCGCCGCACGCCAGTCCATTTCGATCCGCTCAATCACGATTCCCCTGGTCTTCAGCACGCGGGTACCGAATGGCAATTTGACTTCCCGGCCATCGAGCGCAGTCATGAGCCCAGGCAGGTCATCCGCCATCAGGTCGATCACGCCGCGCGCGAGCGCCTCAGTGGCGGTGATGCTCGCCGCATCGACCACCGCTGCCTCGGCAAATTCCAGGTTGCGGCCGCGCATCTCGGCGATACTGCGGATATAAGCGACGGAGTCGTTGAGTACCTTGCGGTCCATGGCCGACGATGGCCTTGAAGACTTCTCTGCGTCCTTGTCGCCATCCTTGCTCTTCTCAGGCTCCTTGCCGCCTTCATCCGGCCCCGATCCGCCGATCGACACGGGAGTCGCGGCTCCGAGGTTGGTGCCCGGTGCCATGGCGGCGATGTGACTCGCATAGAGGATGAAGGTGCCGGCGCTGGCTGCATGCGCGCCGGAAGGTGCAACGAAGGTCACGACGGGAATGCGCGCATTCAGAATGCCCTGGATCATGTCGCGCATGGAATCCGACAGCCCGCCAGGCGTGTCGAGAACCAGGACCAGCAGCGCGGCATCCTGTTCCTCGGCACGCTCGAGCGTCCGCAGGAAGAACTCCCGGGTGGCCGGGCTGATGGCGTCCTTTATCTCGAGCAGGACGGCGGTGCCCGCAAGTGGCGCGGCATCCGATGCCAAGGCGTCCGCTGCCTGAGTTGCGTCGGGCTCACCGGGGGCGGCACGGATGCCCGCACCGGTCATCAGGATCGCCAGTAAGCCAAGGATGAAGTAACGCAAGGCCATTCGCGGGTCTCCACCGTACGGCATTGATGATAACAGGCTGGTCTGCTACAAGCGGAACGCGGACCGGGAAGGGAGGGCGCCATGATTCTGCGACTGACGACAATAGGGCTTGCATTGCTCGCGCCAGCGGCTATCGCGCAACTGACGCCACCAGACACGACAATCCGCACGGAACAGGTCGTTCCGGGGATTTACGTACTGATCGGCCAAGGGGGCAACATCGGGGTCTCGGCGGGCGCCGACGGCGTGTTCCTGATCGACGACCAGTACGCTCCGATGACGCCTTCGGTCATCGCGGCACTGCACCAGCTGAATCTCGGGGCCCCGCGATTCGTGCTGAACACGCATTGGCACGGCGACCACACGGGCGGCAATGAGAACCTGGCGAAGGAGGGCGCCTTGCTGGTGGCCCATGATCAGGTCCGGGCCCGCATGAGCAGCGATCAGTTCAACAGCTTCCTTGAAAACGCCGTGCCGGCCTCACCGCAGGCGGCGCTGCCGGTCGTTACCTTCAACGACGCAATTACTTTCTATCTGAATGGCGAGGAGATCCACGGGACGTACGCCCCGCATGCGCATACCGATGGCGACGTGTTCATTCACTTCCGCAAGGCCAATGTCATTCACACGGGCGACTTGTTCTTCCGTTTCTATCCATTCATCGACTTCAGTTCCGGAGGTTCCGTCTCCGGCCTGATCGAAGCGGTAGACCGGATACTGGTGCTGGCCGATGACCGGACCCGCATCATCCCGGGCCATGGCCCGCTCGCGAATCGCGCGGATCTCGTCGATTACCGCGAAATGCTGTTGACCACGAGCGGGCGGATCCGTGAGTTGATGAAGGCGGGAAAATCGGTGGATGAGATCGTGGCGGCTGCGCCGAACGCCGATTACGACAAGAAATGGTCCTGGACCTTCATCACGGCCGAACGCTACACCCGCATGATGTACCAGCTGCTGGAGCGCGAACTCAGCCCAGGTCGAACCTGATTCCCTGCGCAAGCGGAAGCTCGCTCGAGTAGTTGATCGTGTTGGTCTGGCGGCGCATGTAGACCTTCCAGCAGTCAGAACCGGCTTCGCGCCCGCCACCAGTGTCCTTCTCGCCGCCGAAAGCTCCACCGATCTCGGCGCCTGATGTGCCGATATTGACATTTGCGATGCCGCAATCGCTGCCGGAGACCGACAGGAAGCGCTCGGCATGTTGCAAACGGTCGGTGAAAATGGCCGAGGACAGGCCGTATTCCGTGTCGTTGTGCATCGCGATCGCCTCGTCCAGCGTCCTGAACGGGATCGTGTAGAGGATCGGCGCAAATGTCTCATGGCGTACGATCGGCATGTCATTGCTTGCCCTGACGATCGTGGGCTCGACATAGAAGCCCGGGCCCGGCAGCACACTGCCGCCGCACAGGATCTGACCGCCCTGACTGCGGGCATCCGCGAGCGCGGCCTCGTACTGTCGAACCGCCGACGCATCCACCAATGGCCCCATCAGCGTCTGGGCATCGAGCGGATTGCCGATGCGGACCTGCTTGTAGACCGCGACCAGGCGGCGCTCCACCTCCGCAATACGCGACTCGTGCACGAGGAGCCGGCGCGTCGTCGTGCAGCGCTGTCCCGCGGTGCCGACCGCGCCAAACAGGACCGCGGGTATCACGAGATCGAGATTCGCATACTCGTCCACGATGATGGCGTTGTTTCCGCCCAGCTCCAGCAGGCTCCTGCCGAGTCGCGAAGCGATGCGTTCGCCGACTCTGCGGCCGACATTGGTCGATCCGGTGAAGCTGATCAGCGCCACCCGCCGGTCTTCAACGAAGCGGTTGGCAAGCGCATTGCCAGCGGGAATGAACAACTGGAAGATCGGCGGCAGGTTCTCCCGCGCGAGTACCTCGTTGCAGATGCGCTGCACCGCGATCGCGCAGAGCGGCGTGTTGTGCGACGGCTTCCAGATGCAGATGTCGCCGCAAATAGCGGCCAGGAACGCATTCCAGGACCAGACTGCCACGGGAAAGTTGAACGCCGAGATGATCCCCACGACGCCCAGCGGATGCCATTGCTCGTACATGCGATGCCGGGGACGCTCGGAGTGCATCGACAGGCCGTACAGCATGCGCGACTGGCCGACCGCGAAGTCCGCGATATCGATCATCTCCTGGACTTCACCATCACCCTCGGCCTTGATCTTGCCCATCTCCAGGCTGACGAGGCTGCCGAGCAGGTCCTTCTTCTTCCGCAGGGCATCACCGACCAGGCGCACGGCCTCACCGCGTCGCGGCGCAGGCACGTCGCGCCACTGCGAAAACGCCGCCGCTGCGCTTGCTGCAACCCGCTCATAGTCGATTTCGGCTGCGGCACGGACCGCGGCGATCGGCTCACCGGTCGCCGGATCCAGCGATTGAACGAGCGGCGAGTCGGCTGCCGCGTGCCAGCCATCGCCGGACCAGGCGCCCGGATTGATGGCGTCCAGACCAAGCCCTTTGAGAATCTCCGCTTTCTTCATCACTTGACTCCCACCAGATTGCGCTGGCGACCCGCCTTGCCCTCGACGACCATTCGCCCCGAAACACCCTTGTCAGCGCCATCCTGGAACCACTTGCCGAAGCGGTTTGCCAGCACCGCCGGCAAGCGGAATTGTTCTTGACGCACGAACCCGCGGTAGGCGGCCGGCTTTGCGAGCACCTGGTCCACGACCGCCGTGATGCCGGCTGCCGTCGTGACCTGGATCGCAGACCAGAGCCGTCCGGAAATCTCCTGCGGATAAACCTTGTTAACGAAATTTTCCTCGCGCAACTCGCCAGCCTGCCGGCCGGTGACTGCGACGTAGATGATCACGACATCCTGCAGTGTCTGCGGGACGGCATTCTCCAGGATCCGCTTCAGCGTGCCGCGATCCTGGTTGAGCTTCAGATCATTCATCAACAGGCGCATCTGCTCGCAATGTCCCGGGTAACGGATCGTCTTGTAATTCATCTGCTCGCAGCGATCACCATAGGTCTCGCCCAGCGAGCCCAGCCCACCAGAGGTATTGAAAGCTTCGTAGAGCGTGCCGTCGATCTCGATTTCTTCCAGGCCCTCGAGCGGCGCCGCTTCTATCGGGCGACGATCAGCGATCGCGTGACAGGGATTGCCGTATTCATTGATCAGACCCTCGGTGGACCAGGTCAGGGAATACTTGAGGCCATTGTTCGGATGCTGCGGCAGCGCACCAACGCGCAGCTTGACGCTGCGCAATTCCTCGAAGTGACTGATCAGTTCGTTCGCAGCGATCGACACGAAGCCCGGTGCGAGCCCGCACTGCGGTACGAAGGCGGTTCTTGCGCCCTCGGCGACGGCGCGCACGGCGCGCGTCACCTCGACATCTTCGGTCAGGTCGAAATAGTGCAAGCCATGGTCGCGCGCAGCCCTGGCCACTGAGACGTTGCAATGGAATGGCAGCGACGAAATCACGGCATCGACGGGATGCGCCTCGAGTCGGCGCGCCAACGCCGCCGGATCCGTGCCATCGAGTCCAAATGCCGTCAGCGTGCGCCGCTCTTGCGCGCGGGCGACACCGGCGGCCGTCTCGGCGCTGACGTCGGCAAGCTGCACCTGATAATCGCCGGCTTCGGCAAGAAGACCGGATACCAGAGCACCGATTTTTCCGGCGCCAAGAACCAAGACACGGTGCATGCGATTGCTCCGAACGGAGGAGGCGCATTCTGCCCATTTGGATGCACTTAAACCACCCCTGGCGGTGGATATTTTTGCACTGCGGTGAAACCGTGTACGATGCCTCGATCCATGAATACCGCGGCTCAAACAGTTGGCTGGAGTCCGGAAAGCTGGCAGCGCTGGCCGGCGGAACAGCAGCCGCGCTATGCGGATACTGCGAAACTCTCGCGCGTCATTGAAGAACTGTCGCGCCTGCCGCCGGTAGTCGTGTCATGGGAGGTCGACCAGCTGAAGGCGGAACTCGCGGCGGCGCAGCGCGGCGAGCGCTTCCTGCTGCAGGGCGGCGACTGCGCGGAGGGATTTGCCGACTGTGAGTCGGCGACCATCGCAAGCAAGCTCAAGATTCTGCTCCAGATGAGTCTCGTGCTTCTGCATGGGATCAAGAAACCGGTGATCCGGGTCGGACGCATCGCCGGGCAATACGCGAAACCGCGCTCGGCCGACACCGAGACGCGCGATGGCGTTACGCTGCCGAGTTATCGAGGCGACATCGTCAATCGCAACGCGTTCACCGCCGCGGATCGCGAGCCGGACCCCGAATTGCTGCTCCGTGGCTACGAGCGGGCGGCCCTGACGCTCAATTTCGTGCGTGCGCTGGTTGACGGTGGATTTGCGGACCTGCATCACCCCGAGTATTGGGACCTCGGCTTCATGAAGCACGCAAAGCTCAGGGTCGCGTACCAGAAGATCGTCGATTCGATTTCTGACTCCCTGGATTTCTTCCAGGCGATCTCTGGCGGCCCCATCCACGAATCCAACCAGATCCGGTTCTATTCCAGTCACGAGGGCCTGCATCTGCTGTATGAGCAGGCGCAGACGCGTTATCTCCCGCGGCGCGAGCGCTGGTACAACCTGTCGGCGCACATGCCCTGGATTGGAATGCGCACCGCCACGCGAGGCAGTGCGCACGTGGAGTATTTTCGCGGCATCGCCAATCCAATCGGCGTCAAAGTCGGGCCGGCCATGGATCCTGCCTGGGTTGGCGAACTTGCACAGATCCTGAATCCTGAAGGGGAGGCAGGGCGCCTGACGCTGATCCATCGATTCGGTGCCGGGCAGATCGAGCAATCGCTGCCGGAGATGATCAAGGCGCTGCGCGACAGCGGGCAGCAGGTGCTATGGGTCTGCGATCCGATGCACGGCAATACCGAGACGACGTCCCAGGGCGTCAAGACGCGCCGCTTCGACAATATCCTCGCGGAGGTGGAGGCGGCATTCCGTATCCACGAGGAGTCCGGATCCCGGTTAGGCGGCGTTCATTTCGAGCTGACCGGTGACGACGTCACCGAATGCACGGGCGGGGCGCGCGGCCTGTCCGACACCGATCTGGCGCGGGCCTATCGGACCAGCGTGGATCCGCGACTCAATTACGAGCAGGCGCTGGAACTCGCCATGTTGATTGCCCGTCACCGAAGTGCCAGGTAAATACAAGTTATTTCAAGGAGCTACAGTTGACAGCTGAGAGTCTGGATAACATCAGCACGAACACCGGCCAGTTTCCGATGGTCAGGCCGGAATGGCGCGAGGTGCTGCGTCCCCAGGCGCTCGCTTTCGTCAACAGACTGGCAGCCCATTTCGGGCCTCGCGTGGCGGATCTGCTCGAACAGAGAGTGAAGCGCCAGCGCGAATTCGATGCCGGTGTCCTTCCGGACTTCCTCGAGGAAACCCGCCAGATCCGCGAATCTGACTGGCGCGTCGGGCCGATCCCCGCGGACCTGCGCGACCGACGCGTTGAGATCACCGGTCCTACCGACCGCAAGATGATCATCAATGCCCTCAATTCCGGCGCCAACGTCTTCATGGCCGATTTCGAGGATTCGCTGTGTCCGACCTGGTTCAACGTGATCCAGGGTCAGGCCAACTTGATGGCAGCCGTGCGCGGAACGCTCGACTACACGAGCCCGGAAGGAAAGTCGTACCGGCTGAACGAATCGACCGCGGTACTGGTCGTGCGGCCGCGTGGTTGGCACCTGTCCGAGAAACACTGGCTGCGAGCCGGCAAGCCGATTCCTGCCGCACTGGTCGACTTCGGGCTGTTTCTGTTCCATAACGCCAGCGAACTGCTGAGCCGGCGCACTGGACCGTACTTCTACCTGCCAAAGCTCGAGAGTCATCTCGAAGCCCGGCTTTGGGCGGAAGTCCTCGAATTCAGTGAACGTGCGCTCGGTCTGCCGCGCGGCAGCATCAAGGTCACGGTCCTGATCGAGACCATCACGGCCGCATTCGAGATCGACGAAATACTGTACGAACTGCGCGAACATATCGTCGGCCTCAATTGCGGGCGTTGGGACTACATCTTCAGCTTCATAAAGAAGTTCAGCCGCCGCCCGGACTTCGTGCTGCCCGACCGCAACACCGTCACGATGACCTCGCATTTCCTGCGCTCCTATTCGCTGCTCGTGATCAAGAGCTGCCACCGGCGCGGCGCCTTCGCGATCGGCGGCATGGCAGCCCAGATTCCGATCAAGGGCGATCCCAAGGCCAATGAGCTGGCGCTCGCGCGTGTCCGGGCGGACAAGGAGCGCGAAGCGGGCGATGGCCACGACGGAACCTGGGTCGCGCACCCCGGCCTCGTATTCGTCGCGCGCGAGATATTCGACCGGTTGATGCCGACACCGAACAACCTGGATCGGCTGCGCGATGACGTCACCGTCAAAGCGGCCGATCTGCTGCAGATACCGGCAGGCGACATCACCGAAGAAGGCCTGCGCAACAATATCGATGTCGGAATCCGCTATCTCGCAGCCTGGCTCGGCGGCAATGGCTGTGTTCCGATCCACCATCTGATGGAGGATGCGGCGACCGCCGAGATCTCGCGTGCTCAGCTCTGGCAGTGGGTACGTCATGAGTGTCGGATGAAAGACCTGCGCACCGTGACGCTGCAGCGCGTGCGAGAATTACTTGCCGAGCAGCTCGTGAAGATCCGCGCCGAAGTCGGCGAGGCGAATTTCACGAAGGGCCACTACACGCGTGCCGCCGCGTTGCTCGATGAACTGACGGCCGCCACCGAATTCGAGCAATTCCTGACCGTCGTCGCTTATCGCGAGATCGACTGAAACCGGAGGACCTGATGAGCCCGAAGAGCGCCGCCCAGCTGGAGGAGGAGTGGAGTCGCAGCCCGCGCTGGAAGGGTGTGCAACGCAGTTACGGCGCGGCCGACGTGTTGCGCCTGCGCGGCACCGTGCATGTCGAGCATTCGCTGGCCCGTCTGGGGTCCGAGAAACTCTGGCGCTACCTTCATGAGCAGCCGTTCGTCAACGCGCTCGGTGCGGTGACCGGCAACCAGGCCATGCAGCAGGTCAGAGCGGGGCTGAAAGCCATCTACCTGTCCGGCTGGCAGGTCGCCGGGGACGCGAATCTGGCGGGCGAGATGTACCCGGACCAGTCGCTGTACCCCGTGGATTCCGTCCCGGCGGTCGCGCGACGCATCAACAATACCTTGCTGCGCGCCGACCAGATCTGTCATGCCGAAGGCGACGACTCGATCGACTGGCTTCAACCCATCGTGGCGGATGCCGAGGCCGGATTTGGCGGTGTGCTGAATGCCTTCGAACTGATGAAGGCGATGATCGATGCAGGCGCGGCGGGCGTCCATTTCGAAGACCAGCTCTCGAGCGCCAAGAAATGCGGCCATATGGGCGGCAAGGTGCTGGTGCCGACGCAGGATGCAATCAACAAGCTGGTGGCTGCCCGGCTCGCCGCTGACGTCTGCGACGTGCCGGCGGTGATCGTTGGCCGGACCGATGCCGAATCGGCGTCGCTGCTGACTTCGGATGTAGACGAGCGCGACCGCCCGTTCATCACGTCGAGGGAACGCACCAGCGAAGGCTTTTTCCCGGTCAAGGCCGGTCTGGACCAGGCAATCGCCCGCGGAATCGCCTATGCGCCATACGCGGACCTGCTCTGGTGTGAAACCGCGAAGCCGGATCTGCACGAGGCAAAGCTGTTCGCCGAGGGTATCCATCGAAAATATCCCGGCAAGCTGCTCGCCTATAACTGCTCCCCATCCTTCAACTGGAAGCAGAGACTCGATGACGCAACCATCGCCCGGTTCCAGCGCGAGTTGGGCGCGATGGGTTACAGGTTCCAGTTCATCACGCTGGCCGGCTTTCACGCGATCAATTTCACCATGTATGAACTCGCGCGCGGCTATCGCGAATCACAGATGAGCGCCTATGTCGCCATGCAGGAGGCCGAATTCGCCGCCGAGAAGCACGGCTACACGGCGACCAAGCACCAGCGGGAGGTCGGCGCGGGTTACTTCGATGACGTCACCCAGACGGTCACGCATGGAACTTCGTCCATCACGGCGATGAAGGGCTCGACCGAGGAAGCCCAGTTCAAGCGGCACTGAGCCGCCCTCGCGATGGGCGAGGGCAATGCCGGTTTTGAGCCCGACTGCCGCCATTGCGGACGGTTAGCGGCGTTTCTCGACGAGATTCGCGAACGCCATCCCGGCTACCATTGCCGCCCCGTCGCGCCATTCGGCAGCAATCCGCATCGGCTCCTGATCGTCGGTCTTGCGCCCGGATTGCACGGCGCGAATCGCACGGGCCGGCCATTCACGGGCGATCACGCGGGCATCCTGCTGTACCGGACGCTACACGCCCATGGCTTCGCAAGCGCACCGGTGTCCCGATCCGCCGACGACCAGCTCACGCTCGTCGACTGCCGGATCACGAACGCCGTGAAATGCCTCCCGCCCGCGAATAAGCCACTGCCGGCAGAGGTGGCGAGCTGCAACCGGTTTCTGGCGACGGAGCTGCTCGCCGTGCCCGCGGGCGGGGTGATCGTCGCCCTTGGCGCCATCGCGCACGGCGCCGTGCTGCGAGCAGTGGGCCTGAAACTCTCGCAGTCCCGCTTCTCGCACGGCGCAGAACACGAACTCCCTCGGCAGCTGCTGCTGCTCGATTCCTATCACTGCAGCCGCTACAACACCCAGACCCGGCGCCTGACCGCGCCCATGTTTGACCGGATCTTTGCCCGCGCGCGGCACTTGCTCGCAGCCTGAGAGTCGCGACAACATGCGCTGGTGAGTCACTTCGACGCCCAGGCTTTCGTCAGTACGCTGCCCGCGCGGCCGGGCGTCTACCGGATGCTCGGCGCGGACGGCGAAATCCTCTATGTCGGCAAGGCGCGCAGCCTGAAGTCACGCGTGGCGAGTTACTTCCGCCCCGATCAGCTGCAACCCAAGGTGCAGGCTCTCGCGCGGCTGATCGCCGGTGCGGAGGTCACCGTGACCAATTCGGATACCGAGGCGCTGCTGCTCGAGCACAATCTCATCAAGCGCCACCGGCCGCGCTTCAATGTCATCCTGCGCGATGACAAGAGCTTTCCGTACCTGCACATCTCGGCGCACGAATTCCCGCGCCTGTGCTTCTATCGCGGTTCACGCAAATTACCCGGACGGATGTTCGGGCCTTATCCGAGCGCCAGCGCCACGCACGAAACCCTGAACCAGCTACACAAGCTATTCCGGATTCGCAGCTGCAAGGACAGCTACTTCGCCAACCGCTCGCGACCCTGCCTTGAATATCAGATTGGCCGTTGTTCGGCTCCCTGCACCGGCTTGATCGGCAAGGAGGCCTATGCGCGCGACGTGCAATCGACGGTCGAGGTTCTCGAAGGCCGCGCCGCCGAGGTTACAAGGCGTATCAGTCGCGAGATGGACCAGGCGGCGGTAGGGCTCGACTTCGAGCGTGCCGCGGTGCTCAGGGACCAGCTCGGCGCGCTGACCGACGTCCAGGCCCGGCAGATCGTCAGCCGGGCACGGGGGGTGACCGACACCGACGTGATCGCGGTGGCGGAGGCGGGCGGCGAGTTCTGCATTTCGCTGATGTTCATTCGCGGCGGGCAACTGCTTGGAACATCGACCTATCACCCGCGCGCCCCAATCAGCGAGGCGCCCGAGGTGTTATCCGCATTCCTCGGACAGCATTACCTGGAACGGGACCCGCCTCCGCGGATCCTGTTATCGCACGCGATCGAGGACGGCGAGGCTATTGCCGCGTCACTTACCAGCCGGGCGGGTCGGCGCGTTCGCATCAGCCGGGCGAGCCGCGGGCTGCCGCGGCGCTGGGTCCAGCTTGCGATGCAGAACGCCGGAAACGAGCTGCGCATGCGCGGCGCGAGCCAGGCGAGCCTCGCCGAGCAATTCACGGAACTGGGCGAGTTCCTCGGTCTTGATGCGCCACCACGGCGCATTGAGTGCTTCGACGTCAGTCATACACAGGGCGAAGCGACCATTGCCTCCTGCGTCGTGTTCGGCTTATCAGGCCCGCTGAAGGCGGAATATCGCCGTTACAATATCGAGGGCGTCGAGCGTGGCGACGACTATGGCGCGATGCGCCAGGTGCTGATGCGTCGCTACCGGCGGCGACAGCAGGAGCAGACCGAGCTGCCTGACCTGTTGCTGCTCGATGGTGGGGCCGCCCAACTCGCCGAAGCGACACGGGTGCTGGCGCAGCTGTCGCTTTCGATTCCTGCGGTAGCGGCCGTCGCGAAAGGTGCTGATAGGCGCGCCGGGCAGGAGCGCATCTTCTTGTTGGGCAGGAAATCGCCCTCTATACTGCCGCCGGATTCGAAGGCGCTGCACTTGATCCAGCGCGTGCGGGATGAAGCGCACCGGTTCGCGATCAGCGGCCATCGTCGCAGTCGTGCGCGGTCGCGCCAGACTTCGATGCTGGAGGCGGTCGCGGGTCTCGGCCCGGCGCGACGCCGCGCGCTCTTGAACCAGTTCGGCGGCCTGCAGGGCGTGTTGCGCGCCGGAATCGAGGACCTCGCGCGCGCACCCGGCATCGGACCCGCGCTTGCGCAGGCGATCTTCGAGCATTTGCACCCTGGAGCCGGATGACCCAGCCATACACGGTCCCGAATTTTCTGACGGCGCTCCGGATCGCGCTGATACCCGCCATCGTCGTGCTTTTCTACTTGCCCCAGCCCTGGGCCGATATCGCCTGCGGGCTGATGTTCGCGGTGGCCGGCATCACCGATTCCTTCGATGGTTACCTGGCGAGGAAACTCGGCCAGGTATCGCCGCTTGGTGCCTTCCTCGATCCGGTCGCCGACAAGCTGATCGTCGCGACGGCGCTCGTGCTGATCGTCAGCAAGGACCCGGCGTGGTACGTGACGCTGACCGCGGCGGTGATCATCGGTCGCGAGATCGCGATCTCGGCGCTGCGGGAATGGATGTCGGAGATCGGCGCGCGGCACAAGATGAAGGTGTCGGGCATCGCCAAGTTCAAGACCATCGTGCAGATCACGGGGCTCTCGATGATGCTGTTCCGCCAGGACCTGTTTACGCTGCCGATGTACCGCATCGGGCTCGCATTGACGATACTCGCGGCGGTGCTGACCTTGTGGTCGATGGTCGCCTATTTGCGTGCGGCATGGCCTGAACTTCGGGGTTTCAGCCACACTTGACAGTCCGGACCCCGTTCCTACAATGGCGCCTCCTGAGTGGCGCCGACCGCGGGAATAGCTCAGTTGGTAGAGCGCAACCTTGCCAAGGTTGAGGTCGCGAGTTCGAGCCTCGTTTCCCGCTCCAGATTTCACTGAAACCCCGCGACGCCGTCCCGGGGTTTCGTGTTTAATGCCGCCGGGGCTAGGTGGCAGAGTGGTCATGCAGCGGCCTGCAAAGCCGTCTACGCCGGTTCGATTCCGACCCTAGCCTCCATACCCATATCGCCTGCGCCCGGCCGAGCGGCTGTCGGGATATGCGGGTATCATCGTCCGGCGATGAATTCGAACGAGAAAATGGTCTCAGCGATCATTCCGGCGCACAACGAAGGCAAGACGATCTGCGGCGTCATCCAGCCGCTGCTTGGCCATCACCTGATTGACGAGATCATCGTGGTTGACGACGGCTCGACGGACGATACCGCGAAGCGCGCCCGCTCCATGGGCGTTACGGTCATTTCCCTGCGGGAGGTGCGCGGCAAGGCTGCGGCGATGTCACGCGGCGTGCGCGCCGCACACAACGAGATTGTTTTCTTCTGCGACGCGGACGTCATCGGGCTGACGCCGGAAATCGTGACCCGCATCGTCACGGGCGTAACTTCCGGCGAATACGGCATGTATGTGGGCATCCGCGGTCGAAAGACGTATTGGGCAAACCGCTTGTTGCACTTCACGCCGATCCTGGGCGGCGAGCGCGTGCTGACCAGGGCACTGTGGAATCAGGTGCCGCGCACCTATAAGAAGAACTTCCAGATCGAAATCGCGCTCAATTTCTTCGCGAAGCATCACGGCCGGAAGATGGGTTTCACCGTCGTACGCGGTCTGAGCCAGGTCATCAAGGAAAAGAAGCGTGGGTTCTGGCTCGGCCTGTGGCAGAGACTGCGGATGATCGGCGATATCGTGGTGATCGGCTGGCGCATCTATGTCGTGCTGCACCTGAGGTTGCTGATCGGGCGGCTGTCGCCGCAGCGTAATGCGGTGGAGTCGGTTGCGACAGTGCGTGTGTCGATGGATCCGGGTAAGACGCCCCAGGCGGAAGACGGCAGTGCTTTAGGCACTTAGCCCGGCTCCCTTCGGCCCCGTCATTGACTCATCAGCTCGCGGCAGCCTTGCGTAGGCCGCGGTCGCGCCGCAGGTCGCCGAGAATTCGATGCGCAGCGTTGTAGCCCGGCGCGCCCGTCACGCCGCCGCCGGGATGGGTGCCGGCGCCGCAGAGGTACAGGGCGCGTATCGGCGTCGCATAGCGCGCATATTCCGGAACCGGGCGCATGAAGAAGAGCTGATCTGGCCGCAGGTCGCCATGAAAGATATTGCCTTCTGTGATTCCAAAGACCGACTCCAGATCAGGAGGCGTATACAGGCGGCTCGCAACCACGGATCGATTGACCGCCGGCACGTGGTCGCCGATCTGGCCCAGGATCTGGCGCTGCAGCCGGTCGCGCTCCGTGCGCCAGCTGGAATCAGATAACCGGTAGGGCAGGTACTGAACGAAGCAGGTCATCACGTGACGGCCGGGAGTCGCCAGCGAAGGGTCGACGAGAGAGGGCACCAGGCAGTCGATCCAAAGCTGCTCCGGTATCTTTCCCTGCCGCGCCTGTTCGTAACATCTTTGTGCGCCCTCGAGCCAGGGAACGATCGTGAATTGGGCCCTCTGCAACTGGCTGGCACCCGCATCGATGCCGTTGAGCTGCGGCTCCTCGGCGAGCACCAGATTCAGTTTCGCGCAGGGACCGTCCATCTTGATCCCACGAACAGCCGCGAGGAATTCCGGATCGAGTTCCCCATCCGGCACCAGCCCGAGAAACGTGCGCCTGGGATCGGCGTTCGAGACGATGACGCTGGCCGCGATTTCCGTGCCGTCTTCGAGCAGCACGGTCTCCGCGCGTCCACCGCGCACCAGAATTTGTTTCACTTCCGCCTTGGTACGTAGTGCTACGCCCCGGGCAGCGCATGCCTTCGCCATCGCCTGGGTGATGGCGCCCATGCCGCCGATGACGTGGCCGACGAATCCCTGTCTTGACTCCGCCCCGCCACCCAGCAAGTGGAACAACAAGCCAAAGAGCGTCCCCGGATCATAAGGTCCGCCGTGTTTTCCGTAGAGGCTGTTGGACAGGACGAGCGACTTGAGGTGGGGCGATTCCAGATTGCGATCAAGAAATTCCCCCAGACTCCCGGTGGAAAAGGCGACAAGATCCGCAATCTCGCGCCCGCGCAGGCGCCGGAACTTGAACCCGAAGCGCAACAGCTCAAACAGACCAGCGATACCATCTCGCTGCAGATCTGGTGGGGCCTGCATGAATAGTGGCTCGAGATGGCGGGCAAGACCGGCGAGCCGCTGATCGAACGACAGGAACTTTTCGCAGTCCGACGGAGCGACCCGATGAAGGTATTTGCGCATCCGTTCGCGATCGCTCCACCAGGTCAGGACTTCGGCGTCCGGCGTCACTGCCTGAACCGTCGGCTCTGCCGCGATCATGCGCAGGCCGTGACGCTCGAGTTCGAGATCCCGGATGATCTCCGGGCGCAGCATGCTCGCCATGTAAGAGGCAGTTGACACCCGGCAACCGGGAGCTGCTGCGGGGTCGATCTCCTCGGTGACGCAACAGCCACCGAGAATTTCCCGCCGCTCGAGCACGAGCGTACTGAGTCCGGCGCGCGCCAGGTAAAACGCGGCCGTCAGCCCATTGTGTCCGCCGCCAATGACGACGACGTCGTAGCGTTCTGCGGTCGTCATAGAGCGGGACCCGGGCGAATGGGCGAGCCGTCAAAGAAGCGGCCCAGGCGAAATGCAGCAAGCTCGGCCGGATCCGCCTCGCCCCGCACCATATCGGCGATGAGCTTGCCGGCACCAGGGCCGATACCGAAGCCGTGACCGCTGAAACCAGTCGCGATGAAGAATCCCTCGAGTGCCTCGACGGTCGAGATGATCGGCAGCACATCGGGCGAGGTCTCGATCATCCCGCCCCAGGCTTCAACGAATGGCGCGTCGGCAATCTGCGGAAACCATGTTCGCAGCGCCTCACGCATCTGCCCGAGCACCCGTGGCTCCGGCGCCGGGTTCAGCATTCTCTCGCTCTCGAACGGGGAGGGCGCATCGAGATCCCAGTGCCGCGGCTCGATCATCGCCCGGAGGAAATCGCGGCCAATGGCCAGGCGCAGCGATTTGTACCCCTGCCGGAGCGCCGGAAAAAACTTCGTGGCGAAACGAAATGTGGCAGGCGTCAGCGCATGCAGGTGCGAACCGCCATGCGCGACCGTGTAGCCACCATCGGCACGACGCCGGATCGCAACCGCAGGTGACCAGGCCTGGCCTTCGAGCAACGGCACGGCGGGAGCAGTGCGTGCCACGGATCCCAATACGGTCAACTGCGGCACGGCAATGCCCAGCGAGCGGCAAAACATGCTGGTCCACGCGCCACCGGCACAGATCACCGCCTGCGCGGATACGGAACCCTGCTCGGTGATGACGCCACTTATGCGCCCTGCGGCCCGCTCGATGCCGCGCACGGCGCAATGGCTGATGACCTGCGCACCGTATCGAAGGGCGCCGCGCGCAATTGCAGGGGCGGCCCGGTTTGGCTCCGCGCGCGCATCGCTCGCGGTGTAAAGGGCGCCTGCCCATTCTTTGGCCTCGGATTTCAGGACCGCATGAAGCTCAGGAGCCGATAGCAAGCGCGTATCCAGGCCATGTGCACGGGCGACCATGAGCCACTCGCCGAGTTCGGCGAGCTGCAGCGGATTCTCGGCGAGGTAAAGGCATCCGCCCTGCCTGAATCCGGTGTCTTCGCCGAGATCTGCCAACAGTCCCTGCCAGATGCGCAGGCTCTTGATCATCAGTGGCAGTTCGATGGGCGAGCGGCCCTGCTGGCGAACCCAGCCCCAGTTGCGGCCGGATTGCTCTCCGGCGATGCGGCCTTTTTCGAACAGCGCAACCGATATGCCGTGTCGGGCGAGAAAGTATGCTGTCGAGCAGCCGATGATGCCGCCGCCGATGATGACGACATCCGCGGAACGCGGGATCGGATTCCCCGCGGCGCTCCATGCCCATTCATCGGTGGCAGACTCCGGGACTTGCTGCTCGCCTGTCATACGCAAGCTAGCCTACTATGACTGGATGCCGCACGGCGCCCCGGTGGCGGAATGGGTAGACGCTACGGACTTAAAATCCGTTGGCCGCGAGGCCATGCAGGTTCGACTCCTGCCCGGGGCACCAGCTCAAACCAGGTAGATCCCGATCGGCTCGATCAACTGCCAGTCGATGCACGCCACTGCAAGTCAGCTTGACATTAGTCAGCGCGGACAACCCGGCGCTCGTTTACAATTCGAACGTCAGGTGCCGATGCGGCGTGGCGGAGAGTCGAGATGTTTGATCGTATTCTGGTACCGACCGATGGCTCGCTACGCTCAAACCGTGCGATCAAGTCAGCGGCAGCTCTCGCCCGCATGTCCGGCGCCTCGCTGACGATCTTTCACGCAATCCCGGCTTACCAGACGCCCTATTACGTCGAGGGGATGGGCTTCGCCTGGCCTTCCGAGACGCTTTACGTGAAGGGCACAATCCGCGAAGCCGCAAGACTCCTGGTGAAGGCGCGGGCACTGGCGGCCAAGCAGGGGATCACGGCCACGACAAAACATACACACAGCAATGACACGGCAGAAGCGATCGTTGCCGCAGCAAGGAATTCCCGGGCCGATCTGATCGTGATGGCCTCACACGGTCGCAAGGGAGTACAGAAGCTGCTGCTCGGAAGCGAAACGCAGAGGGTTCTCGCACGCACGACAGTCCCGGTACTGGTTGTGCGCTGATGTCTGGCGTCCGCCCCGCCCACAAGAATATCAACGAGGAACTGCCGCCTGCTGCGCCGGCGGCCGTGCGCGCGGAGGTTCCGGCGGTCGAACTGGGCGTGGCCGCCAAATTGCCGGACTACCTCGTCGACACTTATTCCTGGGCTTATCTGCGCCCGCGCAGCCTGCGACTCCTCGATCGGCATCTGGTCGTCAACGGCATACTCTGGGGCAATTACCACGGGCTGGTGAAAGCCGCTTCGAGCGAATTCGCGCGCGGCGATCACGTGCTGCAGGCGGCGAGCGTCTACGGAAACCTGTCCAGCCGCCTCGCCGACCAGCTTGGCGATGAGGGCTTCCTCGACATTATCGACATCGCCCCGCTGCAGGTCGCACATTGTCGCCAGAAGCTCGCCGGACGCAGGAATGTGCGGGTTCGCGTCGCCGACGCCGTGAAACCGGGCGAAGACGTCTACGACGGCGCGTGCTGTTTTTTTCTGCTGCACGAAGTGCCGGACACGCAGAAACGCCAGATCGTCAATGCGCTGCTGTCGGCCGTTCGACCGGGCGGCAAAGTCGTATTCGTGGATTACCACCGGCCGGCGCGGTGGCACCCGGTGCGGCCTGTGATGGCTGCGGTGTTCCGCTGGCTTGAGCCCTACGCCGCAGGCTTGATCTCGCGCTCCATCAGCGATTTCGCAGCATCCCCGCAGGATTTCCGCTGGCTCAAGGAGACGCGTTTCGCTGGCCTGTACCAGAAAGTCGTCGCCAGGCGACTCCGCTGAAGTGCCAATCCGCGCCAGTCTGGTATAGTTCGCGCGACCTTACAGGCCAGCGAATAATTCGATTGCAAGCATCTAATTTGTCAGGACTTTCCGCTCGCAACATCCATGTCTGGCGCGGCGAGCGTCACGTGCTGCGCGGCGTCTCGCTGGAAGTTGCCGCCGGCCAGCTTGTACACGTTGCCGGCTCAAATGGAGTGGGCAAGACGACCCTCCTTCGCGTACTCGCCGGCCTGGCGGCGGCGGAGCAGGGCGCGGTGGCCTGGCAAGGCCAGCCAATCACTGCAGGCTTCGAATCCTATGTTGCGACGCTCGCCTATCTTGGTCACAGCGACGCACTGAAGGCGGATTTTACGGCCCACGAGAATATCTCCCACGAAATCGGCTTGCGCCGGCAGGTGACCGCGGCTGAAATCGACCTTGCGCTTGCACGCTTCGGTCTGGCCGCATGCCGCGACCTGCCGGCGCGCGTGTTGTCGGCGGGCCAGCGCCGGCGGCTCGCAATGGCGCGCGTGATGCTGACCGGTGCGTCTCTCTGGATCCTCGACGAGCCGTTCACGAATCTGGACCGCGGCGGTGTCCAGTTGCTTTCGGACGTCATTGCCGGGCACATTGACGAAGGCGGTGCCGCCATCATCGCCGCTCATCAGCCACCCGTCATTCCGCGCCATGCGGCAGATTGCCTGGAACTCGCATAGTGCGCGCGTCAATCACAAAGGCCATGGGGCTCGTTTACCATGGCGACCTCATACTGGCATTCCGTCGCTGGGAACAGATCGCGCAACCGGTTGTCTTCTTCGCCATGATCACGACACTCGTGCCGCTTGCACTAAGCCCGGAGCTCGCCCAGTTGAGGCAGATTGCCGGTGGCGTGCTGTGGATTGCCGGCCTGCTCGCGGCACTGCTCGGGCTCGAATTCCTGTACCGCGCGGACTACGCGGACGGTACGCTCGAGCAGATGTTGCTCTCCGGTCAGCCGCTGGCGCTGCTTTCGCTTGCGAAGACCGCGGCACATTGGACTTCCAGTGGCCTTCCACTCGTGCTGGTCTCGCCACTCTTGGCCATCAGCCTCGGCGTGCCGACCGACGCCATGGGCGTACTGATGATATCGCTCGCTCTAGGTACCGGCATACTGAGCGCATTGGGTGCGATCGGTGCAGCGCTGACGCTCGGATTGCGCCGCGGCAGCGTCCTGCTGTCATTGCTGGTACTGCCGCTTGCGATGCCGGCGCTCATCTTTGGTGCGCGCGGCGTTGATATGGCGATCCACGGCGACTCCGCACGGGGGCCCCTGCTGCTGCTGGGCGCGATGCTCGTGTTGTCGCTGACACTTTCGCCACTGGCCGTGGCTGCCTCGCTCAGGATCAGCCAGGAGTAATGGCATGAGCTGGACCTGGTTTCACAAGCTGGCTTCGCCACCGCATTTCTACCGGATTGCGGGACGCTTGACGCCGTGGTTCGGCTGGCCCGCATTCCTGCTGATTGTCATCGGCCTCTATGGCGGGCTGGTGCTGGCACCGCCGGATTACCAGCAGGGTGAGGGCTTTCGCATTCTTTACGTGCACGCGCCGTCGGCGTGGATGTCCATGTTCATCTACTCGACGCTTGCGATCTCCGCCGGGATCGGCCTGATCTGGCGGATCAAGCTCGCGCACGCGGTCGCCGCCGCGGCGGCTCCGGTCGGCGCCTGGTTTGCGTTCCTGGCATTGGCGACCGGGTCGATATGGGGCAAGCCGATGTGGGGCACCTGGTGGGTCTGGGATGCGCGGCTGACCTCGGAGCTGATTCTGCTGTTCCTTTACTTGGGCTGCATTGCGCTGCGCGCGTCGATCGACGAGCGTGATCGGGCCGATCGTGCCTGCGCGGTGCTTGCGCTCGTTGGCGTCGTCAACCTGCCGATCATTCATTACTCGGTTTACTGGTGGAATACACTGCACCAGGGCTCGACCATCACGAAGATCGGCAAGCCGTCCATCACTTTCGACATGCTCTGGCCATTGCTCACGATGATAGTGGGCTTCACGCTGTATTTCGGCGCCATACTGATGACGCGGCTGCGTGCGGAAGTCATCCGGCGCGAGCGCGATGCAACGTGGCTACGCGAGGAACTTGCCCGATGAACTGGACCGAGTTTCTGGCGATGGGCGGTTACGCCAAATTTGTCTGGCCGTCCTTCGGCCTCACGCTGATTGTACTGATCCTGAACATCCGGGCGGCAAGGCGCCTGCACAGGACGGCACGTGAACAAGCATTGCGCCGGCTCGGCACCGGGAGGACACAGCCGTGACACCACGTCGAAAGCGCCTGTTTGCGGTCATCGCAATCCTCGTCGGTGTCAGCGCAGGCGTGACCCTGTTCCTGCTCGCATCCAGGGAGAACCTGCTTTACTTCTACAGCCCGACGCAGATTCTTGCCGGCGAGGCTCCTCGTGACAGGGCATTCCGTATCGGTGGCCTGGTTACGACTGGCAGCCTGAAGCGCACGGATGGGACGCTCGAAATCCGCTTTGTCGTCACCGACAACCGCGAGTCCGTCCCGGTCCGTTACACGGGTCTGCTGCCCGACCTGTTCAGCGAAGGAAAGGGTGTCATCGCACGCGGCCGGCTCGCCGAATCCGGTGAATTCATTGCGGACGAGGTGCTGGCCAAGCACGATGAGAACTACATGCCGCCCGAGGTCGCGGCGTCCCTCCACATGCCGACACCAGCGAGAAAGACCGAATGATTCCCGAGATCGGCCACTTTGCATTGATACTCGCGCTGCTGCTGGCGATTGCGCAGGCGTTTTTCGGCCTGGCGGGCGCCGCACGCGGGCAAGTCGCGTGGATGCAGGCAGCACGCTCGGCGGTCGCCGGACAAGCGGTCTTCATTGCGCTCGCTTTCGGCGCCCTGACATCGGCGTTCATCCGGAAGGATTTCTCGGTCCTGTATGTCGCGACTAATTCGAATTCGGAGCTGCCGATCTTCTACCGCATTGCCGCAGTCTGGGGCGCACACGAAGGATCGCTGCTGCTGTGGGCCCTTTGTCTTTCTGGCTGGACGCTTGCCGTCACCGCACTCAGCACCAGCCTGCAGGCTGCATTTCGCAGTCGCGTGATCGGGATCCTCGGGCTGATCAGCATCGGTTTCCTGCTGTTCATGCTGACAACTTCGAACCCCTTCGAGCGGCTGGTGCCGGCGGCGGTCGAAGGACGCGACCTGAATCCCTTGTTGCAGGACTTCGCGCTCACCATTCATCCGCCGATCCTGTACCTCGGTTATGTCGGTTTCTCGGTGGCATTCGCGTTTGCCTGCGCGACGCTGATCGAGGGACGCCTCGACTCGACTTGGGCGCGGTGGACCCGCCCCTGGACGATCGCGGCGTGGATATTCCTGACGGTGGGCATTTCACTGGGAAGCTGGTGGGCCTATTACGAGCTGGGCTGGGGCGGCTGGTGGTTCTGGGATCCGGTCGAGAATGCGTCGTTCATGCCGTGGCTTGCGGGCACGGCGCTGATCCATTCGCTGGCCGTGACTGAAAAGCGCGGCCTGTTCAAGAGCTGGACGCTGCTGCTGGCAGTCTCGGCATTCTCGCTGTCGTTGCTCGGTACTTTCCTGGTCCGGTCCGGCGTGCTGGTCTCGGTGCACGCATTCGCGACCGACCCGGCGCGCGGCTTGTTCATCCTGGGTTTCCTGACATGCGTGATCGGCGGGGCGCTGCTGCTGTATGCGTGGCGCGCGCCGCGCCTCAAGTCCGCGGCGGGTTTCGAGCTTGCGGCCCGCGAAAGCTTCCTGCTGTTCAACAATGCCTTCCTGGTCGCGGCGCTCGGTCTGATCCTGCTGGGCACCCTGTACCCGCTCTTCATGGACGCGCTCAATCTCGGCAAGATTTCGGTCGGCCCGCCGTATTTCAACATGGTGTTCATGGTGCCGATGTTGCCGCTGTTGCTGCTGCTCGGCATCGGCATGCACGCGACCTGGAAGCGCAGCCACCTGCAGCCACTGCGCAATCGCCTGATCGGTATTGCCGCGGTTGCGCTCGTCATCGCTCTCGTCGCCGGTGCTGCTGTTTACGGCCACATCCGGCCCATGGCGACGCTCGGCTTCGCGCTGGCGTTCTGGGTAATGGGTTCCTCGTTGATGATTCCGCTGTCGCGCCTGCGCGCAAGACAGGCGCTGCCCGGCGCCGTGCTGGGGATGTCCATCGCTCACTTTGGCGCCGGCCTCGTCACGCTCGGCATCACCGGCGTGCAGTCCTTCAAGATCGAACAGGACGTCGCCCTCGCCGTGGGCGAAGCTACGACCATCGCCGGTTATGATTTCCGTCTGGCGGCACTTCGCCAAGTGCAGGGACCGAATTTCGTCGGCGTGGAGGCGGATGTTCTCATTTCGAGCGATGGGAAAACGATCACCACCCTGCATCCGCAGAAGCGCCTGTACAACTCGGGCGGCAATCCGATGACCGAGGCGGGCATCGAGGTCGGCGCAGCCCGCGATCTCTTCGTAGCTCTCGGTGAAGACCTCGGGCAAGGACGCTGGAGCCTGCGCCTGCAATACAAGCCATTGATACGGTATATCTGGCTCGGCGCGTTGCTGATCGCGCTCGGCGGCGGCATTGCCGGCCTCGACCGGCGCTACAGGCGCGTCAAGGCGGGCGAGACCGCCATGGACGCTGCGACGGAACCGTCGCGATGAAGGCGAGCCTGCGTTTCCTCGTGCCTGCTGTGCTGTTTGCCGCACTGGTCGGCTTCTTTGTCGTCGGGCTGCAAAAGGATCCGAGCGTGATCCGCTCGCCGTTGATCGGCAAGCCGGCGCCCGCATTCACGCTGGAATCGCTGGAAGACCCTGCCCGGAAAGTGGGTGCGGCCGATTTCGCGGGCCGGCCCTGGCTGCTGAATGTCTGGGCGACCTGGTGCGGCGGCTGCCGCCAGGAACATGCGGTGCTCCTGGAAATCACCCGTGAAGGCCGTTTGCCCCTGGTGGGCTTGAATTGGCGCGATGAGCGTGCGCTCGCGCAGCAATGGCTGGCTCAGCTCGGCAATCCCTATGCCTCGGTCGCCTTCGATCCTGAGGGCCGCACCGCGATCGACTGGGGGGTCTACGGGGCGCCTGAGACTTTCCTGATCGGCGCCGACGGCAAGGTGCTGCACAAGCAGATCGGCGTGATGACCCAGGAAATCTGGCGCCGGGACTTCTTGCCGCTGCTGGCGGCGGGGAAGGGCTCATGATGCGCGCTGCCTGGGTTCTTGCCTCGGTGCTGTTTGCGGGAAGCGCGCTCGGGATCGATGCCGAGCGTCTGGACGATCCTGTCCTGCAGCAGCGCTATGAGCATCTGACGCGCGAGCTGCGCTGCCTGGTCTGCCAGAACGAGACCATCGCGGATTCGACTGCCTCGCTCGCGGCCGACCTGCGCAGGGAAGTCCGCGAAATGATGAAGGAGGGCAAGAGCGACGCGGAGATCCGCGCGTTCCTGACCGAGCGCTACGGCGACTTCGTCCTCTATCTTCCCCCCGTCTCACCGCGCACGTGGCTGCTGTGGGCAGCGCCCGCGCTGCTGCTGCTGGGTGGTGTGGCGGTCGCGGCGCTGGTTATCCGGCGGCGGGCCCGTACCGCACGCGCGAACCCGGCGGCGCTCGAAGAGGAGCCGGAAAACCCGTGACCTCATTCATCCTGATTTGCGGCCTGCTGACGGCCGCGGCCGTCGCCTTGCTTGCGTGGCCTCTGCTGAGGCCCTCCGCAACGGATGCGGCGGCGCCGCAGCGCGCGAATATCGCTGCGACCATCGTTGCAGCCGGATTGCCGCTGGTGGCTTTCGCCGCCTATTTCTGGGCCAGCGACTGGCCTTGGGACGGCGCACAAGAAGTTGCCGACACAGTTTCGCCTCACGAAGTCGGCGATGTGGTGGCAAAACTGCAGCAACGCCTGTCGCAGCAGCCGGATGATCTCGAGGGATGGAAGATGCTGGGCAGGTCGGCGACCGTGATTGGCAGCTACGCCATTGCTCGTGACGCTTTTTCTGAGGCCTATACGCGTAGCCAGGGACAGGATGCTGAAGCCATGCTCGGTTACGCGGAGTCACTCGTCCTGAATGACGAACGCGAAATCGACGGTCAGGCCGCCGGGCTCTTCGAAAAAGCCCTGACGATGGAGCCTGACAATGCGCGCGCGCTCTGGTATGGCGGCATTGTCGCCTACCGGCGCGGCGATCTGGCGCTCGCCCAACAGCGCTGGGTCGAATTGCAGAATCACGACCTGCCGCCGGATCTCAGGCAGATGGTTGCGGAACGTCTTTCAGAACTTGGAACACAACCCGGATCCCCGGCAACACCACCGGCAACACCACCGGCAACACCGCCGGCAGCGGCTGCCGGCACCTCGATTGACGTTTCGATCCAGCTCGCGCCCGCGCTTGTGGATCGGGTCTCGCCGCAGGCAACTTTGTTCTTGATCGCGCGCCGTGGCGAGGGCGGCCCGCCGCTCGCGGTCATCCGTCGCGCGGTGGGCCCATGGCCCGTCGCCATTACGATGAACGACGCCGATGCAATGATGCCAGGCACTTCACTTGCCAGCGGTGGCCCGGTTCGCCTGATCGCGAGAATCTCCGGCTCCGGCCAACCCACAGCGACATCAGGCGACCCGTACGGCGAGCTCAGCTACGATTTCACTGCAACCAAACCGGCGATATTGACGATTGACCGGACCGTTCCCTAGTTCAGCGCCCGGAGGAAATTAATGTGCCGGGCCGCCGTTGATCTGCGCTTCAAGAGCCCGCCCTCTGCCTTCCGCTACTACGCCAGGGCGCTCTTCGCGAAACGCGCGGCGTTGGTTCCAGACGGTGAGTCGGTGCTACGCCTGCAGGGCAGCGCGGAGTCGGTGTTGGCCCGGCACCGCCACCTGGCCCGCTACCGCAGGGTCTGCGGATTTGCCGACGACGGTAACCTGCCGATCACGTATCCGCATGTGCTAGCGATGGGTCTGCACGTTTCGCTGCTGACACATCCCCGCTTCATCGTGAGGCTGATGGGACTGATCCACGTCGCCAACGAAATTCACCAGATACGCAGACTGCCGGAGCGCAGCGCATACCGAGTCCGCACCTGGGTGGAAGGGTATCGGGACAGCGACCGTGGTCACGAGTTCGACCTGTTCACGGAGTTTGAAGACCGCTTGGGTACGGCATGGCACGAAAAGACCACATTGCTTGCTCGCCGCGCCGCCAGCGGCGGACAGGCTGCACGCAGCGCCCGCCAGACCCTGCGCTACGAAAAAGCGGCCGACGGCGTAACGCCCGCCACGGTCGGGATTGAGGCGCCACGGTCGGTCGGACGCAGCTACGGCTGGCTGGCTGGCGACCTGAACCCGATTCATCTCGGCGACCGCTGGGCACGACTATTCGGATTCCCGGCCGCCGTCGCGCACGGAATGTGGTCCATGGCACGATCACTGGCTGCGCTTGGCAAAGAACCGCTGACACCGCCGGTCCGCATCCACGTGGAATTCAAGCTGCCCCTGTTCCTGCCCTCGAGCGCGCAGCTCGAACATTGGCCGCGCGATGGACGGCATGTGTTCGTCCTCAAGGACGGTGACGGCCAGCGACCGCATCTCGCCGGTTCCACACGGCCTGGCTAGCTCGGTGCCCGTGAACAGGCTGGCGCGGAGCGTGATGCAGGCGCGTCCAGGCGAAGGGCGCGCGGTCGGCCTCGCATTCCTTTATTTCTTCCTGCTGCTCTGCAGCTACTACCTGCTGCGGCCGCTGCGCGACGCGATGGCGCCAGTCGCCGGTTTCAATAACCTCGTCTGGCTGTTCACGGCAACATTTGTCGTGATGTTCGCATTGGCCCCATTTTTCGGGATTCTGGTATCGCGCGTTCGCAAGCAGTTTCTCCTGCCAGTCACGTATATCTTCTTCGCGCTCAACCTGCTGGCATTCTATCTGCTGTTCAAGTTCGACCCGGGGTCACGCTGGGTCGCGATTGCGTTCTTCGTCTGGCTGTCCGTGTTCAACATGTTCGTGGTTTCCGTGTTCTGGAGCTTCATGGTGGATGTTTTCCATGATGAAGAGGCGAAGCGCTTGTTCGGGCCGATCGCCGCCGGTGGCGGCACAGGCGCGATCATCGGGCCGCTGCTGACCCAGGCGCTGGCCGAACGTATCGGTGTGGATGGCGTGGTCGGCGTTTCGCTGTGTCTGCTGCTCGCGACCCTGCCGTGCATCCGCGGCCTTGCGCGCTGGGCCGAACAGCGGCATGGGCGATTCCTGCTGCCACCCACGGATCCCCAATCGCGCATCGGCGGCTCGGCACTTGCCGGCATGAAGCTGGTTGCGGGTTCCCGGTATCTCCAGGCCGTGTTCGCCATCATCGCCATTGGATCGGTGGCTGGCACATTCATGTATTTTGAGTTGCAGCAGATCGCCGCGGCCGCATATCCCGGGATCGCCTCAAGGACCACCTTCTATGCGCGCCTCGATGTGGCAGTCAACGTGCTGACATTCCTGCTGCAGGGATTTGCGGCCGCCTGGATGATCCGGCGCTTCAGGCTCGGCGGTGCGCTGCTCGTCTTGCCTGTGGTCGCGCTTGCATCCTTTGTCTGGCTGGCCGCGATGCCGCAACTGATGCCGCTCGCCATCAGCCAGACGATCCGCAGGGCAGGGGACTTCGGCATCGGTCGGCCCTGCCGGGAGATCCTGTTCACCATCGTGGATCGGGAAACCAAGTACAAGGCCAAGAACTTCATCGACACGGTCATGCAGCGGTTCGGCGACATGGTCGGAGGCTGGCTGCACCTGCTGCTCAGCTGGGCTGGTGTGGCGCTGGCCGGCTTTGCCATGCTGTGCGGCGCGGGCATGCTGGCGGTTGCGATTGTCGTGGTCTGGCTGGGCCGCGAATTTGAACGCCGCGAAAAGCAAGCCGTCTAGAGGCGCGACCTGCTCTGCGGCTGTCCAGGATGGGTAAAACGATCATGTATTCACGACGCGACACTCTCGTAATGTTCGCGGCAGTGGCCGCCGCACCACGGATGGCTCTGGCCATGAATCAGACATTGCAACGGCGCATACCCGGCTCTGAGGAAGTGTTGCCCGTGCTGGGCCTCGGCACCTGGCAGGTGCTCGACGTACCGGGCGCGGGTGCCGATTACGAGGCTGCGAACGCTGCCACGCGTCGATTCCTCGAGGCCGGCGGCAAGCTCATTGACAGCTCGCCGATGTACGGACGCGCCGAAGAGCGAGTCGGGGACATTCTGGCTGGTATCCGGCCGCCGCCCTCCGTTTTCCTCGCGACCAAGATCTGGACGCGCGGGCGGGAGGCCGGCCAGAGGCAGCTCGCCGATTCGCATCGGCTGATGCGTGCGACGACGCTTGACCTCGTGCAGGTGCACAACCTGCAGGATCTGGAAGTGCAGCTGAAGACCCTGCGTGCGGCTAAGGCCGGCGGATCCGTGCGTTACATCGGCGTCACGCACTACCTCGCGAGCGCCCATGAGGAGCTCGAGCGGGTGATCCGGCGCGAGCGCCCCGATTTCCTGCAGGTCAACTATTCGCTGGCCGAGCCGCAGGCCGGCGATCGGCTCCTGCGGGTTGCATCAGAGCTGGGTGTCGCGGTACTGATCAATCGCCCGTTCACCAAGGGTGAGATGATCGATCGCGCGGCGGGCCAGGCGTTGCCGCCGGTCGCCACGGAACTAGGCTGCGGCAGCGCCGCGCAGCTCTTCATCAAGTGGGTGCTTGGCGACGCGGCCGTGACGGTCGTATTGACCGGGACGCGCAATCCCCGGCATGCGGCGGAAAATCTGGAAGCGGCCTCCGGTGCCATGCCTGATCAGGCGCAAAGGACGGCAATCCAGCGCTGGTTTGCGTCGCTTTGAGGCTAGGGTGCGCTCCCTAGGCTCGATCGGGAAACTGTGCGTATCGGTTGAAACCCAGTATCCCAAGGAGCCGCCAGTGATCCAGAACATCAAGACCATCCTGAATGCCCATATTGCCGCATTCGAGACCACGCGCCGCGAAGCGGGCAAGGTCCTTGAACTCGCAATCAAGAACAGCCGGAAGTTCCGCGAGCGCGCCATGAACCGGACGGACGGTGTCGTCGAGAATCTGGCCGGCGTAGCGGATGATCAGTTGACTGCCCTGGAGCAGGGCGTCAGCCGCATGATTCATCGCATCGGCCTGCCGACCGCCAAGGACGTGAATGCGCTGACGCGTCGGGTCGAAGCGCTGGCAATGAAGGTTGAAGCCCGCGCCCGTCATACGAAAAAGAGCAGCCGCCGCCCGGCAGCCAGGCGCGCCGCCTGATATGAGCTTCCGGCCGCTGGTGTACGATGGCTTGTCCATCGTGCACCGGCGGTTCCATGCCCACGAGCGCCAAGTCCAAACCCGGACGCCGCACCCGCCAACGCATTCTCGACGTCACGCTCGGACTCTATAACGCCCTTGGCGAGCCCAATGTCTCCACCTCGCTGATTGCCGCGGAACTTGGCATCAGCGCCGGGAATCTCCACTACCACTTTCGCAGGAAAGACGAGCTCTCCGCCGCGCTGCTCGAGCAGTTCGTGGCGGAACTGGATGCTTTGCTGCCGCCTTTGGGCTGGCGCGCTGACAACGTCGAGGACGCCTGGTTCCTGCTCCACCTGATCCTGGAGGCGTTGTGGCGCTACCGTTTCCTGTTCCGGGACCTGAGCGGCATCATGGCCCGCGACCGGCGTGCCGGCGCTCGCCTCGCAGTCGTCTTCGAACGCGCCGTGCAGGCCTCCCGTGGCATTTGTCTCGGGCTGGTCGAGCGGGATCTGTTGGTCGCGACCGGGGTGGAAATCGACGCCCTCAGCACCAATATCTCGGTGGTGGCGCTTTACTGGCTGTCATTCGAGTCGGTTCGCCATCCGCGTCAGGACGTATCGGGCGCGGGAATGGCGCAGGGTGTGTACCAAGTCCTGATGCTGGTTGCGCCATTTCTGAAGCCGGAAGGGCGCCTGCATCTGGAACGGCTGGCGCAGGAGTACTTGTCGAGGGAAATGGACGGCTAATGACTGAAGCGGTAGCCCGTTCCGAGAAGACCCGCGAACGCATGGTGCGCGAACAGATCGCTGCGCGAGGCGTGCGCGACTTGCGAGTGCTTGCGGCGATGCGCCGGGTGCCACGCGAGAAGTTCCTGCGCGAGAGCCTCGAAGAGTTTGCGTACCAGGACACGCCGCTGCCAATCGAGTCGGACCAGACGATTTCGCAGCCGTATGTCGTCGCCTACATGACCGATTGCCTGGGCCTCAAAGGGGGCGAGAAGGTGCTGGAGATCGGAACCGGCTCGGGTTATGCCGCTGCCGTACTGGGCGAGATTGCCGCAGAGGTCTATACGGTGGAACGCTACGCCAATCTGGCCGAGAGCGCGGCCGAGCGGCTTTCGCGCCTCGGGTATGCAAACGTCCACGTACTGCGCGGCGATGGCACGCTGGGCTGGCCGGAACACGCGCCATACGACGCCATCCTGGTCGCCGCCGGCGGCCCCGAAGTACCGCCGACGCTGCGCGAGCAGCTCGCAATCGGCGGCCGGCTGGTGATACCGGTCGGCCCGACGACGCGGTCGCAACATCTCGTTCGCATCACCCGTGTCGCGGAACATCGCTACGAGGAGGAAGAACTGATTGCGGTCGCCTTCGTGCCGCTGATCGGCCGGGAAGGCTGGCAGGAGGGCGCGGAACGCCCGACCCGGGAGCGACCCATCCCGCCGAAAGCGGCGCCCGTTCGACCGCTTGCATCATTGCTGGCCGATGCCTGCGAACCATTCGAGGACATCGACTCGGCGGATCTTGGTGCGCTTTTCGAGCGCATTGGCGACGCCCGCGTGGTCCTGCTGGGCGAGGCCACACACGGCACGAGCGAGTTCTATCGCATGCGTGCGCGAATAACCCGCGAACTCGTGAAGCGCAAAGGCTTCACGATCGTCGCCGCTGAAGCGGATTGGCCCGACGCGGCGCGAATTGACCATTACATCCGTTATCTCGAGCATCCGGCGCCGGACTGGATCGCCTTCACCCGCTTCCCGACATGGATGTGGCGCAACCAGGAAGTGCGCGAGCTGGTCGACTGGCTGCGCGAACACAATCGCGACATGCCCGCCGAACACCGGGTCGGCTTCTACGGCCTCGATCTGTACAGCTTGTTTACGTCGATTTCCGCGGTGCTCACCTATCTCGAGGACGTCGACCCCAGGACCGCCGCCATCGCGCGCCATCGCTACGCCTGTCTTTCGCCCTGGGAGTCTGATCCGGCCACCTACGGCTATGCAGCGTTGACCGAGCGCTACCGCTCCTGCGAAAGCGATGTGGTGCGCATGCTCCAGGAACTGCTCGAGGGCCGCCTACGCTATCTTGGCGCCGACGGAGAGCGCTATTTCGACGCGGTCCAGAACGCGCGCCTGGTGGAACAGGCTGAACGCTACTACCGGCTGATGTATTACGGCGGACCCGTGTCCTGGAATCACCGCGATACCCATATGTTCGAGACGCTCAAGCGCGTCCTGGAGGCCCGCGGACCGGACTCGAAGGCGGTGGTCTGGGCGCATAACTCCCACCTGGGCGACGCCTCGGCAACCGAGATGGGAGCGCGCGGAGAAATCAACATCGGCCAGCTGTGCCGCCAGGAACTGGGAACCGCGGTCTACTCCATTGGTTTCGGCACGGACCATGGCACCGTGGCAGCCGCAAGCGACTGGGGCGCGGCGATGGAGATCAAGCAGGTGCGCCCCTCGATCCTGCGCAGCTACGAACAACTCTGCCACTCAACGCGCATACCGCGCTTTCTGGTTGGGCTGCGCCCCGAAGGGGAACTTCGCGACGGACTGCTGGAGCCGCAACTCGAGCGGGCGATCGGCGTGATCTACCGCCCCGAGACGGAGCTGGCGAGCCACTACTTCATGGCCCATCTGTCGCGACAATTTGACGAATACGTCTGGTTCGATGAATCGCGGGCCGTGCAACCACTGAAGAGTCAGGAAGTGGCCGGCATGCCTGAAACCTATCCTTACGGCATCTGACGCGGACCGTGGAACCGCGCGCGCGAAACCATCTGGCCCGGGAACTGATGGACGAGTTCGCCGTCGCCACCGGTCTCACCGGAACGGCGCCGCCGCGCCGCTATCTCTGGACCGATGCCTTCGCTGTCTGCAACTTCCTCGGGATGTATCGCGAGAGCGGCGATAGCCGCCATCACGATCTCGCGCTGCGACTCGTTGACCAGGCTCATCACGTGCTCGGGCGCCATCGTGCGGACGATTCCCGCAAGGGCTGGATCAGCGGCCTTGCGGAGGAGGAGGGCGAGCGACACCCAACCCGTGGCGGCCTGCGCATCGGCAAGGAGCTTCCGGAACGGCGGGCCGATGAGCGTTTCGACCCGCGCCTCGAGTGGGACCGGGACGGCCAGTACTTTCATTACCTGACGCAATGGATGCATGCCTTGCATCGAGTCGGCCAGGAAATGGGCCAACCGATATTCCACGATTGGGCGGTCGAACTGGCGCAGACGGCGCATGCCCGTTTCACGAGGTCCGATTCTCCGGGCGGGCCGCAGCGCATGGTCTGGAAAATGAGCATCGGCCTCGAGCGGGCGCTGGTGCCGTCGATGGGGCAACACGATCCGCTGGATGCCTTGCTCGCATACCTCGAACTTCAGGCTGGCAGGACTCTTGATGGCGAGATCGGCGAGGCACGCAGGCTTTGTGAGCTGACCCACTGGGAGACCGATGATCCGCTCGGTGTCGGGGCCCTGCTGATTGGTAGTTTTCGCCTGGCCCGCATGATCACGCGCAATCACATTCAGGAGGCCGCGCTCATGGCGCGCCTCGCGACGGCATGCCAGATCAGCCTTGATGCCTATGCGAACGGAGATGCCCTGGCAGGCTCTGCAGACGCCAGACTTGCCTTCAGGGAACTCGGCTTGGCCATCGGTCTGCACGCGATCGGCCGAGTCGAACAGTCACCGAGATTGGGTGAGGGCGTGAACGAGGCGCTGCAGGCGCTTTCGTATCACCAGCCACTGAGCTCCCGCATCGACGCCTTCTGGAGCGCTCCAGAGCATCGACAAAGCCATTCCTGGATAGCCCATGCCGACATCAATGCCGTCATGCTGGCAACGAGCCTGTCGCCTGATGGTTACCTTGGAAGCTGAAAGAAGGGGAGTCACGACCCGCCGATATGGCGGGTGCTGTAGTCTGCTATCCATCCATAATTTGACATAATATACATTATGCGAACTTATGACTCGAAGCCGTCAGCGCGGCGATGTTCGCTGCATAGCGGCGCACCTCGTCCCAGTCCGTGAATTCGACCCTCGCCCGCGGGTCGGTCGGCCCGTCGGTGATCCACATGATCAGCCGAATGATATTGCGATCCATCGTGCCGTAGCGCTGGTAATCGAGATTCCCGGCGAACACCCCCACCAGCCGCGGCTTCCAGGGAATCGCAGCAAGGAACTTCTTCAGGTAGGGATTGGTTTCCGGCGTGTTCTTGCCGGGCTTGCGCGCCACGAGATTCACCGAGAAGAATCCGCTCGGCTTTGAATTGAGCAAAGCCTCGTTCGCACGAATGAAGTCGAGGACCGCGGGGTTGTGTTTGCCGTTCCGTATGCTCGCGCCGATGACAATCACGTCATAGCGTGCCGGATCTGCCCCGCCGCCGGTCAGTGGCGCAACATCGGCCTGCAGCCCCTGGTCCCGCAGTGCCGTCTGCATCGTCTCGCAGATCTTGCGCGTGTAGCCGTAAACACTGGAATACGCCAGCAGAATGTTTGCCATCGCGAATCACCCGGCGCGACTGATCAATCCCATGCTTTCCAGCACAGATCGCAATTGCGCCCAGCGCTGCTCCAGCGTTCCCGTGTACCCGATCGACAATCGTACAAGGCCTGGCCCGACGCCCGCTTTCTCGAGCTGGTCGTCCGGCATTTCACTGCTGGTGGAAGCAGCCGAGCAGGACATGAGCGTCTCGCTGAAACCCAGGCTTACCGCCATCAGGCCGAAGCGGTGTTCGTTCTGCAGGCGACGCATGAATTCGAAGGCGCGGTCCCGAGTGCCGAGATCGAGCGCAAGCACACCGCCGTACCCGAAATCCGGATGGGCCAATTGCCGGAACAAGCCATGATCCGGGTGCCCCGCCAACCCGGGATAGGTCACAGAAAGCCCTAGTTCGCTGAGACGGACGGCGAATGCCTGGGCCCGGCGACTGTGTTCCGCCATGCGCAGCCCCAGGTGCGGGAGGCGCAGGCTGATCTCGAAAGCCACCTGGGGGTCCATCGTCGGGCCCAGCAACATCAGCGAGCCAGTGCGCAGGTCCATGAGCTTCATGATGAACTCAGTGGTTGCGCACACTGCCCCCGCGATGTGATCGCTGGCGCCGTTCATGAACTTGGTGAGGCTATGGACCACCACGTCAGCCCCATGCCGGAGGGGCGCGACGATCAGGGGTGTAAACGTATTGTCCACGACCAGACTCGCGCCGTGCCGGCGAGCAATCTCCGAAAGCTCCGGGATATTCGCCACCCGAAGCGTCGGGTTCGAAACTGTCTCGCAGAAAAGAACTTTGGTTCGCGGAGTGAAGGCCTGTTCGACCGCCGCGAGGTTCGACGCGTCCACGAACGATGCCGTGATTCCGGCCTTCGCAGGCAGGTAAGCGTGCAGCAGCGCAAAAGTGCCGCCATAGACGGTTTGGCTGGCGACCACGTGATCCCCGCTGTCGCATAACTGCATGATCGTGGCGGCAATGGCCGACAGGCCACTCGCCGTGCAGTAACCCGCCTGCGCACCTTCATACGCCGCAATCTGACGGCCCAGCACATAGACAGTCGGGTTGAAATGGCGCCCGTACAGATAGCACCCGCCCACATCTGGACCCAGGTGACCCTGGAAAATCTCGGGCATGGTCGTCGGATCGATTACCGTGAAAGTCGTGCTGGCTTCGACTGACATATTGACGCCGCCGTGCTCGCCGAATTCATGGCGGAGATTCGCAAATGCCTCGATCGGGTCGAACTTGTCGATGTTCACGACTCCCATACCCACAGTATCGCACCACCGCCAGCCAATGCCGCCCCGAACAGCACCGCCACGTGTCGCAGCAACTCACGGCTGCCCAGCAACGCCACAAGCCCCACCTTGAAGGCGAGATTTGCCATCGAGGCGATCAGGATCACCCTCCACCCCATTGCCGGATCCAGGCGTCCCTGGTTCGCAAGTTGCGCCGTCGACAGCGTAATGGCATCCATATCCGTGAGGCCCGAGAACACGGCCACCGTGTAGAGTCCCCGTTCACCGAATTCTTCCTTGGCCGCGGCCACGGCGAAGATGATCACCGCGTACAAGGCCCCGAAGACGATCGCGGTGCGAAGATCGGCTGGGTTGTTGTGCACCGGCATCTTGCCATCGTGGTCGCGCGCGTGCCGGTACATGAACAGTGCAGCGATCGCACAGGTGGCAAGCATGGCCGCCAGCGGCGGAGCGATCTGCCAAAAGTGACCCGGAGCGACGATTGCTATCTCCGCCAGCACACGGACGAATACGGTCCCTGAAGCGATGATTATTACGAGTGCTGCGATCGCGCCATCCGATGGCGCAATTGCCGTACGGCGCGCGTAGCTCAGGGTCGTCGCCGTGCTGGAAACGAGTCCGCCCATCAGCCCGCCCAGAACCGTGCCGGCACGCGCGCCAAAAATCTTGTAGGCGACATAGCCGACAAGGCCGATGCCGACAATCAGCACAACCATCAGCCAGATCTGGAACGGATTCAGCACCGAATAGGGGTCGTAGGCGTGGTTGGGCAGCACCGGCAGGATCACGAGCGTGACCAGCACGAACTGCATGATGGCCGTCACGTCGCGCCCGCCGATCCCGGTTGCGAAGTCGTGCAGTTGTTCCTTGTAGTGCAGAAGCAGCGCAGTTGCCCCGCCGAGCGCGACCGCCACGGCCGCCTCCCCGATCACCAGATAGGCGCCGACTCCAAACAGCAGCAGCGCGGCCACTTCGGTGGTCTGGCCGGCATCGACATTCCCGCCCTTTGCCTTCACGAAGTTGGCGGCGACCAGGAGCGCTGCGATCGCCAGGAATCCCGCTCCGATGATCCAGCCGCCATAATCGCCTGCAAGCCAGGCACACAGCGTGCCAAAGGCGGCAATCAGCGGAAAAGTGCGAATGCCCGCGACTGAGGACTTGGTACGCTGACGCTGCAGACCCACCAGCAGGCCGAGGAACATCGAGATGGCGAGCTGGACAAACAAGTTATCGGTCATCAACTGGTAGCGTACTCTTTCCCGATTCGCATGAGATTATCCGACTTGATGTACATCAAGCCCCCACCCAGCCGCATCTTCTCGAACTGGGGTGTGACCCTGGTCGTGATAGTTGTCCTGTGGATCGAGTTCCTGCTGTGGGGTGATGCACTCGAATACCGCCGCGCCCTCCTCCTTTCGCAGCCCTGGCGACTTGTCACCGGACACTTCACTCACCTGTCCCTGCTGCACGCGATGGTCAACTGCGTCGCGCTGATCCTGCTGACAAACATCTTTTCCGACCGGCTGCGCGCCTGGGAGCAATGGACCGTCGTCTTTGGCGCGTCCCTCGGTATCTCGCTGGTGTTCTGGGTCGCGATGCCGGGACTGATCTGGTACCGCGGGCTGTCCGGCGACCTGCACGCGCTTTATTTCGCCGGCTGCGTGCTTTGGTTGCTGACGTCGGATGGCCGGTCACGATGGTTGCCGATCGCAGCTATCGCAGGCGGTACGATCAAGGTCCTGCTCGAGCAGCCGTGGAGCGAAACTTTCCCTTGGGCGAACTGGCTGGGGGCTCCTGTTGTGCCGCAGGCGCACCTGATCGGTGCACTGATTGGCTCGGCGGCAGGCTTCTGGCTGGCCGCGGGCCGCAAGAAGCAGCAGGCCCGGCTGCCCGAGTAGCTCGATTCCGGTCACTCCGCTGTCGTTAGCCGACGCTCGTGCTGGTGCGAGAGCGCTGCAAGCAGATCCACGGCAGGCGACGGCGCAAGGGTGCCAATGGATTCTCCCTACCGGACACCGTCGACCAGGATGAAACTCGCCTTCGACGCACTCTGGCGCAATGCCTTGGGCATCCGGTACATCTCCGAGTCCCACCATTCCCTGGCCCGCTCGTAGCTGGGGAATTCAAGGACCACCACGCGATTCGGCGTCACATCTCCTTCGAGCGCTTCTGCCTTGCCGGCGCGGGCCAGAAACCGGCCGCCGTAGGCGCTGATCGTGGCGGGGCTCTGCTTCACGTATTCCTTGTAGGTCGCCGGGTCCAGCACGTTGACGTTCGCGATGATGTAGGCGCTCATGGGCCGCTCGCGCCTGCTGGTCAGTCTGCAACCAGCGAGTCGAGCGCCAGACGGGTCATGTCATCGAGGCCCGTCTCGCGTTGCTCCAGGCTCATCCTGCCTTGCCGGTCAAGCTGGTCGCTGACCGTCAGTACCGCAAGAGCCTGGACGCCAAGTTCCGCGGCCGCGCCATAGAGACCCGCCGTTTCCATCTCGATCGCCAGGAACCCAAGCCGCGCCAAGGATTGTTTCAGTTCCAGATCCGGATGATAGAACTGGTCGCTTGAAAAGACATTGCCCACCTGGAGCACCTGTCCGCGCTCCTCGGCCGCGCGCATGAGCCGTTTCAGCAGCGGCCAGCTCGCGGTCGCCGGAAAGTCGTAATCGCGAAAGCGGATGCGGTTGACCCGCGAATCCGTACCGGCGCCAAGCGCCACGACGATGCTGCCGAGCTCAAGCCCGGCCGCAACCGCACCGCAGGTGCCTATGCGTACAAATCGCTCCACGCGGTACTGCCGTGCGAGCTCGGTCACATAGATGAGCGCCGAGGGAATTCCCATCCCCGTGCCCATGACCGACACACGCATGCCGCGCCAGCTGCCGGTGAAGCCCAGCATATTCCGCACATTGGTGACTTCGACGGCGCCATCGAGCAGTGTCGAGGCAATGTGGCGAGCGCGGCCGGGGTCGCCCGGCAACAGGATTGCATCGGCAAAACTGCCGGGATCGGCATTGATGTGCGCTGAACTCATGAATCATCGGCGAGACGCGACTGCTCCCAGCCGCCAGGCGCCGACAGCGCTTACATCAGTCCGGCGTTACGTTTTTTCTCGCGTTTGGCCGCGCGTTTCTCCTCCAGCGTACGCTGTGGCTTCTTCTTTTCTTCGCGCTTCTTGTCCATGCCTTTGCTCATGGCTACCTCCTCGTTGCTGACCTACATTCCTGCCCGCAGGGCAGATCATAGCTCTCAACCCGGCTTGTGCGGCAACTTGAGCGATTGCCAGGACCAATGTCACAGCTGCCTTCGCACCTGCGCCATCAACCGGAAGAGCCGGGTCGCATCCGGCTGCCGGCGATCGCCACGATACCCGCGATAGAGCGTATCGACATTCACGACGATGCGTTCGGGGTCCAGCCAGTGACGGTACTCCCCAAGCGCGATGTCGAGGGCTGCTTGCTCAACAGACATGCCGGTGTCAAATCGCAGGCGCGCTTCGTGGTCAAGGTAACTCAGGTAATCGTGAACCCGCCTCACACCGATGGCGTCCGTCATCGGCCCATGGCCGGGCACAATGAATTCTGCTGCCAGCGACAGGATCTGTTCGCAGGCCGCAAGCCAGTTACCAACGGGTCCGGCCCACATGATGGGCGTGCCTTCGATGAACAGCAGGTCTCCGGTGAATACCGCGCGATCGTCGGGCACCCAGACCAGGGTGTCACCGGTCGTGTGCGCCGGCCCCAGCATATGGAGTTCGACATTCTTGTCGCCGATCCTCAGGTCGAGCCGCCGGTCAAAAGTGCGGGTTGGCGCACGGCCACGTACCGTCGCGAAATCAAAAGGCGCGAAAATCTCGGCGAAATAGCTGCCAGCCTCGCCGAGTTTTCCAGCGCTGCCCGCGACCTTCAGTTGAGCCAGCTGTGCCGGCGTCTGCTCCGTCATCTCGTGAGCAGCCGCAGCCGATGCGATCACGTCAGCATGGGGCACCAGCGCGTTGCCGTGCGTGTGATCGCCATTCGCGTGGGTATTCACGAGCATGCCGATGGTTTCCGGCGAAATGCCGGTCGCATCCTGCAGGGCTGTGAGCATCCTGGCGGTCAGAGGCTCATCGAAGAGCGTGTCCACGAGCAACGACTGGTCGCCATCGCGGATGAATCCGGCATTCGACCAGCCCCAGCCCCCATCTGGCTGCATCCAGGCGTACAGGCCGTTGCCTAGATCCTCCAGGCCGCAGCGGAACGGCCGCTTCGTCACTGATTCAACGGAAGCGGACCGTGCCCTGCAATGCCAGCGTGCTCCCAGGCTCCACGAAGCGCCAAGAGCTGAATGCACCGAACAGGCTGGCCAGCGGTGTCACGTTGCCGTATGGCAGGATCTGCTCGTTGAAAAGGTTCTTGCCGACCAGTGAGACATCCCAGGTGCCGTCCGCACCGCTGACGCCCAGGCGGCCATTCACCTTGTAATAAGAATCCTGCTTCTGCTTGGGATCGAGCGTCGGCGCGACGAAGTACTCGTCCGTGTAATAGACATCGAGCCCGAGGTGCATCATCAGGCTCGCACCGATCGGCCGCGTGTAGTTCGCACCAAGCGTCGCAACCCAGGGCGCGACAAACTCGTTCGTCTTGCCCCTGTAGTTGCAGTTCAGTCCGTCCCCCGCATTTGAAGCCTGCCCCGGGAAGCACTGACCGATGTAGTCCTTGAACTCGAAATCCGTGTAGGCGACGCTTCCAAGGAGCAGCAGATTTCGCGTCGCTTGCCAGCGCGCGTCGATTTCGAGGCCCTTGATATCGGCCTGGCCGGCATTACGAACATTGAAGCCGAGTACGCCGTCGAAGGTGCTGACCTGCAGATCCTCGAAATTCGTCAGATAGAATGCGGCATTCATTTCGAAAGAACCGCCGAGATTCAGCTTCGTGCCCAGCTCGAAACTGTCGGCCTTCTCATCCTGGAACTCGAAGCTGCCGATCCCATTCGCCGGTGTGCAACCAGGGGGCGTGTTCGGCGCCGTGCAAACTGGCGTGGGTGGTAGTGGCGAGTTATTCGAGCGGGCGTCGAAGCCACCGGCCTTCGCGCCCTGGCTCCAGCTCATATATAGCATCGTGCTGTCGTCAGGGCTCCATTCGAAGATCACCGACGGCAGGAGCTGATCCTCGCTGCGCTTGCCGGAGAGGTCGTGCTCGCGAACGTTGAAGCCGTTCCTGTACACGATCGGGGCCACGACCGCCTGCGTGCCCGTCAGTGGATTGCCATTGATATCGGTAATTGTCAGGACGCGGGACGCGTCCTTTTCGTCCTTCGAGTAACGGAACCCGAAGGTCGAGCGGAACTCTTCCGACATATTCCAGGTGAGCTGGGCGAACGCCGAGTAGCTGTCTGCATTCTGCTTGAAGAAACGCGGCGAACCGGTATTGGCCAGGAATGGATTGACCGCCGCCACGAGTATGCTGTTGGCAGGTACCTGAATCGAGTCGAAGAATTTGAGATCCGAGGTCTCGTAATAGGCACCCAGGATGTACTCGAGCTTGCCGCCGGTCGGCGAAGTCAATCGCAGCTCCTGACTGGTCTGGTTGAAGTCTTCCGCCATCGCGACATTGAACACATTGGCACCTGTGAAGTCGCAGTCGCACAATTCATCAAACTCGTACTTCGAGTAACCCGTCACCGAAGTCAAAGTGTTCTCGCCGATCTGCCAATCGACCTGCAGAACATACTCGTCCGTCGTATTGTTGCTGAAATCGCCGTTCGATGAACGAACGTAGTCAGCCGTATTGTTGAGCAAGCTGCGGTCCTGCCCAAAAACATTGACCAGGATCTGTGCGTAGGTCAGTCCAGTGAACGGGCCCGCGGGTACCGGGGTTTCCTGGTCAATCTCGATCTGTCGGCCCTTGACGTCGAATTCGCCGTGCTCCGCTTTCAACGATGCGGTCACGTTGTCGGTCACGTCGAATTCCAGCCAGCCACGGACCGCCGTCTCCTCGCGGCTCGGATCCTCGGTGGACAGGGTCGCGTTGTGGAGGGCGCCATCGACTTCGCGGTAGCTGGCCGCCAGCCTGCCGCGGAAGCGATCGGTGAACGGCCCCGAAATATGGCCCGAAATTTCCTGTTCCTCGTAGCGCGGCTCGTAAAGGGCCGATACCATCGCGTCGAAATCATCTGTCGGTCGCGCAGTCGTGATGTTGAGTGCCCCGGCGACGCTATTCTTGCCGAACAGGATCGACTGCGGACCGCGCAGCACCTCCACGCGCTCAAGGTCCAGGAATGGCGCGCGGGTCTGCTGCGGGCGCCCGCGATAGATACCGTCCACATAGGTGCCGACCGACTGCTCGAAGCCCGGATTGACACCTGAGAAAATGCCGCGGATCGAAATATTGTTACCGATCGCGGTCTCGGTCATGAACAGGGTCGGCACGTAATTCTTCAAGTCTTCGATCTTCATGATGCCGACTTCGGCGATTTTTGTGCCGGAAACGGCGCTGACGGCGAGCGGGACATCCTGCAGTGACTCGGTGCGCTTCTGCGCCGTGACCGTGATCTCGGCGAGAGTCGTCAAGCCTTCCTGGGCCACTGCGGCGGCACTGGCGAGAGTCAGTATCACGGCCGAAGCGACTGCCGAGCGACAAATGCGAAAGTTAGACATGTCGGACTCCTCTCGAGGGAGCCTTGTTGACCGGCCCGGACAAGCGTTTTCGGCCCCCTGTCACGCCTGCCGTGCGTAAGCGTAGCACCTGCCGCCGGACGCGCAACATATTGGCTGTCCGGAGCGTCTTGCGCCCATTTGGGGTCGCTGCCTGAGCGCAATAATGGTTCCCAACTGGTTATCATTGGTTGATGCCGACCCTCTCCGCCGGACACAGATTTCGCGCCGCCGTCGAAAGCGAACGGCCGCTGCAGGTCATCGGCACAATCAATGCTTTCAGCGCATTGCTCGCAGCCAGCAGTGGTTTCCGAGCGATCTACCTGTCGGGCGCCGGTGTCGCCAATGCCTCCTTCGGCCTGCCCGACCTCGGCGTCACGACTCTAAATGACGTCTGTGAGGATGCTCGCCGCATCACCGGCGCGAGCGAGCTGCCGCTTCTCGTTGACGCGGATACGGGCTGGGGCGCCGCCTTTTCCATCGCGCGGACGACTCGTGACCTGATCCGCGCGGGCGCCGCGGCCATGCACATCGAGGACCAGGTGCAGGCCAAGCGCTGCGGCCACCGCCCGGGCAAAGCGCTGGTCGCGCGCGAGGAAATGGTGGATCGTATCCGTGCGGCAGTCGACGCGCGCTCCGATCCAGGTTTCGTCGTAATGGCGCGCACCGATGCGCATGCGGTCGAAGGCCAGCAGGCTGCAATCGAACGCGCGGCGAGTTATGTCGAAGCTGGCGCCGACATGATCTTCGCCGAGGCGCTGACCACACTCGATGAATACCGGCAGTTCACGCACGCGATCGACGTGCCGGTACTTGCCAACATCACCGAATACGGCCGCACTCCCCTGTTCAGCGTTGCGGAACTGCGCGATGCTGGCCTGCGGCTCGTGCTCTATCCCCTGTCAGCATTCCGCGCCATGTGTCGCGCGACAGTCACCGTCTACGATGCGATTCGCCGCAACGGAACCCAGCGTGCGGTGCTCGATCAGATGCAGACGCGCGCGGAACTGTACGAAGTGCTCGGTTACCACGAGTACGAGCGCAAACTTGACGAACTCTTCAAGGGCGACCGGGAGTCATGACCATGGCAGCCGAGGATGCGGTGACCGTCAAGCCGAAGAAATCCGTCGCATTGTCCGGGGTAGTGGCCGGCAATACGGCGATTTGCACCGTTGGCCGCAGTGGCAACGACCTGCACTACCGCGGTTACGACATTCTGGATATCGCAGAGTCCTGCGAATTCGAGGAGATTGCGCATCTGCTGGTGCACGGCAAGCTGCCGAACACTGCGGAATTGCTCGCTTACAAAGCGCGCCTGCGCGGGATGCGGGGGCTGTCGAACCGCTTGCGCGCCGTGCTCGAATTGCTGCCGGTCACCACTCATCCGATGGATGTGCTGCGCACCGGGGTATCGGAACTCGGCTGCGAGGCGCCGGAGGATCCGCCACACACCATTGCGGGCGCACGGAACATCGTGGACAAACTCGTCGCCTCGGTAGGTTCGATGCTCTGCTACTGGTATCACTATGCAAGATCCGCGCGGCGCATCGAGGTCGAGACCGACGATGATTCCGCCGGAGGGCACTTCCTTCACATGCTGCACGGCAAGACGCCGCCGGCGACCTGGGTGCGGGCAATGCACACTTCGCTGATCCTCTACGCCGAGCACGAGTTCAATGCCTCCACTTTCGCGGCGCGCGTGATCGCCGGTACCGGCTCGGACATGTATTCCTGCATCGCGGGCGCGATTGGCGCACTGCGCGGTCCGAAGCATGGCGGCGCCAACGAGGTTGCTCTCGAGATTCAGCAACGCTACCGCAATGCCGATGAGGCCGAGCGGGACATCCGGCGGCGGGTCGAGGCGAAGGAAGTCATCATCGGATTCGGCCATCCTGTTTACACGATCTCTGATCCGCGCAATGCGGTGATCAAGCGGGTTGCCGCGGGTCTTTCGGCTGAGGTCGGCGATGATCGCTTGTACCGCATCGCGGAACGGATCGAATCCGTGATGTGGGAAATCAAGCGCATGTTTCCCAATCTCGACTGGTTCAGCGCCGTCGCTTACCACCTGATGGGCGTGCCGACCGCGATGTTCACGCCGCTGTTCGTGATCTCGCGCACGACAGGCTGGGGCGCGCATGTGATCGAGCAACGCCAGGACGGCAAGATCATCCGCCCAAGCGCGAACTACACAGGGCCGGAACCGCGCAAGGTTCCACCCGCGGACCAGCGCTGAGCGTGCCCGAATGAGCCACCGTGACAGCCGGTCGGCCGAGCGCCCGCCTCCGGACCGGGTCCTCGTGGATATCGCCAGTTATGCCCGCGATGCGGTCATCGAAAGCCCGATTGCCTACGAGACGGCGCGCTACTGCCTGATGGATACTCTGGCTTGCGGGTTTCAGGCACTCGCCTATCCGGCCTGCACGCGCCTGCTGGGTCCGGTCGTGCCGGGCGCGACCATGGCCGGTGGCGCGCGGGTGCCCGGCACGAGTTATGAGCTCGATCCGGTGCAGGCCGCGTTCAATATCGGGGCGATGATCCGCTGGCTCGATTTCAACGACACCTGGCTCGCGGCCGAATGGGGACATCCATCCGACAACCTTGGCGGAATCCTCGCGATCGCCGACTGGCTGTCGCGCAAGGCAAGCGCCGAGGGTGGCAAGCCGCTTTTGGTGCGCGACCTGCTGACCGCAATGATCAAGGCCCACGAGATCCAGGGCGTCACGGCGCTGGAGAATTCCTTCAATCGCGTAGGTCTGGATCACGTGCTGCTGGTGCGCGTCGCGACGACAGCCGTGACTACGGCGATGCTCGGCGGCGCGAGCGAACAGATCATCAATGCGGTTTCGAACGCCTGGATCGACGGCGGAGCGCTTCGGACTTATCGGCATGCTCCGAATACCGGCTCGCGCAAGAGTTGGGCGGCCGGCGATGCCACAAGCCGCGGCCTGCGCCATGCGTTGATTGCGATGAGGGGCGAAATGGGTTATCCGTCGGCCCTGTCGGCGCCCAAGTGGGGCTTCTACGACGTGCTGTTCAAGGGAAAGCCTTTCATCTTCAATCAGCCGTTTGGCTGCTATGTGATGGAAAACGTGCTGTTCAAGATCAGTTATCCTGCCGAGTTCCACGCCCAAACGGCGGTCGAATGTGCCATGCAACTCCATCCGGAGGTCAAAGGCCGGCTCGACTCGATCGAGCGCATCATCATTGAAACGCAGGAACCGGGTGTGCGAATCATCGACAAGACCGGTCCACTCGGCAATCCTGCGGATCGCGATCATTGCATCCAGTACATGGTCGCGATACCGCTGATCTTCGGCCGACTGGGTGCGGAGGACTATGAGGACGGCGTCGCTGGCGATCCACGCATCGACCGACTGCGCGCATGCATGCAGGTTCGCGAGAATCCGCAGTTCACGGCGGACTACTACGCCCCGGAAAAACGCTACATCGGCAACGCAATCCAGGTGTTCTTCACGGACGGCAGCAAGACGCGGCGAGTCCAGGTCGACTTTCCAATCGGGCACCGCAAGCGGCGCATCGAGGGCTACCCCTTGCTGGTCCGCAAATTCGGGTCATCGGTTGCGGCCCTGTTCCCGGATCGACAGTGCCGTCGGATCGAAGCGCTGTTCGCAGATGCCGCGCGGCTCGACGCAACCCCCGTGGATGATTTTGTCGCACACCTGGTGCGCAACTGATCAGACGCTGTCGCCTTCAGTCGTCAAACATCGAAAGCTGGCCGCGACCGGTCGTTCGGCCCGTCTGCCTGCGGCGTCCGGACCGCGCCGGCCGCACGACGTTTCCCGCCCGCGCTTCGGCACCGCCGAGCGTCGCCACGAATCCCGCAAGTTCCTCGAATACGCCTGCCCGCACGGCGTAAATCACGAAGCGACCCCGGGTGCGGGCCTCGAGGATCCCAGCGCGGCTGAGTTCCTTGAGGTGGAATGACAAGGTGGATGCCGGACAACGCAGGGCACGCGCGATCTCGCCAGCCGCCAGGCCTTTTGCACCTGCCTCGGCAACTGCCGCGACGATACCCAGGCGCGTCGGCTGTGCGAGCGCTCCGAGGATCTGCACGTGTCGATTCGCGGCGTGATTCATCGCCCGCTGTCCCAACAACATTCTTGGAAGTATAGAACCTAATTTCTTGAACCAGCGCAAGAAACGCGCAGTTGGTTACTTCACATTTCCAGAAATCGCGCTATATTCGGTGCGTATCGATTTGAAAGACCGGGGATCTGTCAGTCGATACACGGTGCCTTTGCTTCAATTTCAGGATTTTTCCATTGCACTCGAACTAGTTGATTAATCAGGGAGTTACGGACACCGTATGAGTGCTGCCGCCTGGGAGAACTTTCATAAGGCCACGCTTGAGCTGGCCAAGTCTGCTGCACTAAAACAAAGGCTTACAGACGCTTTCTCGCGTTATCTGCAGGACATGCCGGCGTCCGAGATGCCCGGCGAGCTGCGCGGTGACTTCGAGGCGCTGTGCAAACGCATGACCCACATATGCCCCATGCGCGGTGAGACCGCCGTGGTTGCGACCGTACGCAAGATGTCACTCGACGAGGCCGATGCCTGCGCCGCACGGATCGTGGCATTGCTGGGCGCCCTGCACCGTGCAAAGGCCGTTGACAGCGGTGCCACCGGGAACCGCCCGATTGGGGATCTCGGCAATGGCGGCCAGTGGCCAAAATCGCCCACGGAGGCAACCGCCCGCGTCCCGACTTTGATCAGCGTCAATCGGGTTTGAAGTCAATAACGTCCCAGCGGGTCGTGTCCTCGTGACGGGCGTGCTGGCGGATCGCGTCCGCCATGTCGCGTCCATTCCAGCCAATAACCGCGTCCGCCAGATCGCGCAGCTGCTTTGGGACCGGCTTGTCGGTCCCAAATGGCTCCATGATCAGCACCGGCTTCTCGCTGGCCTTGCCGTAGATGGCCTGAAACTCGATCAGGATCGGGTCCCGCGAATGCAGGGAACTCAGTAGGACGACGACTTCGGCCTTGTCAATCTGCTTGCGCAGGTCCTCCTTCAGTGCCTCCCGCTCCATGCTGCGGGGCGGCTTGTCCGGCGTCGCGCAATTTGTGTAGAAGAAGTTGATCGCGCTCTCAAGGTACTCGAAAACCCGGAAATAGGCTTCGTCCGGCGCATAGAGATGGCTCACAAAGAGCCGGATTGGGTTGGTTTCCGACATGGATCGCGCCTCCGGCAAGCATCCTGAGCCTAGAATACGTCTTTTACCGCCCAGCAGGTACAAGCGCCAAGTGCGACTGCTCACTTACAACATCCGCTACGCAACCGGAACCGGTCCGGCATTTCACCTGCCCGTGCCCGGCGCGGGCTATCTGCGAAGCAGCCGCCAGGTCCTCGAACGAATCACGGACTTCATACGCGAGCGGGACCCCGATGTGGTCGGGCTCATCGAAGTGGATACCGGTTCGATACGCAGCGGCATGGTCAATCAGGCGGAGTTCATCGCGAGCCATCTGGCGCATTACTCGATCTACCAGTGCAAGTACGGCGAGGATTCGCTGAATCAGTACATGCCGATCGTGCGCAAGCAGGCCAATGCCTTCCTGGCCGCGCCACGGGTTCACGGCGAGCGCTTCCACTACTTCGATACTGGGATCAAGAAACTGATCATTGAGCTCGAACTCGATGATCTCGCCATCTTTCTGGTGCATCTGTCGCTGAAATTCCGACATCGCCATTCCCAATTGCGCCACTTGCATCAGCTGGTGTGCCGCCAGTCGAAGCCGGTCATCGTCGCCGGTGATTTCAACACCTTCTGGGGCGAGCACGAGATCTACCTCTTCATGCAGGCCGCAGGATTGCGCAGCGCAAATGTCGCGGGTCTTCCTTCCTACCCGAGCCGCTGGCCGCGCAAGGAACTTGATTTCATCCTGTATGGCGAAGGCATCGTGCCCACCGGTTTCGACATCCCGACCGTCCCACTGTCCGACCACCTGCCACTGGTGTTCGATTTCGAAGTGCAACCGCAGAAGGTGCGGGTCGCGGATCCCGCCGTTGAGGCCAGGGCCTGAGCTGCCGGCAGCGTGCATAATTAAATCGTCTTACCGGGAGCCGATATGACGGAACTGCGCGCCCACTGGCGTCTCGAGACTGACAAGGATCAGGTTGCGTGGTTGACCCTGGACCAGCAGGGCAGTAACACGAACACGCTTGGCAGCGAGATCATGGCGCAGCTGGATGCGCGCCTCGCGGAAATCGAACGCACGCGGCCGAAGGCACTCGTGATCCGTTCGGGCAAGGACAGCGGCTTCATTGCCGGTGCCGACATCACGGAATTCACCGGCTTCACCGATGTCGAACAGGCCTATCGCCTGGTTCGAACCGGCCAGCGGGTATTCGACCGCATCGAGGCGCTGCCAATGCCAACCGCCGCCGCGATTCACGGTTTTGCGCTCGGCGGCGGTCTCGAGCTGACGCTGGCCTGCGACTATCGGGTCTGTGCCGACGATGGCCGCCTGAATCTCGGGCTGCCAGAAGTGCTGCTCGGAATTCACCCGGGCTTCGGTGGCACGGTCAGGACCCCGCGGCTGATCGGCGCGCCGGCCGCACTTGACTTGATGCTGACCGGCCGCTCCCTGCGTGGCGAGGCCGCGCTCAAGACTGGACTGATAGACCGGCTGGTGCCGCGCGAGCGGCTGGATGCCACCGCGCGGGAGATCGTGCTGGCGGCGCCCACACCAAAGCGCGCGCCCCTGACTCTGCGCCTGCTTAGTCTTCCCCTGCTGCGCTCCATTGTGGCTGCACAGACCCGCAAGCAGGTGGCACGACGCGCAAATCGCGCGCACTACCCCGCCCCCTACGCGATCATCGATCTCTTTGCGCGGCATGGTGCCCATGGTGCGGTGGCCTATGAAGCGGAAGCGCGCTCGAATGCGTCGCTGTTCCTCAGTGAATCATCGCGGAATCTCGTCAGGGTATTCTTCCTGCAGAACCGCCTGAAGGCGCTGGGCGGCAAAGCCGCACGGCGCTTCAACCACGTGCACGTGGTCGGTGCGGGTGTCATGGGTGGGGACATCGCCGCCTGGTGTGCGGCACGCGGACTGACTGTGACGCTTCAGGACCGCGAAATGAAGTTCATCGACCCGGCGCTCGTCCGCGCGCGGGATTTCTTTGCCAAGCGAGCACGCGATCCGAAGCAATCGGAGGAGATGGCCGCGCGGCTCTCTGCCGATGTCGAGGGCGCCGGTGCCGCTCGTGCCGATATGGTGATCGAGGCTATCTTCGAGAATGCCGACGCCAAGCGCGCGTTGTACGCGAAGTTGGAGCCAGGCATGAGACCCGGCGCGCTGCTTGCGACGAACACCTCGAGCATCATGCTCGAGGAACTGTCACGCGGGCTCGCGGATCCGGGGCGCCTGGTCGGACTGCATTTCTTCAACCCGGTCGCAAAGATGATGCTGGTCGAGGTTATTCGCTCACGCCAGACTCGGGATGACGTCGTGGAGGACACGCTGGCATTCACGCGCAAACTGGACAAATTGCCCCTGCCCTGCCGCAGCGCGCCCGGCTTCGTGGTGAACCGGATCCTGATGCCATACATGACCGAGGCGATGCTCGCGGCGGATGAAGGCGTGCCGCTCGCGCTGATTGACCGGACGGCGACGCAGTTCGGCATGCCGATGGGGCCGATCGAGCTCGCGGACACGGTCGGGCTCGATGTTGCCGCCCATGTCGGGAAGATTCTCGCTGAAGCATTTGCCAGGCCGACGCCAAAGAGCGCGGCCGCGCTGGTTGAAGCCGGCAAGCTTGGCCGCAAGACCGGCCAGGGTTTTTACGAGTGGCGCGACGGCAAGCCGCTTAAGCCCGCGACCAGCGGCGCGGCGCCCGAGGACCTGGAAGACCGGCTGATTCTCCAATACCTCAACGAGGCGGTCGCGTGCCTGCGCGACCATGTCATCGACGACGCGGACCTGCTGGATGCCGGCATGATATTCGGCACCGGTTTCGCGCCTTTCCGGGGAGGCCCATTGCACTATGCGCGTGCACGCGGCGTTGCCGGTATCGTCGCCCGACTCGAGCAGCTTGCCGCACGGCATGGCCCCCGTTTCCGCCCTGATCCGGGCTGGGCGACGCTGTCCGCGCCGCCGTGAAGCCTGTGATAGATTGCGCCGCATGAAAGATTTTTCGCATGGGCGATAAAGACGATAAGCCGGTCGAACTGGACGTTTTGCGCGCCTTCAGCCCGCTCGACGGGCTGAAGCGCGAAAACCTGCACGCGCTCTCGCGCAAGACCAAGCTGCAGGAACTCGACGCCGGCCGCGTGCTGTTCAAGGAAGGCGAGTCCGACAAGCGCACGATCTACCTCGTCAAAGGCGAGATCGAGTTGCGCAGCGGCGAGCGCACGGTTTCGACGGTGCGTGCCGGCACCCCGGAAGCACGCATTGCGGTCGCGGCCGGCCAGCCGAGACGCTTCACGGGGCGTGCGCTGTCCGACGTGACTTTCATCTCCGTGGACAGCGACCTGCTGGATGTATTGATCACCTGGGACCAGACCGGCAGTTATGAAGTCGGCGAAATATCGGATGGCGGTGCCGGCAGTGCCGATGACTGGATGACCGTGCTGCTGCAGACAAAGTCATTTCACCGCATCCCACCGGCTAATCTCCAGGCACTGTTCATGCGCATGCAGCATGTGGCCTACAAGTCCGGCGAGGTCGTCATCAAGCAGGGCGACGAAGGTGATTACTTCTACGTGATCACCAAAGGCAAGGCCGTCGTCACCCGCGAGACGCCGATGAACCGCAATGGAATCAAGCTTGCCGATCTCGGGATCGGCGAGTCTTTTGGCGAGGAGGCGTTGATCTCCGACGGAAAGCGCAATGCGACGATCACCATGCAAACCGATGGCGCCGTGGTGCGCCTGGGCAAGGACGATTTCCGCGAACTGTTGAATGAGCCGCTGTTGCATGCAGTGGACCTCGAGCATGCGCGTGAACTGATTGCACGCGGCGCCCGCTGGCTGGATGTGCGGCTGCCGAGCGAGTACCAGGGCTTTCACCTGGACGATGCGTTGAACGTACCCTTGTATTTCATCCGCCTGAAGGTGCGGACGCTGGACACGAAGATACCCTATGTGGTCGTCTGCGACACCGGGCGCCGCAGCTCCGCTGCAGCGTTCCTGTTGAGTGAACGTGGTTTCGAGGCCTACTGTTTGCAGGGCGGCCTGCTGGGAAACAAGCTCGGTCCGCAATGAGGCGCATCATGCCGCGCCGGTCCGCACGGCCTACATCGTGTGGGTCTGCTTGTCCCCGCCGAGCGCGCCGGCCAGGTAGGACTCGATCTTCTTCTGCGTCATACCGCGATCCTGTTCGCTGAACTGCACGCCGATGCCAGCCGTGCGCTTTCCCTGTGCGCCTTTGGGGGTCAGCCAGATCACCCGGCCTGCGACTGGCAGCTTCTCCTCCTCCCCCATCAGGTTCAGGAGCATGAAGACCTCGTCACCAATCCGGTAGTTGCTGTTGGTGGGGATGAACAGACCGCCATTCTTCACGAATGGCATGTACGCAAGATAGAGCGCGCTCTTGTCTTTGATCGTGAGCGTCAGCAGCCCCGGCTTTGTCGATGGTGCCCGCAACTTCAATCCACTGACTCCCGCTCTGTGATGGCGCCTTCGCCCGCGAATCCGGCAAACGAAATCAACAGCCCTTCCAACAGCAATTGCCTGTTGAGCGCACTGCTGAGGAGCAATCTGGCCTCGCGCAGCGCGTCCAGCAGACGATAGCCGGCGCGTATCATCGGTTCGCGCCGGTCGACGCGCAACCATGGTAAACGATTATCGTTAGCCAGCGCACCAGACAGGGCTGCCTCGCGCAACTGGTTCGTGAGCCAATACTCGAGCCAGAACAGACGTGCCTCGGGCTGATCGCGAGTCCATGTCGCTGCGGTCGCAACGATGTCGAGCTGGCCGCTCACCGCGGAATCGACGGCCTCCTGCATCTTCGCGTCGATCGCCTCGAGGCCCACATCCGCATATTTCAAAGCAAGGAATGGAGCGCCGTTTGCGAGCTTCAGCAGGCGTTCCCAGCCGCCATGTTGCCGCTGCCCATCGAGCCATGCGAGCCCCTCCGCCGTGGCCGGCACAGGCACTCGCAGGCGGGCGCTGCGGCTCATGATCGTACGCGGCAGGCGATCACTGCGGCTCGCCGTCAGGATCAGGTAGGTGTTGTCAGTGGGTTCCTCAAGAGTCTTCAGCAAGGCATTGAATGAATTGGGGTTCATGGCATCCGCGGGATCGACGAGTGCCACTTTGCGCCGGCCCCGGTAACTCTTGAGCGAAAGGTTCTCGGACAACTCGCGAATCTGCTCGACGCGGATGACCGAAGCGTCCTCCTCGATGCCCACGCGGTAAAAATCCGGATGTGTGCCTGCCAGCAACAGGCGACAGCCCGCGCATTCACGACAGGGCGCCTCGCCCTTCCGGTCGCAGAGCAGCAGGGCGGCAAGCCACAGGCCCACCTCGACCTGCCCCGCTCCCTGTCGCCCCAGCAGCAACAAGGCATGCGGTAACCGGTCCTGGCCCAGCATTGCGCAAAGATTCCGACGCGCCGGTCCCAGCCAGGCGGCGCCGGCGCGCGCCAGCAGCTCAGCAGTTTGCTGTGCCGCCGTGGCCCCTTCGCTTTCAGGTTTCGAGACCGCCACCCGTCTCACTCCCAATCGGCCAGAAGTGCGTCGAACTCACGCTCAATCGTCGCTGCAACCTGGCGCTCGTCTGCGGTCGCATCGATCAGGCGCACCCGCCTGGGCTCGCGTTCGGCAATCGCCAGATAACCGCGGCGCACGCGCTCGAAAAACGCGACATCCTCCGCTTCAATCCGGTCCAGCCGCAAGCCGCGTTTCCCGATACGGCCGAGCGCGATCTCCGGCGGTGCATCCAGCAGGAATGTCTGGTCCGGGGCCAGGCGCGGATGTGCGATTTTCGCCAATTGGCGGATCCAGGCCGTGCTCAGGCTGCGGCCGCTGCCCTGGTAGGCTTCAGTTGCATCCGTGAACCGGTCGCAGAGGATCCAGCGCCCGCGCCTCAACGCGGGCCGGATCACGCTTTCGACATGACTGGCGCGCGCGGCAAAGATGATCAGCAGCTCCGCCGTGGCGGTGATCGGCTCGTCCCATGGCTCGAGCACGAGATTTCGCAACTGTTCCGCGAGCGCCGTGCCACCCGGTTCGCGCGTCAGCAGCGGATCGATTCCGCGACTGCGAAGGTGGGTTGCGGCATGCGCAATCTGCGTCGACTTGCCGACGCCTTCAATGCCTTCAAATGTGATGAACCGGCCGCGCATGCGATCAGCGTACCCGATGGCTGCGGTCATCGCGCAGATTGGCCAGGTGGCGCGCGACGTTCGAATTGTGCGTGACCAGAGACTCCGCGAAATAATGGCGGCCATCGCCTTTGCCGGTCGCGACGAAGTACAGTGCCTTGGTTTCAGCCGGCCTTACCGCCGCTTCGAGCGCCGCCTGGCCAACCAGCGCAATCGGCGTCGGCGGAAGGCCAGCGCGTGTGTAGCTGTTGTAAGGCGTGTCCGCCTGCAGGTCGCGGCGCCGCAGGTTGCCGTCGAACGACTCACCGATCCCGTAGATCACCGATGGGTCGGTTTGCAGGCGCATTCCGCGGCGCAGGCGATTGACGAACACGCCGGCAATCAACGGCCGTTCATCGGGTGCTCCGGTTTCCTTCTCGACCAGCGAGGCCAGTATCAAAGCCTCATAGGGCCTGGCGAATGGCAACCCGGGCTTGCGCTTCCTCCAGGCAGAGGCCAGTTCTTCCTCGAGCCGCAGGTGCGCCTCTTGCAGCAGTTCGCGGTCGGCCGTCCCACGCGGAAAACGATAGGTATCCGGGAAGAACAATCCTTCGGGATGACGACCCGCGAGACCCAGTCGCTTCATCGTCTCGCCCTGCGTCAGGCCGGCCAGTTCAACGGTCACGGCCGGTTCAGCCTGGATGGCGGCCAGCGCCTGCCTGAAGGTCCAGCCCTCCGGGATGGTCACGCTGTGCTGCAGTACCGCACCGGCCACGAACTGCTGCAACAGCGCCGCAGGCGTTGTTCCCGGCTGAAGCAAGTACTCTCCGGCCTTGATGCGATTCGCATCCCCGGTCCGCTTCGCATGCCGGATCCAGGTCCGCGGCTCGTCCAGCCAGCCCGCTTCTTGCAGCGAGGCTGCGACTGCGGTCAGCGATGCACCGGCCGGTAGCTGGAATACGACCGGCTGCTGCAAGCCGGTCAGTGGAGCGGCGAGCCAGGCCTCTTCGTGCTGACGCCGGCCGAACCAGCCGATGACAACCAGGACCACGAGCAGCGCCACGCCGATCCGCAGACGACTCATGCGACCTCCGCGAGCCACGAATTGAATTGCGCCGCAATGGTCCCTGCAGGAAGCTGCTTCTCGGCGAGTTCGCGAACCGGCCATGCGCCGATCAGGGAATTCGTCACGAATATTTCGGTCGCGGCCTCAAGGTCCCCGGGGCGCAGGCTGTGTTCGACCACCGAACTCGCGTGGGCGGCGGCCCAGCCACAAAACGCGCGGCGCATCACGCCGGCGACACCGCACTGACCGAGCTCCGGCGTCACGATCCGGCCTGCGATGACCGCGAACAGATTGCTTTGCGTTCCTGAGATCACCTGGCCCACGTCGTCCAGCATCAACCCTTCTGCGATGTTTTCGCCATCCCACTCCGCGCGTGCCAGCACCTGTTCGAGCCGGTTCAGGTGCTTGAGTCCCGCCAGTGCGGGATTGCGTCCCAGGCGTGTGAGGCAATACCGCATGCGGATGCCCTCGCTCCACGCAGATGCCGGCCATACCGGCCATTCAAACCCGGCCACGATGCAGGTCGGTTCCGCAGCAGGCGGCGGCCGATAGCCACGACCCGCAGGCCCGCGCGTCCAGATCAGCTTGACCACGCCCCGGCCCGACGGCCACGCCGCGGCGATCTGTTCACGCAGGCGATCCTGATCCGGCAACGGCAACGCCAGGCGGCGCGCACCCTCGGTCAGGCGCGCGAAGTGCCAGTCCTGGAATCGCGCGCGGCCGTCCCGCACGGACATCGTCTCGAACAGACCGTCACCATATTGCAGCCCGCGATCGAGCGGATCGACCAGCCCGGCGCGGCCATTGACCAGTACCGGCATCAGCCGGTGCTCCCGAGCGCGCGCAATACACCTCGCGCCTTGGCACGCGTTTCATCAAGCTCGTGCAATGGATCCGAATCGGCGACGATGCCGGCCCCGGCGCGTAACTCGACCTCGCCTCCATGCACCGTCATGGTCCGGATCAGGATATTGAGGTCCATGCTGCCATCCAGCGCAAGGTAACCCATGGCGCCCGTGTATGCGCCGCGGCCCTTGCCCTCCAGGTCCCCGATCAACTGCATGCAGCGGACCTTTGGACATCCGGTGATCGTGCCCCCCGGGAACAACGCGCGGATGACGGCGCCCGGTGCGACATCTTTGCGCAGACTGCCGCTGACATTCGAGACGATGTGATGGACGTGCGCATAACTCTCGACCACCATGAATTCGTCGACGTGCACGCTGCCCGGTTCGCAAAGCCGGCCGAGATCATTGCGTTCGAGGTCGATCAGCATCACGTGTTCCGCACGCTCCTTGGCGCTCGCGGTCAATTCGGCGATGGAAGCCGCGTCACCCGATTCAAAACGGGGCCGGGTGCCTGCAATCGGACGGGTATCGATGCGCCGGCCGCGCACACGCACCAGGCGCTCCGGCGAACTCGAAAGGATGGCGACATCCTCGAACTGCGCAATACCGGAGAAGGCTCCGGGATTGGCGGCCCGCAGGCGCGCGTAGAGCATGGCGGGCGTCTCACCGGCCGGCATGGGTGCCCGCCAGGACCGCGCGAGATTGGCCTGATAGACGTCCCCTGCGGCTATATGGGCCAGGGCCGCACGGCAGGCGGCCAAATACTCGGCAGGATCGTCTTCCCTGACCACCGGTGGCGACGCCACCGTTGCCGGACGCGGAACGCGCCCGATGTCCCGCAGGTCCGCCCGCAGCTGGTCAGCGATCCCGGCGGCAGCAGGCTCGGCGAGCACCACGCTTTCGCCCGACTCATGGTCATGGATCATGGCCGCGCGCATGCGCCAGGCGAGCGCTACGACCGGCAGGGGCGAAGGAGGAATCCGAAGCGAGGGCTCGACTTCAGAGGCCAGCTCATAACCCAGGAATAGGAACCAGCCGCCAGCAAATGGCCAGGGTGCTGGCGGCGCCACGCCCTTCTCGCATCGCCACCAGGCGTCAAGGCGGTCGCAAAACCGGTCTCCCTCACCCTCCCCCTGCAGCTGCAGATCGCGGTCGAGGAGCAGCCGGCCTTCGGGAGCCGCCAGCAACAGCGTGTAGCGGCCGAGCGGCATGCCGGCTACCGCGCTGTCGAGCAGCACCGGATAGCGTTCCGGATATCGCTCGTGCAGCGCCAGCATCCGGCCGACCGGGTCGTCCTCCACCGGCTTCAGCGCAGCGCGCGAAAAACCAGCGTGCCGTTGGTTCCGCCGAACCCGAAAGAGTTGCTCATGATCGTGTCGATCTTCATTCGCCGGGCGGTCTTTGGCACGTAATCGAGATCGCAGCCTTCTCCGGGATGGTCGAGATTGATGGTGGGCGGAGCGACCTGATCGCGGATTGCAAGGATACAGAAGATTGCTTCGACGACGCCCGCGGCGCCAAGCAGGTGGCCGGTCATGGACTTGGTCGAGCTCACCGCAAGCCCGGCGGCGTGGGTGCCGAATGCCTGCTTGATCGCGGTCGTTTCCGCGACATCTCCCAGGATCGTCGAGGTCGCATGTGCATTGATGTACTGGATCTCATCCGCGTTGATCCGGGCGTCACGCAGTGAATTGATCATCGACAACTTCGCGCCGGCGCCATCTTCCGGCGGCGCGGTGATGTGATATGCATCCCCGCTCATGCCGAAGCCGATGAGCTCCGCGTGAATCGGCGCATTGCGCGCCTTCGCGTGCTCATACTCCTCGAGCACGACGGCGCCTGCGCCGTCACCCATCACGAAACCGTCGCGATCCCGGTCCCAGGGGCGGCTGGCGCGTGCGGGATCGTCGTTGCGCGTTGAAAGCGCCCGCGCCTGGCAGAAGCCGCCGACTGCCGTCGGCGTTTGCGCCATTTCGGCGCCGCCCGCGATGACCACGTCTGCATCGCCGTACTGGATCGTCCGCATGCCGATGCCGATGCTGTGAGTCGACGTCGTGCAGGCGGTGACTACCGCCAGGTTCGGACCGGTAATGCCATACATGATCGACAGGTGGCCCGCGATCATGTTGATGATGCTGCCCGGAATGTAGAACGGCGAAATTTTCTTCGGAGTCCTCGTCTCGAGATACCGGCCGTGATTTTCCTCAATGGTTGCAAGGCCGCCGATGCCCGCCCCGAATACCAGGCCGGTGCGAGCGCGGTTGACGTCGCTGATCTCCAGACCCGAGTCGGCAATCGCCTGCACGCCTGCGGCCACGCCGTACTGCATGAAGAGATCCATGCGCCGCGCTTCCTTGGCGGCCATGAATCTGGCTGCATCGAAGTCGGGCACGCCGCCGGCGAAGGTTACGGGAAAGCCCGCGGTATCAAAGCGCGTGATCGGGCCGATGCCGCTCCTGCCGGCAAGGCAGGCGTTCCAGCTGTCGGCGACGGAAAGGCCGAGCGGCGACACCATGCCGAGCCCACTGACCACCACGCGACGCTTGCTCAAGCGGTTTCCTCTGCCGGCCGCGGCTGGCGCAACGCAAAGAGCCCCGCCCCGAGGGTCGGGTCCCGCGGTGGCATGGATTCAGGATTTGGACTGGTGCTGGACGATGTAGTCGATCGCCTGCTGCACCGTCGTGATCTTCTCGGCATCCTCGTCCGGTATCTCGGTCTCGAACTCTTCTTCGAGCGCCATCACAAGCTCGACCGTGTCCAGGGAATCGGCACCGAGATCGTCAACGAAAGACGCATCGTTCGTGACTTCTTCGTCTTTCACCCCAAGCTGCTCGGCGACGATCTTCTTCACCCGTTCTTCGACTGTGCTCATCGGTTTCTTTTCCCTTGCCTTAGTAGATGCCCATGGCGGCGTGCGGGCCGGCCGGGGGTCGCCATTCTATGCCACGGACCCCCCACTGGCTACCAGAAACGTTTCTTGTGCACTGTTTCTGAAAGCCTTTTTGGCGCGCGCAGGCGCCCAAAAACCCTCAGGACATGTACATCCCGCCATTGACATGGATCGTTTCCCCTGTGATCCAGCCCGCAGCCGGGGACGCCAGGAAGCAGACCGCAGCGGCAATGTCGGCCGGCAGGCCCAGGCGGCCGAGCGGGATCTGGGCCGCGAGCGATACACGTTGCTCCTCGCTCAGGCTACGGGTCATGTCGGTGTCGACAAAGCCCGGTGCGACGACATTCACCGTGATGCCGCGCGAGGCCACCTCGCGCGCCAGCGAGCGCGTGAACCCGCCGATACCGGCTTTGGCAGCGCAGTAATTCGCCTGGCCCGGATTACCGGTTGCCGCGACCACCGAAGCGATGTTCACGATACGGCCCTTGCGGGCCTTCATCATCCCGCGCAGGACCGCCTTGCTCAGGCGGAATACGGAACCGAGGTTCGTGTTGATCACCGCGTCCCAGTCCTCGTCTTTCATCCGCAGCAGCAGCGTGTCGCGCGTAATGCCGGCGTTGTTGACCAGGATCGTGACCGCGCCTTCATGCTTTTCGACATCTGCGATTGCGGCATCGATTGCCGCACCGTCTGCGACGTCCAGCACGATGCCGCGACCCGCCAGCCCTGCCCCCGCAAGCGCCGCATCGATTGCCGCGACGCCCGGACTGCCAGTTGCCGTGCCGACGACCTTCGCACCCTGCGCGCCGAGTGCCAGGGCAATCTCCCTGCCAATGCCGCGCGAGGCGCCGGTCACGAGCGCAATCTCGCCGGCGAGTGTCCGGGTCGTCATCGATTGCCGCTCCCCGCTGCTGCCAGCGCAGCCTGCAGTGTGTCCGTTCCGTCGGTTGTGCTGATCACGAGATCGCCGGCGCCAGGCGCCCGCCGTGCGAGTCCGGCAAGCACCTTTCCGGGCCCACATTCGATCAGCTGCTTCGCGCCCGCCGTAACCATTGCCGCGACAATAGCTGACCAGCGGACCGGATTGAACAGCTGCCGGTACAAACCGTCGCGAATCGCCGCCGGCGAATCGTGCAGCCCGCCATCGAACGCGTAGACGCGCATCGCAGGCGTCTGGACCGCGAGCGCCTGCAACGGGCCGCGCATCTCCTCGGCCGCGGGTTTCATCAACGCGCTGTGTGATGGCACGGAGACGGGCAGCAGCACCGCCCGCTTGGCGCCACGTGCCTTGCAGTTCTCGATGGCCCGCGCAACCGCGGCTGCATTGCCCGCAATGACCAGCTGGCCCGGCGAGTTGTAATTGACCGGCTGAACGACCTCGCCCTGAGCGGATTCGATGCAGGCTGCTTCGATCAACGCGTCGTCGAGACCGAGTATCGCGGCAATTGCGCCGCTGCCGGACGGCACAGCGCGTTGCATTATCCGCCCGCGCAGCCGCACGAGTTCCGTCGTTGCCCTGAAATCGATGGCGCCGGCGCAGACCAGCGCGCTGTATTCGCCGAGACTGTGTCCGGACAGCATATCGGGCGTCCTGCCCCCACGCCGCTGCCAGAGCCGCCATACGGCGACTCCGGCCGCAAGCATTGCCGGTTGCGTGCGTTCGGTCTGGGAAAGCTGCTCTTCCGGACCCTGCTGGCAAAGCCGCCACAGGTCATAGCCGAGAACGTCGGACGCTTCGGAGAAGGTCTCGCCGATGACCGGATCAGCTTCTGCCAGTTCCGCCAGCATGCCGACCGACTGGGAACCTTGCCCCGGAAACATCATCCCCAGCTTCAAGATCGGCGCTCCTGGCCTCCTGGACGCGCCGATTATAGTTTGCGCGCGGCGTCACAAGGCGGGTGTCACCATCCGGGCCCGGCAAGTCGCTCTGATATCATGCTGCCATGCAGATGGCACCCCGCGCGGGGCAGGAGAAGTGGATGCGCCAGGCTTGTCGCCGCGAATCCGGATTCACGCTGATCGAGATCATGGTCGTGCTCGTGATCATCGCGATCCTGGGCGCGCTGATCGCGCCGCAGATTCTCGGGCAGGTGGATGCCGCCAGGATCAAGGCCACCAAGCTAGACATCCGCTCGCTCGGCACGGCGCTCGACATGTACCAGATGGACAATTTCCGGTACCCGACGACTGAACAAGGCCTCGAAGCGCTGGTCAAAAAGCCGGACGACCCCTCAGTGCGCAACTGGCGGCCACAGGGTTACCTGCGGTCGAAGACCGTGCCGAAGGATCAATGGGGCAATGACTATATCTATCTGCAGCCGGGCCAGAGAGGTGGAGCCTACGACCTCTACACGCTGGGTGCCGACGGCCAGCCCGGTGGCGAGGACGCGGATGCAGACATCGGCAACTGGAACATCGATTGACGGCCTGAGCGGGTCGTGACGATCGCAGCAATCCGCCTCCGCCGCGACCAGCGCGGATTCACGCTGATCGAGATTCTGGTCGTTGTCGTCATCATTGCCATACTGTCAGCCGTGGCGATGGTTTCAATCAGCGTACTCGGCAGCGATCGCGAGCTCGAGCTCGAGACTGAACGCCTGACCGACACGATTGCCCTGCTGCAGGACCAGGCCCAGCTCGAGGGGCGCGATTATGGCCTGCGAATCGAGAGCGCACGTTATGAGTTCCTCCGCTACGACGGCTTCGAGCAGCGCTGGGCGGATGTCGCGGACGACGCGTGGCTGCGCGCGCGGGAACTGCCGCCTGGACTCACATTCGAACTTGAGATCGAGGGCCGGCTTGTCCTGCTGCGCAAGCCGCTCCGTGCCGACGCAAGAATTCCGCAATTGATGGCCTATGGCAGCGGCGATGTCACCCCCTATCGCCTGTCGCTGTTGCGCCCCGATACCGGCCGGCGTGTCACGCTGATCGGCGCCGCCGACGGCATGATCGAAATTGAACGCCATGAACCCGATTAGCAGAACGCAGGGTTTTACGCTGATCGAGGTGGTCGTCGCGTTAGCGATCGTCGCGCTCGGCATGTTCGCGGTCTTCAAGACGATTGGCGACACGACCGGCAACATCGGATACCTGCGCGACCTCAGCATGGCCGCGTGGATTGCCGACAACCGGATCGCCGAGATACGCCTGTCCGGCGAGTACCCGTCAGTGGACAAGACCGAGGGGGATGTCGACTACGCCGGCCGGCGCTGGCACTGGACGGTAGTCGTTTCGCAGACGCCGGTCCAGGGTCTGCGCCGCATCGACATCGGCGTGCGCCGCGAAAGCGATGCCGCGGACTCGGCGCTCATCAAGCTCGCGGGCTTCGTTGGAGCAACGGCGACTGCCGCCGGTCCGTCGTCGACCCCGTGGAACGCGGGCGCAGCGGACCAAGACCCGGACAACAAGGATGACGAGTGATGCGCGAACGAATCCTGGGGTTCACGCTGCTCGAGATCCTGGTGGCCATGGCGATACTCGCGATCATGAGCGTAATGGTTTACCGCTCGGTCAGCGAGGCGCGAGTGTCGGTCGAGAATGCCAGCGGACACATGGATCGGCTGCGCGAAGTGCAGCGCGCGATGAATCTGTTGACCAGCGACTTCCACACACTTGCGCCACGGCCGATTCGCGAGCCGATCGGCGACGGCTATCGCGCCGCACTCCGCCGCGATCCGAACGCTGTGACCCTGGTCGAGCTGTCGCACGCGGGCTGGCCGAATGGGGCGGGCTCGGCACGTGGCACGGTACAGCGCGTCAGTTATCGCCTCGAACAGCAGACGCTGATCCGCGAATACTGGACCGTGACCGACCCGACGCTGGCCAATGTCCCGATTTCGCGCCGGCTGCTGACCCAGGTCCAGGGTATCCAGATCCGCTACATGAATAGCGGTCGCGAATGGGTCGACCAGTGGCCGCCACAGGGCGGAGCCGGCGACGTCGAATTCCGGTCGCGCCCGATGGCGGTCGAAGTGACGATCATGCTGACCGACTATGGCGAATTGAAGCGCCTGATCGAGGTGCCTGGATGAGGCAACGCGGTGTTGCGCTGATCATGGCGATCGTCATGGTCGCGATCGCGACCGTGCTCGCCGTGCGGATTGGCACGCGCGCGTCGCTCGATCAGCGCCGCACCGCGGGTTTGATCGCGCTGGACCAGGCTTGGTACGTGGCGCTCGGTGCCGAGGCCTGGGCGATCGAGGTGCTGCGCAAGGATCGCGAGGATTCGCAGACCGATCACTTCGGCGAGAACTGGGCGCAGCCGATCCCACCGCTGCCGGTGGACGGCGGCGCGGTGCGTGGTGCCCTCGAGGACATGCAGGCGCGATTTAATTTGAACAACCTGATCACCGATGATGGAACGGTCAATGAGTTCGCCATTGCGCGCTTCGAGCGGTTGCTCGAGGGAGCCGGCGCCGACCGGCGCTGGGCGCGCATCATGGCCGACTGGCTCGATTCAGACACCGTACCCGGATTCCCGGATGGCGCGGAGGACGGCACCTATCTTTCGCAGAACCCGCCCTATCGCGCGGCCAATGGCCCGGTGACCACGATCAGCGAGCTGATGGCGCTGCCCGGCATGACACTCGAGGAGTACCTGCGCATCCGGCCGTATGTCGCCGCATTGCCGCTCGGCTCAAGAGTGAATATCTGCACGGCGTCGGCGCCGGTTTTGGCAGCCCTCATCCAGGGAGGCACGGATTTCGGCGACGCCGATTCCCTGAAGGCAAACCGCAAGAACGGCTGTTTTCCGACCCTGGATGACCTGCGGGCAACATTGAGCGCCGACGAGTACCAGGCACTGCAGCCCACAATTTCCGAATCTTCGAACTGGTTCCGCGCCGTGACTGCCGTCAGTATTGGCACCTCCGAACTCACGCTGTACAGTCTGATCGAGCGAAACAGCGCTGGCGGCGGCCGGACCGTGCTGCGTTCAATAGGCACCGAGTGAGGCAATGAGTCAATTTCTCGTGTTGCGGCTGGCGGATCCGATCACCTGGATCATCACGGACGCGGACGGCGCTCGCGTCGGCCCGGTATCCACCGGCACGCTCGAGGACGCCGCGCCGCTAGCCGCCGAACGCACGCTGGTCATCATCGCGCCCGCCGCAAGCGTGACATTCGCCCAGCCCGAACTACCGGTCAAGAGTGGCGCGCGGCTCGCGCAGCTTGTGCCCTATGCGCTGGAGGAAATGCTGGCCGGAGAAGTCGAGCAGTTTCATTTTGCCGTCGGCCGGACCGATGACGAGGGCCGCACAATGGTCGCGGCAGTGCGACGCGACGAATTGCGCGGCTGGATGGACGCGCTCCGTGCCGCCGGGCTCGATCCCCACGCCCTCGTGCCCGAACCGCTGTGCGTACCGGACAACCCTGGCAAGACGGTCGCGGTCCTCGACGGACGCCAGCTGCTGGTGCGGGCGCCGGGTGCGCTGCCCGTGGCACTTGACGCCGAACCATTGACGGAGGCTTTCACGCTGGCGGGTCTCGAAGGCGAGGACCGCCACGTTCAGCTCTATGTCTCGCAGGGCGACTGGCAGAATTCGCGCGACATGATCGAGGCACTGCGCGAAGTGACGGGCAGTCTCGATCTGCAGCTGCTGCCCGACGGCACCCTGCCGTTGCTGGCCGCAGGCAGCGTGAGAAGCGATGCGTTGTCATTGTTGCAGGGTGATTTCACCCGCCGTACGGGCTGGCGCGCGGAGTGGCAGCGCTGGCGCATTGCTGCCTTTCTTGCGCTTGCCGCCCTTGCCCTTCATATCGGCGTGCGCGGCTATGACCTGATCCGCCTGCGCGCCGACGAGCAGCGCCTCGACGCCGCGATTGAACAGGCTGCGCGCATCGCAATGCCGGATGTGGAACGCTTCGTGGATGTGCGCGCGCAGATCGAGCAACGACTGGCCGGCGGTGGTGCCGCCGATCCCCAGGGCTTGCTGGTGCGCCTCGCGGCGGTTGGCGGCGCGATGAGCGGCAGCCCAGGCCCGACGCTCGAGTCCCTCGGCTGGCGCGATGGTTCGCTGCAATTGCACATGATTGCGGCCGACACTGACACGCTGGCGCGCTTTGCGCAGGCGCTGACCGCGCGCGGTCTCACCGCCGACGTTGAATCCACGACGCCGGGCGAGAATGGCGTTTCAGCCCAGATCAATGTCACGACAGGACCCGCGTCATGAACCTGCGCGAATGGCATTCCTCGCTCGCCGAACGCGAACAGCGCATGGTCACCTGGGGCGCGGTGGCGGCTGTCGTGCTTCTGCTCATCGGCCTGCTGTGGAAGCTCGGCAGCGCAGCCGCGACCGCGGAAGTGCGGGTGGACGGCAAGCGGCAGCTGCTCGCGTGGATCGAAGCCGTCACGCCGCGCCTGCAGGCAACGCCCGCGGCCCGTGCAGGAGAATCGTTGGCCATTGCGGTGGACCGCTCAGCCCGTGAATCGGGTCTCGGCGATGCACTGGAAGGCATCGAGCCCGCCGGACCTGGATCGCTGCGTGTGCGCTTCAAGAATGTTTCTTTCGATGCGCTGGCACTTTGCCTCGCCCGTTTGCAGCAGGAGCGTGGCGCGGTCACCGAATCTGCAAGCGTCAATGCGAGCGGCGAGCCTGGCCGCGTTGATGCGACGCTCGTGCTGCGCGGTCGTTAGGCAGTGGCACGCAGCGGCTTGCTGGTTGCGGCGGGCATCGCCGCTTTCCTGGTGTTTCTGGTCGCCTTGGTCCCTGCCACGGTATTGACACGTTGGCTCCCGCCCGACATCGCGGTCGCCGGCCTCGAGGGCACGATCTGGTCCGGCCAGGCGTCCGCTGTCCGCGTGAACGGGCGCTCCATCGGCGCTGCAAACTGGTCCTGCCGGCCATGGCCGCTGCTGGCGCTCGAATGGTCCTGCCGCGTGCGGCTGCAGCCCGCCGGCGGCCAGGTGTCCGCGACGCTATCCGGCGACCTCGGAGCCGAGGAGATCGAGGCCCGCGACCTCACGGGCAATCTGCCGATTGCATTTCTCGAGGGCATTGCAACGCCTGCGGGCTGGACCGGCAGGCTGGACCTCGATGTTGCAAGAGCCCGATTCGCCGGCGGCCTGCCGCAGCAAGCGGAAGGCAAATTCTTCGTGCGCGGCCTGAAGGCGCCGGGTCCGGATGGCGCGCTGCTCGGCGACTTCGAGCTGACGATCGGCGAAGGCGCGGTCGGCACCGGCGCATTGACCGGCAGGCTCGCCGATCTCGGCGGGCCATTGCGCGTGCGCGGCAGCATCGAGTTGCGGCACGATCGCAGCTACCTCATGAGTGGTGAAGTCGCACCGGGCCCGGGCGCCGGCCCCACCATTTTTGACACGCTCGCATTCCTCGGTCCTCCCGACGCGACCGGACGTCGGCCGTTCACCGTCGAAGGCACACTGTAGCCCGCGTATCAGCTTCCAACTAGTTCTTCAGTTCGCGCCAGGCATCGTGGAGCGGGAAGTAGAGGCCGATCTTTTGCGGACGCCCGTCGTAGCGTTTCATCACGAGCGCATAACGCCGCAACTGGTCGGCGTAGCGCGCCAGTTCATTGTCGAGAAATGCCTCGAGGTTGCCGCCCTCATGCGAACTCGTCTTCCAGTCGACGATCCAGCGCTGGCCCGCAGCGTCCACGAAGCTGCGGTCAATCCTTAGGCCATGGACGACACCGTCGATGACGGCGGTCAGCGCGAGCTCGCTCGTGCCCTCCGCCGCCGCGGGATCGAGCAGGCGGGCGGCGAAGGTACTCCTCGAGACCGCGGCGATTGCGCGTTCAACGCGTGCCAGAGCCTCCGGAAGGTGCGCATCGTCAATGCCAAACTCGCGCAGCAGGCGGCGCCATGCAGCAAGCTGCGGCTCCAGCGTGCCGGGCGCGCGTCCCGCCTGGACCAGTCGATGCAGTTCGAAATGCACCACCTGGCCGACAGCCTGCGCGATCACTCCCGCCCAGTCGAACTCGGGGCGGATCGAACCTTCCGGCTCACCGGCGATTGCCGGACCGGCCGCTCGCGACGGCGCGGTCGGTACCGGCGCCACAAAGTCCGCCGGCAGGCGCAGCAATCTTGGCGCCGTCAGCCGGGGCCTGCCGCCGGCAATACGCGATGCTTCTTCCCGCATGGGGGCGCGCGCGGCCAATGCCCGCTCGAAATCTTCGCGCAGCACCGGCCAGAAGAACGCGAGCAGGCTGCCCGCGGCTGGCCTGCCCAGCTGCGCCTCCCCATCCTTCCACTTGATCTTCGTCGATCCGAGCAGATGCAGCTGCCGCTTCGCGCGTGTCGCCGCCACGTAGGCGACGCGCCCGAGTTCGAACGCCTCACGTTCGCCGTCCAGTTGCCGCATCCAATGCTCCAGCGGATCTGCAGGGCCGTCGGACTCACCGGACTCCGCCCGGCTCGCCAGCACGATGCCGCGATGGCCTGGGTCGGTCGCGACCTGGGTCCAGTACAGCAACGGCCGCTCCCTGACACGCACGCCGCGCTGCAGGTCCGGAACGATCACGACATCGAACTCGAGGCCCTTGGCGCGGTGGATCGTCATGACCTGCAGCTGGGCGGTATCGCTGCCGACGGGTGAGGCCATGACGCCTTCGACCGCGGCGTCGATCGCCGATGCTTCCGGACTGACGCCGGCTTCCAGCTCCAGGCGGTCGAGCGCCGCGAACAGCAATTCCGCATTCGACAGATCCGAGGGATCGTCGACGGTCGCCGGACCCGCAAGCCCGAGCCAGGCGGATTTCACCCAGCAGCCGAGCGTGCGCTGGCCACGACCCGCCAGAGCGTCGTCGACGCGTTCCCGCAGGCGCGCAAGTCGCGCAGAACCATCCCGCGAAAGCCTGGCCAGCACGGCCGGGTCTGCCATACGAAGCGACACGAGGGCGCAGTGGTCGTCGCCGACCAGGGCCAGCAGGTCGGCAAGCGCAAGGCCGCACCAGGGCGCCCGCAGCACGGCGAGCCAGGACGTGCGATCGCCGGGGTGAAGCAGCGCCTTTGCCAGAGCGACCAGGTCGCGGATCGCGGGACGATCCGGCAGCGACTCCAGTTCGACGCCCCGGTATTCGATGCGGGCCTCGCGCAGCGCCGCGAGCAGCGGCGGCAGCGATGCACGGCCGCGGACGAGAACCGCGATGGTCGGTCGCGCGGCGCCCGGCCCGGTGCGCAGCGCAGCAGTGACGATTGCCGTCACTTCGGCTGCCATCGCGTGTTCATCTGCGTCCAGCAACGGATGCACGATCACCCCGTCCGTTGCGGCGTCCGCTTTTACCGCCGTCGCCGGCGAGTACCGCACGGCTCCGCGCTCGAAATCGTCCAGAGCAGGCAGCAGTGCCGCAAAAGTATCGTTGACCCAGCGGACTATTGACGCGCAGGAACGGAAATTCTGGCCGAGCCGCTCGGATGCGAGCTGCACGCCGCCAATGCCCTGACGCTGCGCCTGCAGGAACAGCGTGACATCGGCCTCGCGGAACGCATAGATCGACTGCATCGGATCGCCGACGCAGAACAGGCTGCGCCCGTCGCCTGGCTGCCAGCCCGCGACCAGCAGTTCAAGCAGACGTTCCTGCGACGGCGACGTGTCCTGGTATTCGTCCACCAGCAGGTGGCGAATGCGGTAGTCGAGCGCGAGCGCAAGTTCGGTCGGCGACGATTCATCGCCAAGCGCATCACGCGCAGCAGCGGCGACCGCCGGATGATCGAGACAGTCCCGTTCCGAAAACAGCGCCAGCAGCTCGGCGACGGAATACGGCAGCACCGCAGAGAGCGCGTCGATCCGTTCCCACTGCCGCTCAGTCAGGGCGGGTGGCGGCAGGCGCCGCACTTGTACCAGCGCCGCCGCCAGCCCGACATCTGCGGAAAGCGCGGCCAACAGCTCCTTCATCCGCTTCTTTCGTGCAGCCCAGGCCGGACCTTCGCTCGCGGCAAGGAACCCTTGCTTGTAATCGACGGTCTTGCGCATGGCGCCACGCTTGTCGGCCGTCAGAAGCAATTCCGCAAGCGCGCGCCATTGGGGAACTGCGGCTACTGCCGGCGGCGGCAGAGCATTAATGCCGGCAAGCAACGCAAGCGGCCCATTTCCGGGACCTGCCGCAGCCACTTCGCGTATCAATCCAAAGAGGGGCTGCATGTCGGCCACGGAGACGATCCCGTGAATCCGCGAGAGCTCGGCTTCGATGGCCGACTCGAGCAGCTGATCGATCGATGCGCGAAGCGCCAATCCGGTGCCGGAAGCCAGCAGTTTCGGCAACCACAGCTCGCGCGCACCAAGCATCTGCTCGATCAGGCGTGCCAGCACGCGCGGCTCGTGATTCAGGGCGCGCGCCAGCCGCTCCAGGTGCGGCGCGACCGGTCCGTCACTGTCGAGTTCTGCAACTGTGCGTCGGGCCGCCTCGGCGCACAACGGCCGGGCGTCGTCGACCAGGGCCGCGGACGTGCCGATGCGCGCCGCCAGCGGCAGGCGGCGCGCCAGCCAGTGATTGAGGCCGTCGATGGTCTGCACGTGCAGGCGCGCGGGATTGTGTTCGAGGCCCCAGCCGCGTTCGCGGCTGCGGGCCAGCGCCGCGCTTGCCTGCCAGTGAATCTCCAGTTCATGCGGTTTCGCCTCCACCTGCGGCGGATTCGCGGCCGCCGACAACGACTGCAGGATGCGGTGCCGCATCTCCGTGGCCGCCTTGCGCGTGAATGTGATGGCAACGATCTGCTCCGGGCATTGCACGGTCGCGAGCAGCCGCAGGTAACGCAGCGTCAGCAGCGAGGTCTTGCCGGACCCGGCCGGCGCCTGGACGATGAAGGAGCGCTCCGGGTCGACAGCGCGCCGGCGCAATTCCAGACTCATGCGCTCTGCATCAGTCGTCATCGGCACCCTCCTCCGCGCGCGCCTCATCCGGCACGGCCGACGCAACGCGGCACAGCGAGGCCAGGTGGCAGAAGCGGCAAGTATCGGACCCGAGCTTTGGATCCACGACGGCATGTCCCGCGGCGTGATCACCAGCCAGGCGCTCGAGCCACGCGTACCAGTGCTCCCTGATCACTGGCCAGGAGAATCCGCGTTCACGATGCTCCGTCAACTCGAAATCAGGGGCCGGCTGCAGCCCGGCGATGAGGCCGGGGATTTCGGACACACCGACGTAGCTCGCGCGGCCGGAGTCCAGTTCTGCGATCGCAATGCCCGCCGGCCGTTCCGGATGCAGCACTGCGTACAGCGGTAACTGGGGCGCCTCCATCCGCGCGCCACGCCATTGAGTCTTGCTGACCGCGCCACTCTTGTAATCGATGACGACCCGTTCCTCGCCGATGCGATCCACGCGATCCACCCGCAGGCGCAGGTCGAGACCACCGATGCGGCCGTGCATTGCACGTTCCGTCGCGAGCACCGTGAAGGCCGGTCGCGCGCGTTCCAGTGCCAACAGCTGGCCGATGGCCCGGCGCTGCCAATCGCGTTCGAGTGCGATCGACCGCTGGCCACTCATCGCCGGCAGCAATTCCGACATCGACTGATCGATGGCGGTCATGACCTTACGTTCGCATTCCGCGGCATCGAGCCGCAGCAGTGCCTGTTGCGACTCGAGCTGTGCCCAGAACCGCTGCAATGCTCGATGCAGGACGACGCCGCGCAGGCGCCGGTCGATTCCGGTCTGCAGCTCCTCGAGCGGATCGGCGCGCAGCCGCAGTTCCGCAAATGCGCGGAACGGACAATGCGACTGCAATTCCAGCACCCGCGCACCGCCATACGCCACGCCTGCCGGATGCGGCGGCACAGCGTCGTCCAGCAAAGGCTCCAGTGTCGCGGCGGCGAACATCAACTGCTCGCGCGTGGCCCGTGTTGGCGGCTGCTGCAACGGCCCTGCCTCTGCTGGCACGAGGGGCGTGCCGTCAACCTCGGTGTCGTTCTCGCTGCGAGGCCAGGACAGCACCAGTTGGCTGGCGCGCGCATGCCAGCGTCCGATGATCGCGCGCCCTTCTGCCACGCAGTCTTCCGCGCTCGCGCAGGGCATGCCAAGGCGGCGCTGGATCTCGATAGGCAGCAGGGCATCTAGTGTGACAGGCCGCGGCCAGGCAGCCGCCGTAAGCCCTGCGACCCACAGGCTGTCGAAGTGCACGCCGGGATCTTCATAAGCATCGAGTACGAATACCGACGGTTCGCCGCTCTCCGGCTGGAATGGCGCTGCCGCGAGGCGGCGCAGTTCATCAAGGGCGTCAGCTCCGCGTAACTGTGGTGCGACGGCGGCCAGCGCCGCGAGGTCACGTAGCAATTCACGCAAGTGTTTCGCCGCCTGGTACTGGTCGCTGTCCAGCGCGATGTCACCCGGCCATCCCCAGGCCGCCAGACAGGCGCCGAAACACTCGGCCCAGGCATCGGCACCACGGCGCTCGGGACCGCTGAGACGACCAGCAGCCGCCGCCAGCGCTGCGGCGAACTGACCGGCTTCGGCAGCCGCAGCGCGGGTACCAAGGGCGTGCACGGATGGGTGCGGCAAGCCCTGCGTAGCGCGCAATCCGACGTCGAGCCGGATCCGAGCCTGGTGCTCCGGCCGGGAGGCGGCCAGGTGGGAGCTTCTGAGCAAGCGGCTTGCAAGAGCCCAGTCGAATTGTCCGAACGCGCAGGCAAGCGCCGCAAGAGCGGTCTCCACGACCGGCTGCGCCGACAGCGGATGTCCGCCGGCGAGATCAAACAAACGCTCGCGTCGAATCACGCCTGGCAACTCCAGTTCCGGTTGCAGCGTGGCTTCGAGCGCGCGCTGCAGCACGCCGCGATTCGCCGCGAGGTCAGGGACGATCAGCGCATGGAGGCCGTCCGGTTGTTGCTCGAGCCGCAGGCGCGCCCAGTCGAGCATCGCAGCGCGTTCGTTTCCCGGATCCGCAGCGACATGGCGCCAGATGCCATGGCCGTCGATCGCAGGCTCGCACCGGGTACTCGTCCAGCCTCGCGCCGTCAGCCCCGCCAGCAGCGTCGATTGCGACGGCGTGAGGCGGCGAAATCCGGCCAACATCAAAGGCGGCCCGGGAGCCGGGACAGCATCGGCCTCAATCAGGAGCCGAGCCAGGTCCGAGGGATCGCAGGCACGGCGTTCGTGCAATTCCCGTGCCGCACCGCGTGCCCAAGCGACGAACGCCTGCTGATCGCGGGTCAGCGGGAAATGCGTGATGTCTTCGAGCGCGCCGCCATATGCGCGCAGGCGCAACCAGCTCGCCCGCGCCCGGGCGCCCAGTTCCGCCGGATCCAGCAGGCCAGGCGCGTCAGCGGCCGTCTGGCGCCGCCACAGCCACTGTGCGGCGACCACCGGCAAAGGTTGGGACAGGCCCCGATCGGCGGCTCCTGCGTCGCGCCATAGCAGCTCAAGCCAGGCGTCGAGCGGCAACACCTGCGCCGACTTCCAGACCGACCGGCCTGCCGCGATTTGTGCGCGATCGTGTAAGCGCCGCAGGATTCGCGACTGCCGCCGGTCCGGCGTCAGGAGCCAGCCGCCGGACTCCAGATGGGCGATGCATCGGGCATTTGAATTCAAGTGCCGGCGTCCTCACGGGATCTGCCGGCAGCATAGCGGGCCATCTGGCTCAGCGGATGACCCAGCGGGACTCAGCCGGCGACCGTGGGCGGCAGGCCCCCGGGCCACTCACTCGCACGGTGACAGGCAACAAGACGCCCTGCTCCGCCTGACGCCCGCAGCGGCGGCCGGTCGGCACGGCAGACCGGAACGACGTGGGGGCAGCGCGCCGCGAACGCGCAGCCAACGGCGGGCACGGTTCGTTCGTTGTCCTTTGGCTCGGCTTGCGCGGCGGCCGCCGACCGCCGGCGCGTGGCCGGCGCCACATGCGGCACGGAATCCAGCAACATCCGGGTGTACGGGTGCAGCGGCGCTGGAACGAGTACTGCGCGCGGTGCAATTTCGACAATGCGCCCGAGGTACATGACCATGACGCGCTCGCAAAGACCCGCGACCACGGCCAGGTTGTGACTGATAAACAGGCTCGCGAGCCCGTGCTCACGCTGAATGCGCGCCAGCAGGTTAACGATCTGGCCCTGCACGGATACGTCGAGCGCGCTGACCGGCTCATCGCACACGACCAGGCGCGGATCGACGATCAGCGCGCGCGCGATGACCGCACGCTGCAACTGGCCACCGCTCGCCTGGTGCGGATAACGGTCCCAAAGTTCGGAGGCAAGCCCGACTTCATCGAGCAACGCCGCGGCGCGCGCTGCCCGTTGCAAGCCGGACATCCCTGGCTCGAAAGAGCGCAGCGGCTCCGCGACGCTCTCGACGATCGTCATGCGCGGATCGAGGCAGGCGTGCGGATCCTGGAATACGAGCTGCAGGCCGCGCCGCAGACCACGGAATTCCCGTGAGCTGAGCCGGTCGATGCGGCGGCCCTGCCAATGTACCTCACCCGCTGCCAGCGGCACGAGCTGGAGAATGGCGCGCCCCAGAGTGGACTTCCCGCAGCCCGACTCGCCCACGAGTCCCAGCATTTCCCCGGATTCGAGCGTGAAACTGACGTCATCAACGGCAGCCAGCTCGGGTCGCCGCGCTCCGCGCCGCAACGCGTACTTCACGGTCACGCTGCGTAACTCGAGCAGTGCGCTCATCGGTCATCCTGATACAGCGGGAAGTGGCAGGCGATTCCCGCGCTGCCCCGGGAGACAAATGGGGGATCCTCGCCACGGCAGCGCGGCTGTGCGCGCTCGCAGCGCGGCTCGAAGCGGCAACCCGGCAGGGTCGTGCCGGAGCGGGGCGGCGTGCCAGCGATGCAGCGCAATTCCGTTCCCGGGGGATCATCAAGACTCGGCACGGCGGCCAGCAGACCGGCGCTGTATGGATGGCGTGGCCCCGCGAAGAAACGCGATGCCTCGGCAGATTCCAGGATGCGCCCCGCATACATGACCGCGATGTGGTCCGCGAGCCCCGAGACCACGCCGAGGTCGTGCGTCACGAGCAGCATGGCCATTCCCAATTCGTCACTGAGATCGCCGAGCAAGGCGATGATCTCGGCCTGAACGGTCATATCGAGCGCGGTGGTCGGCTCGTCGGCGAACAGGATTTGAGGCCGCGGCATCAGCGCCGCGGCAATCGCAACGCGCTGGCGCATGCCGCCTGACAGCTCATGGGGGTAATCGGCAAGATGACGACGTGCCTGTGGCAGGCGCACGCGCGTGAGCATTCGCTCGGCCTCGGCGATTGCCGCATGGCGCGTGATGCCACCTGCTGCGATACCCGCTTCGGCAAGCTGTTCACCAATGCGCCGATGGGGTGTCAGGCTGCCCGAGGCATCCTGGAATACGAATCCGATTCCACGGCCGCGGATCCGTGCCGCCGGATCGCCAGCTCCAAGCAGCTCGACCCCGTCAAATCGCACTGAACCCCTCGCATGGCCATTGGCCGCGAGCAGTCCGACACAGGACAGCAGCAACTGGCTCTTGCCCGACCCCGATTCGCCGACGATCGCGAGACAGCTCTCGCGTTCGACCGACAGGTCCACATGATCGACCGCGCAAACCCGCCGCGGTCCGTCAAAATCAACGGTCAGTCCCCTGATTTCGAGCAGTGCCATCAGTGATCCCGTGGATCGAGGGCATCGCGTAATCCGTCGCCCAGGAAGTTGAAGCAGAACACCAGCAGCACCAGGCAGCCGGCCGGCACAACCAGCATCCAGGTGGCCGTCTCCATTTCCGTTGCGCCGTCGGCAATCAAATTGCCAAGGCTTGCGAGCGGCTCCTGGATGCCGATGCCGAGAAAGCTCAGGAAGCTCTCGACCAGGATCACCTGTGGCACGGTCAGGGTCGCGTAGACAATCACCGGTCCCAGCAGATTCGGAATAATGTGGCGCGCGACAATTCGCGCGGTGCCCGCGCCGCCGACAATCGCCGCGTCCACGAACTCGCGCTCGCGCAGCGCCAGCGCCTGACCGCGCACAATGCGCGCCATTGTCAGCCAGCCAAATGCGCCTATTGCGACCAGCAGTGTCGCTGGGCTCCGCCCGAACACGACCGTCAGGATGATGACGAAGAAGACCTGCGGCAGGGCGTAGAGTACGTCGACGAAGCGCATCATCAGCGCGTCCGTGCGCCCGCGCAGGTAACCCGCGACTGCCCCCCAGGTGACCCCGATTGCGAGGCTCACGAGCGTCGCCAAAAGCGCGATGCCCATCGAGACCCGCAGGCCGTGCAGCGTGCGCACCAGCAGGTCGCGGCCCAACCGGTCCGTCCCCAGCCAGTGCCCCTCGGCGGAAAACGGCGCTGCCGCCATATGCGCCCAGTCAATCTCGTCCTGGCGATAGTCGAGCAGCAACGGACCAAGCGAGGCCGCGGCAGTCATCAGCACCAGGATCGCAAGACTCGCGAGCGCGAGGCGATTGGCGGCAAGGCGATGCAACGCATCGCGCCACAGACCGCCATGCCTGCTCACGGGCGCCGCTCCCGCCGGATGCGCGGATCGAGCCATGCATAGATGAGGTCGGCGGCCAGATTCAGCGCGATCATCATCGTCGCGTAGACGATCACCATTCCCATGACCAGTGTGTAATCGCGATTCAACGCGCCTTGCACGAGATGGCGTCCCATGCCCGGCAGTCCGAAGATAGTCTCCACGACGAGCGAGCCGGTCAGTACGGCCGCGACCGCGGGGCCCAGATAACTGACTACCGGCAACAACGCGGCGGGCAGCGCGTGCACGAGGAGTATCCGGTGCTGCGGCAGGCCGCGCGCGCGCGCCGCGCGGATCCAGGGTGCGCGCATTACCTCGAGCAGGCTGCCGCGCGTGAGGCGCGCAAGATATGCGATCACCGGCAATGCCAGCGTCACGACCGGCAACACCAGATCGCCCGGTCTCCCCGGTGCCCAGCCCGCCACCGGCAACCAATGCAGCCAGATGCCGAACACGAGCGCCAGGAATGGTGCGATCACAAACACCGGTACGGAGATGCCGGCAACGGCCAGCGCCATCATGACCCGGTCGGCGATCCGGTCCTGGCGGAGTGCGGCAAAGATTCCGGCCGGGATACCGACTGCAATTGCGAGCAGAATCGCGGCGGCGCCGATGGCCAGGCTGACCGGCAGCCCGCTCGAGATCAGTTCGGTGACCGTGAAGTCGCGAAACTTGTAGGACGGCCCGAAATCGCCATGCAAGAGGCCGGCGAGGTAGCGTCCGAACTGGACGGTCACGGGCTGGTCCAGGCCATAAGCCACCTCGAGATTCGCGCGGATCTCGGGTGGCAGTGCCTGCTCTTCGTCGAATGGCCCACCCGGGGCAAGGCGTGTCATCGCGAATGACAGCGTGACGATCACAGCCAGTGTCGGAATCGCGCCGAGCAGCCGCCTTGCGATGTATGCAAGCATCGTCACGGCGCCTGGATCTGCCCGCACAAAAAAAGAAGCGGCTTCAGCAAAGCCGCTCTTGTTATGCATCCGCGCGCGTCATGCGTCATGCGGATGCTCCCCTCGTACCCCACGTCTTGGTTCTCGTTATCGGTGGGGCGGCTTCCTCGGTGCGCATGTCCTTCCCTGCGCTGTTGCAAGAAGCTATCCCTACGCGCACCTCGTAGCAAGTCCCGTCGGGGCATAGGCTGAGAATACACTGCACATATTCTTTTCAAGTGCTTAATAATGCAATTGTTTCCGAAATCCGGACCCATCCGCGTGCTGAGCGCGGATGCTACGATTCACGGCAATCAGGGAGAGCGATGCATGAGAAGAATCCTGGTCGGCATCAAGCGGGTCATCGATTACAACGTGCGGGTCCGGGTCCGCCCGGACGGAGGCGGCGTCATCACCGATGGCGTCAAGATGAGCATCAACCCGTTCGACGAGATAGCGCTGGAAGAGGCGCTGCGCATCAAGGAACGCGGCGAGACTGACGAGGTCGTCGCAGTCAGCTGCGGGCCGGATGACGCACAACAGCAGTTGCGCACGGCGCTCGCGATGGGCGCCGACCGGGCGATTCTTGTCAGGTCGGACCCTTCAGTTGAGCCGCCCGTGGTGGCCCGCGTGATGCACAAACTCGTTGAACGCGAGGGTCCGATGCTCGTGATTTTCGGCAAACAGGCCATCGATGACGATTGCAATCAGGTCGGGCAGATGCTCGCCGCGCTCTGGGACCGGCCGCAGGCGACATCCGCGTCGAAGATCGAGCTCAAGGGCCAGACGGCCCGTGTGACACGCGAAGTCGATGCCGGCCTCGAAACCATCGACGTCGATCTGCCGGCCGTCTTCACGGCCGACCTGCGTCTGAATGAACCGCGCTACGTCAAGCTGCCCGACATCATGAAAGCGAAGAAGAAACCGCTCGAAGTGATCGACATGGCGGCAATCGGCGTTGAGGCCACGCAAAGGCTCAGGACACTCCAGTACGAGCCGCCGCCACAGCGCCAGAAAGGCATCATCGTCAAAGATGCCGCCGAACTGATCGCAGCCTTACGCCAGAAAGGACTCGTCTGATGAATCGCATCCTGATCATTGCGGAGCATGCGGACGGCAAGCTCAATGCGGCGGTCGCCAAGTGCGTCAGCTGTGCGGCCAGCGTTCCGGACGCGGAAATCACGATCGCCGTGCTGGCAAGAGCTGGCACCGCCGTCGCGCAGGCGGCCGCGGCCGTCGCCGGCGTCGCGCGTGTGTTGCTCGTGGATCACCCTGCCAATGAGCCGGCGCTCGCCGCTGTGCTGGCACCACAGGTTGCGCGCCTGGCGGAGGGTTACAGCCACGTGTTCGGTCCATCCAGCACATTCGGCAAGGACCTGATGCCGCGCGTCGCCGCACTGCTCGATGTGGCGCAAGTGAGCGACGTCATGAGCGTCGAGTCCGCCCGGCGCTTCCGCAGGCCGGTTTACGCCGGCAATGCCATCGTCACCGTCGAAGCGGCCGCCGACCGGCCTATCGTCGCGACCGTGCGGGTCGCCTCATGGCAGGCAGCGGGTGCCGGCGGAAGTGCTCCGGTCGAGCCGGTCGGGCTCGACATTCCCCTGCCGACTCATACGCGCTTCGTGTCGGTGACCGCCGCCAGAAGCGATCGTCCGGATCTGCAGACCGCGGCACGGGTGGTCTCGGGCGGGCGGGCCCTCGGCAGCGCCGAGAACTTCGCGCTGATCCAGCGACTTGCGGATCGCATCGGCGCAGCCATCGGCGCCTCTCGGGCAGCGGTGGACGCTGGCTATGCGCCAAACGAGTTGCAGGTCGGGCAGACCGGCAAGATCATTGCGCCCGAGCTTTACATCGCCATCGGCATCAGCGGCGCTATACAGCACCTGACAGGCATCAAGGATGCGCGGACCATCGTCGCGATCAACAAGGACGCCGAAGCGCCGATATTCGAAATCGCGGATTACGGTCTGGTCGGCGACCTGTTCACCCTGATCCCGGAACTGGAGAAAAATCTATAGCTGTGAACAACAGCCATAGCGACAGGCCGATCATGACAAGCCAGGTGCCTGCCGTGCCGTAAAAGCGCCCGAATGTCCTGCCGGGACTGCGGGACAGCCCCCAGGCATGCAGCAACCGGCTGGTGACGAGCACGATGCCCGCAGCATGCACTGCGCCGATCGGCAGACCCGAAAGTTCGCTCAATACGAGCAGGACGACCGCGAGCGGCACATATTCCGCAAAATTGGCCTGGACGCGCACCGCCTGATGCATGCCTTCGTCGTCGCCCACGCCCAGGCCCACGCGATATCGCCGCCGCGCCAGGACCACATTCACTGACAGGGCGATCAGCAGCAGCCCCAGCAGCGCCGCATAAAGGATCGAAGGCGTGTTGACGATCATGTCAATTGCCCCAGCACGTACTCGGCGCTCGAAACCTTGAACTCACCCGGCGCCTCGACATGCACCTGTTTCACGATGCCGTCCTCGATCACGAGCGCAAATCGCTGGCCACGCATTCCCATGCCATAGCCACGTGCATCGAGTTCCAGACCGAGCGCGCGCGTGTAGTCGCCATTGCCGTCCGCCGCCATGACGATCGCATCCCCGACATTGGCCGCACGGCCCCAGGCGTCCATCACGAAAACGTCGTTGACCGCCAGGCAAACCAGCTTGACACCCTTGGCCCGAAACGCGCCGGCCTGCTGGATAAATCCCGGCAGGTGCTTCGCGTTGCAGGTCGGTGTGAAGGCACCAGGCACCGAGAAGAGCACGACCCGACCCATGCCAAGCAGCTTCTCCGCCGTGACATTCATCGGCCCATCCTTGTCCATCAACCTCAACTTCCCTTCCGGAATGGGATCTCCCGCCTTGATCGTCATTTCTTGCTCATCTCCGTGTTGGCCAGGCCCCGCGGATTGTATACGCAAAACGGCCGCGGCGATTTCGCGCCACGGCCGTTGCCGCAACCGGTCGCGTGCTGAGTCAGGCGGCGGTCGAACTCCACAGGTCCGCAACACCCCGGATCTTCTCGTTGGCAGCCGCGGCAGCCTTGAAAGCATTCTTCGCATCGGCCGGCTTCTTCGTTTCAACCAGCGCAATGCCAAGCAGCATGTTGAGGTCGTCGGCGCGTCGCAACTTGCCCTCAATGATGCCGCGTTTGCCAGCTTCGGTCGCCTTCGCGTAATTCTTGAGCGTGAAGTACGCTGTCGCGAGCTTGGCCTCGGCTTCGCCGTTCTTGGTCGCGATCGTTTCACGCTCGAGCTGCGCCAGACCCGCTTTAAGCCGCTCAACCTGCGACCTGGAATCTGCCAGCAGCCGGTTGTTGCGATCGTCCTTCTTGATCGCCCCGCTTGCCATGCCCTTTTCGAGCATCGCGACCGCCTCGCCCGGGCTCGCAAGGTCTAGCGCCACCTCGGCGTACTTGGCGTAGTGATCAGCGGACAGCAAACCGCGAGACGCGCCAAGGCGATAGATGTTGACCATGACCACCGGGTCTTTCTTCGAGTCCACCTCGTAGACGCTGGCCAGCTGCTTGAAGACGCTGGCCTTCGGCGTGACCGCCATCAGCCGGTGCAGGGTCTCAACGCGCTTGGCTTCGTTCTTGGTCTCGTGGTACGCAGTGTTGAGGCCTTCGAGGAGTTTGCCGACGGTGGCGGCGGACTTGCCTGCTCTTTGCGAGGCGGAGACGGCCTTCTCCAGCGTCGTTGTCGCCGCGCGGTAATCGCGCAATGCAATCTGTGAATTCCCCATGAGGATCAAGTCATCGGCGCTTGCCGAGCCCTGGGTGGCAATCAGCTTGTCGAATGCGGCAACGGCACCGCGATAGTCGCCGAGTGCGTAATGCGTCGTCGCCTTCAGCCGCAGCTTGCGAATCAGCTCGGCGCCGGTCACGCGGCCAGTCGCCAGACGTTCATCAACGGTCTGCAGGACCAGCTTGTAGTCCTTGACGTTGCTCGCCGCATAAATCAGGTACTCATTGACCGCCTGCTCTTCCGGTGCGGACAGCGGGAGGGGACCCCTGACCTTGGCTTCCTTCAGCACGCGGATCGCCTCCGCGAAATTGCCTTTGTTGCCGGCTTCCTGCGCAGCCTTGACCCGGTCCGCGGTCTCCTTGTGCCAGCCGCCGGCTGTCTGGGCCTGGGCAATTGCCGCCGAGGGCAGCGTAATCGCAACGATGCCAGCCAGCGGAATTGCGACAGTGGCTGCAATCAGGCTGGCACGAAGTGTCGGAATCTTGAGCATCATTCCTCCCCTGCCTCAGCCGCCCGTCGGGGCCGCTTCCGCGCGTCCCGCGAGCGTCAACCAAAGGTGCGCAATACGCGCCATGTAGGTATCGGAGCCTGCTGCGCCGGCGGCCGCCTCGAAGGCAGCCTTCGCTTCATCGCGGCGACCCAGTTCCAGGAGCGCTGCACCCAGCAGCAGATTCGCGTCGTCGAGCCGCGTGACGCCGCCCTTGGCAATCCCGAGCCGCACCATCTCGACGGCTTTATCGTAGTCACCCGTGCTGTAGTAGCCGAGGCCGACTTTGACGGCGACTTCACCTTTCGGATTCTTGGCGGCGGCTGTCGATTCGCCCGGAAGACTCTTGCGGTCGAGGGCTATGGCGGCCCTGGCTTCCTGCAAGGTTGCCTGATTGCTGCCTGCACTCGGCACAATTCCTTCCTTCATGCCGCGCTCGAGACTCCTGACAGCCTCACCCGGACTGCCAGCGACAAGCGCCGTATCGGCATAACCCAGGTAGCCACCCACCGTCGCGAGTCCGCCCTTGGGATCCGCCACTGCGACACGATAGGCGTTCAACATGACCGTCCGGTCGTCATGGCTCTCGGTCTGATAGACGGCAACGATGCGACTGTAGTATTCCTTGTTCGGATAGTACCCGACCAGCGCTTCAAGATTGTCAAGGCGACCTTTCTGGTCCTTCAGCTCGACGTAGCAACGGTCGCGCAGCTGGAACCATGGCTCCTCGGGTTGCGCGCCATGACTCTTGGCAACGTCAATGGCCTTGCCAAGCCACTGCGCCGCTTCGGCGTAGTTTGTACTCTGAAGGTAGAGTTTTCCGAGGGTCTGGAGTTCCTCGGGTTCCGCATCCGGCGTCACATCGATGAACTGCCGGTAATGCAGAACCGTCTTTTCGCGGTCCTTCTTGCCGTTGTAGTACGCGGCCAGCTGCTGGTGCATCGGCCCGATCTGATCGGGCGTCGCGTATCCCTTGTCGAGGTAGTTTTCGATGGCAGCCGTGAAACCATCGGTGTCGCCCGTGGCCTGCGTCGCCTGCAGCCGCCAGGTCGCGATGACCTTCAGGTCATCCGGGGTCAGCCCCGGCAGAGCGTCCAGTGCCGGCAGCGCGGCGATTACCTCAGCCCACTTCTTTTCGTTGACCGACTTCTGGACCTTGGGAGCCTCCTTCCGGAACGCAGGGCTGAAATCGGCACCGGGCGCCACTTCCTCAGTTTTCTTGTTCTTCGAGTCCTTGTTTGCGGCCTTCCCGGCCTGCGACTGATCGGGGGACGCCGATCCGTACTGCGCCAGCGCGGCGGCAGGCAAAGCCGCCGCAAGCACGGTCGCCGAAACCGTTGCAATGATCCATTGCGCGCTGTGAATCTGACGCTTCATTGGCCCCCACCTCGAATCGCCACCTGCGGGGCTGTCCCGCGAGGGCGCGTTTATAACCCAAAACCCGCCCGGCTGTCTCGCCGCCGGCCTGTCAAGTGGACTGCTGCCGGGCCGCCAGGTTCCGGCGTCTGAAATATGTCCGTTTGTTCAGCCTGCATTCAGCAGCAATGCCCGCCAAAAAACGGGGCCCGCCATGGCGGGCCCCGTGCTGTCATCCTGCCTGCGCCCACGGCGCGGTCACTGGCCCTTCGGCCGTTCCGCGATGAAGCCAACCTTGCGCATGCCGCCACGCTGCAGGACGAACAGGGTGTCGGCGACGTACTCGTAGCGTGCCCGCTTATCAGCGCGGATATGGACTTCCGGCTGCGGATCCTTGACAGCCTCCTGGAGCACGTAATTCAGCAAGGCATTTTTGTCGACTCCGTTGTCGTTCCAGTAGATCGTGCCGTCGAAGTCAATGGAAAGATTGATGTTCTCCGGCTTGGTCTCGGTCGGCTTGTTGACCTCCTTGGGGAGGTCGATCTTCACGGCATGGATCATCACCGGCACCGTGATGATCATGATGATCAGCAGCACGAGCATGACGTCGACGAGCGGAATGACGTTCGGCGCCACCATCGGCTCGTCTTCGTCATGACCAACTGCAATAGCCATCGTCTACTTCCCGGAAACCCGCGAGCCGGCGAGCAGCGCAGCCTGGACGTCGTGCGCGAAATAATTCGCGCGTTCCATCAGACCCTTGTTGCCGCGCAGCAGGCCGTTGAAGCCGAGCACCGCAGGCACCGCGACGGCGAGACCCATCGCGGTCATGATCAGCGCCTCGCCGATCGGGCCCGCCACCTTGTCCAGTGACGCCTGGCCCGCGATCGAGATGCTGATCAGCGCGTGGTAGATGCCCCATACCGTGCCGAACAGTCCCACGAATGGCGAGGTGGCACCGACCGACGCGAGCACCACCATGCCACTCTGCAGACTCGACTGCAGCATGTCGGTGCGCCGCTGGATGTGCGACTGCACCCACTCCGGCAGCGCGATCCCGCTCGTGATGTCACGCGCCGTGCTCTTGCGATGGTGCTCAACGGCCATGAGGCCGTCTTGGGCAATATCGCGGAAGGGATTGATCTTGCCCTTCAACTTGGCGATTCCTTCCGGCATCGAACCAGCCGAGAAGAAATTCTTTTCCGCCTCAGTCGCTGCTTTCCTGAGCGCGCGCTGGTCCAGCCACTTGTTGATCATTACCAGCCATGACCAAAGCGACATTACGATGAGGATGACGAACACGCCCTTGCCGACATAGTCGCTCTGGGTCCAGAGCGCCTGGATGCCGTAAGGATTTTCGGTCATACCGGTTTCAGCGGCCATTCTGCAGTCCCTCTAACAGATTATAGTTTTCCGGATCCTCGCGCCCGACCCACTCGGTGTCGCCATTTCCCGGTCCTTGACGATTGCTGCTGCGTCACTCCAGCTTGAATACGATTGGCAGCGTGGCCTGCGCCTCGACGGGCTGGCCATCGCGCTTTCCTGGTTCGAAAGGCAACCTGCGGACCACGCATTCGGCGGCGCCATCGAGCCTCTCGAATCCACTGCTCTGCGAAACCGTCATCGCCCCCGCCTTGCCGCCTGCATCGATGGTGATGGTCACGACCACGCGACCTTCCTCGTTCAGGCGGCGCGAAGCCGACGGATAGCAGGCATTGATCGCCGCGCTAATGCGGTCGCCTTTCGCCTTGATCCTCGGGGGTGTTATCTGTACCTGGCGCGCCGGCGCAGTCTGAGCACGCTGGGGCTGAGCCTCTCGCACCTGGGCCGTGATTGCCGATGACGGCCCCTCAAACGCCGGCAGGTCGATCAGTGGAGGCGGCACCACCGGCGGCGGCACGTCAAGCGGCGGTGGCGGCGGTGGCTCGTCCGGATTCTCGGGTGGCGGCGGTGGCGGCGGCAGATCGATGATCGAAAAATCTTCGGCCAGCTGCATCCCGGCACGCACAAGCCCGGCCTTCAAGGCCAGGAAGAAACCAAAGTGCAGAACGATAATCGCGGCAAAAACGGCCGCCCGACGCGATACCCCTGCCGAATACATGTTCGCCATACCAGCCCCGGATCCCCCTGGTCTTCTTGCCGGTTGCGCAAGCCCGAAATGCGAGCCGTTACTCCGTCAGAATTCTTGGTCGACACAGGAACCCGCATCCGCGCTTTCCTGCACGGCCACCTTAACGGCTGGCCCGTGTGACTGCAAGCGGCGACCCTCCTGCCGGTGGTTTCGCCCGGAATGCAATCAGTCCAGCCGGAAGGCAACCGGCAACAGCACCTCGGTCACGACTGCGCGGCCATCCTCGCGACCCACATTGAATTTCAGCCTGTCCAGCAGGCACTGCGCGCCAGCGTTCAGGCGCGGGAAACCGCTGTTGCGAGCCATTCGCCAGGACAGCACCTGCCCGCGCGTGCCGATCACCACTGCCAGCGACATGCGGCCCTGCAGGCTTGCCGCCATTCCCTCCGCGGGCAATCGCTGCCCTTGCCACTATTAACGGATGCCCGACCGCAATCGGGTCAAGGAGGACCCAGACTGCTGGAACCCGTGACCTTGGCCTCGCGCCAGACGATGACGGCTACGCCGGTCAGGGTCATCACGCCTCCGATGATCATTCGCCAGTCCAGCACGTCGCCCAGCAGTAGCACGACAAATGCGACGCTGAACACCGGACTCAGCACCGTCAGCGGTGCGACGCTGGAAACCGGATAGCGGTGCACCAGCCTGAAGTAAGCCGTGTGCGCAAAGAGGCTGGCGAACAGCGCCGAATAAAGCACCGAACCGGCGCCGGCCATGTCGATATTGCGCAGGCTGGCGACCTGCCCAGCCTCCAGCCACATCGACGCAAGCAAGAGTACCGGCAGGCTTCCCCAGGAAAGCCATGCCTGCAGTTCCAGCGCATCCAGGTCGCGGACGCGCTTGATCGCGACGAGCCCAATGGCGCCTATGAAGGCCGCGAGCACGATCAGGGCGAGGCCCTGCCAGGACTGGATGACCGCCGGGTTGAATCCGAGCACGACGACGCCGGCGAATGAGAGCGCAATGCCGAGCGACCGGCGCCAGTGGATGCGCTCGCCGAGCATGACAACCGACAGAAGTGTTGCAAACGGTATACCGAGCTGCCCGGCAATGGCCACCGAAGACATATTTCCGGACAGCGCCACACCCGTGTACATGATCGCAAATTGCAGGCCGCCGCCGAAGATCGCCGCGATCAGCAACCAGCGCATTTCGCCGCGCCGGACGCGCAACCAGGGCAGCACCGCAATTCCGACGATCAGAAACCGCAGGAAACCGGAAAATATCGGCGGAAACCGTTCGACGCCGACCTTGATTGCGACGAGATTGAAACCCCAGACCGCGTTGATCAGCACCAGCTGCGTGAAATGTCGCCGGCTGACCTCGGTCATCGGGTGCCGACGACCAACTCTTCTGCCGGAGCCCGGAGATTGTAGTCTGATGCCATCGCATGGCCGTAGGCACCGGTGTTGGCGATCAGGAGGATATCGCCTTCGGCTGACCGTGGCAGCATTCGGTCATGACCCAGCACGTCACCGCTCTCGCAGATCGGACCGACCACCGTGTAAGGCACCTCGGAACGCTCGTCCAGACGGGTCAGATTGACGATCTCGTGATACGAGTCGTAGAGCATCGGCCGAAGCAGCGAATTCATCCCTGTTGCCACGCCGAGGTACTGCACCGCGCCCTTGCCCTTTAACTGGGTGACGCGCGCAAGCAATACACCTGCGGCGGCAACCAGGAAACGGCCCGGCTCCAGCCATAACTCGAAGGCCGGATGGGTTGTGCGAAACTGCCAAAGCTCAGCGTCGAACGCCGCGAGATCCAGTGGCTGATGGCCTGGCCGTTCCGGCACGCCAAGCCCGCCGCCGAGGTTCAGCGCGCCGACCCCGGGAAACCCGGCCGCGGCACTGGCCAGAACGCGTGCAGATTCGATCCAGCTGCTGATCGCGAAATTGCCGCTGCCGGCATGAGCATGGAGTCCCGTGACCGCTACCTTGCACTGGTCCGTCGTCTCGCGTAATTCTGCGAGCTCAAACAGCGGCACGCCGAATTTCGAGTGCACGCCGGCCGTACGGACCTTCTGGTGATGACCATGACCGTGCCCGGTGTCGACCCGCACGAATATTTCGCGACCGCGGAGCATGTCGCCCCAGTTGCGCATCACATAAAGATTGTCCACCGTGATGCGCAATCCCTGGTCGAGTGCCCATTGATATTCGCCACGCGGCGCAAAATTCGGCGTGTACAGCAACCGTTCGCGCGAAGATTCCGGCACGGTTTGGAGCACGCGCTCGACTTCGCCACGCGACACGCATTCGAATGACAGGCCCTGCCCGGCAATCGTCTCGAGAATTGCGGGATGCGGGTTCGCCTTCACCGCGTAGAACACGCGCGACAGTGAGCGCATGCCGGCCAGCAGCCGTGCCTGCGCGGCGATCGTTGCGAGGTCGTAGACGTAGGCGCATGGCCGGTCGCCCAGCACCTCGATCAGCGCGTCACGCCGGTTGCGCCACCAGCTGCCACGATCTGGCTCGGTGCGTGCCGGCTCGTCGGGATGCTCCCGCGTCTGGCCCGTCACGGGGGCGAGGGAGTAGTCGTCAGAATTCGTCCGGATCGTACTCGGACAGTTCGCGCTTCAAGCGCCGCTCGGCCAGCACGTCTTCCACCTTGCTCCAGGCGGATTGCTGAACCGGCCGGCGCGGTCCCTTGGGGCGGCGCTCAACGACAATCAATTTGTCGAGGTCGCCGTCTTGATCGCTGCTGGCCTCCCCGAGAAACTCGTCCTCGAGGTCAAAGGACTCATCATTGCGCTCTTTCATTCGGATGAATTCCTAGCGAAATCAATGACATCCATCAGAAACCCGACAAGCTACGGGCTGCGCAATATATACGAAAAGTTGGAGTTATCAACTGCCCTGCTTAAATCGCGGCCTGATCGGCCGGGGCAGCGCAAAAAGGAGACTCAGCCGTTCGCCTCGCAGGCTTCGAGGCATTCGCCGTATTTGTCGTCGCAGACCTGCATCTTGTCCGGGTCGCCGTCGGTCGCATTCATGCACTTGTCCGATTCCGCGTCGCAGCGCTCGATGCATTTCTCGTCGGTCTGTGGCCGTGCATCTTCGGCAATAGCAGGGCTGGCGAGCAGCAAGCCTGCAATCAGTGCACTGAGCCAACCGGTGCTTCGGACATTCATCGACCATCGCTCCCGTGGTCCATCACTGTATATAGGCCATGGCGCGCCATCACGCAATTACCCATGGCGCCAGGATGCTCCTGCGGCCCTGAATGCCACCTGAACGGGGATTCCGTTCCTATGCCTTTGTCTCGGCAAGCGCCTCCTGGAGCAGCACGTGAGCCATGGGTCCCAGCGCGCCGAAACGCTGGTCCAATGTCTGTCGGTGAAAGTAACGGTAGTAAATCTGCTGAATGATCACTGCCAGCCGGAACAGTCCGAATACCCGGTAGAAGCGAAAGTCGTCGACGCGCAGCAGGCTCGCCTCAGAGTATCGGCCGAGTACCTCCGCGCGGCTCAGCGAGCCCGGCAAGTGGGTCGGCAGCATGCGCGTCGCGAGCATCTCGGGGCGATCGACTGCTTCGACCCAGTAGGCCATCGAGCAGCCGAGGTCCATCAAGGGGTCGCCGATGGTCGCCATTTCCCAGTCAAGCACGCCTATCAGGCGTTCAGGCTGCCCGACATCGAACACGACGTTATCGAGCTTGTAGTCATTGTGGATCAGCGCCGTCCGGCCGGAGTCCGGCGGAACGTTGGCTGTCAACCAGTCAACAACTGCATCGGCCCGCGGCGCATCGGCGGTTTGCGCCTGCGCGTAACGTTGCGACCAGCCGCGCAGCTGCCGCGCCGCATAGCCTTCTGGCCGCCCGAGATCAGCGAGCCCCAACGCCCGGTAATCCAGACCATGCAGCCTGGCGAGCAAGTCGATTAGCGCGCCGTGCTGTGCGCGCACCCGCGCCGGCGTCGCCACCAGTCCCACAGGATAGTCGCGGCGCAGGATGATCCCCCGGATTCGCTCGACGACATAGAAAGGAGCGCCGATCACGGATTCGTCTCCGCAGAAATGCAGCGGCTTCGGGCTTTCGACGAATCCCGCGTGCAGACCCGACAGCACGCGGAACTCGCGGTTCATGTCGTGACCGGATTTCGGCCGAGTTCCAATCGGCGGGCGGCGAAGAACGAGTTCAAGGTCGCCTGAACAGATGAGATAACTGAGATTCGAGAATCCCGATGGAAACTGCCACAGGCGCAGCGGCAGCTCGAGACCCTGAATGTGGCCGGTCAGGTACTCACCAAGCCGTGCAACATCAAGAGCCTCGCCGGCGCGCACGGGTGCCGCATCGTCAATCAGACTCATCCGCCATGGTCTCGCAGCATATGCCTTGCGACCGAAATCTTGTGCACTTCGTCCGGCCCGTCATAGATGCGCGCGGCACGCTCCTCGCGATAAAACCACGCGAGCAGCGTGTAATCGGTCATGCCAAGCCCGCCATGCACCTGCAATGAGCGATCCACGACCCGCTGCAGGACATCGGCGACATGGAACTTGATCATGCTGATGTCATCACGAGCCGCCTTGGCGCCAGCCTGAGCGATGCGCCAGGCCGCGTGCAGCACCAGGAGGCGCGCTGCGCGGATGTCCGCGGCGCTTTCAGCGATCCAGGCACGCACGATGTCGCTGTCGCCCAGCCGCCGGCCACCGGGATCGATGACGCGGGTCGCCGCACGTTCGATCATCATGGAATGTGCGCGTTCGCAGATGCCGAGCCAGCGCATGCAGTGATGGATGCGCCCGGGTCCGAGGCGCGATTGGGCGAGGCGGAAGCCGGCTCCGCGCGGGCCGAGCAGCTGGTCGGCCGGAACCCGGCAGTTCTCGAATTCGATCTCGCCGTGTGAAAAGAGGCCGGCGCCGGAACTTCCCATGACGGGCGTATTGCGCAGGAAGCGATAGCCCGCGCTGTCGGTCGGCACCAGGAACATGCTCGCCTGTTCATGCGGCGGGCGGTCAGGGTCTGTCACCGCCATGACGATGCAGACGTTCGCGCCGTCGGCGCCGGTCGTGAACCACTTGCAACCGTTCAGCACCCAGGTATCGCCTTCCAGTGTCGCGAGCGTCTCGAGCATCAGCGGATTGGCGCCGCTGTTGCTCCTTTCGGTCATGCCGAAGCAGCTCCGTATCTCACCCGCGACCAGGGGTACGAGCCAGCGCTTCTTCTGCGCTGCCGTCCCGAATTCGTGCAACAACTCGACATTGCCGGCATCCGGGGCGTTGCAACCGAACACGTAGTGCGCCAGCGGGCAGCGCCCGAGCGCCTCCGAGATCAACCCATGCGTAATGAGGTCCAGACCGAGCCCGCCATGCTCGTGCGGATAGGTCGGTCCCCATAGACCAAGCTTCTTGACCTCCACCCGTTTCGCGCCCAGCACTGGCAGCAGCGGACCGAGGCCGGATTGCAGGAAAGCCGTTTCAAGCGGGATCAATTCCCGGTCCACGTATTCGCGAACCCGGTTGACGATGTTCTGCTTCGTCGGCTCGAGCTGGAAATCCATGAACGGGATCCCCCCCCGGATCAGCGATGCGTGATCAGCTGCATGAACGCCGGTTGCTCCAGATGACTCACCGTGTTCAATGATTCGATCGTGAGCGCCTCGCCGTCGAACAGCAAGCTGCTGACACCGGAGTTGAAGAATGTCAGCTTCAGGCGCAGCAGGTCCCAGTCGGCCAGGCCGAGAGCCGATTGCATGGCCGCGGCCAGCGATCCGGCGGAACCAAAGAGGACCACCTGTCGACCGCGGCCTGTTTCGCGCAGCAGCGCAGCGAGTGCCGCCGCGCACCGATCGCGAAAAACCGGATAGGGCTCGACGCCGCGCAACTCGCCTGCTGCCCAGGCTTTCAGCGCGTCTGACAGCAGACGGTGAAATGCGCGCCGATCCACGCCGGTATCGGGCTGGCTGCCTCGGCCCTGATGCGCTGCCAGCAGCGACAGGTAGTCGTATTCCTCAATGCCCGGCAGTGTTCGCACGGGAATAAGGCTACTGCCCTCCTCGGCCGCGGCCTGCACGAAAGCCTCGGCCGACTCGCGCTGACGCCTCAGTGTGCCGGAATAGACCAGTTCCACGCGGCGCCCGATCGAACGCCAATGCCTCGCGAGCTGCCGGCATTGCTCCGTTCCGGTCTCCGTCAGCCTGTCGTAGTCGTCGGAACCAAAGGCCGCCTGACCGTGGCGCACCAGGTAGACGCGGCTCATTCAGGCCAGCCAGCCGCCATCCACCGTCAGGCAGCTGCCCGTCGTGAACGAGGCGGCATCGGAGACCAGGTACAACGCGGCACCTGCAATCTCTTCCGGTCGGGCGATCCGCCCGAGCGGTGTCAGCCTTTCCGCGATCGAGCGCCGCTTCGAGTCACTGTGAACTGCCGCCGAGAACTTGGTCTCGACGAGTCCCGGCGCCAGCGCATTGACGCGCACACCCTGGGGGCCCCATTCCCTGGCGAGTCCCTGGGTCATGTTGACGATCGCCGCCTTGGTCATCGAGTAGACAACCTGCCCATCCATGGGCCGGAACGCATTCACGGACGCGACATTGACGATCGCGCCCTTGCCCTGGGCAATCATGCGCCGGCCGGCTTCGATGGACGCGCAGAAGAAGCCACGGATATTGACATCAACCGTCTTCTGGAAGGCACCGATCTCCATGGATGTCGCGGGCCCGAAATAGGGATTGGTCGCCGCGTTGTTGATCAGGATATCAATTCGCCCGTGGCGCGCATCGAGCTCGCGAAACGCGGCCGCAATCTGCCCGACCTCACCGATGTGGCAGGCGAGCGCGGATGCCTGGCCGCCGGCCGCGCGAATTTCGCCGGCAACGGCCTCGCAACCCTCCAGCTTGCGGCTGCTCGCGACGACCACCGCACCGTGCCGGGCCAGCATCATGGCGATCGCGCGGCCGATGCCGCGACTGGCACCGGTGACGAGTGCAACACGCCCGCTCAAGTCGAAAGAATCGTCAGTCAAGCTTCAGTCTCCCGGCTGCCCGTTTGGCGGCCAAATCCTAGCATTCCGGCGGGCTGCCAAAGGCGTCGCTCGCTACAATCGGCCCCTGCGCCAATGCGCCTGCGCCGGATTCCCATATGACCATACCGCGCCGCGATCTCGATTTTCAGGTCTTCGAAGTCCTGGACGCCGAAGGACTGTGCCAGCTGCCCCGTTACGCCGACCACGATCGCGCGGTCTTTGACGGCGTGATCGATAGCGCCTACCGGATCGCCGAGGAGCGATTCTCGCCCTTCGCCGCGGCCTGCGATGTCGAAGAGCCACGTGTTGTCGATGGCCGAGTCTGGATGATCCCGGAAACAAAGCGCGCGTATGACGCTTACAACGAAGCCTCGTTCACGGCTGCGAGCTTCGATAGCGAGGATGGCGGCATGCGGCTGCCACTCCTGATCATGAAAGCCACTTCCGCAGTGTTTGGCAGCGCCAATGTTGCATTTCTTTCCTATTCGACATTGACCGCGGGCGCCGCCAACCTGCTGATCAGCTTTGGCAGCCCCGAACAGCGCGAGCGACTTGCCCGCCCGATGCTGGCCGGCCGCTTTACCGGCACGATGTGTCTTTCCGAGCCGCACGCGGGTTCATCATTGACCGATATTCGCTGCCAGGCGGTGCGCCAGGACGACGGCAGCTACCTGCTGTCCGGCAACAAGATGTGGATTTCCGGCGGCGATCATGAACTCGCCGAAACCATTGTCCACCTCGTGCTCGCAAAGATACCGGGCGGACCCGATGGAGTGCGCGGCATCTCGCTGTTCGCCGTGCCGCGTGATCGTGTCAATGACGACGGCACCGTGGGGCCGAACAACGACGTCCGCCTCGTCGGCATCAATCACAAAATGGGCTGGCGCGGTACCGTCAACTGCGTCCTGTCATTCGGGGAACAAGGCGGCTGCCGCGCAGATCTCGTTGGACTGCCGCATCGCGGCCTCGAGTACATGTTCCAGATGATGAATGCCGCAAGGATCGGCGTCGGCATGAATGCCGTCGCGCTCGGCTACGCCGGCTACCTGCACGCACTCGCCTATGCGCGCGAGCGCCCCCAGGGACGACCGGTCGGTGCCAGGGACCCGAAAGCGCCGCCGGTGTCAATCCTGCGCCACGGCGACGTGCGACGCATGCTGCTGGCCCAGAAATGCTGGGTCGAAGGTGGTCTTGCGCTCGTACTGTATTGCGCCCGGCTCAGCGACGAAGAGCGCTGCGCCACGGATACCGCCACGAGGGAGCGCCTGCACCTGTTGCTGGAGCTGCTGACGCCGATCGCAAAATCCTGGCCTTCGGAATTCTGCCTCGAGGCCAACAAGCTCGCGATCCAGGTGCTGGGCGGCTATGGCTACACGCGCGACTATCCGGTCGAACGGCTGTATCGGGACAATCGCCTGAATCACATCCATGAAGGAACGCACGGGATTCACGGCCTCGATCTGCTGGGGCGCAAGGTCGCATTGCAGGGTGGCGCGGCCATGCGCGAGCTTTCTTCCAGAATCAACGAGACGATTGCACTCGCGCGTGAGGAGCAGCAACTGGCCGACTACGCGGCCGCGCTTTCGACGGCGCTTTCGGATATCGGGAATACCACTCAAGTCCTGATCGGGGCCATGGCGAAGGACCCCGAGCGGGCCCTCGCCAACGCAACAATTTATCTCGATAGTCTCGGCCACGTGGTCGTCGCCTGGCGCTGGCTGGCCCAAGGTCTCGCCGCGGCGCGCAAAGGGACCGACATGGCCGATCGCGATTTCCGTGCGGGCAAGCTCTCTGCCTGCCGGTTCTTCTTCCGCTATGAGTTGCCGCGCATCACGCCGAAACTCGCCCTGCTTCGTTCGCTGGACGACACGGCCCTCACCATTCCCGATTCCGGATTCTAGGTCGCAGCCTCAGGCGAGCGGGCGATACGCCATACCGAGCGCGCGCGCGACGGCCTCGTGCGTAATCGCCCCTTCATGCACATTGAGACCTGCCGCAAAGCCTGCGTCACTGTCCAGCGCCTTACGCCAGCCCAGGTCGGCGAGCGCGCGCGCATAAGGCAGGGTGGCGTTGGTCAATGCGAAGGTCGAAGTGCGGGGCACCGCTCCTGGCATGTTGGTCACGCAGTAATGCACGACCCCGTCCACGACATAGGTCGGGTCCGCATGTGTCGTGGGCTTGCTGGTCTCGAAGCAGCCGCCCTGGTCGATCGAAATGTCCACGAGCACGGCGCCCTTCTCCATGCGGCTGACCATGTCCCTCGTGACCAGCCTCGGCGCCGCTGCACCGGTTACCAGCACCGCTCCGATCACGAGGTCGGCTTGTATCACGAGGCGTTCGATGGACTCGGCCGTCGAATAGGCGGTCGCGATGGTGTTGCCGAACTGCGCATCGAGCTCGCGAAGCCGGCGCAATGAACGATCCACGATCGTGACCTGGGCGCCAAGACCGACGGCCATCTGCGCCGCATTGGTACCGGCGACGCCACCGCCCAGGACCACGACACGCGCAGGTGCCACGCCCGGGACGCCCCCCAGCAGCACGCCGAAGCCGCCATTGGCCTTCTGCAGTGCCGTCGCGCCCACCTGGATGGACATGCGGCCCGCTACCTCGCTCATCGGCGTCAGGAGCGGCAGCGAACGGTCCGGCGCAGTCACCGTTTCATAGGCGATCGCGGTCACGCCGCATTTCACCAGTGCCTGCGCCTGCGCCGCGTCGGCAGCGAGGTGCAGGTAGGTGAACAACACCTGGCCGCGCCTCAGCATCGCGCACTCCGGCAGTTGCGGCTCCTTCACCTTCACGACCAGTTCGGCGGCGTCAAATATCGACTTCGCATCCGGCACCACAGTGGCTCCGGCCGTACGATAAGCGTCGTCGCTGATACCGATGCCGGCACCCGCGCCGGACTGAATGAGCACCTGATGACCTGCGCTCGCGAGTTCACGGACACCGGCCGGCACCAGGCCGACGCGGTACTCGTGAACCTTGATTTCCTTTGGACAACCGATTTTCACCAAGCCTCCCTGAGCCACGCGCGTGGCCACCATTACGGCCTGCACCGGACCAGCCGGCGGCACCCCAGCCGATTATCCGCTTAGAATACCCTGCATGGCCACGGCACACGACCCTACCCGGCTTGCCGCTCATCCGGCGCAGTTGTCGCAGGCCCTCGCGCAGCAACGCCGGGCATGCGACGCGGACCCCTATCCAACCTTCGTAATACGACGTGACCGCCTCCGGCGCCTGCGGCACATGCTGCGCGACAATGATGCTGCGATCCGCGATGCGATCAGCGCCGACTTCGGCATTCGCGCGCAGCAGGAAACCCTGCTGCTCGAGCAATTCACGGGCGACGATGGCATCAAATATGCCCTCCGGCACCTGCGCCGCTGGATGCGGACGGAGCGACGCAGCGTCGCCTGGTGGAGCCTGCCCGGCAGCGCGCGCTTGATGCGCCAGCCGCTGGGCGCGGTCGGCATCATTGTGCCGTGGAACTACCCGCTGTATCTCGCGGTGTCACCGCTGACCGCCGCGCTCGCCGCGGGCAATCGCGTCATGCTGAAGATGTCGGAGCACACGCCGCGCTTCGGCACGCTGTTCGAGTCGCTGATTGCTCGGACTTTTGGGTCCGATGAGGTCATGGCCATCAATGGCGATGTCGGCGTTGCGCGCGCTTTTGCCGCGCTGCCATTCGATCACCTGCTGTTCACGGGATCTACCGATGTCGGGCGCGAAGTGATGAAGGCCGCGAGCGCGAATCTGACGCCCGTGACGCTCGAGCTCGGCGGCAAGTCGCCGGTGATCGTCGCCGAAGGATTCGACATCGCCGAAGCCGCGCGGCGAATCATGTACGGCAAGCTGATCAACGCCGGGCAAACCTGCGTCGCGCCGGATTACGTGCTGGTGCCCAAGACGGACATTGACCGGTTTCTCGATGCCTGCCGCACGGCGACGAGGGAATTCTTCCCGACGCTCGCGACCAACCCGCAATACACGTCCGTCATCAATGACCGCCAGTTCCGCCGCCTTGCTGCGAGTGCCGAGGACGCGCGCGCAAAGGGCGCCACGTTGCATGCGCTGCATCCCGATCCATCCGATGCCGAACGCCGTCGCATGGCTCCGCAGGCTGTCACCGGCGTCCGCGACGACATGCGCATCATGCTGGAAGAGATCTTCGGACCGTTGCTGCCCATCGTCGGCTACGGCTCCATCGATGACGCAATCGCCTATGTGAACGCTCGGCCCAGACCGCTCGCGCTCTACTACTTCGGCGGCCGCAGTGCGGCGCTCGACAAGGTCCTGAGGCAGACCATTTCCGGCGGGGTCACGGTCAACAACACGGCCCTGCACGTGGCCCAGGAAGACCTTCCCTTTGGCGGTGTCGGTCCCAGCGGCATGGGTCACTACCACGGTAAGGCGGGCTTTGACACTTTCTCGAAGCAGAAACCTGTGTTCTACGACGGGAGGCTCAGCGGCTCGCGTTTCCTGATGCCGCCCTACGGCCGGATGTTCCGGGCCATCGCGAAGATCCTGTACCGGTGAAGCCGGTCTGGGACCCTCCCTCACCCGTCATCCATCGCGTGACCGCGGAAGCGCGAGACATCGACTCTCAAGCCTGAAGCGATCGCGCGTGGTGCCGCAGATGATCCTCGATGAATGTCGAGATGAAGTAATAGCCGTGGTCATAACCGGCATGACGCCGCAGCGTTAACGGGTATTTGCTCATGCTGCAGGCCTGCTCGAGGAGCTCCGGCATCAATTGCTGCTGCAGGAAAGGATCTGCCAGTCCCTGGTCCACCAGAAGCGGCGGCCGCCCTGACACGGATTTAAGCCCGCGAATCAGTTCGCTCGCATCATGGGCGCGCCAACCTTCGCGATTCACGCCGAGATAACCGGAGAAGGCTTTCTGCCCCCAGGGGCATTGCATCGGTGCCGCGATCGGCGCAAACGCGGAAACTGAACGGTAAAGATCCGGATTCTTGAGCGCGATCGTCAGCGCGCCATGACCACCCATTGAATGCCCGAAGATTCCCTGGCGATTCGCATCGACTGGAAAATTCGCCGCGATCAGCGATGGCAGCTCGCGCGTCACGTAGGAATACATCCGATAGTGCCGTGACCAGGGTTCTTCCGTAGCATCGATATAGAAACCCGCGCCGACGCCGAAATCCCAGTTGTCGCTGTCGCCGGCCAGCGGCACACCACGCGGACTCGTATCAGGCGCGACAATGGCAAGGCCCAGCTCCGCCGCCACTCGCTGCGCACCAGCCTTGATCATGAAGGTCTCTTCCGTGCAGGTCAGGCCGGCAAGGTAATAGAGCACGGGCACTTTGCCGCTCGCTGCCTGCGGCGGCAGGAACACGGCAAAGCTCATGGCGCATTGCGTCTCGACGGCAGCGTGGCGATGGAAGCTGACGGCGCCGCCGAACGCGCCGTGCCGGCTGATCGTGTTGCTGTCGTCGAACGCGGCGACTGTCGCCGTCACGCGCTAGGCCCTGAGTACACCCTTGGCCTTGGCTGTATGCGTCGCGATCAGATCCATGATGGCAGGCGACAGGCAGTCGTACGGTTCCAGCTTCAATTCTTTCAGTCGCGCGCGCACTGCCGCCATTTCATCGGGTCTGGCGCTGCCAGTCTCGATGATGGAAGAAACAAATGCCGCGAATTCAGGAGCTGCCCAGCCCTTGTCCTTGGACAGTTCGACGTGGACGAAATCGAAGCCATAAAGTGGATGGTTCTTGTTCTCGATGCGGCCGTACATGTGAACGCCGCAGCCACTGCAGGCGTGCCGCTGGATGGCGGCGCTGGCGTCCACGACCTTGAGCTTCTGGCCATTGGCGGTGACGGAGAGCTTGTCGCGCGGCACGACTGCCACGATCGAGAACGCAGCGCCCGGCGGTTTCCAGCACTTGCTGCATCCGCAGGCATGATTGAATGCCACGTCGCTCGCGAGCGTCACTGTTACCGGATCCTTGGCGCACTTGCAGCTGAGCGTGCCCCCTTTGAAACCCTTGACACCGGGTTTGACGCCGTTGTCCACGGACGGATGAATTTTGACAGTCATGATTATCCCCCTCGGTTCAGAACGTGACCACCGTGCGAATGGACTCGCCCGCGTGCATGAGATCAAACGATTTGTTGATGTCCTTGAGCGGCAGCACGTGGGTGATGAGGTCGTCGATGTTGATCTTTCCTTCCATGTACCAATCGACGATTTTCGGCACATCCGTGCGGCCGCGCGCCCCGCCGAATGCCGTGCCTTTCCACACGCGCCCCGTGACGAGCTGGAATGGCCGTGTCCTGATTTCCTGGCCCGCACCCGCGACGCCGATGATGACCGAGACGCCCCAGCCGCGATGGCAGCATTCCAGTGCCTGGCGCATCAGGTCCACGTTGCCGACGCATTCGAAGCTGTAATCGGCACCGCCGTCGGTCAGTGTCACCAGATGCGCCACGAGGTCGCCTTCGACCTCTTTCGGATTCACGAAATGCGTCATGCCGAAGCGCTCCGCGAGTGCCTTGCGCCGCGGATTGATGTCCACGCCGACGATCCTGCCGGCGCCCGCCATGCGCGCGCCCTGGATCACATTGAGCCCGATGCCGCCCAGCCCGAAAACCACGACGCTGGCGCCCGGCTCTACCTTCGCCGTATTGATAACCGCGCCGATGCCGGTCGTCACGCCGCAACCTATATAGCAGACCTTTTCGAATGGCGCGTCTTCGCGGATCTTTGCGAGCGCGATTTCCGGCAACACCGTGTAATTCGAGAAAGTCGAGCAGCCCATGTAGTGATGGATCTTCTTGCCGTTGATCGAAAAGCGGCTGGTGCCGTCCGGCATCATGCCCTTGCCCTGGGTGGCACGGATTGCTGTGCATAGATTGGTCTTGCGCGACAGGCAGGATTTGCACTCGCGGCATTCCGGCGTGTAGAGCGGTACGACATGGTCGCCCTTCCTGAGCGACTTAACGCCGGCGCCGACGTCCACGACGACACCCGCACCCTCGTGGCCGAAAATCACCGGGAACAGGCCCTCGGGATCCGCGCCTGAGCGCGTGAATTCATCCGTGTGACAGACGCCTGTCGCCTTGATCTCGACCAGCACCTCGCCTGCCTTCGGGCCTTCGAGATCGACCTCGACCACCTCGA
>DAITAA010000023.1:0-53779 GCA_036824505.1 Steroidobacteraceae bacterium
CGATCGCCTAGGGACTGTCCCCTTTTCCGCGCAGCGGAAAAGGTGGACTGTCCCTCTAGCTGGCGCCAACAGAAAGGCTTTCTATTTTTTTATTCGTACTATCCGCCGGCGTCGCGGTTCCATCACGATTCAAGCCCCTGCATGCCGAGGTACTCGTCGTAGGAGCCGCGGAAGTCGGCGACGCTGCCGCCGGGCTGCATCTCGATCACACGAGTGGCGAGGCTGCCAACGAACTCGCGGTCGTGCGAGACGAAAATCAAGGTGCCGGAATACTTCTCGAGGCCGATCTGCAGCGACTCGATCGTCTCCATGTCCATGTGATTGGTAGGCTCGTCCATCAACATGACGTTCGGGCGCGTCAGGATCAGCTTGCCGTAGATCATGCGGCCCTTCTCGCCACCCGAGAGCACGGTGACAGGCTTCCTGGTTTCGTCGCCGGAGAACAGCAGGCGGCCGAGCGTCGCGCGCACGATCTGATCATCGTCCGCCTTGCCTGACCACTGCGACATCCAGGTGAACAGGTCGATTCGCTCGGCGAACTCCGCCTGCGGATCCTGCGGCATGTAGCCGGGCAGGGCGTTTTCGACCCAGGCGATTCGGCCCCTGGTTGGGTGCAGCTCGCCGGCCAGCACGCGCATCAGCGTCGTCTTGCCGATGCCATTCGGGCCGATGACGGCAACGCGCTGCCCGGCTTCGATCGTGAAATTCAGATTGGCAAAGATGTCGGTATCCGTGCCGGGATAGCGATAGCTGAGCCCTTCGACCGTGACCGCCGAGCGATGCAATTTCACTTTCTGCTCGAAGCGGATGTACGGATTCTGCCGCGACGAAGGCCGGATTTCCTCGATCTTGATCTTTTCGAGCTGCCGCTTGCGCGAGGTGGCCTGGCGGGCCTTGGAAGCATTGGCGGAGAAGCGGCGGACGAATTCCTGCAGGTCCGAGATCTTGTCTTTGGCCTTGGCGTTCGCGGCCTCGACACGCTGGCGCGCCTGAACCGAGGCGAGCATGAAATCGTCGTAGTTGCCCGGGTAGACCTTCAGCTGCTGGAAATCCAGGTCCGCGATGTGCGTGCACACCTGGTTCAGGAAGTGACGATCGTGACTGATGATGATCATCGTCGCGTCGTAGGCGTTCAGCGTGCGCTCGAGCCAGCCGATCGAGTGGATGTCGAGGTTGTTGGTGGGCTCATCGAGCAGCAGCACGTCGGGAGTCGAGAACAGCGCCTGCGCGAGCAGCACGCGCAACTTGAGGGCGGGCGGCAGTTCGCGCATCGGCCCGTCATGCTTCAATTCATCGATGCCGGCGTCGATCAGGACGCTGCCGGCACGCGCTTCGGCGGTGTAGCCGCCGTACTCTGCGAACTTGCCCTCGAGTTCGGCCGCTCGCATGTAGTCGGCGTCGCTCGCGTCCGCGTCAGCATAGATTTGGTCGCGTTTCTGCATCGCGCGCCACATCTCGACGTGGCCCTGCATCACAACATCGAGCACGCGCTGGTCTTCGTAGCCGAACTGATTCTGGTTCAGCTTACCGAGTCGCATGCCGGGCTGCAGCACCACCTCGCCTGAACCCTGTTCGAGCTCGCCGCCGAGGATCTTCATCAGCGTTGACTTGCCACAGCCGTTCGCGCCGATCAGGCCATAGCGGTTGCCATTGGAGAACTTGACCGTGACGTGCTCAAACAGCGGCTTGGCTTCGAACTGGATCGAGAGATTGGTGGTTGAGAGCATGGATGTCCGATCGGTGCGAGCAACGTAGAAGGCCGGGCCGCGCTCGCTGAGCGGCCGAAACCCTGGGTAATGGTTGGGTGCCGCGCCGACGATCAGGTCGGTGGCCGGCAAGGGGCGCGATTCTAGCCGAGTGCAGGCGGCGGGATCGCGTTTTCCCCGGCGGGTCCAACGAGCCGCTATTGCTTGATCAAGAGGGGACAGTCCCCTGAGAGGGGACTGTCCCCTAGAACGCTTTTCGGAAAAAGGGGACTGTCCCTTCTCAGAAAGGCAGGCCGTGCGACTGGCCGCCCATGCACATCAGCATCGGCACAGACAGCACGAAATTCGTGCGCGAAGCCATGAGCGCCACCTTGCGCGCGGCGGCCTTCTGCTCATCGGTTGCCGGCACGAGACCCAGTACCTTCCTCTGGTTTGGCCAGATGAAGACCCAGACATTGAACAGCATGATCGTTCCAAGCCAGGCGCCGGCGCCGATCACGCGGAAGCCCGGCTGCAGCGTGAATGCCTGCACGAAGGCGTGCGCGTCGCCATAGCCGCTGCCAAGATACCAGGCGCCGGTGATCCACGTAGCGACCGCGGCCCAGCGGAACCAGTTAAGCGCCCGCGGCGCGATGTACTTGCTGATGCCGGCGCCGCCCGGGCCGCCCTTGTCGGCAGCTGCCTGCGCAAGTCCGGGGACCTGCACGACGTTGAAGTAGTAAAGCAGGCCGATCCACATGACGCCGGAAACGATGTGCAGCCAGCGGCCCAGTTGCGCGTGGTGCAGGGAGATTTCGGCACCCGCGCCGATGGTGAGCCATATGCTGACGACTGCCGCGAGTACAAAGGCAGTAATGATGGAACCCTTGACGCTCATCAGCGGATTCATGGTGTGTCCCCCCGGATTCGTTGAAGAATAGGCTAGCGTACCCCATAATTCAACGCGTTAGCGCGCCCATGGCTGAACCCGGTCCCAGCTCCCCTTGTCTCAACATCTGCTCGCTGGACGAGCTCGGCGTGTGTCGCGGCTGCTTCCGGACCATCACGGAGATCGCGAGCTGGACGCGGATGGGTCCCGATGAGCAATGGACGGCCATGAAACGGGCGGAACAGCGGCGCCAAGCAATCCAACAACAGCGGAGCAAGTGATGACTGAAACCGACATGACGCAGCGCATCAAGGAACACCTGGGCTCGGCACCGGTCGTGCTGTTCATGAAGGGCACGCCGGATTTCCCGCAGTGTGGATTCTCCGCGCAGACTGCGGCGGCGCTGCGCGCGCTGAATGCGCAGTACCGCCACGTGAATATCTTCGAGGAACCGGAATTGCGCGAAGCGCTGAAGTCCTATTCGAACTGGCCGACCTATCCCCAGCTTTACGTCAATGGGGAGCTGGTCGGCGGCTGCGACATCGTGATCGAGATGTACCACAGCGGCGAATTGAAGTCGTTACTGCAGGAAGCCGGCGCGATCGCTTGAAGGCTCACTCCGGAGCAGGCTCCAGCATCGGATTTGGCGGCTCGACATCCGCGGCATTCCGCAGGCGCTGCACGGCCGCTTCGTAGAGCGGCCGGAACTGGTTGCAGACGGCGCAGAACAACTCCGCAGTCCGTTCCGCGTCGTACGCTGCCGAATGCGCATCCTTTGAACTCCATTCGAAACCCGCGGCGACCACCGCGCGTGACAACACGGTTTGTCCGTAGGCGACTCCCGCAAGCGTCGCCGTGTCGAAGCACGAGAATGGATGGAACGGGTTGCGCTTGATGCCAGCCCGGGCCGCGGCCGCGTTCAGGAATCCGAGGTCGAACGAGGCATTGTGGCCAACCAGGATGGCGCGCGTGCAGTCCTGCTCGCGGATCGCGCGGCGCACTTCCTTGAATATGACGCCGAGCGCGTCGCCTTCGGTGGCCGCAATGCGCAGTGGATGCCAGGGATCGATGCCATTCACCGCGAGCGAGGCTGGATCGAGGCGGCCGCCCTCGAACGGCCGGACATGCTCGCGGACCGTCATTTCGCGCACCAGCCGGCCTTCATGGTCGACCCGCAACAGCACCGCAGCAATTTCGAGCAGCGCATCGGTTGCCGAGTTGAAGCCGCCGGTTTCGACGTCCACCACGACTGGCAGGAAGCCGCGAAAGCGGTCGCGCATCAGGACCGGCTCGCTGTTCATGACTCGCCACCCGTCGGCAGCAGCCTCCACGCCATCTGCTCGCCGGCGAACAGCGGCACCAGCTCGCCGTCACCGAAGCGGTAGCTCGCAGGTACGGTCCAGGTCTCGCGCTTCAGCGTGATGCTGCCCTTGTTGCGCGGCAAACCGTAGTAGTCGGCGCCATGGTGGCTAGCGAAAGCCTCCAGCCTGTCGAGTGCCCCGGCCCACTCGAAGACCTGTGCGTATGACTCGATCGCCGCATGCGCGGAGAACACTCCGGCACAGCCGCAAGCGGATTCCTTTGCACCGCGCGGGTGCGGCGCACTGTCGGTGCCGAGAAAGAATCGCGGATCTCCGCTGGTTGCTGCCGAGATAAGCGCCTCGCGGTCGTGTTCGCGCTTCAGCAATGGCAGGCAATACAGGTGCGGCCGCAGGCCGCCCTTGAACATTGCGCCGCGATTCAACGACAGGTGCTGTGGTGTCAGCGTCGCGGCGACTCGAGGACCCTGCGCGCGCACGAACTCGACGCCAACAGCACTCGAAACGTGTTCAAAGACAATGCGAAGCCGTGGAAACTGGCGCACCAGCCCGGTCAGCTCGTTTTCGATGAATACGGCTTCGCGGTCATACGGATCGACGCCCGCGCCGGTGGCCTCGCCATGCAGCTGCAGCACGACATCGAGTTCCTCCATGCGCGCAATCACGGCGTGACAGCGCGCGAGAGAAGTGACGCCGGCATCGGAATGGGTCGTGGCGCCGGCCGGATAGTACTTCACCCCACAGACATGGCCGCTCGCCCGCGCCCGGTCAATCTCCGCAGGCTGCGTGTCGTCGGTCAGGTACAGCGTCATCAGCGGTGCGAAGGCGGTGCCGGCCGGCAGTGCCGCGAGAATTCGCTCCCGGTAGCGCAGCGCGGACTCGACCGTCGTGACGGGCGGCTTCAGATTGGGCATGACGACAGCGCGGCCGAATTGCCTGGCGCTGAAACCGGCCACGGCTGCAAGCTCCGCGCCGTCTCGCAGGTGCAGGTGCCAGTCATCCGGCCGAGTCATCGTCAGTGTATTGGTCTGGCTCGGCAACGGAATGCATCCTTGACCCGCAGGCATCGCAGCTAGGATCATATCGGGCCGGCCGCCGGCATGGGAGTATCGCTGATGGCTGACGGCCCGCAGTCCGACGACCTCGATCCGATCGAGACCCAGGAGTGGCTCGAATCGATCGACTCGGTGCTGAAGGTGCACGGACCGGTCCGCGCGCATTTCCTCCTCGACCGGCTCATCGATCATGCGCGCCGCTCGGGCGCCTACCTGCCATTCAAGGCGAATACCGCTTATCTCAATACGATCCCGGTTTCGCGCGAGAAGCCGTACCCGGGCGACCGCGCTCTGGAGCGCCGCATCGAAGCGCTGATCCGCTGGAATGCCATGGCGATGGTCGTGCACGCGAATCGCGTCAGCTCCGAGTACGGCGGCCACATCGCGACCTATGCGTCATCGGCGACGCTGTACGAGGTCGGTTTCAATCATTTCTGGCGCGCGCCGTCGGAGCATCACCGCGGCGACATGATCTTCTTCCAGGGTCATTCGAGCCCGGGCATGTATGCACGCGCCTATCTCGAAGGCCGGCTGAGCGAGGAACAGTTGCGGCGCTTCCGCCAGGAAGTTGCCGGCAACGGCCTGTCGTCGTATCCGCATCCGTGGCTGATGCCCGACTTCTGGCAGTTTCCGACGGTGTCGATGGGGCTTGGAGCCCTGCAGGCCATCATGCAGGCCCGCTTCATCCGCTACCTGGAGCATCGCGAGCTGGTCGAGCCGTCTGACCAGAAGGTCTGGTGCTTCCTCGGGGACGGCGAAATGGACGAACCCGAATCGATGGGCGCGCTCACGATGCCGGTGCGCGAACAACTCGACAACCTGGTGTTCGTGATCAACTGCAACCTGCAGCGCCTCGATGGGCCGGTGCGCGGCAATGGCAAGATCATCCAGGAGCTCGAGGCAGCATTCCTGGGCGCCGGCTGGAATGTCGTCAAGGTCGTCTGGGGAAGCCGCTGGGACCCGTTGCTCGCGCGGGACACATCGGGCCTGCTGCGCAAGCGCATGGAAGAGGCGGTCGACGGCGAGTACCAGAATTTCAAGGCGAAGGGCGGCGCCTACACGCGCGAGCATTTCTTCGGCAAGTACCCCGAACTCAAGGAACTCGTCGCCAACATGTCGGACGACGAGATATCCCTGCTGAATCGCGGGGGCCATGACACCCGCAAGGTCTGGAACGCCTATGCCGCGGCCGCAGCCCACAAGGGCCGGCCGACGGTAATCCTGGCAAAGACCGTCAAGGGCTACGGCATGGGCAAGGCCGGCGAGGCGTTGAATGTCACGCACCAGCAGAAGAAACTCGACGACGAGGCGCTGAAGGCATTCCGCGACCGCTTCAACATCCCGATCTCGGACGAGGAAATCGCCCGGCTGCCGTTCTTCAAGCCGGCGGATTCGAGTCCGGAACTGCAGTACCTTCGGAGCCATCGCAAGTCGCTCGGGGGTTCCCTGCCGGTCCGGCGCCACAGCGCGCCGCCGCTGCCCGTTCCCGCGCTTGCCGCGTTCAAGGCGTTGCTCGACGGCAGTGAAGGCCGCGAAATCTCGACGACGATGGCCTTCGTCAGGATCCTGACCCAGCTGCTGAAGGACAAGAACATCGGTTCTCACGTCGTGCCGATCATCCCGGACGAAGCGCGCACTTTCGGAATGGAGGGCCTGTTCCGCCAGGTCGGCATCTATTCTTCGGTCGGCCAGCTCTACACCCCGCAGGACGCGGACCAGCTGATGTACTACCGCGAGGACCGCAAGGGGCAGATTCTCGAGGAAGGCATCAACGAAGCCGGGGCGTTCTGCTCGTGGATGGCGGCCGGCACGGCATACGCCAACCACGGGATCAACATGATCCCGATGTACATCTTTTATTCGATGTTCGGATTCCAGCGCATCGGCGATTTCGCATGGGCGGCTGGCGACATGCAGGCACGCGGCTTCCTGATCGGTGCGACCGCGGGGCGCACCACGCTCGCGGGCGAGGGACTACAACATCAGGATGGGCATAGCCATCTGTTGGCCTCGACGATCCCGAACTGCGTCGCCTATGACCCCTGCTACGCCTACGAGCTTGCAGTCATCATGCAGGATGGCCTGCGGCGGATGTACGCGGAACAGGAAGGCGTCTTCTATTACGTGACCTGCATGAATGAAAACTACGCCCAGCCGCCGATGCCGAAAGGAGTGGAGCAGGGCGTGCTGCGCGGCATGTACCTGCTGCACATCGGCGGGCGCGGCCCCGTCAGGGCGACCTTGCTGGGATCGGGCACAATCCTGCGCGAGGCGCTGGCGGCAGCTCAGATCCTGGAGTCGGAGTTCAAGATACCGGCCGACGTATTCAGCGTCACCAGTTTCTCGGAACTCCGGCGCGAAGCGCTCGCCGCCGAGCGCAGTGCAATGCTGCATCCTGGCGCGAAACCCGCAGCACCCTATGTGCGCGAATGCCTGAGCGGGCGCGATGGCCCGTTCATTGCGGCAACCGACTACATGAAAATCGTCGCGGACCAGATTCGCCAGTGGGTGCCAGGCCGCTACGTGACGCTGGGCACCGATGGCTTCGGCCGCAGCGACTCGCGTGAAGCGCTGAGGGGATTCTTCGAGGTCGACAGGCGCTGGATCGTCGTGGCCGCGTTGAAGGCGCTGGCAGACGACGGGAAAGTCGACATGGCCACGGTTACCGCGGCAATGAAGAAATTCGGCGTCGACCCGTCGAAACCGAATCCGCTGGTGTCCTGAAAACGCCCGTGGCCAAGCTCATCACCGTCAGTGTGCCGGATCTTGGCGACTTCAAGGATGTCGAGATCATCGACGTGCTGGTTGCCGCCGGCGCCGAAATCGCGGTCGAAAGCCCGCTGATTACGCTGGAAACGGACAAGGCGACCATGGATGTCCCATCGCCCGCGGCCGGGCGGATCGCCGAGTTGCGGGTGAAGAAGGGCGACCGGGTCTCACAAGGCGATCCGATCCTGGTGCTGGATTCCGCTGCCGCCGCCGGAGAACCGGAAACCACGGCGCAGGGCCCAGTGACCACCGCTGCCGCAGCGGTGCCGCCACCGCGACCCGCCACCGCCATCGGCGGCGGGGGACGGGAGCCTGTGCAGGTAATGCCGGCGGTTGAGGCCGGTTCCTCGCGCGCCCACGCCAGCCCCGCCGTGCGACTGCTGGCGCGTGAACTCGGCGTGGATCTTGCGAAGGTCAGGGGCTCGGGTGCCAAGGGACGGATCACCCAGGATGACGTCAAGTCCTTCGTGAAGCGCGCGCTGTCGGCCGCGCCCGCCGCAGCGGCCGGCGCCGCGCTGCCGAAGGTGGCGGAAGTTGATTTTGGCGCCTTTGGGCCGGTGGAAGTGCGCCCGCTTGGCCGGATCCAGAAGATTTCCGCTGCGCGACTGCAGGCCAGCTGGGTGAACATCCCGCATGTCACGCAGCACGACGAGGCGGACATCACCGAGCTCGAGGCCCTGCGAGTGTCCCTGAAGGACCGCGCCGCGAGCCTCGGCATCAAGCTGACAATACTCGCCTTCGTCGCCCGCGCCTGTGTCCGTGTCATTTCCCAGTTTCCGAATTTCAACAGTTCGCTCGATGCCAGCGGGCAGAACCTCGTCTTCAAGCGATATCTACACCTGGGCTTCGCCGCCGATACGCCAAATGGCCTGGTGGTACCGGTGATCCGCGACGCGAACCGCAAAGACATCTACGAGCTTGCGCGCGAGCTTGCGGAATTCGCCGCGCGCGCGCGCGCCGGCAAGCTCACGGCGGCCGAGATGCAGGGCGGCTGTTTCACGATCTCGAGTCTTGGGGGCATCGGGGGCACGGCATTCACACCGATCATCAATGCGCCCGAAGTCGCGATTCTGGGCGTCTCCCGCTCGCAGACGCGGCCGGTCTGGAAGGATGGCCAGTTCCGGCCGCGGCTGCTGCTGCCGCTCTCGCTTTCCTACGACCATCGGGTCATCGACGGGGCAGAGGCGGTGCGTTTCGTGGTCGCGCTCGCCGATGCGCTCACGCATCCGGAGTCGCTCGTCGAGGCGGTTCCGTGAGTCGTATCCTCGAGCAGCGCGTTCCGGATCTCGGCGAGTTCCGGGATGTCGAGGTGATCGAGGTGCTGATCAAGCCCGGCGACAAAGTCGAGCCGGAGACCCCGCTGATCACGCTCGAAACTGACAAGGCGACCATGGACGTACCGGCGACCGCCGGCGGGGTCGTGCAGGAAGTCCGCGTGGTTAAGGGCGATCGGGTGTCGAAAGACAGCCTGATTGCCATCATCGCTGCAGAGGGTGGTGACACGGTGCGGCTGCCGGCCCTGGCCGACACGACGGCCATCGTCCCGGCCCATAGCCGGACCGTCAGGATGCCGGACAGGCGCACTGCGGACGTACCGGAGCCGGAAACGACCGTCACGCCCGGCGCGCCCGCGGCCGACCTGACCACGCAACTCCTCGTGATCGGTGCCGGGCCAGGAGGCTACACGGCAGCCTTTCGCGCAGCGGACCTCGGGATCGGCGTGATCCTCGTGGATCGCTGGCCGCAACTCGGCGGCGTCTGCCTGAATGTCGGATGCATTCCGTCCAAGGCCCTGCTGCACGCGGCGCGCGTGATCGAGGAGGCGAAGGCCATGTCCGCAAATGGCATTCGCTTCGGCCAGCCGCAGATCGACACCGAAGCACTGAAGCAATGGAAGAACAAGATCGTCGGCAAACTGACGGCAGGACTCGCGATCCTGGCGAAGCAGCGCAAGGTTGACGTGATGCGCGGGTTCGCGCGTTTCATCGCGCCGCATCGTGTCGAATTGCACAACCCTGAGGGCGCAACCCAGGTCATCGGCTTTCAGCATTGCATCATCGCGGCCGGGTCGGAACCGGCACGCATCCCGGGTCTGCCGAACGATCCGCGGGTCATGGATTCGACCGCCGCACTCGAACTCAGGGATGTGCCAGGGACACTGCTGGTCATCGGTGGCGGAATCATCGGTCTCGAAATGGCATGTGTTTACGACGCACTTGGCTCGAAGGTCAGTGTGGTCGAACTGACCGACACACTGATGCCAGGCTGCGATCGGGACCTGGTGCGCCCGCTTGAGAAGCGCCTGCGCTCTCGTTATGCGTCGATCATGACCGCAACGCGCGTGATGGGAGTCGAAGCCGAAGACTCCGGCATCAAGGTCAGCTTCGACGCGGAAACCGCGCTGCAGCCGCAGACCTACGATCGCGTGCTTTGTGCGGTCGGCCGGGTGCCGAATGGCCGCGTTCTGAACGCTGATGCCGCCGGTGTCGCAGTTGACAGGCATGGCTACATCGCCGTGGATCGCCAGCAGCGGACCAATGTCCCGCACATTTTTGCAATTGGCGACATCGTTGGTCCGCCGATGCTGGCGCACAAGGCAACGCACGAAGGCAAGGTGGCGGCCGAAGTGATCGCCGGTCACAAGCGGGCATTCGATGCGCTGGTGATCCCTTCGGTCGCCTACACCGACCCGGAGATTGCCTGGGTTGGCATCACGGAAACCGAAGCGCAGGCTGCGGGCCGCAAGCTCGGCAAGGGGTTGTTTCCCTGGATGGCCAGTGGCCGCTCGCTGGCGCTCAATCGCGACGAGGGATTCACGAAGTTGCTGTTTGATCCGGAAACACACCGCATCGTCGGTGGCGGCATCGTCGGCAGCAACGCCGGTGACCTGATCTCGGAAGTTGCTCTTGCCATCGAGATGGGCGCCGACGCTACCGACATCGGTCTCACGATCCATCCGCACCCCACATTGTCGGAAACCGTCGCGTTTGCGGCGGAGGCATTCGACGGCACGCTGACCGATCTCTACATGCCGAAGAAAGTCTGATCAATGCCGGGTCGCAGGTTCGCGAATTGCGAAACTGCGACCCGACGCCAATTACCCGGTCTTGTCGGGATAGCGGCACAGGTCTGCGATCAGGCAGCCCGGGCATGCCGGCCTTCGCGCCTTGCAGACGTAGCGGCCATGCAGGATCAGCCAATGATGGGCATCTGCTCGGAATTCCGGCGGCACGACCTCGAGCAGCCGATCCTCGACCTCGCGGACATTGCGGCCCGGGGCAAGACCAGTCCGATTGGCCACGCGGAAGATGTGCGTATCCACCGCGATTGTCGGCATGCCGAAAGCGGTGTTCAGCACGACATTCGCGGTCTTGCGCCCGACTCCCGGCAGGGCTTCGAGCGCCTCGCGCTCGCGGGGCACGCGGCCACGGTGGCGCTCGACCAGAATCCGGCTCGTCGCGATGACATGGCGTGCCTTGACCCGCCACAGCCCGATCGTCCGGATGTGGGCGGCCACGCCGTCCTCGCCCAGCGCGAGCATTGCCCTGGGTTTCGCGGCGACGCGGAACAACTGTTTCGTCGCCTGATTGACGCTGCTGTCCGTGGCCTGCGCCGACAGCATGACGGAGATCAGCAGATGGAATGGCGAGCGGTAGACGAGTTCGGTTGATGGGCGTGGATTGGCCGCGCGCAGCCTTTCGAAGAGCTGCTGCCGCGTGGCAGCGTCCAGGCGCGTCTCAATCCGCCGGCGTGCCATCTTGAACCAGGCTGGCTCGCAGGGCGTCGCGCCATTCGGCCCGACCGCGCGCAAGCCTCGCCTGGCGCGACTCGAACAACCGCCGAAAATCCGCAGCGCGGGCGTCGCGTGCCTGCGCGGGCAGGGCGGCGAGGTTGATCATGTGGATGCAGTCGACCGGGCAGTGTGGCAGGCACAGTTCGCAGCCGGAGCAATCTTCGGCGATGATCGTGTGCATACGCTTGCGCGCACCGACGATCGCGTCGGTCGGACAGTCGTCCAGGCACCGGGCGCAACCGATGCAGGCTTCTTCGTCGATCAATGCCACGAGTGGCGGACCCTCCTGGCCGCATTGCGGATCGAGGGGCAACTCGGGCCGGCCCAGCAGGGCCGCCAGCTGCGCGATCACTTCGCGCCCCCCGGGCGGGCAGCGATTCAGGGCACTCTCGCCGCGCGCCAGCGCCTCGGCGTATGGGCGGCAGCCGGCGAATCCGCATCGCCGGCACTGGGTTTGCGGCAGCAACGCATCGATGCGCTCTGCCTGCATCGCTAGCTGACCTTCATGCCGGCTGTGGCGCCGGCATCCGGCCCGAGCAGGAATAGCGCCTCGTTGCCTTCCGCGCTCGCGGCCAGGACCATGGCCTGCGAGACACCGAATCGCAGCTTGCGCGGCTTGAGATTCGCGACCACGACGACATGCCGGCCGATGAGCTGGCCGGGCTCATAGGAACTGCGGATTCCCGCGAAAACCGTCCGCCGCTCGCCGCCGAGATCCACGGTCAGCTGGAGCAACCGGTCGGCGCCCTCGACCAGAGCCGCTGACTCGATGCGGGCAATGCGAAGGTCGATGCGCGCGAATTCTTCCGCGCTGATTTCCTGGGTAGTCGTCATCGGTGTCTCCACCAGCTTGCGGACCAGCGCGGGATCGACGCGGGTCGCGAGTGGCTGATATTCCTTGATGGTCGTGCCGAGAAGCGGGTCGGCGATCTCGGCAAGGTGATTGACCCGCTTGCCGAGAAAATCCTCGGCCCGTTCCGCCATGATCGGCATGACGGGCTTCAGGCAGGTCATCAGCACGCGGAACAGGTTGAGTCCCTGGCTGCAGATCGCCTGCACTTCCGCGGCACGGGCGGGATCCTTGGCGGCGACCCACGGCTTGTGCTGGTCGATGTACAGGTTGGCGCGATCGGCAAGCACCATGATTTCGCGCACGGCCGCCGCGTACTCGCGTGATTCGTAACTTGCGACAATCCAGTCGGCGGCCTTGACGAACTCACGATAGAGCTCCGGGTCAGGCAGGGCCGCGGCAAGGCGGCCCTCGTGACCACGGTGGATGAAGCCCGCGCAGCGACTGGCAATGTTCACGAGCTTTCCGACCAGTTCGGCGTTTATCCTGGTCGCGAACTCGTCCAGGTTCATGTCGATGTCCTCGAGGCCCGCGCCCAGCTTCGCCGCGAGGAAATAGCGGAAATACTCCGGCGGCAGCAGGTCGAGATAGCGTCTTGCGGTCACGAACGTGCCGCGCGACTTCGACATCTTCTCGCCATTGACGGTCAGGAAGCCGTGCGCGTGCACGGCGGTCGGCTTGCGGAATCCCGCGCCCTCGAGCGTCGCCGGCCAGAACAATGAATGGAAATACAGGATGTCCTTGCCGATGAAGTGATGGAGCTCGGCCTGGCTGTCGGGGCCCCAGTAATCGTCGAAATCGAGGCCGCTGCGCGCGCACAGATTCTCGAAGCTCGCCATGTATCCGACCGGCGCGTCGAGCCAGACGTAGAAGTATTTGCCGGGCGCGTCAGGAATCTCGATGCCGAAGTAAGGCGCGTCGCGCGACACGTCCCAGTCGCGCAAGCCGGTCTCGAACCACTCGTCGAGCTTGTTGGCGACCGCAGACTGCAGGCTTCCCGAGCGCGTCCACTTGCGCAGCATCGTCTCGAAATCGCCGAGCTTGAAGAAGATGTGCTCCGATTCGCGTGCAACCGGGGTCGTTCCAGAGACGACCGAAACCGGGTTGATCAGGTCGAACGGCGTGTACGTAGTCCCGCAGACCTCGCAACTATCGCCGAACTGATCTGGCGCGTGACAGCTGGCATTCGGGCAGGTACCTCTCACATAGCGGTCCGGCAGGAACATGCCCGCCTTCTCGTCATAGGCCTGGCGTACCACGCGGCGCGTGATGTGCCCGGCGGCCGTCAGCGCCCGGTACATGCGCACGGTCAGCCGGCGGTTCTCCTCCGAATGGGTTGTGTGGTAGTTGTCGAAGCCGATGCCGAAGTCCGCAAAGTCGCGCCGGCGTTCCGCGCCGACCTGCGCTATCAGCTGCTCGGGCGTGATCCCTTCGGATTCGGCCTTCAGCATGATCGGCGTGCCGTGGGTATCGTCGGCGGAGACATACAGGCAGTCATGTCCGCGCAGTTTCATGCTGCGCACCCAGATATCAGTCTGCACGACCTCGGTCATATGACCGAGGTGCGTGGGCCCGTTCGCGTAGGGCAGTGCGCTGGTGACGAGGATACGGCGGGCCATGACTCGGGTCCGGGGATGAGCCATGCATTATGCCTCACGCCGCGGTCAGTCGAATTCCTTGACTTCCTCGAACTTGCCCTTGTTGATGGCCTTCTCATAGGCCGAACGGCCGCTGATCTGGCCCGAATCGAGCAGCTGCTGGATCGCCACGTCCATGGTGCGCATGCCAAGCGAGGTGCCGGCCTGCATCGCGGTCTCCAGCTGGTCGATCTTTCCCTGGCGGATCAGGTTGGAAACCGCGGCCGTGTTGATCAGCACCTCGATCGCCGCGACGCGGCCCGGCGGACCCTTGCGCGAAATGAGCTGCTGCGATACGACGCCGCGCAATGAAGTCGACAGCATCGTTCGCACGTGCCCCTGCTTGTCAGGCGGAAACGCATTGACCATCCGGTCGACGGTCGCCGCTGCCCCATTGGTATGCAGGGTAGCCATGACCAAAATGCCCATTTCGGCAGCTGTTATCGCAGTGCTGATCGTCTCCAGGTCGCGCAACTCGCCGATCAGGATGACGTCGGGGTCTTCGCGCAACGCCGACAGCACCGCGCTCGCAAAGGATTCGGCGTGGACGCCGACTTCGCGCTGGCTGATCAGGCAATTCTTGCGCGGATGCACGAATTCGATCGGATCCTCAATGGTAAGGATGTGGCCCTTGATGCGCAGATTCAGGTCATCGATCATCGCAGCCAGAGTGGTCGACTTGCCGGATCCGGTCTTGCCGGTCATCAGTATCAGGCCGCTCGATGCCTTGCAGAGATTGCGCACCGCCTCCGGCATTTTCAGCTGTTCGAGGGTCTGTGCCTTGGACGGAATGGCCCGGAACACGCCGCCCATGCCGTTCAACTGACGCAGAACATTGACGCGGAATCGCGCCGTGTTGCCGAGTGAGTACGCGAAATCCGTGCCGTCGCGGGTCTCGAATCGCTCAAGGGCCTTGCGCGGCATGATTTCGTAGAGTGTCTCGCGCACGAAATCCGCCGAAAGCGTATCGGGCCTCAGTGCGGTCAGCTTTCCGTACAGCCGGATGCGCGGCGGATCGCCAGCCATGAAATGCAGGTCGGACCCGTCACGCTTGAGGATTTCCTCGAGGAATTCGTCGATGCGCGCCACGCGGGGGCAGCCTTATTCCAGGGTTTCGATACGCGGCAGCAAGCTGCGATCAACGACGAATTTCGCAAACACGCGCTTGTCCGTCGAATAGGCAAATGCGTCGTCGGGGTCGACTTCCTTGGCCTTGATTGCCGAGAGCAGCGACTGATCCATCAATTGCATGCCGAAATCGCGGCCAGTCTGCACCTGTGCCGGTATCTGGTGGGTCTGGTCGGTCTGGATCAGCTTGGCGATCGCGCGATTCATGATCATGACTTCACAGATCGCCTTGCGGCCACGATTCTCGGGTTTTCGCACCAGCACCTGCGTGATTACCGCCAGCAGGCTCTGCGCCAGGAAGCTCTTGGTCTGTTCCCGCTGGTCAGCCGGCAGTGCGTCGATCATCCGGTCGATGGTCTTGACTGCGCTGGTGGTGTGCAGGGTACCGAGCACGAGATGTCCGGTTTCGGCGGCCGTCATGGCCATCGCAATGGTGTCGGCGTCGCGCATTTCACCGACCAGAATAACGTCCGGATCCTCGCGCATCGCGGCGCGCACGCCTTCGGCAAAGGAGGGCAGATGCGTGCCCAGTTCGCGCTGCACGACCTGGCTCTGCTTGCTGCGGTGCACGAATTCGATCGGATCCTCCAGGCTGATGATGTTGAGTTTTCGCGTGCTGTTCAGCAGGTCGATCATCGCGGCGAGCGTCGTCGACTTGCCGGTGCCGGTCGAGCCGGTCACCAGAATCATGCCCTGGTGATGATCGCAAAGCTTCTTGACGACTGGCGGCAGATGCAGCGAGTCAAGCGTCGGAACCTGGCTCGGAATCGAGCGGAATACCGCCCCGACCCCGGAGTCCTTGCGGAACACATTGACCCGGAAACGGCCACCATCCTCCGATACGTAGGAGAAATCCACATCGTGGCCGGCGCGAAACCGGTCATTCTGATTGCGCGACAGGATCTCGCTGACATAGCTCTCGAGTTCGGCTTCCGCCAGGTCGCGAAACCGGATCGGAACCAGCTCGCCATTCATCCTGAGCATGGGCGGCACTCCGACGGCCAGATGGACGTCGGAGCATGACTGGGTCATGCCAAGCTTCAGAAATGCATCAATGCGCGGCATTGCCGCGCGAGTGAATCACAAGAATCGCTCCAGCGCCACATGCAATTCATCCATGGAGGCGGGACGCTTTTCCTTGTCGACGGACATCGTTTTCATGACCAGTTCCGACAGCGCCGGCGGCAGCGCCGGATTGGCCTCGATCGGCGGGCGGGCTCGACCCTGGACGTGCTGGTACATCACCGACATATGGTCGCCACGGTGATAGGGCGGCGCGCCGGTCAGCATCTCGTAGATGATGACACCCAGGGAGTAGATGTCGGCGCGCTCGTCGACCTTCTTGCCGAGGATCTGTTCCGGCGCCATGTATTTTGGCGACCCGATCACATAGCCGGTCTTCGTCAACTGCGTGTCACCCTGGTGCTGAGCGGCGGCCACGCCGAAGTCCACGACTTTGAGGAGCCCCTCGTCATTGATCAGCACATTGGCCGGCTTGAGGTCGCGGTGCACGATGCCGACACCGTGGGCGACTGCCATTCCCTTGGCGATGTCCATGCCGAAGCGCAGCGCGCGCCGCAGCGCCACCGGTTTGCCGTCGGCGACTTCTCCGCCGAGCGTGTGCGACGGGAAATACTCCATCGAGATCGCGTAATTGCCGCGGATGTGAAGGAAGTCGTAAATGCGGATCACATTCGGATGGGTGATCTTGCGGCTGTAACGCAACTCGTGGACGAAGCGCTGCATCATCTCTTCGTCCTGCGAAATGGCCGGATTCAGGAACTTGAGAATCAGCTTTTCGTCGACGACGGTGTCCTCCATCAGCAATACCGTGCCGAACGCACCCTTGCCGATCTTCTCGAGGAACTTGTAGCGCCCCTCCAGCACATCGCCGACCTGCAGGGTCGCGATGTCCAGCCGGCCCTGTTCCTCGGCTGCCTTCATGATCGCCGAGACGTCGGCCGATTCGATCAGCATCGTGCGCGCAATGTCAGCCCCTGGGCGGGCCGGCCTGCCGGCGCCCTGTGCGATCGTGCCGGCGAAGGTCGTGCCGCCGAAGCGCGCGTCCAGCTCGGACAGCGAGCGCTGCGCGGCCCCGGCCACGGTCTGCTCCGCCGAATTGATCAGCGGCACAATGCGGGCGCGGACCGGGTCCACAGTCCGGTCATCGGCAAGGCGCACCAGCGCCGCCAGCGCCTCGATTCGGACCTCGCTCTCCGGACGATCCAGGGCGCGCATGATGCTGTCGGTCGCCGCACCGTCTCCGATCTTGCCAAGGGCCCGCACGACGGTCGGAATCGACTTGGGATTCGACTGCATCATCTCGAGCAGCCGTGACACGGACTTGCGACTGCCAATCGAACCCAGGGCGTCGACCGCCCGCTCGCTGACCCACCAGTCAGGGTCATTGGTCGCCTTGAGCAGGTGGCTGACCGCGCGCTCATCCTTGGTCTGATTGAGGATCTCGATGGCCGTGCGGCGGACCTCATCGTCCTTGTCGGAAACCAGAGCGAGCGCCGCGCTGATGACCACTTGCCCGCCGATCTTGCCGAGCGCGTCCGCCGCGCGGCTGCGCACCCACCAGTCGGCATCCCTGATGGCCTGAAGCAGGTACCTGACCGAGCTATCGTCGCCGACGACATTCAGCACTTCGACCGCCGCCCGGCGGGAATACTCGGATTCGTCCTTCAACACTTCCACGAGATAACGCACGGTGTCCGGGTGTTTGCTGCGACACAGCAGGTCAACCGCCTTGTTCTGCACCTCGAGATCGGAGTCGCGCAGCAGCGGGGCCACCTGGGCCGGATCAATCGGGCCTTCCATCGCCGCAATCGACTGCAGCGCGGCCGCTCGCACCATCCTGTTCGGGTCCTTCAGCGTCGCCATCAGGGCCGCCCGGACCTTTGGCAAATTAAAGCGCGCCAGCAGGGCGATGATATGGACGCGGGCGATCGGATCCTTGCCTGCGACCCGCGCTACCAGCTCGTCGACCGATGACTCGTCTGCAATTGAGCCGGCGATGCGGAACAAAGCGGCCTTTTCATTCGGCTCCTGCAGGTGGGCGGCATTCAGCAGGTCACGAAGCTGGAAGCGGGATTTCTGGGCCGCGATGACGTCGATCACTGCCGGTCGGGAGACACCCGGCTCATTCAGCAGCTCGAGCAGCATTGTCGGGGAGTAGTTGCGTGAACTGGACAATGCCCATGCGACCCCCGCGATTGCGCGCGGATTCTCATCGGCCAGCGCCTTTGCCAGCAGCGGGAAGGACTTGTTGTCGATCACTGCGGACAGGGCCTCGACAAAAGCAACGGTCTCGCGCTTGTCTGCCGTCGACAAGGCCTCGATGATCGGCTTCACAGCCGTGGCGCCCAGACCTTGCAGTCTGGCGAGTGCCTGCTTCGCCTTCGGACTTCCCGGATCGCCGCTTTCACGCACTTCGGCGATCAGTCGATCAGCGCGATATCCGGTGAATAACCCCATCCGCCCCCGGCTCTTGTTGGTGCACAACTGGTAATTTCAAAGTATGCCATACCTGTTGCTGAATCCATTTGCGGACTGGCTCCTGGGCTACAATGCCAGCCCCCGGATCAGCGGAACATTCCCGATGCCATCTGGCCCCGCGAGCCGCCTTCGAGCCGCGCTGGAACAGTATCTAGAGCCGAATACCGGCCTGACGCTGGCCGCGGCGGGAGCGCTTGAGTCCGTGGAGTCAACGCCGAACGGGCTGGTGGCTCGAATCGTGCTTGGCTTCCCTGTGGAGGGATATCGCGGTGACTTCGAAACCGCGCTTGCAAGTCATGCCGCTGCAGCCGGCGTGACGGAGGCGTTCACGGTCGAGCTGCGCTCGACAATTCCAGCATTCGTCGCCGACCCACGCGTGCGTCCTCTGCCTGAGGTCGCGAATGTCATAGCGATTGCCTCGGGGAAGGGCGGCGTCGGCAAGTCGACTGTTGCGGCGAACCTGGCGCTGGCGCTCTCCGCCCAGGGCGCGCGCGTCGGCCTGCTCGATGCGGACATCTATGGGCCGAGCCAGCCACGCATGATGGGTCTGGCGGGCGAGCGCCCGACCACCAGCGACGGCAAGAGTTTCGATCCGCCGCGCGGCCATGGGATCCCGGTGATGTCAATCGGCTTCCTGATCGACTCCGATCAGCCCATGGCCTGGCGCGGCCCCATGGTCACGCAGGCGCTCGCGCAGATGCTCGCCGACACACGCTGGGGCAGGCTCGATTACCTGGTCGTCGACATGCCACCGGGCACCGGAGACATCCAGCTGACATTGACGCAGCGCGTGCCCGTCAGCGGCGCAGTCATTGTGACGACGCCACAGGAAATCGCATTGCTCGATGCGCGCAAGGGCCTGCAGATGTTCCGCAAGGTTGGCGTGCCGGTGCTCGGCATCGTCGAGAACATGGGCATCCACCGCTGCCCGGCCTGCGGACACGAATCGCACATCTTCGACAGTGGTGGTGGCGCCGAGCTCGCCCGTCGTTATGACACGACGCTGCTGGGCCAGCTGCCACTCGAAGCAAGCATCCGGGAGCAGGTGGACAGCGGGACACCGACCGTGGTCGCCAGCCCCGAGTCGCTGACGGCGCGAATCTTTCACGCCATCGCCCGGCGGGCCGCCGGAAGACTGGCGGCGAGCGCGCTGCAGGGTGCGGTGACGCTGCCTGCGATCAGTATCGAGGACACGTGATGAGCATCAAGTCAGACCACTGGATCCGGCGCATGGCGGCACAGGGAATGATCGAGCCATTCGAGCCCGGGCAGGTTCGCGTCGTTGGCGACCGCAAGATCATTTCCTACGGCACCTCGAGCTATGGCTATGACGTGCGCTGCGCCGGCGAGTTCAAGATCTTCACCAACATCAATTCGACGATCGTGGACCCGAAAAGCTTCGATACCAACAACTTCGTCGACCTGCGGGCAGACGTCTGCATCGTGCCGCCCAATTCATTTGCACTCGCTCGCACCGTCGAATACTTCCGGATCCCGCGCAGCACGATGGTTATATGCCTCGGCAAGAGCACCTATGCGCGCTGCGGGATCATAGTGAATGTCACGCCGCTCGAACCTGAGTGGGAGGGCCACGTGACGCTCGAGTTCTCCAACACGACGCCGCTGCCTGCCAGGATCTATGCCAACGAAGGCGTCGCACAGATGCTGTTCTTCGAGTCCGACGAAGTCTGTGGGACCTCGTACCGCGACCGCGGCGGGAAGTACCAGGGGCAGACCGGGGTCACGCTGCCGCGGACCTGAGGCGTTCAGGCGCCCGGCCGGAATCTCTTGATGTAGGTCTGGAAAAGCCGCTTGCCATCGCGGCGCTGTTCTGCCTGCACGTTCACATTGCCGAGCGCCGGCGCATACCACAGCAGGACCTCGCGCGAGGAGCCGTCGCGGGCGCTGCGGTATACGAGCGTATCCAATACGCCGATCGCGGTCTTCAGCTGTTCACGCCGGAGCAGCGTGTAGCGATAGAGCTTGACGCTGTCTTTCTCGATCATCGGGATCAGGCCGGGCTCGGCGCCGCTGTTGATCTGCAGCAAAACGAATGCCTGCATCGACGCGGCATCCTGCAGACCGGACTCGGTTGCGACGTCGACGGCCTTGCCTTCGGAGATACCCTTCACGCGCCCGGAAAGCCAGTCGAAATCGAGCGTGACATCCTTGTCGGACCGTTTCGTGCCATCGTCAAAATGGTAGCTGAGGGGTCGCAGGCTATCCGCCTCGAGCAGGAAGGTCGAGCTTTGCACGAGAGTGCCGCCCGCGATCAGCCTGGCGAGCCCGCTTGCCTTGGTGCGCGATTCGATCACCCACTGGCCCGGCGTTTCTGTGCGACGCAGCTCGGTGCGGCTCGAGCCCACCCCCATGCTGCCGTACTTGACATCGTAGTCCGCAATGAATGGCGTCAGACGCGGCTCTTCCGCGCGGGCGGCATGCAGTGCAAGCGCGCCGGTTACTGCCAGCATCACGATCGCGATAGCCCTCATTGCGCGTCCTCTATGACGGGTGTTGCGAGCGGACGGTTATCCAGCATTGCCACGCCGTCCTTCCATGCCAGGTGTCCGGCGGCAAACCAGCCTACCGCACGCGGGTAGATGATGTGCTCCAGCTGCTGAACGCGGGCTGAAAGCGTTTCCTCGGTATCACCGGCCTTCACTGCAAGCCGTCCCTGGATGACAATGGGGCCGGCGTCCAGTTCCTCGGTCACGAAATGAACCGTGCATCCGTGCCGCGGGTCGCCCGCTTCCAGCACGCGCCGGTGGGTATGCAGACCGCGATGGGCTGGCAGCAGGGACGGGTGAATATTCAGCAGGCGGCCCTGCCAGTGGCGCACGAATCCGGCATCGAGGATTCGCATGAAGCCTGCCAGTACGACGAGTTCCGCGCCCTGCTGCTCAAGGAGCGTCGTCAAGGCATGGCCGAATGCCGCGCGATCGGCATGTTGTGCGGGCTCGACGATGGCGGTGGCGAGACCGAGGCGGCGCGCTGCGGCAAGCCCTGCGGCATGGGGCTGGTCACTGATGACGATCGCCAGGCGACCCTGAATGAGGCCCTGCGCCGCAGCAGCAGCGAGCGCCAGCATGTTCGAACCGCGCCCCGATATCAGCACGGCGAATGGAAGCGTGCCATCCATCATCCAATCCGCACGCCCTCTCCGGGGCAGGCTTCGCCGATGATCGCGGCGCGCTCGCCACAGGAATTCAGCAGGGTGACAGTCGCGTCGGCGGCCTCCGGCGGCACGAGCACGACCATGCCGATGCCACAGTTGAATGTCCGGTGCATCTCAGCGTCGGTGATACTCCCGCTGTGCTGGATCCATTGCCAGACCGGAGCGCGCCGCCAGGAGCGCGGGTCGAGGCGCACGCCGAGGCCCTGCGGCAGCACCCGCGGGATATTGTCCGTGAGGCCGCCCCCCGTGATGTGCGCGATCCCATGGACTTCGGCCGCCTGCAGCAAGCGCAGCAGGGATTTCACGTAGATCCGCGTCGGTTCCATCAACAGATCAAACAATCGCGAGCCATCGATCAGCGTATCGGCATTGGCGCGCGTGTCGCTGATCAACCGGCGGATCAGCGAATAGCCATTGGAGTGCGGTCCCGACGATGCAAGACCGATGACGGTGTCGCCGGCGCGCGTCTGCGAACCGTCGATGATCCGGTCTTTTTCGACTACGCCGACGCAGAAGCCGGCGAGGTCATAGTCATCACCCTGGTACATGCCGGGCATCTCGGCCGTCTCACCACCGACCAGCGCGCAGCCGGCCTGCAGGCAGCCCGCGGCAATGCCGGCGATGACGCGCGCAGCGGCGTCGACCGATAACCTGCCGGTCGCATAGTAATCGAGGAAGAACAGCGGTTCGGCGCCCTGCACGACGACGTCGTTGGCACACATCGCGACCAGGTCCTGGCCGACGCCATCATGACGACCGGTGTCGATTGCGAGGCGAAGCTTGGTGCCGACACCGTCCGTGCCTGCCACCAGCACGGGCTGGCGCCAGCGGCCGGTGGGCAGTTCGATCATGGCGCCGAATCCGCCGACACCTGCGAGCACCTCCGGCCGGTGGGTGCGCGCAACCTGTGGTCTGATCCTTTCGACCAGCGCCTCGCCCGCATCGATGTCGACGCCGGCGTCGCGGTATGTCAGCGGTGGGCGTGAGGTCATCAGTTTGGACCGGGCGTTGCAGGAGATGGCCCGTCTGACAGGCAGTGTACTATTGTAATGATGAACCGGACGCAACGTTGGCTCGCGGGGCTTGTGCTGGCTGCATTCGTGCCGCACGCACCTGCGGCATCCTTTGGCGACATGTACACGGTGACGGTGCCGGTCAACGGCCAGGGTGAGTCCGCCCAGCAGGCCGCATTTAGGGAAGCGCTGCGTGAAATACTTGTCCGGGCGACCGGCCGTCGCGATGCCGCGGAGCTCGAGAGCCTGGCGCCACTGGTCGCTCAGGCCAGCAGGCATGTCATCACGTTCCGGCGCGCGGCAGGCGGTCAGCTTGCGGTGACCTTTGACGGTGCGACGATCGAAAACGCGATCGATGCCGCGGGCCTGCCGTTCTGGGGCGCGGATCGGCCACTGACCCTCGTCTGGCTCGTTGTCGATCGTGGCGGACGGCGCATGCTGGCGGACTACGCGAATGGCGGCGATGAGAAACAGCGGGTCGAACGCGCCGCCGCGCAGCGCGGAATACCGTTGACATGGCCGGGTGCCGGCGATGACCTTGGCCGAGGCCTCCAACAGGCATGGTCCGGCGAGCATGGGCCACTGCTGGATGCGGCGCGTCGCCATGGTGCGGATGGCGTGCTGATCGGGCGTGCCTTGGCGTCGACGGGCGGGGAGCCGACGGTCGAGTGGACATTTTCGTCCGCGGGACTGTCCGCGCAGAAGCGGGGCAGCCTGGAATCCGGCCCGGACCTTGCCGCAGACCGTTACGCGAGCGCCTATGCGTCACGCAACGGCGGGCAGCGCGTCGAACAACTCGTGACGGTGACCGGCATCGACACACTCGAATCCTATGCATCGGCATTGCGCGCACTGGGGCGCCTGCCGCTCGTGCGCGGCGTCGCGGTCGAGGAGGTGGTGCCGGACGCCGTGTCATTCGCCTTGACGGTCCGCGGCGATCCGGATGCATTGCGCCAGGCCATCCGGCGTGAGGGTCGGCTGGTCCCGGTCGACGAGGCGCGGATGATCTTCGCGCTGTCGCCATGAATCTTGCGGTGGTTCCGAATGCAATCTGCGTGATGCGCATGGCGCTTGCCGCGCCGATCGTCTGGCTGATTGCCGAAGGCGAGTACGGGGTGACACTGGTCATCTTCGGGATCGCCGCTGCGTCGGATGGACTCGACGGCTATCTGGCGAAGAGATTCAACTGGACCTCGGAACTCGGCAAGGTGCTCGACCCGGTGGCGGACAAACTGCTGCTGGTGAGCGTATTTATCACGCTGGCATGGACCGGACTGGTTCCGGTGTGGCTTGCTGCGGCTGCGGTCGCTCGCGACGTGATCATTGGCGTCGGCGCCTGGGTGTACATGGCGATGTTCGGCCGGCTGCAGGGGCGCCCGACGACGCCGAGCAAGCTCAATACGCTGGTCCAGATTCTCTTTGTGATCGCCGTGGTCGGGCGCGCCGCCTATCCCGTCGTGCCCGAATGGCTGACCGTCGGGCTGGGAGCCCTAGTCTTCGTGACCACGGTCGTCAGTGGTGTGGATTACATCGTCACTTATGTGCGCAAGGCGGTCGCCGTCAGTCGCGCGCGCCAAACTGCCGTGTGATTGCTTGCGGCAATTACCACTCGGCGTTCAGCTCGGCGTCTCGATGCGCTTCGAGACCTACCACGAAGGCGCCAATGCCGCGGCCGTGGCGGATCTGAAGCAGCTCGTGGTCGTTGCCGGTCATGCGCCGCTGTGGATTCAGGGTCCCGCTGGTGTTGGCAAGAGCCACCTGCTGCAGGCCTGCTGCGCGCTTGCCGGGCAGCGCGGCCTCACATCCGCCTGCCTGCCGCTCGCCAGTTCAATGGACCTGGACCCTGGTCTGCTCGCCGGCCTGGAGCGGCTCGATCTGGTTGCGCTCGACGACATCGACGCCATTGCTGGCCAGCCGATCTGGGAACAAGCCTTGTTCACGCTTCACAACGAGCTCCTGGAACTCGGTGGTCGGCTGGCCTGCTCCGCGCAGCTGCCACCGGCTGGCGTCGCATTCCGGTTGCCGGACCTTGCTTCGCGATTGTCGGCCTGCGTGGTCCATCGCCTGCAGCCGCTGGCGGAACAGGACCAGGCCCTGGCGCTGCGGCGCCGCGCCGCGCACCGGGGTCTCGAACTGCCGGACGAGACGCTTCTATACCTGACACGGAGGGCACCGCGCGACTTTGCCGCGCTTTGCCGGTTGCTGGATGAACTCGACACCGAAGCGCTGGCGGCGCAACGGCGGCTGACCGTGCCATTCGTGCGGCAGGTGCTGGAGCGCGGCGACTGATTACTCGACGCCTGGTGCAGCGCGCAACGCGGCAACGATGATTGCAAATGCCGCAAGTATCAGCATCAGGGTCAATGTCGCCGCCACGCGGGCCGTCGCATTGACGATCATCTCGGTCACTGCCAAAGCGACGCCGGGCGCCATTGTCAACGGTGCCCACTGCAAGGTGCGGCGGCGCCCCTGAATCAAGCCAGGCAGGGGCAGCAGCATCGGCAGCGATGCGATGGCAGTTGTGATCAGCCCGATGCCGTCGGCAGCGAATGGCCAGGCCGCCACCGAAGCGATCAGCAGGGCCCAGACAGCGATCACCAGCCGGGGCAGGCGCGCCGCAGGTCTACCGGTTATCAACCTTGCCCCGCGAGGCGCACCGCGACTTCAGCGACGCGCCGGCCAAGCGCCTGGGCGAGTTGGCGTTCCGCGTCGGTCAGCGCCGGCCGGGTCCCTTGGGGAACCACACGACTTGCGCCATAGGGCGTGCCGCCGCTGCTCGTTGACGACAACGCAGGCTCCGTGAATGGCAGGCCGACAATCAGCATGCCGTGATGCAGCAATGGAAGCAGCATCGAGAGCGGCGTTGTTTCCTGGCCGCCGTGCATCGTGCTGCCTGAGGTGAATGCGCCGGCCGGTTTGCCGGCGAGGACGCCGGTCAGCCAGAGACTCGAAGTTCCGTCGAAAAAGGCCATCAATGGCGCAGCCATGTTGCCGAAGCGCACCGGGCTGCCGAGCAGCAGGCCCGCGCATTCGCGCAGATCGTCGTGAGTCGCATACGGCGCTCCCTCCGGCGGGACGCCCGCCGCATCCGACGGCTGACGCGCTGCGGCAAGCGGCGGCACGGTGCGCACGCGGGCCTTTGCGCCTGCGACGCCTTCGACCCCGCGCGCGACCTGGCGCGCGAGTTCGGCGGTCGTGCCGTGGCGCGAATAGAACAACACGAGGATATCGGTCATGCCGTCACGCCTGTGTTAGACTTTTATGAGTAACCTTAGACACTTACGAGTACTTCAGCTGGTGAATTCTAACTCCATTCCGGCGGCCGCGCGTCGTATCCGGGTCGAAGGGCGCGTACAGGGAGTGTACTTCCGCGCGAGCACGCAGGAGCGGGCCCGCGCGCTGGGGCTTTGCGGTCATGCGCGCAATGAGCCGGACGGCAGCGTCCTGGTGCTGGCGGCAGGCGCAGTCGCCGCGCTCGATCAACTCGTCGAGTGGCTGCACAAGGGGCCACCGATGGCGCGCGTCACTCTCGTCAGTGTCGAGGACATCGGGCCCGCGACCACGCAATGGCCGCCGGAATTCCTGGTGCGGTGAGGAGCGTCAACGCTGCCAGCGCGAGTGCAGGCGGCTCAGCACGAGATCGGGATAGCTGCGACGACCCAGACTGCCGTTGTAGCGGGCGAGCGCGCGCCGGTAGTCGCCGCGCTCGCGCTCCAGGTAATACGCGAGGATGCTGGTGCCCATGCGGATGTTCATTTCGACATCCAGCAGGTCGCGCGTCGTCAGGCCGAGCTCGCGCGGCCAGAACGGCATGACCTGCATCATGCCGACTGCGCCGGCGGAAGAAACAGCGAACGGATCGAACGCGCTCTCAACGTCGATGACGGCCAGCACGAGTTGCGGCCTGTCGCGCAGCATCGATTGCTTGCTGGATTCGCAATGCACGGCGCGCAGAATTCGCTGCGCTGCCGTGCCCGTGTCGTAGCCAAGGCGCAGGTCGTTGGGCTGCTGGCGCAGGCGGCTTTCGACGCGCGGCTGCATGACTGCATACCAGACGACGTCATCGTATTTATTCTCGAAGCAGGGCTTGCCGCTGATCGCAGCGGCAATCACCTGACGCAGTTCTGGATCGCGCTGGGCATCCGCCAAAGCGGCCGGCACGTTCGCCAGACAGGCGAACAGGAGCGGTGCAAGCAATGGGATCCGCGCCATGGCAGGCCGGCGCCTCAGCGTTCCGCCTCGAGTCGCGCGGCGATGAACTCCACGGCCTGCGCCATCGGAATCTCCTCGTTTGCGCTGGCACGCCGGTGCCGGTATTCGAGGCGGCCCGCGTCGAGCCCGCGTTCAGAAACGACGACGCGATGCGGGATTCCCACGAGCTCCGCGTCGGCGAACTTGACGCCGGGGCGCGCATCGCGGTCGTCGAAAAGCACCTCGATGCCGGCTCTCGCCAGGTCCCGGTAAAGCAGCTCGCTTGCGTCGCGCACGCGCTCGGACTTCGCCCAGTTTAGTGCGACCAGGACGACCTGGAATGGGGCGAGCGGAGCGGGCCAGACGATTCCCAGATCATCGTGATTCTGCTCGATCGCGGCTGCGACGATGCGCGTCACGCCGATCCCGTAACAGCCCATGTACATGGCGATACTCCTGCCCTGTTCGTCGAGTACGGTAGCACCCATGGCCTCGCTGTACTTGCATCCGAGCTGAAAGATGTGACCGACCTCAATGCCGCGCGCGACCGACAGCCGCCCGCGACCACCCGGGCCGGCATCGCCATCAACAACATTGCGCAGGTCCGCGACTGCCGGCTCGGGAAGATCTCGGCCCCAGTTGACGCCCGTCAGGTGCGCATCCGGGTGGTTCGCGCCGCAGACGAAATCTGCGAGTGCTGCGGCGGAACGGTCAGCGATGACCGGCAGGCGCAGGGCCACCGGACCGAGGAAGCCGGGTTCGCAGCCCGCGAGTGAGGCGATGCGCGCTGCATCGGCCATCCGAAGCGGTGCGGCGACACCGTTCTGCTTCTGTGCCTTCAGTGCGTTGAGCTCATGATCGCCGCGCAACACCAGCGCGACGAGGCCGCCGTCCGCGCCATCCACGACGAGCGTCTTCAGCATCCGGGAAGGCGCGACGCCCAGCAACTTTGATACCTCGGCGATCGTCCGGGTCCCCGGGGTTGAAACCTCGCGCAGCGTGGCTGTGGCGGCTGGTCGCGGTCCGGGCGGCGCGGGTGCTTCGGCGAGCTCGAGATTCGCCGCAAAATCGCCGGTGTCCGAGAAGACGATTGCGTCCTCGCCGGATTCCGCCAGCACGTGGAATTCCTGCGAAGCGCTGCCGCCGATTGCACCGGTATCCGCATGCACGGCACGAAAGCGCAATTTCAGGCGCGTGAAGATGGCGGTGTAGGCGTCGTACATGCGGCGATAGCCGTCGGCGAGCGAGGCTTCGTCGGCGTGGAAGCTGTAAGCGTCCTTCATGATGAACTCCCGCGCACGCATGACCCCGAAACGCGGGCGGATCTCGTCGCGGAATTTGGTCTGGATCTGGTAGAAATTGACCGGCAGCTGCCGGTAGCTCTTCAACTCGCGGCGCGCGAGGTCGGTAATGACTTCCTCGTGCGTGGGGCCGAGCACCATGTCGCGTTGGTGGCGATCCTTGAAACGCAGCAACTCCGGACCGAACTTGTCCCAGCGCCCGGATTCGACCCACAACTCGGCGGGCTGGGCGACCGGCATGGATAATTCGAGCGCACCGGCGCGGTCCATTTCCTCGCGGACGATGCGCTCGACCTTGCGCAGGACGCGCAGACCCATCGGCAGCCAGGTGAAAAGCCCGCCCGCGACACGCCGGATCAGTCCCGCCCGCAGCATCAGCCGGTGACTCACGACCTCGGCGTCAGCAGGTACTTCCTTCAGGTTCTGGATCGGGTAGGCGGACAGTCGCATGGATCACCTGTGGCGCGGCCAGTGTCGCCGGCCTCAAAGCGCGGTATCTTAGGCGCTGCACCCCGGCCTTGCCACGGCATCCGCATGAAAATGGACCTGGACGAGACACGCAGACGCCGCGGCATCTTCCTGCTGCCAAACCTGCTGACGACGCTATGCTTGTTCAGCGGCTTCTACGCGATCATCGCCGCGATCGACGGCAATTTCGAGCGCGCGGCCACCGCGATATTCGTTGCGATGATCTTCGACGGGCTCGATGGACGAGTGGCACGTCTGACCGGTACCGAGACCGTCTTTGGCAAGGAGTTCGACAGCCTGGCGGACATGGTCTCATTCGGTGTGGCGCCGGCGGTCGTCTGCTACCAGTGGGGCGTCGCGCGGATTTCCGAGTATGGCTCTGCCTGGGGCAGGTTCGGCTGGATTGCCGCGTTCTTCTTCGCCGCTGCGACGGCCATGCGTCTGGCGCGTTTCAATGCGCGTTCAGCCGTGCAGGACAAGCGCTATTTTGAGGGTCTGCCATGCCCGTCCGCCGCGGCCGTCGTGGCCGCGTTCATCGGTGTTGCGCACAAGTACGAGCCGAATGGGTTGCTCGGATTCGATCTGAGCGGCCTGTCCGGGCTGATACTCGCATTCGTGGTCACTGCGCTGGCTGCGACTCTGATGGTGAGCCGTTTTCCCTACCGCAGCTTCAAGGATCGGGCGGCCGGCGAACGAGTCCGTTATTCGCGGTTCCTGCTCGTGCCGCTGGTCATTGCCTTGATCGCGCTGGATCCACCCGTGGTGCTGTTCCTGCTGTTCAGCGGCTTTGCGCTTTCCGGCCCGATCGGCTGGACCTGGCTCAAGATCCGCAAGCGGCCACGCGCGACCGGCGGCCAGGCCCGCGGTGGCTGAGCCGATGGACAAGCGGCGCAGTTTCGTGCTGGAGACCCTCGGTATCACCACCTATGTGCCGCGCAACGGGCACGTCGCTGCCATGGCAATGCCTCTGCCCGCAGCCACTGGGCCGGTGGCCTGGATGGACTGGGAGACACTGGCGGCGACGGTGCGCGACTGCAGGCTATGCGGGCTTTGCGAGACACGCACGCAGACAGTATTCGGCACGGGGGACACCCGTGCGCGGCTCATGGTGATCGGCGAGGCGCCGGGTGCCGATGAAGACCGGCAGGGCGAGCCATTTGTCGGCCGCGCCGGCCAGCTGTTGAATTCGATGCTGAAGGCAGCGGGCTTCGAGCGCCCCGAGGTCTACATCGCCAATGTCCTGAAGTGCCGCCCCCCGAACAATCGGGATCCTGCCGCCAACGAGGTCGAGCGCTGCCTGCCATACCTGAAGCGGCAGATCGCGCTGATCGGCCCCGCCGTCATTCTCTGCGTTGGCCGGATTGCGGCACATCACCTGCTGAACAGCGATGTCCCGCTTGCGCGGCTGCGCGGCCGGGTCCACCAGTTCGGCCGTACGCCGGTGGTCGTGACCTATCACCCGGCGTATCTGCTGCGTTCGCCTACCGAGAAGCGCAAGTCCTGGGAGGATCTGAAACTGGCAATGGGAGTGCTGGCCGGTGGCGACGGCACGTGATTCATTCGAAAATCCCGCGTGGCGGTTCCGGGCGATGACACCGGCGGACCTCGTGCAGGTCGCGGCGCTCGAACGCGCCTCCTACGCATTCCCGTGGAGCGACCAGATATTCAGTGACTGCCTGCGCGTCGGATACCATTGCGTGGTGGTCGAAATGCACGGCGGAGTCGCCGGCTATGCAGTGCTTTCGATGGGCGCCGGTGAGGCGCATGTGCTGAATCTCTGCATCGAGCAGGCGATGCGCCGGCGCGGCATCGGTCGCGAGTTGCTGCTGGCAGTGTTGCGCTACGCGCGCGACCGCGGCATCCGCGAGGCATTCCTCGAGGTGCGGCGCTCGAACAAGGGCGCCATCGCCCTGTATCACGAGACCGGATTTGAGTGCGTGGGCCAGAGGCGCGGCTACTACCAGTCGCATGACGGTCGCGAGGATGCCATGGTCTACCGTCTCGAACTCGGCGCGCTGCGCGACGCCTGATGACTTCGCCGTCCGACGAGATTTCACGCCGCCGCACCTTCGCGATCATCTCGCATCCGGACGCTGGCAAGACGACGCTGACCGAAAAACTCCTGTTGTTCGGCGGCGCGATCCAGATGGCAGGCACGGTCAAGGGGCGCAAGGCCGCGCGTCACGCGACCTCCGACTGGATGCGCCTGGAACAGCAACGCGGCATTTCCGTCACCTCGTCCGTCATGCAATTCCCGTACCGCGGCCGGATCATCAACCTGCTCGACACGCCGGGGCACGAAGATTTCTCGGAGGACACTTACCGCACGCTGACGGCGGTCGATTCGGCGCTGATGGTGATCGACTGCGCCAAGGGCGTCGAGGAGCGCACGATCAAGCTGATGGAAGTCTGCCGGCTGCGCGACACTCCGATCATGACATTCATCAACAAGCTCGACCGCGAAGGTCGGCCGCCGGTCGAGTTGCTTGACGAAATCGAGCGCGTGCTCCGCATCAAATGCACGCCGGTGACCTGGCCGATCGGCATGGGCCGCGAATTGCGCGGCATCTATCATTTCCCGCAGGACCGGATCTATGTCTACGACCGGGCGCAAAGCGGGCGCCTCGGGCGGAATCTGATCATCGACGGGCTTGCCAGCGCCGGTGCCGATGCCCTGCTCGGGGATTCCGCGCTGGCGTTTCGCGACGAAGTGGAACTCGTGCGCGGCGCGATGCCGTCATTTGACGTCGCGGAATACCTGGCCGGCCGGCAGACACCCGTGCATTTCGGCTCGGCGATCGGCAACTTTGGTGTCGAGGAACTGCTCGACTCGTTCATCGAACATGCGCCTGCTCCGAGGCCGTGCCAGGCGACGACACGCGTGGTGCAGAGCGACGAACCGGCGCTGACCGGCTTTGTCTTCAAGATCCAGGCCAATATGGATCCGGCCCATCGCGACCGCATCGCGTTCCTGCGCATCTGCTCGGGCCGCTATCTGCGCGGCATGCGGCTCCATCACGTGCGCCTCGGCAAGGAGGTGCGCATCGGGGATGCGATGACCTTCATGGCGGCTGACCGCCAGCAGGCGGATGAGGCCTGGGCAGGCGACATCATCGGCCTGCACAACTACGGTACGATCAATATCGGCGATACCTTCACCGAGGGCGAATCGCTGACATTCACCGGCATCCCGAATTTCGCACCGGAGATCTTCCGGCGCGCCGTGCTCAGGGATCCGCTGCGAAGCAAGTCGTTGCAGAAGGGCCTCGATCAGCTCTGCGAGGAAGGGGCGACGCAGCTGTTCCGCCCGCTGCGAAATAACGAGCTGATCCTGGGCGCGATCGGTCCGTTGCAATTCGATGTGGTCGCCTTCCGGCTAGCCGACGAGTACGGCGTGAATTGCACATTTGAGCCGGTCAATGTCGCGACCGCGCGTTGGGTCAATTTCCCGGAGCGCCGCCAGGAAGAGCTGTTCAGGGAAAGATGCCACGAGCATCTGGCGCTCGATCACTCCGGCATGCTGGTTTACCTGGCTCCGACCCGCATCAATCTGGAGCTGACCATGGAGCGCTGGCCCGACGTGTCATTTCGCGAAACACGCGAGCACCTGGCGGTGGCAGCTTGAAGGGCGCACTCATGCGGCGCCCGGTCGTCGCCTGGGCCCTCTACGACTGGGCGAATTCTGCGTTCGCGACCACCGTGATGGCGGCGTTCTTCCCGATCTTTTTCAAGCAGTACTGGGCTGTGGATGTCGAGGCCACGGTCAGCACCTTCCGGCTCGGACTCGCGAATGGCATCGACAGCCTGCTGATCGCGCTGCTCGCTCCGCTGCTCGGTGCGATGGCCGACCGCGGTGGCGTGAGGTTGCGCATGCTCGCATTCTTCACGTTGCTGGGCGCCGCGATGACCGCAGGCCTCTACTGGATGCAGCAGGGCGACTGGGTCGCGGCCGCAATCCTGTATGCGGCAGCCGGATTCGGTTTCTCCGGTGCCGTGACATTCAACGACTCATTGCTCGTCGATGTTGCGGAGGCCGCCGAATATGACCTCGTCTCTGCCTATGGCTACTCGCTCGGATATGCCGGCGGCGGGCTGATGCTGCTCCTGAATGTGGCGATGGTCTCGAATCCCGGCTGGTTCGGGCTTGCCGATGCAACCGAAGCCGTGCGGCTGTCATTCCCGATGGTCGCTGGCTGGTGGCTGCTGTTCTCCATTCCCTGCCTGATCTGGGTCCGTGAGCGAAAACCGGCGCAACCGCTCTCGTTTGCATCTGCCGCACGCGCCGGCTGGCGCGAGCTGCGCGCGACCATCGGCGCGATCCGGGAATTGCGGCCGCTCGTGTGGTTCCTGCTCGCCTACTGGATGTACATCGATGGGGTCAACACCATCATCAAGATGGCCGTGGACTTCGGGCTGTCGCTGGGCTTTCCGCAGCAAAGCCTGATCGCCGCACTGCTGGTCACACAGTTCGTCGCGTTTCCGGCGGCACTGGCATTCGGCTGGCTCGGTGGCCGCATCGGGGCGCGCAACGGAATTTTCATCGCGATCGCCATCTATTCGGCGGGCACGGTAGCCGCCTACTGGATGGACAGCATCGGCGAATTCTATCTGCTCGCCGTCACCATCGGGCTCGTGCAGGGCGGCATCCAGTCGCTGTCGCGTTCCTATTTCGCAGCGCTCGTGCCGCCAGGCAAGCAGGGCGAATTCTTCGGCTTCTACAACATGATGGGCAAGTTCGCGGCCGTGCTCGGGCCAATGCTGGTCGGCGTCACTGCGCTCGTGACCGGCAGCTCGCGTGCCGGCATTCTGTCGGTCATCGTGCTGTTCGCCGGCGGTGCTGCACTGCTGTGGAAATCGCATCTCACGGATCGAAGCGCCGGATCAGGCCGCGCAGCAGCGTAAGATCGCGCGCGCTGTGCGCGGGCATGTAACGCAGTCTCAGGTACATTTCGGTGATCGCAGACGCCGCCGGGCCAAGGTCCGGGCGCAGATGGCGCACTCGGGCAGCAAAGTCGCGCGGCGCCTCGTACGGTGCACGTTCGACGCCCCGGCGCGCGAGTCGCTGGACAAATCGCCGGTAGTTTGCCGCTGCAGGGTCCAGGCGCCGCGGCCGGAATTCCCAGGCCAGCCAGCCCGACAACATCGCGAGCGTCACGGCAAGACCGACACCCAGAACAAGCGCCAGATCCTGCCAGTCCGGGTCTTTGAAGCCGAAGGCGCGCAGCAGTTCGTCCTGCTGCAGGCGGTTGAACTGCACCACCCAGTCGTTCCACCGTGCATTGACGTTGTCCCAGATCATTCCGGCCTGCCACAGGAGTCCGAAATTGCGCCCGAGGCCGCCCTGCAGCAGTTCGTCGCCTGACAGTGCACCTTCGAGTCCGCGTTCGATGCGTTCCGGTGCGACCGCGGCGGTCGGGTCGATCCGCGTCCAGCCGCTGTCCGGGAGCCAGACCTCCGACCAGGCATGCGCATGCGACTGGCGAAGAATCAGGTAGCGGCCGATCGGGTTCCAGTCGCCGCCCTGGTAGCCGGCGACGACCCTGGCCGGAATGCCGGCTGCGCGCATCATCATCGTGAATGCCGATGCATAGTGCCCGCAGAAACCACGGCGGGTGTTGAACAGGAAATCATCGACTGAATCGCGATCGAGACCCGGTGGCGTCAGCGTGTAGTAGAACTCCTGATCCCGGAACATCGCCAGCACCGAGCGCGTAAACTCGCGATCGCCGGCTGCACCCGCGCGCATGCTCCGGGCGAGCTGGATGGTGCGCGGATTGCGGCTTGGCGGCAATTGCAGATGCAGATTGCGAAGCGCCGGCGAGAGCTGGGCGCCGGCCTCATAGCGCGGATACGAGCGCGCAGTGTATTGCAGCACCGAATTGACCGGATTCCTGGTGTGAAGCTGGTAGTCCCAGGTCTGCTCTGCCATCGCCGGCGGCCATTGCTCGACCATGTCGAGCGCGAACAGCATCCGCTGCCCGGTCGGTTCGAGCGTCACCGTGTAATCGACTGGTTGTCCGACGTACCGCACGGGCGGCCGGAAATAGAACTGGTTGTCGCCGCGCGACCAGGTATAGCCGTCGAACTCATTCAGCACCGGGCCGCGCCAGTAGCGGTTCGAGGGCGGCGGCGGCGCGCCCTGGAAGCGAACCCGGAATGCAACCGTGTCATTCAGCGTCAGGTCGGAAATGTCACCCGGCGACATTTCGTCGGTCAGGCCGGTCAGCGCGCGTTCGTTTGACGGCGCGCCCCAGAAGCTGCCAGCGATGCGCGGAAAGAACACGAACAGCACGAGAGCGAGCGGCAGCGCCTTCAGCAGCATTGCGCCGGTCGTCCGAAACGGAGCAGGCGCAGGACCCTGCCCGCGGCGCGCAACTTCGAGGAGCGCAGCCGCCAGCAGCCAGACGGTCGGCACGACCCATGCGACAGTCAGGATGTCCTGCGAATACAGGAAAGCCGACAGGCACAGGAACCAGCCGATGAATATCAGTACCACATGATCGCGTGGCGTACGGGTTTCCAGAAGCTTCAGCGCGGCCATCAGCACGAGCAGCGCCGTGCCGCCGTCAAGGCCGGCGATGGTCGAATAGCTTGCGATCACGCCTGCGGTAGCGATGAGTCCAATCAACAGGCGCGGCGCGGCGCGCGGCAGGCGCCAGCCGCGGCGCTCGGCAAGCAGCCGCCAGGCGCAGAGCGCCAGCACGAATCCGGTGACCCAGATCCGCAGATGCGTCATGTGGGGAACGAGAGCCGCAACCAGTCCGGCCACCGTCCAGGAGAGCCGCCGGAACTGTTCGCCTGGTTCAAACATCGCCGGGCTCCGCGGCATGGAATTCGGCGAGGGCGGCCAGGCAGCGGCGCCGCTGCTGCATGCCGGGCTGTGGCGGAATCTCGAGGCCGGGCAGACGCAGACCGAATGTTTCGCCGCGGGCCTGCGCGTCTATGATCCAGCGCGCCATCACCGACAGCCGTATTTCGAGATCCGCGCCTGGCGCCCGTTCGAAGTCGAAGATCGGCACGGTCTCGACGGCGCCGCTGAATTCCTTCACCAGAAGTTCGCCGCCCTTGGCGTAGGCTTTCCACGCGATGTGGCGCGGCGGGTCGCCGGGGTGATAGTCCTTCAGTCCTGCAAAGTCGTCGTCACCGCGCTTCGCCACACCGGTGTTGCCGGAGCCGGGAGCCGGAGGCGGGGGAGGGGCGGTATCGGCGGGACGCGGATAGACCAGGCAAAGCCGGCCCGGATGCAGCACGACCCAGGCGCGGAACAGGCCATAGGGAAATCGTGTAGTGATTTCGAAACGGTCGAGCATCACCCAGCCGCGACGTCGGGTCGCGACCCGCAGGCCAATGATCGCTTCGCCCCCGGCAGGGATCGAGACGGGGTCGTTGACCGTCGCCACGGTCGATGCCTCGAGATCGCAGCGCGCCAGGCGCCCGGGATTCGTGAGTGCAAGCTGGAAGACTGCATCCTGGCCCGCAAACGGAGGTTCGGTCCCGGCCTCGCGTGCAATCACGGTCTCGAGATTGCGATGGCAGGCCTGCATCGTCACGAGCCCAAGGGATGCGAGCAGGAATGTGAGTCCGAGACCGAGGTTGTTCGCGTAGTTCAGCGAGCCAAGCAGCATCCCGAACAGCATCAGGCCGAAGGCGATGCCGAGTCTGGTCGGCAGGACATAGATGCGGCCACGCCGGAAGGCCACCGGATCGCGGTCCGGCCCCTGACGGCGCCGGATCCAGTACTGGATCCGCCGCCTGAAGAATCCGGTTAACGGCATGCGTCAGCCTGCGCCAGACGATCAGGGTATCGGCACTGACTTGAGCAGGGCAGCGGCGATCTCGAGCGGACGGCGCGCATCCTGGGCGTCCCGCGGCCGCAACCGGTGCCCGACGACGGCCGCGAGCACCGCCTGGAGATCCTCCGGCAGTACGCCGGCATGGCCGTGAAGGAATGCCCAGGCCTGCGCGGCGCGCAGCAGCGAAATCACCGCGCGTGGTGACAACCCGGCCTGATGCTGGCCGCTGTCGCGCGACGCACGCGCCAGCGCCTGCACGTAATCGAGCAGTGCGTCACTTGCGTGCAGGTCCGGAATGCGCCGCTGCAGCGACAGGATGACGGCGGGATCAAGCACCGCCGGCAGGTCGGCGAGCAGGTCGCGGCGGTCGCGACCACGCAGCAATTGCCGTTCGTGGCTGGATGCCGGATAACCAAGCTCGATGCGCATCAGGAAACGGTCGATCTGAGATTCCGGCAGCGGAAAGGTGCCGACCTGGAATGACGGATTCTGCGTCGCCACGACGAAGAATGGCTCGGGCAGCAGGTGGGTTTCGCCGTCAACCGTGACCTGGCGCTCCTCCATGGCTTCGAGCAATGCACTTTGCGCCTTCGGTGTCGCGCGATTGACTTCGTCTGCCATCACCAGCTGCGCGAAGACGGGGCCGCGGTGGAACACGAATCGGCCGCTGCCGCGATCGTAGACCGAAACGCCGATCACATCGGCCGGCAGGAGATCACTGGTGAACTGGATGCGCTGGAATGAGAGCCCAAGCACCCTTGCGAGCGCATGAGCGAGCGTCGTCTTGCCGACACCGGGTATGTCCTCGATCAACAGGTGGCCGCGCGCCAGCAGGCAGCAGAGGGCGAGGCGGATCTCACGGTCCTTGCCCAGCACGACCTGATTGAGACTCGCAAGCGCCGCTGCGAGCAGGGCACGTTCCCGGTCCGGGGCTTCGGTCACGGCATTCATCTGAGCGAGGCTACCCGCTTGAGCTGATCCGCAAGTTGCGCCAGTTCACGCTTGAACTCCTCGACCCGCGCCCGTTCCTGGCTGACCACCTCGGCCGGGGCATTCCGGACGAAATTCTCATTGCCGAGTTTGGCCGTGGCGCGGGCCAGTTCCTGGTCGACCTTGCTGCGACGCCTGCCGAGGCGGTCGAGTTCCGCGTCGACATCGATCAGACCCGCCATCGGCACCAGGACGATCATGTCTCCAAGCAATGCAGTGGCCGCCTGGGGCGCGCTCTCGCCGCTGGCGAGCGGCCGCACCGCGCCAACGCCGGCCAGGCGCCGGATCGAGGCGGCATTGCGATCAAAGCGCGCCAGGTCCTCGCCGGATGCGTTCTGCAGCAGCACCGAAAGCTTCAGTGAAGGAGCCATGTCGAGTTCGCCGCGGATGCGGCGGATGCCCAGGATGAAATCCATGAGCCAGCGCATTTCCGCATCGAGCTTTGGGTCGGCAGCGCCGGCATCCGCCACCGGGTAGGGCTGAATCATGATCGAATCACCGGTCTTGCCGGCGCGGGGCCCGATGCGCTGCCAGATCTCCTCCGTGATGAATGGCATCAGCGGATGCAGCAGCCGCAGCAGGGCCTCCAGCACGAAGATCAACGTGCGCCGCGTGCCGCGGCGCTCGTCGGGGGTGCTGTCCGCCGACTGCAGGACCGGCTTGCTGAATTCGAGGTACCAGTCGCAGAACTCATACCAGGTGAATTCATAGACGGCCTGTGCCGCCAGGTCGAAGCGGTAGTTGGCGAAGCCACTGCGCACGGCCCCGATCGCGGCATCGAGACGCGAGCGTATCCAGCGATCCGCGAGTGACAGGGTCTCGGCTCCGTCGTCGCCTTCCGCTTCGGTCGCCATCAGCACGTAACGCGAGGCATTCCAGAGCTTGTTGCAGAAATTGCGATAGCCCTCGACCCGGCTGAGGTCAAAGCGCAGATCGCGCGACTGGGTCGCAAGCGCTGCAAATGTGAAGCGCAGCGCGTCGGTGCCGTGTGCCGCGATGCCCTGCGGGTACTGGCGACGGGTGGCTTTCTCGATCGCCGGCGCGAGCTGCGGCTGCATCAGGCCGCTGGTCCGTTTGGCTACGAGTTCGGGGAGCGTGATGCCATCGGCGATGTCCAGCGGATCGAGCACATTGCCCCGGGACTTCGACATCTTCTGGCCATCGTTATCGCGGATCAGGCCGTGAACATAGACCTCGCGGAACGGCACATCGCCCGTGAATCTGAGGCCCATCATGATCATCCGCGCCACCCAGAAGAAGATGATGTCAAAACCGGTCACCAGGACCGAAGTCGGATAGAAGAATTTCAGTTCGCGCGTGTCATCGGGCCAGCCCATGGTGGAAAACGGCCACAGCGCCGAAGAGAACCAGGTGTCCAGCACGTCCTCGTCCTGGCTCAACACGACGTCTGCAGCAATGCGATGGCGCTTGCGCACCTCTTCCTCGCTGCGTCCCACATGAACAGTGCCGTCCGGTGCGTACCACGCCGGAATGCGGTGGCCCCACCACAACTGGCGGCTGATGCACCAATCCTTGATGTTGCGCATCCACTCGAAATACGTCCGGTCCCAGTTCTCCGGCACGAAGCGGATGCGGCCTTCCTCGACGGCACGGACGGCCGGCACTGCCAGCGGCTCGATGCGGACATACCACTGGTCGGTCAGCCAGGGCTCCAGGACGGCGCCGCTGCGATCGCCGCGTGGAACCAGCAGGCGGTGCGCCTCGATCTTCGCGAGCAGACCCGCTGCTTCCAGGTCGGCGACGATGCGCTTGCGCGCCTCGAACCGGTCAAGCCCGCGATAGCGTTCGGGCGCTGCATCGCTGATCGCGGCGTCGGCCGTCAGGACGTTGACCAATGGCAGCCCGTGACGCTGTCCGATCTCGTAGTCGTTGAAATCGTGCGCCGGCGTGATCTTGACGCAGCCGGAGCCGAATGCCGGATCGACATAGGCATCCGCGACGATCGGTATTTCCCGGCCGCTGAGTGGCAGCGCGATGCGCCGCCCGACGAACTGGCGAAACCGCTCGTCGTCGGGATGAACCGCGACCGCGGTGTCACCCAGCATCGTTTCGGGCCGCGTCGTTGCAACCGTGAGCTCGCCGCCGCCGTCGGCGAGCGGGTAGCGGATATGCCAGAGACAGCCGTCTTCCTCGACCGACTGTACTTCGAGATCGGACAACGCCGTCTTCAGGACCGGGTCCCAGTTGACGAGACGCTTGCCGCGGTAGATCAGGCCGTCTTCGTGCAGCCGAACGAATGCTTCCTGCACGGCCCTCGACATGCCGGGATCCATCGTGAAACGATCCCGGCTCCAGTCCACGGATGCACCCAGTCTGCGCATCTGGCGCGCGATGGTGCCGCCCGATTGCTCCTTCCACTGCCAGACACGCTCTATGAAGCGTTCACGCCCCAGCTCATGCCGCGTCTGTCCTTCGCCATTCAGCTGCCGCTCGACAACCATCTGGGTGGCGATGCCGGCATGATCCATGCCGGGCTGCCAGAGGGTCCGGTCCCCGGACATCCGGTGGAAGCGCGCGAGCGCATCCATGATCGTGTCCTGGAATGCGTGACCCATGTGCAATGTGCCGGTGACATTGGGCGGTGGAATGACGATGCAGTAGGACGGGCCTGCGCCGGCTGGCTCGAACAGGCCGGCCTGCTCCCATTGCCGGTAGATGCGATCTTCGATGTCTTTCGGGGAATAAGTCTTGTCCATGTACCCGGCGGCCGCGTCAGTCCCCGTTTGCGGCGAGGTGTTCACGCAGTGCGGCGGCGACCAGTTCCGGCAGGGCCGCGCGCAGGCGGTCGATGACGCGCTCGAACATGACGGCCTCGATCTCGCGCGCGGCGGTGTGCAGGAGTTCATCGGTCAGATTCATCGTCCGGCTGACCAGGGCCGCCTGCAACGCAGAGATGTCGTCCTCTGACAGCAGGCCCGAGGCGTAGGGGCTCGCCGATTCCTCGATGCGTTCGGGGCGTGGAAAGCTGCCGGTCGCATGCAGTTCCACGACATCGGTCAGGATCGGCAGTTCACTGTCAGCGTCATGATTCACGAGTCGTCTCCGATTTCGTGCGTCCGGGGTTCGATGCCCTGCTCGCGGTAGAACCGGAAGTGGTCGCGGCCCAGCTTGCGTCGCCTGTCATCGGCGTCAATGACTTCGGCGATGCGCGCGTAGCTCTGATATCCCACCGGCACGCCGGCAGCGAGGTTGACCAGCATGTCCCTGTCGTCCGGCCCGCGGGAATCGTCTTCTGCAATGATGACCGGCGCGGCCGGTCCTGTCGGGGCGCCGGTTGCAGTGAGTCGCTCGTGCGGCACGAAGCTGCGATCGGCAAATGTCCATAGCAGGTCGTCAAAAGCCGCACCGTCGCCACCGGAGTCGAGTTGCACCCGGATACGATGCTCGTGGAGCCAGGCTTTCTCGACCAGCCGGCATGCATAACGCATGCGCGCAGCCGGGTCTGCGCTCTTCAGCACGTAGAAATCCACGCGCGGCATCGCCATCGCCTCAGTCTCCGTGCAACAGCCAGTCCACCAGCAGCGGCACTGGCCGACCGGTGCTTCCCTTCTGGCTGCCGGAGAGGTAGGCGGTGCCCGCGATGTCGAGGTGGGCCCAGCGCAGGCCCTCAGCGAACTTCCAGAGGAAGCAGGCGGCGGTGATCGCGCCGGCCTCACGGCCTGAGACATTCGCCAGATCGGCGAAATTGCTCTTCAGCAACTCCGAATATTCCTCCGCTACCGGCATGCGCCAGGCACGGTCATCGGCACGTTCGCCGGCCGCAGCGAGCGACGCGGCGAGCTTGTCGTCCGGGCTGAACAGGCCGCAATAATAGGCGCCGAGGGCGATCACGCAGGCTCCGGTCAGCGTCGCGATGTCAACGACGGCCCGCGGCTTGAATCGGCGCGCATAGCTGATGCCGTCGCACAGGATCAGCCGACCCTCTGCATCGGTATTCAGCACTTCGATCGTCTTGCCGGACATCGAGGTCACGATGTCACCGGGCTTGGTCGCCCGGCCACTCGGCATGTTCTCGCAGGTCGGCACGATACCGATGACATTTGTGGCAGCGCCGATCGTCGCGAGCGCCTTGATGGTTCCGAGCACGCTGGCGGCGCCTGACATGTCGAATTTCATCTCGTCCATCGCGGACGGCTGCTTCAGCGAGATGCCACCGGTGTCGAATGTGATCCCCTTTCCAACCAGCGCGACCGGCGCCGTGCCGCGCCTGGCGCCGCGATATTCCAGCACGATGAGTCTCGGCGGTTCCTCGGAACCCCGCGTGACGGAAAGGAAGGAGCCCATGCGCAGGCGGCGAATCGCGCGTTCGTCCAGTACGCGCACGCGGATCTTGCGGTGCTCCTTCGCAAGACGGCGGGCGGCGCCGGCAAGGTAGGACGGTGTACAGACGTTGGCTGGCAGATTGGCGAGGTCGCGGGCCAGTGCCATGCCGGCCGCGATGCCGCGGGCGTCGCGGATGCCGCGGCGGGCAGCCGCGAGATCAGCCGTTCGGACGCCGATGCCGAACCTCTTGAGTTTCGGCGGCGCTGGCTTCTTACCCGACTTGAGATCGGGTATCCGGTAGAGGCTGGTGACTACGCCCTCGGCGGCAAGGCGAGCGGCGTAATAGGCATCGAGAGCCGGGACCGGTTCCACGGGAAGGTACAGCACGGCATTGGCGGCGCCACTTTTTGCGAGCCACTGCGTGGCCGCAGAGACCGCGCGGCGGTAGGCCTTGCGGCCATAGTCTTTTTTCGCGCCGAGCCCGACCAGCAACAGGCGTTCCGCGGGTCCGCGGAGGCCGCTGACGATCGGCAGCGCCTCGCCGGTCTTGCCGCTGAAATCACCACGCCGGAGCAACTTGCTGACCGCACCGCCGCAGGCGCGGTCGATTGCGCGCGCGGGGCCGCTCATTTCTGCGCGTTCGTAGATGCCGACAATGGCGCAAGCTGTGCGCTGGCGTGCCGCGGATGCGCCGGTGACGTAGAACTGCATGATCGATCGTCCCCTGATCGCGCCGCTGGCCCGCGGGTCCTGCCCGTTGAGTGCGCTGCGACGCTGGTTTACCGTGTGCAGGCCAGTTTAATCGAAAAGGACGGACCCGCGCGCCGGGGTCCTCAGGATAATCGCCTTGTTTGGCACATTTGACCGCTATGTCCTGCGCGAAGTCGCGGTTTCGTGGCTGGCCGTCACGCTGGTGCTGCTGGCAATACTGGCCAGCAGCCAGGTGGCCAGGATTCTCGAGCTGGCCGCACAGAATGGCTTTCCCCGTGAAATCGTCTTTTCGCTGATCGGCCTGACGACGCTGCAGAACCTCGTGCTGCTGGTGCCGATCGGCGTGCTGCTCGCGGCGATGCTGGCGCTCGGCCGGCTCTATCACGAGAGTGCGATGGTCGCGGTGCGCGCCTGCGGCGTCGGACCGGCCCGCCTGTACCTGCCGGTCTATGCGCTTGCGCTGCCTGTCGCAGCGGGTCTTGCCTGGCTGACTTTCGACGTGGGACCTGCGGCTCGCGATGGCGCCGAGGAACTGCGCAGCAAGGCGATGCGGGACGCGCAGTTCGGGAACCTGGATCCGGGGATGTTCAGGACCTTTGCCGACGGTAAGGCGGTCTTCTACGCCGAGCGGAGGGACTCCAGCAAGCGACTCGCGAACGTATTCGTGCAGCGCTATGAGGAGGGTCGAGTCGAGGTTGCGACCGCGGACTGGGCCGAACAACGCGTGCTTGAAGGCGGCCGGACGCAGTTGATCGTCTTGCACGATGGCGAGCGCGTCGAGGGCGTGCCAGGCCGGTCAGATTTCCGGCGAGTCCGCTTCGTAGAACATGGAATTCCCTTGGTCGTGCCGGAACCGGGCCCCGGCAGGATCAGCCCGGCGCGCAAGCCGACCAGCGCATTGATCGGTTCCACGGCGCTGCCCGACGTTGCGGAACTTCAACAACGCATCTCGATGCCGATCATGGTGCTGGCACTGGCACTCGTCGCGGTGCCGCTGGCGGCGCTGCGTCCACGCGAGGGACGCTATGCGCGCGTCGCAATCGCGATCCTGATCTATTTTGTCTATTCCAATCTTGTCTCGGCCTCGCAGGTCTGGACCGAGAGTGGCCGCGTCCCGCCACTCATTGGCTGCTGGTGGGTGCACCTGCTGATGGTCATCCTGGGACTGGTTCTGCTGCATCGTCAGAGCCCGCTGAATCTCTGGCGCCAGCCTGCCCGGAGCAGGGCATGACGCTGCTCGATCGCTATCTCGCCCGGACAATCGTGATTCATGCGTTGCTGGTCATGGCCGTGCTGCTCGCGCTGATGACGCTTGCGACCTTTGTCGGCCAGCAGAATGAAATCGGTCAGGGCGGCTACGGCGTTGGCGAAGCATTCCTCTTTACGATCCTTTCGCTGCCGCAGCAGGTCTACGAATCGATACCGATCGCCACGCTGATCGGTGCGATCCTCGGCCTCGGCGCGCTGGCGCGTGACAGTGAATTGACCGTGATGCGCGCAGCTGGCGTGTCGATCGTCCGCATAGCCGGATCGGCTGCGCTGGCAGGCCTCATGGTGGCCGCGTTCATGTGTTTGCTCGGTGAGTACTTCGCGCCACCCGCGGACCAGTACGCGCGCCAGCACAAGATTTTCAGCAAGTTTTCGCAGCTGGATATGGCCGGCAGCCGCAGCGCCTGGGTGCGGCAGGGATCATCATTCCTGAATGTGCGGCAGCAGGCCGCCAGCAATCTGTTCGGCGGTGTATTCATCTACGAACTCGATTCCAGTCACAAGCTGCGCATGGTGGGTCGCGCGGACACCGCGTCGCAGGATCCGGCCGGACGCTGGATCCTGTCGAACTATGCCGAGAGCCGGTTTGATGCCAACCGCGTCGAGTCACGTGGCAGCGACCGCGAGGACGTCGGCACGCAATTCAACGTGGATTTCCTCGGTCTTGCGGTCACCAGGCCCAGGGCGATGCCGTTTCGGGACCTGTTCGCCTATGTCGGGCATCTGCAAGCCAATGGCCTGAATTCGAGGGCCTGGGAGATCGCCTTCTGGTCCCGCATAGCGCGACTGGTCGCAGCCGTCGTGGTCTGCGTGTTTGCCGTGCCATTTGCGCTCGGGCCGCTGCGTTCCGCCGGCGCCGGGTCGCGCACGGTGCTCGGCATCATGGCCGGCGTGCTGTTCGTCCTGCTGACCCAGACACTGGAAAACAGCGGCCTGGTTTACGGGCTCAATCCCCTGCTGGTGGCCTGGGGACCGACAATGCTCCTGGCCGTGATTGCGACCGTCGCAATCCGGCGCGCGCACTAGGCAGGTTTATCGATTCTCAGGACCTGCATCCGGCACGCGAGGTCCTGCAGGCTGCGGCCGCGCGCATCGAACAGGATCCAGGCGAAGTTCAAGAGCAGGGGCAGCAGCAGAAAGCCGCCCGCGATCTGTCGCAGTAACCCGCCGGGTCCGAACGTAAGGCGCAGGCCAAGTTCGGCGGCGACTGCAAGCGCGAGTCCGAGCGCAAATCGCTGTGTGGCGGCCGGCCATCCTGGCGTTTTGTCATTGGCGACCCGCAGACGCATCCGCCAGGCCACCATGCCCAAAGTCTGGCCGCCGCGCGTCCATGAGATGCCAAAGAACCCCAATGCGAGCAAGGCCAGGTAAGCCCGGTAAAGCAGGTAGGCGCCGAGGCCCTGTGCGGCCGGCGTGATTGCCTCGCCGCCGGTCAGCGGCAATGCAGCCAGCGTCCCGACGAAAAGAAGCGCCAGCAACAACAGGCAGTCATAGAGGAGTGCTGCGAGCCGGCGGAACAGGCCCGCTGCCGGCGCGCCCAACGTGGATTGTTCATCCATGGGGGCGCGTATTGTAGTGATTCAGCGCTTGTGTTGCGCGTTCGCGCGCTGCTCGATGACGCTACGCTTGCTGCGAAGAATCTGGCGTACTTGTGCGACTTCGGGGCGATCCGCAATCCGCGCGATGGCCTCCGGCAATTCGTGCCAGGCCCGCCCCCAGCTCATCAGTCGCACCGCGTCCTTGACCACCAGCGAAACCGTTGAGTCGTTTGCGGGCTTCGTGGCCTTGCCGGCTGACCTGGACTTTGCGCCCGGTGTGCGCCCCGGCTTGACCACGGTCGAGGTTGATGTCGCGCCGGTGGCCTTGGCGGGCGCGGGCGCGGGTGTGGGTGCGGACGCGGCCGGCTCCAGCTGCCGCTCGCGCTCCGGCTCTGCAACCGGCACGAAGCGCTCGACGTGCTGCGAACCAACCAGGTTCGTCAGGAAGGACATCAGCTCCAGCGCCTCGGACAACGATGGGTCGCCCGCCGCAAGCCGCGTCTTCACGATGTTCTGAAGATCCGTGACGCGCTGGCGGGCAAGGTCGATGACCCACTTCGTGGGGCGCTGATGCGTGGGCCAGGGTTGTACGAGCCAGTACTGGTCTTCAGGCAACGCGGCATAGCCTGCGTGCAGGTCGAGACTCTTCTGCCACTTCTGCAGCAACTGGAGCACGCGTTCGTCGGCCGGGGTCATCGAATGTCACCGATCCAGGAACCTGCGAGTCAACTTAAGCCAAGCCCCGGTCAGACGCAGCGGTTTTCGATGAAGTCCTTGATAGACGTCACAATGGGCGACGAGTCAGCCCGTGTCCCCGCAGGCAAACGGCGTCGGCGGCTGCGCGAGCGCGGTGTCCGGGTCCGGTCCCAGCGCGCGTTGCCAGGAACCGTACATCGGATTCGGGATCACGAACCAGCGCTCACCCCACCATTCACGATGGCGGCAGCGCGCTTTCTCGCGTTCGGCCAGCGATTGTTCGCGCAAGTCGGGAACGAAATCGGCGAGGTCGTCGCCGACATTGAGCACGATGCGATATCCCTCCGCGACCCGCTGACGGCGCGACAGCTTCTCGCTGACCCATCTGGGCTGTTCGCCTCTCAGCATGACGTCATCGTCGAGTGTGGCAGCGTCGAGCCCAATTGCTCGCAGATTGGCGAGGGTGTCGTCCTGCTGCGGACAGGAAGACTCGACGCCGACGCGCGCACCGCACTCGCGATTAGTGATCAGAAACACGCGCACCGGCCGGCCCTCAGGGTCTTTCAATTCGCGTGCAGCGCGGATGAACGCCGCAGCGCCGGGCACTGCGGGCGCTGCGCGTTCCGCGATCCAGGAATCCCAGAAGACATCAAAATCGCCGGGACAGATTCCCGCCAGCAGCATGCGCGCCTGCGGCGTACTGTTGTCCAGCACGGTCTCGTCGATGTCCATGACGACTGCGGGCGGCAGCCCGGAGAAGCCGCTGGTCTGCGTGGGTTCCGCCGAGCGCGTGGCATCGGCAAGGCCGCGTTGCAGGCCCTGCAATGCCGAGCGATAGATTCCCTCCGCTGAGGCGCGATATTCGGCTGATCTCTGTATCCAGAGCGTGGCGCGCCCGGCGCCCTCGGCGATCGGCCGGTCCGCGCCGCAGTCAGGTGCGCCGTCATCGAGGCGCATCTGGACCGTCGCGCACCCGGCAAGTGCCGTCAAGACGGTCACGGCGAACAGTTGTTTCATCATGAGCCGCAGGCTTCTCGTGCTCAGGCCACCATGCGTGTGCCGCTGGCAGCCGTACGCTCCGCATAGAGAGCGGACAGGCGCCGCGTCATCGGGCCGATGTTTCCGTCGCCGATTTTCCTGCCGTCCACCCAGGTCACACCCGCGAGTTCGCCCATGGTCCCGGTGCAGAAGACCTCATCTGCGCGATAGAGCTCGGTCAGCGACAGGTCGCGCACTTCGCAGTCGATCGAGTGCATGCGGCAGATATCCAGCACGGTGCCGCGCGTGATTCCCTCGGGACACGCGGCCAGCGTCGGTGTCAGCAGCCGATCGCCATGCACGAGGAAGAGATGCGTCGCATTGGTCTCGGCGATGAAGCCGCGCAGGTCCAGCATGATCGCATCGTCGGCGCCCGCCGCATTGGCCTGGATCTTCGCAAGAATTGAAGAAAGAAGATTGGCGTGGTGAATCTTCGGGTCGAGGCAATCGGGTGGCGAGCGTCGCATGCTGCTGGTGATGAGCCTGATGCCCTGCTTCGAGTACACGGGCGCCTTGTGCTCGGCAAGTACGATCAGCGTCGGCCCTGAGCGGTTGAGCCGCGGGTCCATGCCCGAGGTGATCTTGACGCCGCGTGTCAATGTCAGGCGGATGTGCACGCCGTCCTTCATGCCATTCGCCTCGAGCGTGCGGCGAATCTCGGCGATGATCGCCGCATCATCGGGGATCTGTTCGAAGGCGAGTGAAAGCGCCGATGAGCGCAAGCGGTTCAGGTGCTCGGTGAGCGCGAATATCCGTCCGTTGTAGAGGCGCAGTCCTTCCCAGACCGCGTCGCCACCCTGCACGGCACTGTCGAAGGGACTGATGCCGGCCTTGTCCCGATGCTTGAGCTCGCCATTGATGTTGACGATCAGGTCGCGGTTGCGTTCGTCGAATTGCTGGAGCATGGGTTCCTCAGGGCTTCAGCCGGTACTGATGAAGTTTCTCATACCAGCGCATGCATTCCGCCAGCATGGGTCGCTGCGATGCGGGAAGTGTCACTGGCCGGGGCTGCCATGGTTCGAAGCCGGTCGATGCCTCGACAGCTGCGTACCAATGCCTCGCCCAGACGCCGTCCGTATCACGCGGCCCCGGCGCCCAGGAGAGCATCGCTGGCAGGAAAGAAATTCCAAGCGCTTCGCATAGCCTGGTCAGCATTGCCTGCGGGTGACGCAGGATATCGCTCGACAGCACGACCGGCGGCGCGTGACCGAGGCGCTCCGCCACGCGCTCGAAGATTTCCCACTGCTGGGGAAGGCCCGTGTCGGCCAGGCCTGCCTGCGGATAAGTGCGCAGTAGCGATGCAAGCATTTCGTCCGGCTCACGGATCAGGAAGGCGTGCGTCAAGCGATCGAGCCACTCGCGGCTCATGACCGGCAGCAGATGGTGGGCCATGTGTTTCTGGTACCAGATCGCGTGGCCGCCGGGCACCGGGCCGGTCAGCGTCTCCGTCACCTTGCGCCAGTCATTCTCCTGGGAAGCAATGACCTCATCACGACCGGGATGCTGGATACCGGTGACCAGCAGGTAATGCGCATACAGCGGTTCGTCGCAGACGGCGGTGTCGGGCCGGCTGCCGAAGGAACGCATCATCGCGGTCGAGATGTTCCGCGGTCCGGACCACATTGCAATGCGCATGGCGCCCATTATTGTCGAAGCCCGCCGTGTGATGCGGCTCACAACTCGGATATTACTGGATCGCTTATGTCCGATTCGCCTTCTCGCGTTCAACAAGCGTTCTACGGTACGTCACGACCAGACTTGGTCTGACGAAACGGCACACTCGCCGCGAGGCGAGGCCGCAAAACCACGGATCTCCTGCTTGCAGGACGATCGCCGGGTTACCGAACCAGCTTTGAAATCTGGCGAGCATGGTGAAAACCGCGCTCGGTTGTAGCTGTTACAGCTTCGGGAACCAGGGAGTTTGCGGCAATGGGGCCACGTTTTACTGCGAACCCGCTGATTGGGATGCTGCGGCGCCCGTTGATTCACGTGGCCGTGTTTTCGTTCGTCGTCAATTTGCTGCTGCTGATCCCGGCGCTCTTCATGCTGCAGGTGTTCGACCGCGTGCTCGCCAGCCAGAGCCACGAGACATTGGTGATGCTGCTGCTGGGCGCGGCGATCGGACTCGGAATCATGCTGGTGATGGATTACCTGCGCGGCAGGTTGCAGGGCGTCGCCGGCAACATGATCGCGGAGGCGCTCTCGCCAGCCGTCGCCCAGCTGATCCTCGCGGCCAGGTCGAGGGGCGGCGAGCGGGCGCCAAACGAAGGCCTGCGCGACGTCGCCACGCTGCGCAATCTGTTCTCAGCGCAGGGACTGCTGGCGCTGTTCGATGCGCCCTGGCTCCTGGTCTATGTGGCCGTGATCTGGATGTTCCACCCGGTCCTTGGTATCGCCGCCGTCCTGAGCGCGATAACCATGTTGCTGTTCGCGATCCTGAACGACCGCTTGACGCGATCCGGCATCGAGGCCGTGCAGCGTGAGGCGGTGCGCGCGGGCCGGTACCTCGAAGCCTCTCTGGTCAACGCCGAAGTCGTGCAGGCGCTCGGTATGGCGCCCGCCTTGATCGCCCGCTGGCGCGGCATGAACCAGAAGGTGACCGACTTGCAGCGGCCGATCGCGCGCAGGAGCGTCGCGATGACGTCGACGACCCGTACGCTGCGCCAGGCCATACAAATGATCGTGCTGGCCGTGGGTGCCTACCTCGTGATCACCCACCAGGCGACCGCCGGCATCATGGTCGCGACCACGATCCTGCTGAGCCGCGCACTGGCGCCCGTCGAGCAGGTCGTCGGCAGCTGGCGCGTGCTGGCCGAAGGACGCGCGGCCCTGGCGCGGCTCCGTGATTTGCTGAACGCGGCCGCTGACGCGCCGGAACCGATGCCGTTGCCGGAACCGAAAGGCTTCCTCGTCGCGCAGAACATCATCTATCGCCCGCCGGGTTGCGACCGACTCGTCCTGCAGGGCGTATCGCTAGGGCTTGCGCCGGGCACGTCGCTCGCAATCGTCGGCCCGAGTGCGGCGGGTAAATCGACGCTGGTGCGCGTGCTCGCCGGCCTGTGGAAACCGACGGCCGGGATCGTCCGTCTGGACGGTGCGGATCTGTCGCTCTGGCCCAGGGAATCACTGGGGCCATCGATTGGCTATGTGCCGCAGGACGTCGAGCTCTTCCAGGGGACCGTCGCCGAGAACATCGCGCGCCTCGGGCCGGTCGATTCCGCGCTGGTCGTCGACGCCGCGCAACGCGCACGCGTCCACGACATGATCCTGTCGCTGCCTGAAGGTTACGACACGCCGGTCGATAATGGCGGTGCGCAGCTGTCACCCGGCCAGCGCCAGCGGATCGCGCTGGCACGCGCGCTCTACGGCAACCCGCGTCTCGTCATCCTGGACGAGCCGAATTCCAACCTGGACGGAGCCGGAGAGCAGGCGCTGGCCGAGGCGATCTGCGATCTGCAGAAACAGTCCGTGACTGTGGTGGTCGTGACCCACCGCAACGCGCTGATACGGCACCTGACGCACATGCTCGTGCTCGAAGCGGGCCGCGTCCTGCAGTACGGCCCGACCCCGCAGGTACTGATTGCGCTCGACCGCCAGAAGCAGATCGCGGCGGCCGGCAACATCGTCCAGATGCCCCGTCCGGCAGCGTCCGAGCGCGTGGAGCAGGCGTCATGAATCAGGCAATCCAGAATCCGGAATCGGACGGGCCGCTCGCGGAACATTCGCGCGAGGCGTCGAAGCTGGCATCCAGGGGATTTGCGATCCTGCTGTTCGGGCTTCTTCCGATCATGGCGTGGACCGCAATTGCGCCGTTGTCGTCGGCGGTCATTGCTTCCGCCTTCGTGAAGGTCGACCTCAACCGGCGGCCGGTCCAGCATCAGGAAGGCGGCATCGTGCGGGAAGTGCGGGTACGCGATGGCCAGCACGTCGTGCAGGGTGAGCCTCTGATCGTGCTCGGCGACGTCGCGGTGGACGCCGACCTCAGGCGGATTAATTACCGCCTGATGGCCGAACGCGCCGGCATCGCGCGGCTCGAGGCGGAACAGGCGCTGCAGCATTCGATCCAGTTCCCGGCCGACCTGGTTGCGGCCGCGGGCACAGAACCCGGCCTGGCGCAGCAGATTGAAAAGGAGCGTGCACTGTTCGCGGCCCGGCATAGCGCGCTCACCGGACAGACTGAGTTGCTGCGCGAGCAGCGCGCACGCGTAGACCAGGAGATCGTGGCGCTGCAGGCCCAGATCGCGAGCAGCAGCGAGTCGCTGCGGCTGCAGCAGGGCAGCCTCGAATCCGTCCGCAACCTGCGGAAAGATGGCTACGTCTCGGTTGCGCAGGTGACGCAAATCGAGGCTACCGTCGCGGATTACGCATCGCGCATCGAAGAGCACCGCTCTGAACTCGCACGCGCCCAGCAGCGAGGCACCGAAATTAACCTGAAGATCAATGCCCTCGAGGGGCAGTACCGGCAGGCTGCGAGCGACGAGCTCCGGGTAGCTGGATCGCGGGTCTCGGATCTTGAGCAGGAGCAGCGCAAATCGGCGGACGCGTCGGAGCGGCAGCTGATCGTGGCGCCCGCCAGCGGCGTGGTCATGGGCCTTAAGTACACGACACCGGGCGCGGTGATCGCACCGCGCGAGACGATTGCCGAGGTCGTGCCGTCCGACGTGCAGCTCGTCGTCGAGGCGCGGATCCGGACCGATGACATCAACCGGGTGCACCAGGGCCAGGAAGCCGAAATCCGGTTTACAGCCTTCAATCGCCGCATCACAAAGTTGGTGGCGGGTAACGTGGTCTACGTGGCCGCGGATCGTATCGTCGATCCGGTATCGAATCTGCCGTACTACATGGCGTTGATCGAGACGGATCCGGCATCGCTCAAGGAGGCTGGCGACGTGAAGTTGCAGGCCGGCATGCCGGCGGAGGTTTACCTGAAAGGTGAATCACGCACGGCGCTTCAATATCTGCTCGAGCCGGTAACGACCTCCATGAGGCGCGCGGGGCGAGAGACGTGAAATCTGATGCAGTACTCAAGTAGGACAGGCAACTAAGGCAATCATCATGGCTACCAATACCGGCGGCGGAACCACCACTTCGTTTTCCAATACGCCCCAGGGCGTGGATGACTCATTCACGAATACGGGCCTCACCGAGGATGCGCTTGGCATCAAGTACCTCGATGTGATGGGGAACGATCTGGGCGGCAACGCGAAGACACTCTGGTCGCTCGATGATGGAACCAGCGTATCTACTGCCACCAAGATCTATGCGCCGGCAGACCTCCTGACTCAGGACACGGCGCGAACGGAGAGCCTCAGCAACGACCGCAGTGCGATGGGAGCAAAGATCTGGATTACCTCTGATGGTCGGGTTGGTTACGACGCCAGCACGTTCAGCGCCGCCGTCATGGCCCAGCTCCAGGGCCTGGCGGCCGGCGAATACCTCACGGACACTTTCACCTATGCCATCCGGCTCGCCAACGGCACGCTCAGCTGGGCCACGGCGACCGTGCGGATCGGTGGCGCGAATGATGGCGTGACGATCGCGAGCGCCGCGCAAGGCGGTATGGTGACCGAGGATGCGCCCACAACGCCTAGTACAAGCGACTCGCTGGCCGCAGCGGGCACGGTGGCGTTCAACGATGTCGACCTGACCGACACCCACAGCGCGATCTTCGCGGCGGCGCCGGGCAACAGCACCGCGCTCGGAACGTTTGCGCTGGCGGCGGTCAACGAGGCGGCCAATGCGGCCAACGGTTCGGTCGGCTGGACCTACACGCTGAACAACGCGGCGGCGCAGTACCTGGCGGCGGGCCAGACCGCAACCGAAAATTTCGTCGTCACGATCAGTGATGGCCACGGCGGCACGGTCAGCCAGACGGTAACCGTGACCATCGCCGGCACCAACGACGGGCCGACGATCACTAGCGGCGTGCAGGGCGGCGCGGTAACCGAAGACGCGCCGGCGACGCCGAGTACCACCGACTCGCTGAGCGCGGCAGGCACGATCGCGTTCAACGACGTCGACCTGATCGACACCCACAGCGCGAGCTTCGCGGCGGCGCCGGGTAACACCACGGCGCTCGGCACCTTCGCGCTGGGCAGCGTGAGCGAGCTCTCGACGACCGAGTCGGGTTCGGTGGGCTGGACCTACACGCTGAACAACGCGGCGGCGCAGTACCTGGCCGCCGGCCAGAGTGTGACCGAAAATTTCACCGTCACGATCAACGATGGTCACGGCGGCTTGGTCAGCCAGGTGGTGTCGGTGACCATCGCCGGCACCAATGATGGGCCTACGATTACGGTGGCGGGCACCGATGCGATCGGCGCGGCGAGCGAAGACGATGCGAATCCGACGCTCTCTGACAGCGGTACGATCGCATTCAACGACGTCGACCTGATCGACGTGCACACGACCAGCGTTACGGCGGCAGCCGGCAACACGCTGGGCGGCACGCTGACGATTGGTGCGGTGAGCGAAAGCGCGAGCACCGCGTCCGGCACAGCAGCTTGGACCTACAACGTCGCCAACAGCGCGCTGCAGTACCTCGGTGCCGGCGATACTGCGACGGAATCCTTCACCGTTACGATCAACGACGGTCACGGCGGCTTGGTCAGCCAGGTGGTGACCGTGACCATCACCGGCACCAACGATGCGCCGGTGCTGACGGTGGATACCAGCGGTGGGGTGAC
>DAITAA010000023.1:53879-55713 GCA_036824505.1 Steroidobacteraceae bacterium
CGCTCAACAACGCCGACACCGAGACGGTGACGATCACGCTCACCGGCACCAACGATGCGCCGGTGCTGACGGTGGATACCAGCGGTGGGGTGACCGAGGATGGCGCGAACCCGACCCTGAGCGACACGGGCACGCTGAGCTTCACCGATGTGGACGTCACCGACGGGCACACGGTGAGCGCGGCTTACAACGGCGATGCGGTGTGGACGGGCGGCAGCCTGACGGCGGGCCAGGTGACGGCGATCACCAGCGGCTTCAGTGCCGACGGCGACAGCTGGGACTACAGCGTGGCCAACAGCGCGCTGCAGTTCCTGGGCGCCGGTGAATCCATCACGCTGTCCTTCGACGTGACGGTGACCGACGACTCGGGGGCGCTCAACAACGCCGACACCGAGACGGTGACGATCACGCTCACCGGCACCAACGACCGCCCGACATTGACGATCAACGACGCAGTAGGCGCGATGATCGAAGGCAACGGCGCGGCCACGTTGAGTGACAGCGGGGCTCTGAGCTTCGCCGACCTTGACAGCACCGACATCGTAACCGTCAGTCAGACCGTGAACAGTGTGCCGGTCTGGAGCGGTGGCACGCTGAGCGCAGCGCAGGTCACAGCGCTGCAGGGCGGATTCTCGGTGGACCAGAATAGCTGGGACTACAGCACCAGCCAGAATCTCGACTTTTTGGGCGCCGGTGAAACCATCACCTTCTCGTACAACGTGGTGGCGACCGACGACTCAGGTACGGGTAATGCCGCCTCGGCAGCGCAGACGGTGACGATCACGCTCACCGGCACCAACGACCGCCCGACATTGACGATCAACGACACAGTTGGCGCGATGAGTGAAGGCAATGGCGCGGCCACGCTCACCGACAGCGGGGCGCTGAGCTTTGCCGACCTTGACAGCACCGACATCGTAACCGTCAGTCAGACCGTGAACAGTGCGCCAGTCTGGAGCGGCGGCACGCTGAGCGCAGCGCAGGTCACAGCGCTGCAGGCCGGGTTCTCGGTGGACCAGAACAGCTGGGACTACAGCACCAGCCAGAATCTGGACTTCCTGGCCGCGGGACAGACCATCACCATGTCGTACAACGTGGTGGCGACCGACGACTCGGGGACAGGCAATGCCGCCTCGGCAGCGCAGACCGTGACGATCACGCTCACCGGCACCAACGATGCGCCGGTGCTCATCGCTGCGGCAGCTCCGGCGCTTGCTTCAGTGACCGAGGACGCGGGTGCGCCGTCAGGCGCGGTCGGTACGCTCGTGTCGGCGCTCGTCAACCTGAACCCGCCTTCAGGCGGTCTCGACAATGTGACGGATGCCGACAGCGGCGCGTTAACCGGCATCGCGATCACCGGGACGAATTCGACCAACGGTACCTGGTGGTACTCGACCAACAACGGCACAAGCTGGACGCAGATTGACCCGGTGTCGAACACGAACGCGTTGCTGCTGGCGGCGGATGCGAATACGCGGGTGTACTTCCAGGCCGACCCGAACTACAACGGCACGGTCAGCGACGGCATCACGTTCCGCGCCTGGGACCGTACCAGTGGCACCGCGGGCAACTACGCCAGCACGGCGACGAATGGCGGCACGAGCGCATTCTCGAGCGCGACCGACACCGCGAGTGTCTTGGTCACGGCCGTCAATGACAACCCGATTGTGGTTGCTGACCGGATCATCGTATCGAACAGCACGCTGGTGACCATCCCCGTGAGCGCACTCCTTGCCAACGACATCGACATCGACGGCGCTGCGTTGACGATCACCAGCGTTGGCAGTGCAACGGGTATCACCGGCCTCATACTAAACGCCGACGGCACGATCAG
>DAITAA010000040.1:0-16230 GCA_036824505.1 Steroidobacteraceae bacterium
ACAAGCCGGCGGCGATCGATGCGCACTGTAGTTGTGGACGAACAGGAGATTGCTGAATGCATCTGCGCTGTCCGGGCAAATCCGGAGCGCGCTGCGAAAGGACGCCTCGGCCTCGGCAAGCCGACCTGTGGCACACAGCGCGGCGCCTAGATTGGCGTGTGCCTCAACATAATCCGGTCTGATCTCAATCGCCCGGCGACAACTTGGTTCGGCCTCAAGGTAGCGACCGGCGTCTTGCAGCACTGCGCCCAGCGTGTTGTGCGCCTCGGGCAGACCTGGGCGGATCTGAATGGCCTGGCGAAGGCTTGCCTCGGCTTCCTTCAGTCGTCCGAGGCTGAAGTGGATCCGCCCCAGATTGCAGAGTGCTTCAACGAGATCGGGCCTGATCTGCAGCGCAGTTCGAAAACTCGCTTCGGCCTCCTGGAAGCGTCCTGACTCCTGCAGCATCAGGCCGAGGTTGTTGTGCGACTCCGCATCGCCTGCGAGTTGCGCCGCGATGCGCATGGGGTTCAAGCCTTCATTGACACGTCCAAGCGCGCACAGTGTCATACCGAGCGCTTTCCATCCGAACGGGTTCTGCGGGAACTGCGCCGTCAGTACGGTGGCGATCGATTCGGCTTCGCGCAGCCGTCCCTGGTTAAAGAGATCGACCACGGTTCGCATTTCTTCCGCACTTGGCTCCAGTGGGGCGCCTTCGGAAGGCGTGCGCGCAGGTGCAACGGCGGTCGCCACCGGACACGCGTTCTCGCTGCCGCTAAGCAACCGCCTTTCCAGTTGCTCGAGCGCGGCGCCGGCCACGCCGCTGCGCTTCGCATCGCTCAGCGCCTGGCGTGCGAGCTGCGGCTGCTGCGCCTGAATGAGCGCTTCAACGTACCCCAACCAGCAGCGCCCATCGGTCGGCGTCGCATCGAGCGCGGCTTTCAGGTGCTGAAGAGCAGCTTCGGGTCGATTCACAAGCAGTGCGAGCAGACCGAGATTCCTATTGGCATCGGGATGAGCCGGCGAAACCTGAAGGACGGCACGGTAAAGTCTTTCCGCGTCCAGCAAACGACCCGCATCGTGGTCGGCTCGCGCCTGCCGCAACGCCTGATCGACGGAGAGTTTTCGTGCAGTCATGCCCGCGGTCCGAATCGCACCAGCCGGTGGGTCAGTTGCATCTGTTTCATTCGGGGTAAATCGAGGTTGCTGTTCGCAATTCAACCGGTGCAGGCGCTATCGTCGTCCCACGCCCCGCAAGCGGTCCGCAACGCGTGCCGTGATCGCGATCAATCGGGTGCCTGAACGACCGCGGCGGCTTGAGTCGGTGATCTGCAGACCTCTGTGCGCAGCTTCTTCATGCTCCTCGGACGCCACCGGCAGGCACTACCGCAGCGCGGACAGTTCGCTGCGTGTCCTCATAGCGCAATTCGAAGATCGGCAGGAAAGGGTCGACAATAATCGGCGTTCCCTGGGTGTGCTCCGGGCTCACCCGGCCCAGATCGATGAAGTCGCGGACGGATGCCGGCATCTCGAGGTGGAGTGGCTGCAGGCCGGGCTCCGGCCGCACCGAGGTCGCGACTTCCTCCCCAGCGATCCTGCGCATTGGAAAGTGGCGCAATATAACCCCCGTCAGTGTCCGGATCGGTTGCCGGCACACCTCCTGCGTGCCGCGAAACACCAGCGTGTGGGCGCCCTCTCCCAGTTCGTAGCGATCGACATAGGGTCGAAGCAATTGGCAGTTGACCGCGACCTTCCAAACCCGAGGATTGACGTCGGGAGCAGGAACGTCATACGCATAGCGATGACGAATCCTTCTCAGAGGATGTGCTTGAGCGGAATCGTCGAATGGCGTCGGTACGTGATTGATCCATGGCATTCGTCCGTGATGTCCACCGACCGCCGACAAGGCGGCGTTGAAGCTTGGCCGATCAGGCGCGTCGATGAACTCGTCCGTATCAAGGGGCACGACCCAGCCGGGATCCCATTCGGCGATCGCGTAGCGCATCAGCCGATTCAGTTCAGCGTCGAGCGTCCAGGAGCCGTCGCCGGCGGTGCGCACTGTGAGCGGAAGTCCTTCATCAACAAGCGAATGCAGGATTTGCAGGGTGCGGTCCTGCGTGGACCTTGCAAGCACCAGCAGACGATCAAGGAAGCGGAGATTCTCCCGCACGAATGCTTCAACAATATCCCTGTCGGCGCCGGCCACTGCAATGGCGACCACGCACAAACGACTGGATGCCGCTTTGCCGACGGTCAGTCCCGTTTCGCGGTTCGCTGCAGTTGACTCTGTCCTTTGCGGCGATGCGCGGCCGTCGGCGTTGCTCTTTCCGGGCCACGTCAGTGGCCGGAAACTATACGGTTCGCCATAGATCGCCGCCCGCGTCGCTTCAAGATAGGCGTGTCCGTGAAGTTGATCGGGCTCAAGGTACGTGCCTTCGGCCCATTCGTTCCACGCGTTGATGAAAACGATTCGCTCTTCCGGCGGGGCTGCTTGCTCCGAGCAGCCAATGGCGCCGGACAGCCAGCGCTGATACGCCGGCAATGAAAAATTGACCATGATGTTGGCCGACGCCTTCTTGCGCGCAGTGTTATCCCAGTCAAGCGTGACCGTTTTCAGCCGTCGAAAGCCGGGTTGCGAACGGGACAAGAAGTGGTTGACGAGCCGCTCATAGTCGAGCAACAGGCCAGAAAACGGCGCAAAGAAACGCGGCCACTTATCCCGTGGCAGGCCGCATTCGAACGAACCGTGAGGCGGAAACTCGCAGGTAGCGTCAAAGCCGGCGCGAATGACCGCCTCACCCGAAACATCGAACGACTCCGCCGCGACCAGATACGGCGGGCCTTCCCCATGGCGTCGCATCTCCTCGCGCCACCTGGCGACGGTGCCGGTCAGGTCCGGGAACAAGGTAGCGCGGTAGATGACGAGCAGCGGACGTCCGTTGACGCGGATATATCGCTTGTCCCGAAAGAAAGGCAGCACGCCATGCAGAAAGGCGATGTCGCTTTCCGCGTCATGTTCCTGGGGCATAAGGACCTCCGATTGCTGTCCGTCCCAGCGACGCGTCCAGTTTTCGTTCGCCCAACAAACGCAGAAGGGGAAATCCGGCTTCCCACTGTTAAGCATCTGTTCGACCGGGCGCTCCAGCAGGCGCTTCCCTCCCTTGAACCAGTAATAGTGGTAGCAGAATCCGCAGATGCCGTGGCTGCGCGCCAGTTCCGCTTGAGCCTGCAGCGCCTCGGGAAGGCGCAGATCATAAAAACCGAGATCAGCGGGCAGGCGCGGTTGGTAATGACCCTCGAAGAGCGGCTGCGCGCGGGTCACGTTGGTCCACTCGGTGAATCCCTTGCCCCACCACGCGTCATTCTCGGGAATGGGGTGAAACTGAGGCAGATGAAACGCGATGACGCGGCCTCTGGGCACAGACGGTGTCTCCATGGAATCAGCCCTGCAGCACCCGGCCGAATCCCATTTCGGCCGCGTAAGAGAGCATCCGCCTGCGATCCAGCAGATGACCGACTCCGCTGGCCATCAAGGACATTTCGCGTTTGCGCCGCTTGTCGCTTGCATCAACGAAGATCAAATTGGGCACTTCGCGCAGGGACTTCAAATGATGCTCCCAGCGTGTGCGAATCACAGCGCGCTCCCGTTCGCACGCGTGCCTCGTTGCGTCGAGAACGCCGTCGTGCGGAATCCGGTACAGATAGGCAGGTTCGTCAAGATAGGCAGGTTCTGCGAGCAATATCGCCGACAGGCTGAACGCCCAACCCGGATAGTGGCGGTATGGCGGGAAACCGCCGATGTCCTGCCAGAGTGTCCGCTCGAAAAACAGATTGCCAGTGGTCAAGGCGTCGTCGTGGTCGGGAAAGTTTTCGCTGACCGCGTGGGATGCGTAAAACGAATCGTAGGAGCGCATGATCGTGTCGACGCTCGGACGTTCGCCGTACACGATTTGTCTCGATGCCTGGTCGATGAACCCGACATTCGAGACTCCCCAACGGGCGCCATGACCGACGAGCATGCGCACCATCTTTTCGATTCGGCCCGCGGCGAATCGGTCCGCTGCGCCGAGAACGCCGATGAATCGGCCCCGCGCCATTGCGATGCCCTCATTGAGCGCCGCATGAATGCCACGATGGTCCCGGCGGGCAACCTGGCTGGAAAAGTGAACGTGCGACAGCGCACGCGAGATAGTCTCGACGCTGTCATCCTGCGAACCATCGTCCACCACGATCAACTCGACATTTGAATAGTCCTGTTCCGCGATTGACTTGATTGCCTCATCTGCGTGCTGCCTACAGTTGAAACAGGGCATCACGACAGACACGCGCGGTGGTCGATCAGGCAGCGCCGCAAGACTGCCTTCTCGGGAAAAATCCAGATAGGCGTCTCCCGGCTCGTCCTCGGCGGCGGCGCCGACCAGTTTTCGCTTCTTGGCCACTGCGCCAAGGCAAAGACCGAGGTTGCGGAAGAACGCCGGATACTCCGCCGGCAACATGGGGAAAGCGGCCATCAGAAGGCGTACGGCCTCCTCGGCGTCGCCCTTCTGAAGACAGATGACGCCGAGCATGTGCAGCGCATCGAAGTTGTTCGAGTTCAGAGACAGCGCAGCGCGATAGAGCCGCTCTGCTTCACCCAGGTTTCCGGCGGTCTGAGATGAATAGCCTCGCAACATCAGGTCAGCGACGCCGGCGGCTGGCGACGGCGGGTCTTTCGGAGCTTGCGCAGTGCTTCTGGCCGGTAACGTTTGCTGGATGTTGGCGGCCCTGGGTGCTCCACAGCACTTCTTGTACTTCTTACCGCTCCCGCAAGGGCAAGGTTGATTTCTGCCGACCACCATCTCACACTTCTGCACACGTCTGCAAGGCACGTTTCATGTTCGACCGTCTACTATCTCGCCGACACCGATTCTGAATCTGACATACCGATCATCTGAATTGGATCTCCCCGATTGAGGTAGTGAGCGGACAGCTCAAAGCCTGCTTCGATTTTGTCCGGACCGCGCTCGACGTAGGCCACGGTGCCGTTGATCAGTATCTTCGACACGATGCCTGGACGGCTGGCTGAAAGCAGCATGATCTCCAACAGGAGATTCGAAAGCGGCGGCTTGGCTGCAAAATAGTCGCCACCGCGATTCGCCTGCCAATAGTCGCCGGGCCAGTGCGCCCAGCCCCAGTCCTCGATGATGTAGAAGCCGCCCGGACGCACATGCGGGAACAGGGCTCGAAATGATTCACGTGTTTCGAAATAGAAGTGCGAGGCGTCGTCCACGACCAGATCCAGCGGGCGCCCCTGAAATGTCTTTTCCAGCAACATCGAAAGTGCTCCGCGATCGGCCTGGTTGACGCCCAGTTTGAGGCGCACGCCGGCGGGTGGCGATTGTCTTTCGAGATACTTCACCAGCGCCTGGGGCACCGCAGGATTGAAGTCGACAGCCATCAATCGCCACGGCCTGAACACCTCGTTGAAAAACACCACGCTTCCACCTTTGTAGACGCCCAGATCGACGATCGTCTCCATTGGCCGATCACCAATGACCTGCATCATTTCGTCGATCATGTACTTGGACTTCCCGAGAATGAAATGGTCGTCTGCCGATTGACGAAGTTGCAGCTCAGGGGGAATGCACAGTTCGATCTTCGTGCCGTCGAAGTTCAGGAGGGTGTCGCCTTGCCAGGGCAACTGGTGTCGTTTGTCCATGGTCTGTTCTCAGAAGAAGATTGAGGTTCCGTGCCGTCAACGTATCGTATCTTCTGCCCTAGTCTCCCCATTTCGCGATGTACGTCAGATACTTCTCTCGCCATCGCTCCGAGCCGAACGCCCCCCCGCTCTGATGCGTGAGGCAGATCGGCCACGTCCCCAGCCGCAATCCCTTTTGCCGCGCGCTGCGGCAGAAATCCAGGTCGTAAAAGTGAAAATCGAACTGCGGATCGAAGAGCACGCGATTCGCGACAAGCGACGATTTTCTTGCGGCCAGGAAGACGCCGTCCAAGACCTCGCAGTCGGACGGAGTCGGTCCGTACCAGGACAGCGTGCCACAGGGATGGTCGCCGTGCGCGATCGCGCCGGATAGATTGGTGAGGTCATCCCAGGTGGGATTCGAGTCAACAAAGGCCCAGGCGGGCTGGCCCGGTACCCGGCGCTTATTGCCGGTGACTCCGATAACGTCGTAGTTTCGCAGTCCTTCGATCACGCGATCGGCGAGGAAACAGTCGTCGATCCAGACATCGTCATGGACGAAGATGAGCAGTTCGCCGCTGTCCGGCGCCAAGATGCGATTGTTGAAGATGTCGGGAAGGCCGCGCGTATTGCTGACGACCAGGCGAACCGATAGCCGGCGGTCGAACGCAAGACGTTTCAGCGATTGCCCGAGTGCGGATTTTGTCAGGAACTCGCTCTCGGACAACCTCGTCGCGCTTACGATTTCAATCATGTTCGTCCAGCTCGACAAGAATTCCCTGGGGTCCGGAAGAATTTGCGGCATGGTGCAGGTGGCACCAAAGCAACAGAGACTGAATCAAATCATGGACGCGGATGCGTCGGGCATAGCCACGCTGGGCGGAAACCCGGCCCGGCGTCTCGCATGGAGCGAAGCGTGAAGCAATGGTGAGCACGACAACGAATCACTGATGTTCAGCGGCCATCCGCCACCTCACTCTCGCGCCGCGAGGGCCAGCACCAGCGCATCGTCCCAGCGCGGCAATTCGACGTGCCAGTGCTGCGCCAGGCGTTCGCAGTCAAGCAGCGAGTTCGCGGGCCGGCGCGCCGCAGTCGGGTACTCGGCGGTGCTGATTGGAACGATTGCCTTGAGCTTGCGCGCGGGATCCGGCACCTGCGCGACAATGCGCTCGGCAAACTGGTGCCAGTTTGTCCGGCCTGCAGCGGTCATGTGGTAGACGCCGCCGCGCTCGTATAGCGCCGCCGCGATTGATTCGCGATCGCTGCCGGCGCGTGCGACGATCGCGGCGACACCCTCGGCGATCGAGCGGGCCCACGTGGGCGCTCCCCACTGATCATCGACGATGCGCAGTTCCTCGCGTTCGCGGGCGAGCCGCAGGATCGTGCGAACGAAGTTGTGGCCACGGTCCGCGTAGACCCAGCTCGTGCGCAGAGTGAGCGCGGCCGCGCCGGACTCCAGAATGGCCTGCTCGCCGTGCCATTTCGTGTGTCCGTACACCGAGAGCGGGCTGGGCGCATCGTCCTCGCAATACGGTGTCGGTTGATGGCCATCGAACACGTAGTCGGTCGACAGATGAATCAGCGCGGCACCGAGCCGGCGTGCCTCTGCCGCCATCACCGCAGGCGCCTCAGCGTTCACGGCGCGCGCCAGGTCGGGCTCGGACTCGGCACGATCGACCGCGGTGTAGGCGGCGGTATTGACGATCACATCAGGCGCGACGGTGCGGATGACGGTGCGGACCGCGTCGGGCTGCGCGAGATCGCACTCGGCGCGTCCGACGCAGATCAGACGACCCAGGACCTGCAGACTGCGCTGGCACTCCCAGCCGACCTGGCCGTCACGACCGGTGATCAGTATTCGCATCATTCAGGCTCGAGCGCCGCGTTCCTTATGGGGCAATGGAAGTTAGCATCTTCCTGCACCCGACGTGGCGGTGGACCGGGCCGCCAATACAAGACCGAACGCCCGGCAAAGCGTTGAAGCACCCCAGGCAGCCACTGCCCAGGACCCGTAAAATGCACGTTTTGCCCCGGCGGCACGGAGTCGACCCGGAAATGTTCTGCGGATTGCGGTTCCGGCAACCCGTGCGAGTATGACTCTGCAATTGCGCGCATCGCTGCAACTCCATGGGCGACCGTTCGCCGACGTAGGGCAGTGTTCTGATCCATGAATCTATTCGACGCTGAAACGAAAGCGTTCTACGCCCGCCAGATCGATGCCGAGAAGCGCACGTCGCTGTCGACCCTGTTCGAACTTGTGGCGCCGGGGACCGAAGTCCTGGATGTCGGCCTCGGCAGCGGCGCGCTCGGCCGGCGGCTTGCGCTCGAGCGCGCTTGTCAGGTCGACGGGGTCACGTTAAGCGAAGAGGAGGCAGTAAGCGCCGCGCCCCACTATCGGCGTATCGAAGTCGCCGACCTGAACACGGTCAGCCTGACTTCGCTTTTCGGGGGTCAGCGGTACGGCGCGATCGTCTGTGCCGACGTGCTCGAGCACATCACCCGGCCGACCCAGGTTCTCGAGGCGTGCCGCGCCTTGCTTGCCGACGACGGCGTTCTGCTGTTGTCGATTCCGAATGTCGCCTACATCGGGCTGATCGGCGAACTGCTGTCGGGAGAATTCAGATATCGGATCGAAGGTCTCCTTGATCGAACCCATGTCCGCTTCTTCACCCGTCGCTCGTTGCTGCGAATGCTGCGCGACAACTGCTGGGACGTCGATCTTGTCAGGCCGATCACGCTGGATCTTCCCGAATCGGAATTCAACGTTGGCTTTGACAACCTGCCGCCGGCAGTGCAACGGTACCTGCTGGCGATGCCCGATGGTTTGACGTATCAGTTCGTGGTCCGTGCGCACGCGAGGTCCGCCGGTTCATTGGCAGATGAGGTCGTACCAGCCAGCAGCGAGTTGTCCGCCGAGCATCCGGCGACTGGCGCGCCGCATTTCTCGGCGTTGCTTTATTTGAGAGACAGCAGTGGGTACGCCGAGGAAAAGAAAGTGGTGGGGCAGGGGCGAATCGGTGATGCGCGCCAGAGCATACGATTCATCCTGCCGGCACAGACGAATCCTCTTCTTGGGCTGCGTTTCGATCCTGCCGACCGCCCCGGATTTCTGCACCTGTTCGGCATGCGGCTTCTCACGACCGGTGGCGACATCGTATGGGAATGGGACGGCCGGAATGAGACGCTCGCGCGCGGTACGCACCAGCAGGTGATCTTCCGGCTGCCCTGGTTCGAACACGAAGGCGCGATCGTCCTGCTTACTGGAGAGGATCCATTCTTCGAACTTCCGCTCGGACGCGATCAACTCGAGCAGTGTCAACTCGGCGGCGTAGTGGAAGTCGACATGGGCTGGCCGATGTCCGCGGACTATGCGTTGTTCGTCGATGAGCTGGCGGCGCGGCAAGTGAGGGTCGAGTCGCTCCAACGCGACCTGGAGCAGACGCAACTCGAAGCGCAGCGCGACCTGGCGCAGGCGCAGATCGATGCGCAGCGCAGGATGGCGCAGGCGCAGATCGATGCGCAGCGCTTGGCCGCCGCACAGGCGCACGCGCAGCAACTCGAGCAGAAGCTGACTGCGGAGTCTGAAGTGTTGCAGCGGACGCAGGACGAGGCCGCTCAGCTCCTTATCGAAAAGGAGAGCATCCGCGCGCAGGCCGAACAGCTTGGCGTTGCCGCGCAACTTGCGCAGCAGGAAGTTGAGTTCGTGAAGAAGCGGATTGAGCAACAACGTGTTCAGAGCCATGCCGTGGCGCGAGAGCGCGATGCCCTCCGGGATCGGCTTGATCGCATTGAACGGTCGTTGTTCTTCAGGATCTCGGCGCCCTTCAGTCGGACCCTGCGGGCATCAGTTGCACAGCGCCAATCTGCAACACCGCTCACTGCCTCTCCCGGGGCGCTGCAGTTGCGCAGCACCCCTCCTGTTGCCGATGGGGTGGACGTGATCGTTCCTGTCTACAAAGGCCTTGGGGAAACGAAGGCGTGCCTGGAGTCGGTGCTGAAAAGCACGCCGACCACGCCTTTTCGGGTGGTAGTGATCAACGACGCCAGCCCGGAGCCTGAAATCACGGCCTATCTGCGCGAACTGCGCGATCTGGATGCGCGGGTGGAGCTGATCGAGAATCCGACCAATGCGGGCTTTGTGGTTAGCGTCAATCGAGGCATGCAGCAGGGTCGCCGCCATGACGTGGTTCTGCTCAACAGCGATACCGAGGTCGCCGGCGACTGGCTCGACCGGCTGCACCTGGCCGCCTACCGTGAGCCGCACATTGGAACCGTGACGCCGTTCTCCAACAGCGCGACGATCTGCAGTTACCCGAAATTCTGCGAGGACAGTCCATTGCCGAGCGGCGCGACCACCGCGGATCTCGATCGTCTTTTCGCCAGCGAGAACGCCGGGCAGGCGGTGGACATTCCCACCGCGGTGGGTTTCTGCATGTTCATCCGGCGCGACTGTCTGAATGCGGTCGGCCTGTTCGACGTTGAGCGCTTCGGTCGTGGGTACGGCGAGGAGAACGACTTCTGCATGCGCGCGCTCAGGGCGGGCTGGCGGCATGTGCTCGCCCTCGATACGTTCGTTCTGCACGCGGGCGGCGTCAGCTTCGGTGAGGAAAAAGTACGCCGCGTGCAGGACGCCCAAAGCACGCTGAATCGGCTCTATCCGGAGTACGAGCAATTGGTCAATCGCCATCTTGCCGCTGACCCGGCGCGTTCTGCGCGGCTGGCCGTCGATCTGGCGCGGATCCGCGACAGCGGCCTGCGCGCCGTGCTGTTCGTCAGCCACTTTGGCGGCGGCGGGACCGAGCGCCACGTGCACGAACTGGCCGCGTTGCTGGAACGGCATGCGAATGTTTTCCTGTTGCGGCCAACGGAAGGTGGCGAGACCCTGCTTCAATGGCTGCGCCCGGGCGAGGGCTTCTGCCTGGCGTTCCGACTGGATGATGAGCTCGAGGCACTGGCGGCTGCACTCAGGGCGCTGAACATCAGCCACATTCACTACCATCATTTGCTGGGGCACTCGCCGAGCATCTGGGGGTTGCCGAACCTTCTGGGTGTTTCGCATGACTTCACCGTGCACGATTTCTATTCGGTCTGCCCGCAGATTTCGCTGACCGACCATACCAATCGTTATTGCGGCGAGAAGGGTGCCTCCCAGTGCGCCGATTGCCTGCGGCGTTCGCCGCCGCCTGGACGTGTATCGATCGAAACCTGGCGCGCCGGCTACCGGCCGCTGGTCGAGGGCGCGCGCTATGTGTTTACGCCCAGTGTGGAAACGGCGAACCGGGTGCAGCGCTACTTTCCGGCGGCGCGGGTCGTACAGGTGCCGCATCACGATATGAGCGCGCGCCAGCCTGTGGCTGCGCCGGCGCCCATGACGGAGGACAGGCCGCTGCGCATCGTTGTCGTCGGTGCGTTGAGCACGATCAAAGGTGCAGACACACTGGAAGCGGCTGCCGTCGAATCGGCTCGTCGCGGTCTGCCGCTTGAGTTTCACTTGCTGGGCTTTGCCTATCGCACCTTGCAGACGCAACCGAAGGCCCGTCTCACCGTTCATGGGGCCTACGAAGAGCAGGATCTTCCCGAACTGCTCGCATGGCTGAAGCCGGATCTGGCCTGGTTCCCGGCGTTATGGCCGGAAACCTACAGCTACACGTTGAGTGCGTGTCTTAACGCGCGCTTGCCGATCGTCGCGCCGGACCTCGGGGCCTTTCCGGAGCGGCTGCACGGACGGGCGTGGACCTGGCTGTGCGAATGGAATCGACCAGCGCCAGAGTGGGCGTCGTTCTTCGAGCGTATACGACGCGAGCATTTCCTTGTTGGTACAGGGCCGGCGCACGCGGAAGGGTCGGCTGTCGCCCCTTCGAACTTCAGCTACGGTCGCGATTACCTGCCGGAGATCGTTGTTCCGTTCGAACCGCCGCTGCTGTCACGGGAATTCCTTGACCAGCATCGCCCAGGTCGCACCATCACAGAACGCGGTCGGCGGACAAAGCGAACCATGCTCAGCATGGCAATCCGTGTGCGGCGCACTCCCATCCTTGGCGACCTTGCGCGCCAAGTGCCCAAGCACTGGCAGTCGCGTGCCAGAGCATGGCTGAAGAGCTGATCGCCAGTCGCCCAGCCTGTCAAACGGCACGCGCGTCGCCGTGCAACTCGGGTTGTTTGATTGCGATATGCTCGGTGCAAGAAGCGGCGCCCTCTCAACAAACTGTGAAGTTTCTTCTCGTCTGAAATGATCTTCGTGACTGGAGGCGCTGGATTCATTGGCGCGAATTTTGTACATGACTGGATCAGCCGCGAAACCGGGCCGCTGCTGGTCATCGACAAGCTGACCTACGCGGGCAACCTTGACAACCTTGCCGCTTTGCGGAAAGAGCCTCGATTCGGGTTTGTCCAGGCCGATATCTGCGACCGCACGGCGATCGCCGCCTTGCTGTCCCGGCACCAACCTCGCGCGCTGCTGCATTTCGCGGCGGAAAGCCACGTTGATCGTTCGATCACGGGGCCTGGCGAGTTCGTTCGCACCAACATCACCGGGACCTTCGAGCTGCTGGAAGCGGTGCGCGCATGGCTGACCGGACCTGATGGTCCGGCGCGCGATTCCTTTCGCTTTCTGCACGTTTCGACCGACGAGGTCTACGGCTCGCTCGGCGCTTCGGACCCCGCGTTCCGCGAGACCACACCCTACGCGCCTAACAGCCCGTACGCGGCCTCGAAGGCGGCCTCCGACCACCTGGTTCGCGCCTATCACCACACTTACGGACTTCCGGCGCTGACGACCAATTGCAGCAACAACTATGGTCCCTATCAGTTCCCGGAAAAGCTGATTCCGCTGATGATCCTCAATGCGCTCGAGGGCAAGGCGCTGCCGGTCTACGGCGACGGCAGCAACGTGCGCGACTGGCTCTATGTCGCGGACCACTGTGCGGCGATCCGCGAGGTCCTGGCGCGAGGACGGCTCGGCGAAACCTACAACATCGGCGGCAACAGCGAGAAGCGCAACATCGACGTGGTGCACACCGTGTGCGCGATCCTGGATGAGCTGCGGCCCAGGCCGAAGGGTCGTTACGCGGAGCAGGTCCGCTTTGTCGCCGATCGCCCGGGTCACGATCACCGCTATGCGATCGATGCGCGCAAGATCGGAATGGAGCTGGGCTGGACACCTGCGCACGCGTTCGAGGATGGCATCCGGCGCACAGTGCAGTGGTACCTCGATCATCCTGACTGGATCAGTCGCGCGCGCAGCGGCAGCTACCGCGACTGGGAACAAGCCAACTATTCGGTGCGGCTCGCCGAGCAGGTGAGTGAATGAAGCGCAAAGGCATCGTCCTGGCCGGCGGTTCGGGCACGCGGCTGTATCCGGTCACCCAGGTTGTGTCCAAGCAACTGCTGCCGATCTACGACAAGCCGATGGTTTATTACCCGCTGACCACGCTGATGCTGGCCGGCATCCGTGACGTCCTGATCATCTCGACGCCGAGCGATACGCCACGTTTCGGGGAACTGCTCGGCGACGGCAGCCAGTGGGGAATCAATCTGAGCTACGCCGAGCAGCCGTCGCCGGACGGACTGGCGCAGGCGTTCATCATCGGACGCGAGTTCGTCGGCCGCGACCCGGCCGCGCTGATCCTTGGCGACAACATCTTCTACGGGCACGATCTGATCGAACAACTGCGGCGCACCAACTTGCGCACTGATGGCGCGACGGTCTTCGCTTACCACGTCAACGATCCGGAACGATACGGCGTGGTCGAGTTCGATCGCAACGGCCGTGCCGTCAGCATCGAAGAAAAGCCGGCGCAGCCGCGCTCCAGTTACGCGGTCACCGGTCTGTACTTCTACGACAACCGTGTGCTCGATATCGCCGCCTCCATCAAACCTTCCGCGCGCGGCGAGCTGGAGATCACCGACGTCAACAAGACTTACCTCAAGGCTGGTTCACTTCAGGTCGAGATCATGGGCCGCGGCATGGCGTGGCTCGACACTGGCACGCACGAGTCGCTGCTGCAGGCAGCGGTCTTCATCGAAACCATCGAGCAGCGGCAGGGGCTGAAAATCGCCTGCCCCGAGGAGATCGCTTTCCGCGCCGGCTGGATCAAAGCCGAAGATGTCGCGCGCGTCGCAGAGCCGCTGAAGAAGAACGGCTATGGCCGGTACCTGCTGCAGATGCTCAATGAGCGGGTCATGTAGGCAGTTGCCGGCCGAAATGAAGGTCGTTGCCACTGAACTTCCGGAAGTCCTGATCCTCGAGCCGCGGGTGTTCGCCGACGAACGCGGTTTCTTCATGGAAAGCTGGAATGCACGCGCCTTTCGCGCTGCGACGGGCGTGGATGCGGCGTTCGTGCAGGACAATCATTCACGCTCGATGCGCAACGTCCTGCGCGGCATCCACTATCAGGTCGTCAAGCCGCAAGGCAAGCTGGTGCGCGTGACCGACGGGTCGATCCTCGACGTCGTGGTCGACCTGCGGCGATCCTCGCCCCGTTTCGGCCGCTGGGTGGCGATCGAGCTGAGCGCGGACAACAAGCGCCAGATGTGGATTCCGGCCGGATTTGGCCACGCTTTTCTTGTGCGCAGCGCGAGCGCGGATTTCCTGTACAAGACGACCGAGTACTGGATCGCTGAGTACGACCGTGCGCTGCGTTGGAACGACCCGGCACTCGAGATCGACTGGCAATTGGGGGACTCCCTGCCGATCGTGTCGGCGAAGGATGCTGCTGCGCCGGGCTTGGGGAAGGCCGAGGTCTACCCGTGAGTCGCCGCTGCAACCCCCGAGCCTTGCAGCGGCCTGCAGTCCGAGACCCGCAAGCGACGCGACCGCCTTGTCGTCTGGCTCTCCGACCCTATTGGTTCATCAGCGCCCGGACTGCTGCAAAGAGGCGGTCGGAACCGAATGCTGGAATGTCCGGACTGAAGACCGTGTAGACGAATACGCTTTGCTCGGCCGGCACGGGGCGGCGTGGTGTCCCATCGACGAAAAACGACAGGAAGCGTGCTCCGTGTGCTCGATGTCTGTCGAATGTCCGGCGCAACTCGTCGGCATCCATTGCACGCAGCGGATGGAACTCTGTGATGCCGTATTGAGTCTGTTCTGAGTCGCGCCGGTACCAATCAAAAAAGGAATCGCCGTAGGTCGACTCGCCGTACAGGCTGATGCCGAGTCGCAAACGCTCAGAAGGCCGCAGCGACGCCTCGACGGCGTACTTGGTGCTGTCCCAGCTTGGATTGGTGAACGGCGCGATCTGATGCACATAGGAGTCGACGCCGGCAAGGCAGGAGCCGTTCAGGCGGCTTGCGATGAACGCCAGGTAGCGAACCACCTGCCGGCCGCGAAACTCGTGCCACAGGGGCACCAGCGGATTGAAGAACACTGGAGTCAGGTTCGCCGGCGCGTCGATGCTCGCGGCCAGGCTGGCGTCGGCGGCAACCGTGTCGGGCAGCGCAACGGCCGGCACGGGTTGCGCCGCGCTCTGCTTGCGATCGACGTAGGCGAACTGCCGCGTGCCGAGTTTCACCAGCCCGCCCGCCTCGTTCTCTGCCAGCACGTCGATCCGGTGCAGGCCGTGCGGCAGTCCGGGAAACTTCAGATTGAAGCGCCAGCCGACATCGGCCGTGCCGAATTCCGGGTGGGCTGACAGGACGTCCTGGCGTCCCAGGCTGGCGGCGACACGACCGGCCATTTCTCCATTGAGGTAGATCCGGATCCGGGTCGGCGCCGCGTGCCCGCGCGCGTGTGCCCAGCCGTTGATCGGCAGCACTCCATGGGCGAACGAGTCGATGTGTTCCCAGAAATTCCTGAGCGGCTCGGTGCGGATGTCCTTGCTGGGCGGGTCGATCTCATCAAACGACGAGAACTCCGCACCCAGATGTTCGTTCAGCACTCCGATGGTGCTGAACCGTTCGAGCAGAAATGCGCGAAAACCGGCCTTCGACGCGGCGCTGTAGTCGGACACGATGTAGGGCGGCGCGAAGCCCATGCCGGATTCGAAGTTCGGAAACAGATGATGCAGTTCACCCAGCAGCGTGACGGCTTTGATCTTGCGGCGATGCCACCAAGGCAGCCTGCAGATCTGCTGGACCACGGTGTCGATCGCTTCGACGCGGCGGAGAGTGATCTCGTTTTGCGCCGTTGCGACCGACCATGGGTACACGTCGAGCCCGTGGTACTTGTCGATCGACATCGGGCCGCGCGGCGACTGCGCGAGGTTGGCCGGGTTGCGGGCAAGCACAGGCTCGATCGGCGCGTTGACGCTGAAATGTGTGGCGAACAGATAGAGAACCACCGACCGATCGGAATCCCTCAGCGTGCGCACGAAGCGGGCGACGAGTTCCGGATCGACGCGCCAGTCATCCCCCTGCCGCCGCAGCAACTGCAGCAGCGGCACGTTCAGCGTATAGCCCAATTCGTATTTGCCGCCGGGGCTCATCCGTGGCCCGATCTCGGCCAGGGTCGCCTCGACCCGTGCTGCGGCGGAGCCGTCCGAGCGACGGCAATCCTGCTTCTGATCGGCATCGTGCTCAGCGGCCGGATCAGGCGGTTCGATCATGCAGCTGTCGAGTCCGCCGATCATCGGGGC
>DAITAA010000056.1:0-4985 GCA_036824505.1 Steroidobacteraceae bacterium
ATGTCGCTGAAGATGCCGACGATCAAGGTGCAGCACACCTGAGCTGTTCCGGACTACGGCGCGGCCGGAACGGCCTGGCGCGACGATTAGACAATAACCTTGCGCCGACACCGCCGTGCCGAGTGTTAGCTTGCCGGGTGGTGCGGGAGAGCACAAATGCCTGCCCATTTGATCAGCACCATCACCGTACTTGATCCCAGAGCATGGCGAAATTTCGTCAGCCGAGTCGCTGTGGCTTTTGCGCCCCACCGCGGCAAGGGGATGCTGCGGCCCATGAAGGCCGCGCAACTGACTGGCACAGGGCGCGGCGATCGCGCGGTGGTTCTGGAGGTTCCGGATCTTGCCGACCTGCGCTGCTGGTACGACTCGCCGGAACATCTGGCGCTGATTGCGGTGCTCGATGCCGATGCTGACCTGATTCCGACCGCACGCGAAAGTTGAATTCGTGCCGCTCGTCCCCCGCGCAATCGCGGCAAGCCCGCGCGCCGCGGGGGCAATGTAACGACGGCGCGCGTCGGCGCTGGCGGGTGGGTATGTCCGCTTGCCAATGCTAATCCCTGCTTAACTTGCTGGCTGCACAATCCGCATTTCCATGGTCGACCGACAACATGCGCATCCTGCTCGTTGAAGACGACCGGATGATCGGCGAGAGCGTGCACGCCGCTCTGAAGCAGGACGGGCATGCGGTGGACTGGGTGCGCGACGGTCGCGCCGCCGACGCCGCGCTGAGCGCCGAGTCTTTCGACCTGGTGCTGCTCGACCTCGGCCTGCCGCAGCGCGACGGACTGGATGTGTTGCTTGCCCTGCGCGACCGAAAGGGCACGACGCCAGTGATCATCCTGACTGCGCGCGACGCGGTCGCCGATCGCGTACGCGGCCTTGATGCCGGCGCCGACGACTACCTGGTCAAGCCATTCGAACTCGATGAGCTCACGGCGCGCATGCGCGCGGTAATGCGCCGGCACAGCGGACGAGCGCAGACGGCCATCGAGCTTGAGGGCGTGAGCATCGATCCGACCACCCGAGAGGTCACATTGCGCGGCGAGTCCGTGCTGCTGTCGGCGCGCGAATATGCGGTGCTAGAGGCGCTGATGCTGCGGCCGGGCGCGATCTTGTCGCGGGCGCAAATCGAAGATCGCCTGTATGGCTGGGGCGAGGAGATCGAAAGCAACGCGGTGTCCGTCTACATCCATCAACTGCGACGCAAGCTTGGTGCGGACTTCATCCACAACGTGCGAGGGGTCGGCTATTACGTCGGCAAACCGAAGGGCCAGGGATGAAGTCGATTCGCAGCCGGCTGCTGGCGTCCTTGCTGATGGTGCTTGCGATCGCCGCCTTGTTGATCGGTGGCGTGACCTATTTCAACGTGCTGCGTGAAACGGAGACACTATTCGATTATCACCTGCGACAAATGGCGCTGTCGCTACGCGATCAGGGTTCAATTACTGCAGACGAGAGCGCCGTGCTGGCCGAAGAACAGTTCGATTTCGTGGTGCAGATCTGGGGCGTTGATGGCAGCAGCGTCTACGTGTCGCGCGGGCAGGCGCACCTGCCGCCGCGTGCGGTGCTGGGGTTTGCAGATATTGATGTGAACGGCACGCAGTGGCGTGTATTCAGCGCGGCCACGCGCGACCGCGTCATTCAGGTGGCACAGCCGCGCGAGATCCGTCGGCATCTGGCGGCCGCTGCTGCGATCCGCGCCGTTCTGCCGCTGCTGGCGATCGCGCCGCTGCTGGCGGTGGCGATCTGGTGGTTTGTCGGCAGATCGCTCGCGCCTTTGCGGCGGGTTGCAGCGGACGTCGGGCTGCGAGATGAGAATTCGCTGGCCGGCATCGCAGTACGCGAAGCGCCGGACGAGGTCGTGCCGCTGGTGGCGTCTCTCAACGGGCTGCTCGATAGGCTACGAGGGGCATTCGAGACACAGCGCGCGTTTGTCGCCGACGCTGCGCATGAACTGCGCTCGCCGCTGACGGCGCTCAAGTTGCAGTTGGAGGCGGTGCGGCGCGCGCCTGACGAGCACGCGCGGCGCGCGGCGCTCGACGCGCTTGGCGCCGGAATCGAACGCGCAACGCGGCTGGTCGAGCAGTTGCTGACTCTGGCGCGTAGCGATCCGACGGTGGGCACCGCTGCTTTTGGCGAAATCGATCTCGCAGAGACGGTGCGGCTGGCGGTGGCCGATGTCGTGCCGACCGCCGTGGCGCGCATGATCACGCTCGGACTGGATGCCGATCCCAAGGTGGCCGTGCGCGGTGACACTGCAGCGCTACGCATACTGGCCCGGAATCTGGTGGATAACGCGGTGCGCTATTCGCCGATTGGTACACGCGTCGAGGTGCAGGTACGCGTCGCCTCTGATGGGCCACTGGTTCAGGTCGATGACTCCGGCCCTGGCATTCCCATCGCGGAGCGCGAGCGCGTGTTCGACCGTTTCTATCGCCGCGAAACCGGCAATGAACCGGGATCAGGCCTCGGCCTGGCAATCGTAAAGACCATCGCGGAGCAGCACGGGGCGCGCGTGGCGCTGGCGGACTCACCGCTCGGCGGACTGCGCGCGACCGTGCGCTTCGCGGCCTAATGGGTCGGTAGAAGAGGGGGCGTTGCCCCCTTTTCGACCCTCCGGACCTCAGAGGCTATCGAGAAAGCCGGTCGCGTCGGAACTCTTTGCTTCGGGCGCAACTCAAGGCAATCTCAACCGCCTGTTAACACTCGCTTAACCCGCGGCTAACGCAGCCCTAATCCACGACACCTAATGTGCGTGCATGCGCAACAACGCGCTGCATTCAACATCAGGAGTCGTCATGAAACTCAAGCCGATCGCCGTCGCGCTGGCTGCCACGGGATTGCTCTCCGCGGGAAGTGCTGGAGCGTGGAGTCTCTCCAACTTTCTTGGACAAAAGTCAGCCGCGGCGGTACCCGCTGCCGCCGCATCCGGGGCACCACCGGTGTCTGCGCCTTCCCTCGCCGCTGTTACCGCGCCGAACTATCGGGCCATCGTGCAGCAATATGGACCCGCGGTCGTCGGTGTGACCGTCGAGGGTGCGCGCAAGGTTGAAACGAGTCTGCCGCCGGGATTCTCCGAAGATCCGTTCTTCCAGTTCTTCCGTGGTCTGCCTGGTTTTCGCTGGCGCAGCCCGAATGGATTCGTGCCCTTCCATGGACAGGGCTCAGGGTTCATCGTCGGGTCCGACGGCCTGATCCTGACCAACGCGCATGTGGTGCGTGACGCGAAGGAAGTGACTGTCAAGCTGCGCGACCGGCGCGAATTCCGCGCCAAGGTGCTCGGCGCTGATACGGCCACGGACGTCGCAGTGCTGCGCATTGAGGCGAAGAATCTGTCGATCGTCGCGATCGGTGACCCGGCGCAATTGCAGGTCGGCGACTATGTGCTGGCGATCGGTGCGCCGTTCGGCTTCGAGGCGAGCGCGACGCAGGGCATCGTCAGTGCCAAAGGGCGTTCATTGCCGGGCGACAGTTACGTGCCCTTCATTCAGACCGATGCGGCAGTGAACCCCGGCAACTCCGGTGGACCATTGTTCAACGGGCAGGGGCAGGTTGTCGGTATCAACGCGCAGATCTACTCGCAAAGCGGCGGGTTTCAGGGTCTGGCCTTCGCAATACCTATCGACGTTGCGTTGCACGTCAAGGACGAGATCGTCATACACGGCCGCGTTGAGCATGCGCGGCTTGGCGTGATGCTGCAGGACCTGAACCAGTCGCTGGCCGAATCGTTCGGGCTCAAGCAGCCGGACGGCGCACTGGTGTCGAACGTCGAGCCCGACACGGGGGCGGCGAAAGCGGGTCTGAAGTCGGGCGACGTGATCACTGCCATCGACGGCCAGCCGGTCACGGCCGCCGGCGACGTCTCGAGTCGCGTCGGCCTGGCCTCGCCCGGCCAACGCCTGAAGCTCACCGTCTGGCGCGACCGCGCGAGTCGTGAAATCGAGGCCACACTTGGCACGGCCAGTGATGCTGGCAAGGTTGCTGCCGCCGATGAAACTGGGGCGTCGCAGGGGCGACTCGGACTCGCGGTTCGCCCACTGACACGCGATGAACGGCACGAACTGAACACGGATCACGGCGTGGTGGTCGAGGAGGTCAGCGGTCCGGCGGCGCGCGCCGGTGTTCAGTCCGGCGACGTCGTGCTCTCGATCAATGGGCAGCGCGTCGATTCAGTCGAGCAGATCCGCCGGACGCTGCAGTCCAAACCGAAGAACGTTGCGCTGCTTGTCGAGCGTGATGGGCAACGGATCTTCGTGCCGGTCGCCCTGGGGTGACCATTTCTTTGACATGAAAGGAGTCAAGATGAGCAAGTCCTCCATTCGTCCCCTGATTAAGCTGGCTGCGGCCGCGATGGTCATATCCGTTACTGCGAGCGCGTGGGCCGTCGGCGCACCGCTGCCGACCGAGAAGCACTATGGCAGCGTCTCATACGCAACCGGCGGCATTGCCCAAGAGGAAGCGGATACCTTTCGCCAGGCGATGCGCAGCTACCCACTGGCGATCGAACTGCTCGAGAAATCCGGCAAGAAGGAGGAGTTCACCGCCGATGCGATGGTTAAGATCATCGATCACGCAGGCAAGATCGTGCTCGATGCCAAGGCGGATGGCCCTTTCATGCTGGTACGGCTGGAACCCGGCACCTATGAAGTTTCGGCCATCCTCGGAGGCAAGACGTTGCACAAGTCAAAAGTGACGGTGCACAAGGGTCGCACGGCGCAGGCAACATTCGAATTTCCGCCGCGCACGAACTGATCGACCGCTGCTAGCGGCGTACGCCGCGGCCATAGAGTCATCTGCCGCGCGCGCGCCGCTGGCCGAGCCTTCGCGGGAGAGCGCGGACCACCGTAGTACTTGACTTTTTCGACTTGGGCGGCAGCGTGAGCGCGTAAGCGAGCGCCTTCTTCATCCAGGCGCCGATCTCGCGCGGTGTGCGCTCAAGGGGCCGCTCGAACGCGACGTATTCGCGCATGGTCCTGCCCATCACG
>DAITAA010000057.1:0-4945 GCA_036824505.1 Steroidobacteraceae bacterium
AAAATCCGCTTCGGGCTTGCGGGCTGCGGGAGGATCTGGAAGAACCACGTCGAAGCTTTGAAGGCGCACGCCAACGACGCGCACATCGTCGCCGTGTGCGATCCGGATGCGGTGGCGCTTGAGTCCGGCACAAAACTCACCGGCGCCACAGGCTTCGCCCGCTACGACGACATGCTTGCGAAGTCGAACGCTGATGTGATCGTGCTTTCGACGCCGAGCGGGCTGCATCCGGAACAGACCGTCCGCGCCGCACAAGCGGGCAAGCATGTGATCACCGAAAAGCCCATGGCGACGCGCTGGCAGGACGGCAAGCGCATGGTCGCCGCCTGCGACGCGGCCGCAGTGAGGCTGCTCGTCGTCAAGCAGAACCGCAGGAACGCAACGCTGCAGTTGCTCAAGCGCGCGGTGGAGCAAAACCGGTTCGGTCGCATCTACATGGTGGCGATCAACGTGTTCTGGACACGGCCGCAGGAGTACTACGACAGCGCCGCGTGGCGTGGCACGTGGGAATTCGACGGCGGCGCCTTCATGAATCAGGCCAGTCACTACGTCGACCTGATCGACTGGCTGATCGGCCCGGTGGAGAGCGTGCAGGCTTACACAGCCACGCTGGCACGCGATATCGAGGTCGAGGACACCGGCGTGATGGCCGTACGCTGGCGCTCGGGCACCCTGGGCACCGTGAGCGCGACGATGCTGACCTACCCGAAAAATTACGAAGGATCGATCACGGTCATCGGCGAGAACGGCACGGTGCGTATCGGCGGCGTCGCAGTCAATGAGATCCAGCATTGGGAGTTCGCAGACCAGCGTCCCGAGGACGAAAGCGTGCGCGAGGCCAACTACGCGACGAGTTCGGTCTACGGCTTTGGGCATCCGCTGTACTACGAGAACGTGATGAAGGTATTTCGAGGTGAGGCCGAGCCGGAAACCGATGGACGCGAGGGACTGCGGTCGCTCGAAATCCTGATCGCCACGTACCTGTCCGCCCGCGACGGGCGGCGGGTGTCGTTGCCCCTCGACTACTGATGGCGACGATCTCGATCCACCCGACTGCGATCGTCGACAGCGGCGCGCAGATCGGCGAAGGCACGCGTATATGGCACTGGGTGCATGTGTGCGCCGGCGCGCGGATTGGCCGGAATTGCTCCCTCGGTCAAAATGTGTACGTGGGCAACCGGGTCGTGATCGGCGACAACGTGAAGATCCAGAACTCGGTTTCCGTGTACGACGAGGTGACGCTGGAGGACGATGTCTTCTGCGGGCCGGGCATGGTGTTCACCAACGTTCACAACCCGCGGTCTGCGTTTCCGCGCAAGGATCAGTACCGCACGACACTTGTCCGTCGCGGGGCGACGCTGGGCGCGAATTGCACGATCGTCTGCGGCGTGACGGTTGGCGCCCATGCATTCATCGGTGCCGGCGCCGTGCTCAATCGCGACGCTCCGGATTTCGCGCTGATGATCGGCGTGCCGGCGCGCCAGACCGGCTGGATGAGCCGCTTCGGCGAACGCCTGCCGTTACCGACGGCGGGCAGGGCGGAAGCAATCTGCCCGCATACGGGCGATCGATATGTCGTCGATAACGGTATCTGCAGCATCGCAGGCTGAATCATGGAGTTCATCGACCTCAAGACCCAGTACGCGGCGTTGCGACAAAGCATCAACACTCGGATCCAGCGCGTGCTGGACCATGGTCAGTACATCATGGGGCCCGAGGTGCGTGAACTGGAGGAGCGCCTCGAGGAATTCACCGGCACCAGGCACTGCATCACCGTCGCCTCGGGCACAGAGGCCCTCCTGATTGCGCTGATGGCGCTCGGAATCAAACGCGGCGACGAGGTGATCACCACACCGTTCACCTTCGTCGCCACAGCCGAGATGATTTCGCTGCTTGGTGCGACGCCCGTGTTCGTCGACATCGAGGAAGCAACAGCGAACATCGACGCAGCGCGAATTGAGGCCGCGATTACACCGCGCACCCGGGCAATCATGCCAGTTGCGCTGTACGGCCAGCCCGCGGACATGGACGAGATCAACGCGATCGGCGAGAAACACGGCATCCCCGTCGTCGAGGACGCCGCGCAGAGTTTCGGCGCCCACTATCGGGGCCGCAAGAGCTGCGCGATTTCAGCGATCGGCTGTACGAGTTTCTTCCCGTCAAAACCGCTTGGTTGCTACGGTGATGGCGGCGCGATCTTCACGAGCGACGCCGTGCTGGCCCAGGCGATGCGCGAGATTCGCGTTCACGGCCAGTCCCGGCGCTACCTGCATACGCGTGTCGGCGTCGGCGGCCGCATGGACACGATCCAGTGCGCTGTTGTGCTGGCGAAGTTGGAGCGGTTTGCAACCGAGATCGAGCGCCGTCAGACAATCGGTCGACGTTATGACGCACTGCTTGGAAGCTGCACGCCGCGCGTGCAAACGCTCAGCATCAAACCGGATCGCACCTGCGTCTATGCCCAGTACACCATCCGCGTCGCCGAACGTGCACGGTTGCAGGAGCACCTTAGGGCGGCCGGTATTCCGACCGCAGTGCACTACCCGACCGCCCTGCACCAGCAACCGGCGTATGCGCCCATGTGCAAAGGACAACACTTTGCGGTCGCGGAGCGTCTCGCGGAAGAAGTGCTCAGTTTGCCCATGCACGCGGACCTCGATTCGGAGACGCAGGCGCTCATCGCGACCACGGTTCGAGACGTGAGCAGCTCGACCTGAGGCTGGGCATTTGGCCAGCGATGCGGGCGCGGTGTCAGATAACCGACCTCGGGACGCTCAGCGTAAAACGCCCTGTTCGCGCCGACGGTCTCGATTGAAGAAAGGCGGTCGGACCGGAGTATCGAGACGGCCAATGACCCGATCTGAAACGGCGGCGTCAGGTGCTGGGGCGGGCGAGAAACTGCGGAACGCGCGAGGCGATCTTGCGCAGCATGAACCAGGGCGACACCGGGAGACTGAGCTTGCGCAGCGCGCGATAGGCTTCCAGGTTGCCCTTGAGGATACCGACCGCGCTGCGATTGCTCAATCCGCCGACGCGCATCTTGACCCACACGCGCGGAACATATGTCGCACGAATCCTGTGAACCTCGAGCAGACGCGTCGTCAACTCGAAGTCCGACTGGCGCCTGAACTCGCAGTCAAATCCACCAAGCGCGTCGTACACGCGCTTGCGGACGTAAAACGTCGGATGTGCGGGCATCCAGCCCGCCAGACTCAGGCCTGGACGGTATTCGCAGGATTTCCAGTAGCGCACGATGCGCGCCACGTCCTGCGTGGCGACATAGACGAGATCTGCGTAGGCCGCGTCGACCTGCGGATCCTTCAGCGCTCGCGCCACATCGGCGAGCACGTCTTCGTCCGCAAAGAAATCGTCTGCATTCAGGAACCCGATCACATCGCCCGTAGCCCGTGCGATGCCCTTGTTCATCGCATGGTAGACACCGTCATCTTGTTCCGACACGAGACACTGCGGCTGCCGCGGATGAGCCCGGATCAGATCCACAGTGCGGTCGGTCGAGGCCCCGTCAATGACGATGTGTTCGATGTCGACGTCGCGCTGCGCGGCCACCGAGTCAAGCGTGTCCGTGATCGTCGATGCGCTGTTGAAGCAGGCGGTTATGACGGAAATCCTCAATCCCCACCAATCCTTTCAACTTCCATACCGCCAAACAAAGTTGCGCTTATGACGGTTTCGACAATAATGCGCTGATCCTCACGCTGATGGCAGTTCGATCTTGACATTCTTTGCCCAATCTTTGCTCGCTTGCCTGCTTACCGCACTGCTGATTGTCTGGTTGCGACGGCCGGCCATCCGCTTTGGACTGGTGGATCATCCGGGCGGCCGAAAGCGGCACGGTGACAGTGTGCCCTTGACGGGCGGGCTATCGATCAGCGTGGGATTCTTTGTCGCGCTGGCGATCTCCTTTCGCGCACTCGGTGACTACCGCGTCTTCTTTGTCTCGCTGGCTATGCTGGCAGCAATCGGCGTGCTTGATGATTCGGGTGAGGTGTCGCCGCGCTCGAAACTGGGAGTTCAGGTGCTCGCGGCGTTGCTGATGACGTCCTGGGGCGGCCATTTCCTGACTTCTCTCGGCGATCTCTTCGGGCGCGGACCAGTCGAACTGGCGCATTGGGCAATTCCTCTGACCGTCTTTGCCACGGTCGCCGTCATCAACGGTATCAACATGTTCGACGGCCTGGATGGACTGGCTGGCGGGCTGGCAGCGTCGACCCTCGCCTTCTTTGCCGCGTTCGCATGGTGGCTGAGCGATGTGTACGCGCTGAAGTTGCTGGTCGTGATGCTGGGTGCGGTGATCGGATTCCTGCTGTTCAACGCCCCGCATCCATGGCGTGGACGGCAGCGGGCTTTCATGGGCGATACAGGCAGTCTCGTGCTCGGCTTCGCGCTGGCGTGGTTCTCCATCGGCCTGTCGCAGCGGGATGGACAGCACGTACCGCCGGTACTGATGCTGTGGGTGGTCAGCGTCGTGCTTTTCGACGTGTTCACCGTAACCGTGCGCCGCATTGTGCGCCGGCGCGACCCGGCCGCCCCTGATCGCGCGCATCTGCATCACATCCTGTTGCGTTGGGGTCTTTCATCCACGGCGACGACTGCCGTCATCGTATTGGCCAATGCTGCGTTGGGCGCGATCGGTACGCTGGCGTGGCGTTTGGGCGCATCGGAGGCTGCGCTGTTCGCGACATTCGTCGGCCTCGGTCTCGCCTACGTCAGTGTGTTCTTGTATCCGGCGCGCTTGTTGCGCCGCATGCGTCGGCGTAACAGGCTCGGCCGGGCCGGCTAATTCACGTGCTTGTCGTCGGCGACATCCAGGGCTGCTTCGAACGCCTGCGCGAACTGCTGCGCAACGCACAGACCAATGAGCCGCTGATTTTCGTCGGCGACATCGTCAATCGCGGCCCGCAGTCGCTCGATGCCCTGCGTCTTG
>DAITAA010000058.1:0-4795 GCA_036824505.1 Steroidobacteraceae bacterium
CGTCGAGCGCGCTGTCCCACGACACGCGGACGAACTTGCCTTCGCCTTTCTTCCCAATCCGCTTCAGCGGATGCAGCACGCGATCCGGGTGATAGGTGCGCTCCAGATACCGACTGACCTTGGTGCACAGCGTGCCGCGGGTGGTCGGATGGTCCGGGTCGCCGGCGATTCTGACCGCGACGCGCTTGCCTTGCCGCTGCTCGACCGTGACGAGCATCGCGCACGTGTCGGGGCAGTCGTGCGGGCAGGCGGCCTTGACGACTTTCGGATCGCTTGCATCCATGCAAACGATCCTAGCATCGAGCCTTTCGCGTCAGAGGCTTCTCAGGAACATCACCAGATCCGCCTTTTCGTCCGGCGTGAAGCCGATGCCAAAGCGCGTGTCGTAGAAATCGACCACCTCGTTCAGGTCCTTCGCCATGCCGTTGTGAAAGTAAGGTGCACGCGCGGCCAAGGCGCGCAGTACCGGCCCCTTGAAGCGGCCGATGTCCTTCCATTTGCCGGTAATCAGCGCACGTCCCGGGTCAGTGGTCTGCAGCGTCTCGCCGGTGGCTTTGTTGCGCAGGGTGTAGAGCGGCATGTCGGGCGTGCGGCGCGACGCGTCGGCCAGCCCGAGGTCGAGTGGCATTGGAATCGAATGATTGCCGGCGTTCGGCGCGTTATGGCAGGTCGTGCATGTACCCGGAATCACGCTCACACCGAGGTCGTCGTTCAGGCCTTTGACGCCCGTGATCTGGATCGGCTTGCCGTTGAAGAGCGCCTGGCCCCGCGCCACGGCGCGCCGCGCCACCGCGACCGAACGATTGACTTCCTCGGGGTCGGCGCTGCTGGCGTTCGGCACCACGCTGGTCCATGCGTCGTACAGCGTCATCACTGTCGGCTTGAATGCGGCGTGGGTGCGGTAGTCGCCGACCAGCGTGTCGTTGATGCCGAAGTAGAAAGGCTGCGTCGAGGCTGCCATCGGGCCGCCGCGCCCACCGAGTGCATTGAGCCGCCCCGCGTCCCGGTCGAACACCTGCGCGGTAAATAGTCCCGTCTCGAAGGCGACGATCGCTTCGCGCTGGGCCTGAGTCAGCGGCTGCCCCTGCGCGTGCCCGGTCGTGGCGCCGTTGGATTGGTCGGCCAGATCGAAGTGGATCGACGCAAAGCAAGTGGTCGTGCCGAAGATGCAGTCGGTTGAACTCGCGTCCTTGAACGTCTCCCGCCCGTCCCACATCACCGTGCTGAGGAAGTTCAGGTTGGTTGTAGGCAATGGGCGACGGAAAAGGGATAGCTCTTTGGCGCTGGCGAATCCATACGGATCGTCAACGCCCGCCAGCTCGAACTCAGCGCCATCGGGAATGCCGATGCCGACGCGGATCAGCGCCTTGGTGAGCAGCATGCTGTAGGCGCGCTGGCGTGCCGCCGGGGTCGAGACATCGGCAAGCGGGGAGTTGGAGCCATCGTTGGTGCGGAAGATCGGATCGGTTCCCTGGGTGGCTGCGAAACGCGCCTGGACTCCGCGCGGCGTAACGGTCCAACCTTCGCTCTGAACGTGGCAGGATTCGCAACTGCGCCCGTTGGTGCCGAGGCTCTGGAAGAACGGCCCGCGGCGATCGATGAACCCCGCTCTGCTGAAGGTGGCTGCGACGCCGCTGGCATTTGGCGACGGCAGCATGTTGGGGAGCATTTGCCCGCCATTGTCGGCACCGATCACCGGAATTGCGGCGAGCGCGCCGAGCAAACCAAGGCTGATTGCGATTGCGCCCGTAGCAGTTCGGATGCGTGATCCGTTGTTCATTTCAGTCCCCCTCTTTTCAATCCACGCCGGCGGTCGCGGCAACCTGCAAACCGCGGCAACCGATGACCTCAATACATACATTCCTGCAGGCACATCGACGCCGCAACGCGCGCGTACGCGCCATGCGTCGATGCATGCCCGGCGCGGCGCGAGTGGCTCGCCGCTGTCACGTGTGGCGTGTCGTCGTACCACCACGCCGAATCGGGCGTCACGTGAGATCCAGGCTTGGCGACGGGGACGACATGCCTTGTGCGCGCATGCGCCACGGCCTGGGCATCCACAGACACGCAGCCGAATGCAACGATCAGTGCTGCAAGCGCGAGGCTGCACTTCGAACCGGACGAGCGGGCCTTGGTCATGGCGATCCTCCTTCATCATTCGGACGCGGCATTCGCATCCACATCCACACAGACGGCGTCCGCGGGTCCTGCCGGCCAGCCGCGACGCATTTGCGGGAGTGCGCCGCTCGCGCCCGGTCCGGTGCCCCGCCATTGCGATCGGCCGCGACGCAGCAGCGGAAGGCGCGGCGAGCAGACCTGCCACGCTGCGCCACCCGTGCGCGTCGACACCAAGGAGTACGGAAAAGTTGGGAAAAACCGGCCAATCCGATCGGATCGACCGAGCCGATGATGATGTGAAGGAGCTGCGGCGCGAAGTCCGCCAGCGATCATCGCGCCTGGGTCAGAACGTCCTGTGCATTCGCGCGCCGGCACCCGCGAAGACCGGTTGTCGCATTTGGGCGGGCCGAATCCGCTGCCGGGCCATGCCCTGCAATCGGCGATTAACGGCCACGCAATGCGGGTGCAGGCAGTTTTGCTGCCAGCGTCGCAGCATCAGACCAGTTCGAGCCTGACGCCAATCGCGCCTGCAACTCTCGCAGTGGTTTCTTGAAGTGTTCGCCAAGTTCCCCTTGCCCGGCGTGGACGGCGCGCGCCTGCGCCAGCAGTCGCTGCGCGAGCGAACGCAGCTGAAGATCGGCGTAGCAATTGGCAAGCTCGATCTGCGCGTCCGCGAGCCACGGGCTGCGCGAGTCATCGAATGCTTCCCGCAGCGTGAGCGCGCGCTCCAGGCTGAGACGGGCCGCGGCAAGCTCGCCCTGGCGGCGCAGCGCCTGTCCCAGGAGCAGCGACGCCTCGGACTCCAAGCCCGCAAAGTACCGGCGTACCGGCGAACGCCGGACAGTCTCGAGCGCGGCGCGTGACTCGGACGCCGCCATTTCAGTCTGCCCGAGTGCTGCATGTGCGCCTGCTTGCAGCAGGTTCTTGATGACTTCGTCGATCGGCAAGGCCGCCGATGGACCGAACGACGGAATGGCAACCGCTTCGAGCACTGCGAGCGCCTCATCGGCGTGCTCCTGCGCCAGCAGCAGCCGAGCGCGCGCGAAGCGGGCCAGATTCCCTGCGTAGCCGGGCACATCCAGCGTCACGGCCTTCGCTATCGCATCGGACTCGTCCAGCAATGCCCGCGCCTCTCGATAGCGACCGAGCGCCGTGAAAAGATCGCCTTGCGCGACCATCACTCGTGCGAGCGGCTGCGATTGCGGATAGTGCTGCCGCAAATCGTCGGCTTCGGCCGCAAGAAACTTCTGCGCATCGTTGAAGTGCCCGTCGGCCGCCAGCGCGCTGCCGAGATAGAAATTGATCGTGCCGACCGTGTTCGGCGCATCGTTGCCCTTTTCGCGCCCCAGCGCGTGCAGTGCGGCGTACAGCATCGCGCGACCTTCAGCTCGGCGCGCGGTGGAATGCAGATAGCCGCCCAGCTTGGCCTGCGTCTGCAGCGCGTCGGCATTGAACTCACCGTTGATGCGTTTGGACAGTTCCCACGCACGGCGAAAATTCGCTTCGGCCTCTTCAACCTTGGCCAACCGCGCCTGGGTCTCGGCCAGATGAACCAGTGGAGTGATCTGCCACGCAGGCGCGTTCGGGAAACGCTGTTGCGAATGATCGACGAGTTCGCGGAACATCGGTTCGGCCGCAGGGGCGTCACCGGAGAAAAGTCGCGCTAGCGCCGCCAGACGCAGCGCGTGTAGCAGTGACCCGCTCTGGTCCGGGGGACGCGATCGGAACAAAGCCAGTGCCTGGTCGGCGTACTGCCGCATCCGCGCGAATGACACATAGCGAAAGTAGTTGGCCCGTTCGATCAGCAGCGCGCCGCGCGTCTCCGAAGTTTGATCACCGGCGGCGTCGAGAATCCCTTCCGCCTCGTCAAGAATCTGCGGCAGCTCACTGCGCTGATTCGTGCCGGAAATGTCGGTGGCCAAAGTTATAAGCGCCTCGGCGACCCGCGGATCGCGTTGACCGTACGCGCGCTTCAGTGCGACGACGCGCTGGCGGCGCAACTCGACCGCCGGCTCATCGAGCTTCATCTGGACGTACATGTCAGCCAGCGTGTTGAGCAACTCATCCTGGACTTCAGGCGCATCCTTCAGATCTTCAGCCGCGCGCTTGGCACCGATGTCGAGCAGTTCGCGCGCAGTCGTGGTACGCGCCTTGAGCGGATCGGCCTGCTGATCGGTGTTCGCCTTGAAGATGTCGAGCAGAAAGCGCTGCACCGTCTGCGCCCGGAGTGCTTCGCGCTGCGCGACATGCGCCTGTTGGCGGGCGACGTTTGCCTCCCAGAGCGCGACTGCGCTGCCACCGATTACCGCCAGCAAAGTCGTCGCTGCCGCTGAGGCGGTCAACTTATGCCGTGCGAGTCCCTTGCGCGATCGATACCAGAGCGAATCCGGCTGCGCGAGCACGGCACGACCCTCGCAGTAACGCTGAAGGTCGTCCGCAAACTCCGCTGCCGTGCCGTACCGCTGCGCCGGTAGTTTCTGCAACGCCTTCAGGACGATCGTGTCGAGATCACCCGCCAGAGTCTTCGTCAGCTTGCTTCGTGTTGCACCCCGCGCTTGCGCGGCGGGTTCGGCTTCAACTGCGTTGCTTGGTCGGGTCGGATCAGCCTCAACGATGGCCTGTTCCAATTGCGCCGCTGAAGCGAGCTTCAACCTATAGGGCCGGCTGCCGGTCAGCA
>DAITAA010000041.1:0-15406 GCA_036824505.1 Steroidobacteraceae bacterium
TGCGCTTCGCGATTCGCGAGGGCGGCCGCACCGTCGGCGCCGGCGTCGTGTCGAAGGTACTGAAGTAAGCAAGGCAACGGAAGGGCAGTAGCTCAATTGGCAGAGCGGCGGTCTCCAAAACCGCAGGTTGGGGGTTCGATTCCCTCCTGCCCTGCCACCCGTAGCGGGAACAGATGAACGAACAGGCAGAAAACACCGGCGTCAGAGTGATCGACGCCCTGAAATTGGTGCTGGCTGCGACCGCGCTGGTCGGCGGCGTCGTCATCTATTACTGGTTCGGCGAGCAGCCGGTGGCCATCAGGGTTCTCGCGGTGCTGGCCGGCCTTGCAGCGGGCCTGGTGCTGCTCTACTGGTCGCTGCCGGGCCGCGAACTGTGGAGTTACGTGCAGGCCTCGCGCGTTGAGTTGCGCAAGATGGTCTGGCCGACGCGCCAGGATACCTGGCGCACGACGCTGGTCGTGTTTGTATTCGTGCTGGCGCTCGCGGTGTTCTTCTGGCTGGTGGACATGTTGCTCGCCTGGGGCGCCAGGCACGTGACCGGGCAGGGTGGCTGACATGGCGCTGAACTGGTACGTCGTGCATGCCTACTCGAATTTCGAGCACAAGGTCGCGAGCAGCCTGAAGGAGCGCATCAAGCTGCACGGTCTGGAGCAGAAGTTCGGCGACGTGCTGGTGCCGACCGAGGAAGTCGTCGAGATGCGCGCCGGCCAGAAGCGCCGCAGCGAGCGCAAGTTCTTCCCGGGTTACGTGCTGGTGCAGATGGAGATGGATGACGAGGCCTGGCATCTGGTCAAGGAAACGCCAAAGGTCCTCGGATTCATTGGCGGCACGCCGGAGAAGCCGGCCCCGATAACCGACAAGGAAGCGAACGCGATCCTGCGCCGCGTCGAAGAGGGCGTCGAGAAGCCGAAGCCGAAGGTGCTGTTCGAGCCTGGCGAAATGGTGCGCGTCGTGGACGGCCCGTTCAACGATTTCACTGGCGTGGTCGAGTCCGCCAATTACGAGAAGAGCCGCCTGCAGGTCGCGGTTCAGATTCTCGGCCGTTCGACGCCGGTCGAGCTGGATTTCGGGCAGGTCGAAAAAGTCTGAACCGGGGAGCCGCGAGGCGCCTGAACCCGGGAGCGAGGAACGATGGCAAAGAAAGTACAGGGCTATATCAAGTTGCAGATTCCTGCGGGCGGGGCGAACCCGAGTCCGCCAGTCGGGCCCGCGCTCGGACAGCAGGGCGTCAACATCATGGAATTCTGCAAGCAGTTCAATGCGGCGACGCAGAAGGAAGAGAAGGGCCTGCCGATCCCCGTGATCATCACGGTGTACAGCGATCGCAGTTTCGCGTTCGTGCTGAAGACGCCGCCGGCTGCGGTGCTGGTCCGCAAGGCCATCGGCATCGAAAAGGGCTCCGGAACGCCCAACACCAAGAAGGTCGGCAAGATCACGCGCAAACAGCTCGAGGAGATCGCCAAGACCAAGATGCCCGACCTGACCGCCGCCGATCTGGATGCGGCCGTGCGGACCATCGCCGGCAGCGCCCGCAGCATGGGCGTCGATGTGGAGGGCGTCTGAAATGGCCACCGTATTCAAGCGCCAGAAGCCGTGGAGCGAAAAACTGAAGCCCGGCCAGCAATATCCGGTCGATGAGGCCGTGGCGTTCGTCAAGGAATTCGCCAATGCCAAATTCGACGAGGCCGTGGATGTCGCAATCAACCTTGGCATCGATCCCGCAAAATCTGACCAGCAGGTACGCGGCTCGACGGTGATGCCGCATGGCACGGGCAAGAAGGTCCGGGTCGCGGTCTTCACGCAGGGCAAGAATGTGGATGCCGCCCGCGAGGCCGGTGCCGACGTCATCGGTCTCGAAGACCTGGCCGAAAAGGTCAAGGCGGGGCAGATCGATTTCGATGTCGTGGTCGCGAGCCCGGATGCGATGCGCGTCGTAGGCCAGCTAGGCCAGATCCTCGGACCGCGTGGCCTGATGCCGAATCCGAAAGTCGGCACCGTGACGCCCGATGTGGCGGGTGCCGTCAGGAACGCGAAGGCTGGCCAGGTGCGATATCGCTGCGACAAGGCAGGAATTGTTCACTGCACGATCGGCAAGGCCAGCTTCCAGCCGGTCGCGCTGAAGGAAAATCTGCTGGCGCTGCTCGCCGACCTCCAGAAGCACAAGCCGTCCACGTCGAAGGGCGTTTTCGTGCAGCGAGTGACTGTGTCGTCGACGATGGGTCCCGGCGTTGCCGTGGACCGCGCGACGCTGGGAATCTGAGGAGACTTAAAGGGGACGCGCCCCTTTACCGACTAAAGGGGCGCGTCCCCTTTAAGGAAAGTCCGGGCAATGGCCCGGACCATCGAAGACCGCAGGCGGGGCGATGGCCTCTTAATGGGCGCCTGCGCAGATGGTGGAACCCGAGTCAGTGTTCACTGGTGAAGGTTGCCATCAGCCGGCTGGAAGCGGCCGGCACAAGGGTGGGCGCGCGGCGATGCGCGCCTGTGGATGGATCTTCTGCCAGGAGGAAGGAATGGCACTCAGGCTTGAAGACAAACAGGCGATGGTGACCGAGGTGCAGGCCGTTGCGCAGACAGCGCATTCGGTCGTCGCAGCGGAATATCGTGGCTTGACGGTCACGCAGATGACCGGGTTGCGTGCGAAAGCGCGCCAGTCCGGCGTCTACATGCGCGTCGTCAAGAACACGCTGGCCCGCAAGGCGGTTGCCGGAACGCCGTACGAGTGCATCGCGGGCAGTCTCAAGGGGCCGCTGATCCTCGCGTTTTCCAAGGATGATCCGGGCGCTGCCGCCCGTGTCGTCAAGGAATTCGCGAAGAACAACGACAAGCTGGTCCCGACGCTGGTTTCGCTCGGAGGGCGGGTGTTCCCCGCCGCCGATCTCGACCGGGTCGCGAGCCTGCCGACCAGGGCGCAGGCCCTGGCGATGATGCTCGGCGTGCTGAAGGCGCCGATCTCGAAGCTGGTGCGCACGCTGGCCGAGCCGCACGCGAAGCTGGTTCGCACCGTGGCGGCGGTCAAGGCCACGAAGGCCGCGTGACACCTGGCACCGCAGACTGATTCGGATTCAAAAACTATTTTTTGGAGAGATGGAAATGGCTGCTAGCAAGGAACAGATTCTCGAGTCGATCTCGAACATGACGATCATGGAAGTGGTCGACCTCGTGAAGATGATGGAAGAAAAGTTCGGTGTCACTGCTGCTGCACCGGTCGCGATGGCCGCTGCGGGCGCCGCGGGCGCTGCTGCCCCGGCCGCCGAAGAGCAGACCGAGTTCACGGTGACGTTGAAGGCCTATCCGGCCGAGAAGAAGGTCACCGTCATCAAGGTGATCCGCGAGATTACCGGACTCGGCCTCAAGGAGGCCAAGGACCTCGTTGAGGGTGCACCTTCTCTCGTCAAGGAAGGCGTGTCGAAGGCGGACGTCGAGAAGATCAAGAAACAGCTCGAGGACGTTGGCGCGACAGTTGAGGTCAAGTAACGACCTCCATGCGAGGGCAAACGGCCCCGCAGTCCGCGCCACCGGACACCACCACCGCCTGCGCCCTGAAGGGTGCAGGCGGCGCGGTGCTGGCCGGTGCGCCGGTTTTGCTCATTCATTAACAGGGTGACCCCGATGGCCTATACGTTCACCGAAAAGAAGCGCATCCGTAAGAACTTTGGCAAGCGCCAGGGAATTCTGGCGGTGCCGCCACTGCTCGCGATCCAGACCGAGTCGTACGAGCAGTTCCTGCAGCTCCTCGAATCAAGGGGGCTGCATGCGGAGCTTTCCTCGCATTCGGGCGGACAGGTCGCCGGGGGCAGGATGATTTCAGAGGAGCAGGAACGGGCCATCATCGACCGGCACCTGAAGCGGGCCGGTCTGCACGCCGCTTTCCAGAGCGTGTTCCCGATCAAGAGCTACGCGGGCCACGCGACGCTCGAGTACGTGTACTACTACCTCGGCGAACCGGTATTCGACGTCAAGGAATGCCAGCTGCGCGGCCTGACCTATGCGGCGCCGCTGCGAGTGCGTCTGCGCCTGCGCGTGATGGACAAGGAATCGCCCGGGGCGTCGCGTGTCAAGCGCGCGATTGAGCAGGAAGTCTATCTCGGCGAGTTGCCGCTGATGACCGAGAACGGCACATTCATCATCAACGGCACCGAGCGCGTCATAGTCTCCCAGCTGCACCGCAGCCCCGGCGTCATCTTCGACCATGACAAGGGCAAGACGCACAGCTCCGGCAAGCTACTGTTCCAGGCGCGCGTAATCCCGTACCGCGGCTCCTGGCTGGATTTCGAATTTGACGCGAAGGACTGCGTGTTTGCGCGCATCGACCGCCGCCGCAAGCTGCCGGTCACGATCCTGCTGCGTGCGCTCGGTTATTCGAATCCGGAGATCCTGGACCTGTTCTTCGACAAGAATGTCGTGCACCTGACAAAGAAAGGGCCGGAGCTCGAACTCATACCGGAGCGCCTGCGCGGCGAAACCGCGATGTTCGAGATCAGCGCGGGCGGCAAGGTTATCGTCGAGGAAGGCCGCCGGATCACTGCGCGCCACGTGCGGCAGCTCGAGGAAGCCGGTATCAAGCGTCTGGCCGTGCCGCTCGAATACCTCGACGGCAGGATCCTCGCTCATGACGTCGTGGACAAGGAGACCGGCGAGGTGCTCGCCACCGCGAACGACATGCTGAATGTCGCGCTCGTCGAGCGTTTCGTGAAGGCCGGCGTCACGGAGATTGCCACGCTGTATGTCAATGACCTGGACCGTGGCCCGTATGTCTCCGACACGTTGCGGATCGACGCGACCACCACGAGGCTCGAAGCGCTGATCGAGATCTACCGGATGATGCGCCCGGGTGAGCCGCCCACGAAGGATGCGGCAGAGAACCTGTTCCACAACCTTTTCTTCAACTCCGAGCGCTACGACCTCTCGGCGGTCGGCCGCATGAAGTTCAACCGTCGCGTCAACCGCCAGTTTCCCTCGAATCTCGCTGGCGCGGAGGCCGAGCGTTGGCTCGAGGAGCCGGGGATCCTGTTTGACGGCCGTTACTTCACCGCCGTCGCGGACCAGCGCAAGGATGATGTCGCGCGCAACCTGCTCGGGAAATACGGCGCAGCGATGTCGGACGTCATCGACGTGTTGCGTACGCTGATCGCGATCAAGAATGGCGACGGCAAGGTGGACGACATCGACCACCTGGGAAACCGCCGCGTTCGCTGCGTGGGGGAGATGGCCGAGGTCGCGTTCCGCATCGGGCTCGTGCGCGTCGAGCGCGCGGTCAAGGAGCGCCTCACGCTGGCCGAGAACGAGGACATCAACCCGCAGGACATGATCAATGCGAAACCGGTAGCCGCAGCGGTCAAGGAGTTCTTCGGTTCATCGCAGCTTTCGCAGTTCATGGACCAGAACAACCCGCTGTCCGAGATCACGCACAAGCGGCGGGTTTCGGCGCTCGGCGAAGGCGGTCTGAAGCGGGAGCGCGCCGGGTTCGAGGTGCGCGACGTGCATCCGACGCATTACGGCCGCGTCTGCCCGATCGAGACTCCGGAAGGGCCGAATATCGGCCTGATCAACTCGCTGGCGGTCTATGCGCGTACCAACAAGTACGGCTTCCTCGAGACTCCGTACCGGCGTGTTCGTGATCGTCGCGTGACTGGTGAAGTCGATTTCCTGTCGGCGATCGAGGAAAGCGAATTTGTCATCGCGCAGGCAAACGCGCCGCTCGACGCCAAGGGGCGGTTCGAGGGCGACCTGGTTTCCTGCCGGTACCAGAATGAATTCACGTTGATGCCGGCCGAGCGCATCGAGTACATGGACGTGTCGCCGCGCCAGATCGTCTCGGTTGCAGCGGCTCTGATCCCGTTCCTCGAGCACGATGACGCGAACCGCGCGTTGATGGGCTCGAACATGCAGCGCCAGGCGGTGCCGACGCTGCGCTCCTCGACACCGCTGGTCGGCACGGGTATCGAGCGCACCGTCGCGGTCGACTCGGGTGTCGTAGTCATCGCGCGCCGGGGTGGCACGGTGGATTCGGTGGACGCGTCGCGAATCGTGGTGCGTGTCAACGAGGCCGAGGTCACGGCGGGCGAGCCGGGCGTTGATATCTACAATCTGACCAAGTACACGCGCTCGAACCAGAACACCTGCATCAACCAGCGGCCGCTGGTCAGGGTCGGCGACACGATCGCAAAGAACGACGTGCTGGCCGACGGGCCATCCACGCATCTTGGCGAACTGGCGCTCGGCCAGAACGTGCTGGTCGCGTTCATGCCATGGAATGGCTACAACTTCGAGGACTCGATCCTGATCTCGGAACGCGTCGTTGTCGAAGACCGCTTCACGACCATCCACATCGAGGAACTGACCTGCGTGGCGCGCGACACGAAGCTCGGCCCCGAGGAGATCACCGCGGACATCCCGAATGTCGGTGATACGGCCCTCGCCAAGCTCGACGAAGCCGGCATCGTGTTCATCGGCGCCGAGGTCAAGGCCAGCGACATCCTGGTCGGCAAGGTCACGCCAAAGGGCGAGACGCAGCTGACACCGGAAGAAAAGCTGCTGCGCGCGATCTTTGGCGAGAAAGCCTCGGATGTGAAGGACACCTCGCTGCGCGTGCCGCCCGGCATGGACGGTACGGTCATCGATGTGCGCGTTTTCACACGCGACGGTGTCGAGAGGGATTCACGTGCGCTTGCGATCCAGAAGTCCGAGATCGAGAAAGTCCGCAAGGACCTGAATGACCAGCGCCGCATCCTCGAGGACGACCTGTTCTCGCGGCTGCGCACCGAGCTTCTGGGCAAGGTCGCCAGCGGTGGTCCGCGCAAGCTGAAGGCCGGATCCACGGTTACCACGGAATACCTCGACGATCTGCCGCGCGAGGAGTGGTTCGAAATCCGCCTGCGCGACGAGACCTCGAGCGAGGCGCTGGAAGCCGCGCGCCGGCGCCTGGCCGACCAGCACAAGGAATTCGAGCGCCGCTTCGAGGGCAAGAAGGCCAAGATCACGGCCGGCGATGATCTCGCCCCGGGCGTGCTGAAGATGGTCAAGGTCTACCTCGCCGTGAAGCGCCGCATACAGCCGGGCGACAAGATGGCCGGCCGCCACGGCAACAAGGGCGTCGTGTCGACCATCGTCCCGGTCGAGGATATGCCCTATCTCGCGGACGGCTCGCCAGTCGACATCGTGCTGAACCCGCTCGGCGTTCCATCGCGCATGAACATCGGCCAGATCCTCGAGACCCACCTGGGCTGGGCCGCGAAGGGCCTGGGCGACAAGATCGGCCGGATGATCGAGTCGCAGAACGCGGTCGTCGAGCTGCGCAAGTTCCTCGACCGCGTGTACAACGCGACCGGCGGCCAGAAGGAGGACATCACTTCATTCTCTGACGCCGAAATTCTCGAACTCGCGCGCAACCTCACGGACGGCGTGCCGATGGCGACGCCGGTGTTCGACGGCGCGAGCGAAGCGGAGATCAAGCATCTGCTGGAGATGGCGGATCTGCCGACATCCGGTCAGACGATGCTGACGGATGGCCGCACCGGCGAAGCTTTCGACCGGCAGGTCACGGTCGGCTACATGTACATGCTGAAGCTGAATCATCTCGTGGACGACAAGATGCATGCCCGCTCGACGGGACCGTACAGCCTGGTTACCCAGCAGCCGCTGGGCGGCAAGGCGCAGTTCGGGGGACAGCGCTTCGGAGAAATGGAAGTGTGGGCACTGGAGGCCTATGGCGCGGCCTACACGCTGCAGGAAATGCTGACCGTCAAGTCAGATGACGTGAATGGCCGCACCAAGATGTACAAGAACATCGTGGACGGCAACCACTCGATGGACGCCGGCATGCCGGAATCGTTCAACGTGCTGGTCAAGGAAATCCGGTCGCTTGCCATCAACATCGAGCTCGAGCAGGAAGGGTGATCCGATGAAGGACTTTCTCAAGTTTTTCAAGCCGCAGGTACCGGTCGAGAATTTCGACTCGATCCGGATCGCTCTGACATCGCCGGAAATGATCCGCTCCTGGTCCTACGGAGAGGTCCGTAAGCCCGAGACGATCAATTACCGGACATTCAAGCCGGAGCGCGACGGGCTCTTCTGCGCGAAGATCTTCGGGCCGGTCAAGGACTACGAATGCCTGTGCGGCAAGTACAAGCGCCTGAAGCACCGTGGCGTGGTCTGCGAGAAGTGCGGTGTCGAAGTCACCCAGTCAAAGGTCCGGCGCGAGCGCATGGGCCACATCGAGCTCGCAAGCCCGGTCGCCCATATCTGGTTCCTGAAGTCGCTGCCATCGCGCATCGGCCTGATGGTCGACATGACGCTCAGGGACCTCGAGCGGGTGCTGTACTTCGAGGCTTTCGTCGTCGTCGACCCGGGCATGACGCCGCTCGAGCGCGGTCAGTTGATGAGCAACGAGATGTACCTCGAGGCACTCGAGCAGTACGGCGATGAATTCGACGCGCGCATGGGTGCCGAAGCGATCCTGGAGCTGCTGAAGACGATCGATCTCGCGACCGAGACCGCAAAAGTCCGCACCGAGATCGAGGGCACGACCTCAGAGACGAAGATCAAGCGGCTGACAAAGCGCCTGAAGCTGCTCGAATCATTCATCGAGTCGGGCAACAACCCGCAGTGGATGGTGCTGACGGTGCTGCCGGTGCTGCCGCCCGACCTGCGGCCGCTGGTGCCGCTGGACGGCGGACGCTTCGCGACCTCCGACCTGAACGACCTGTATCGCCGCGTCATCAACCGCAACAACCGCCTGCGGCGGCTGCTCGAACTGAACGCGCCGGACATCATCGTGCGCAACGAGAAGCGCATGCTGCAGGAGTCGGTCGACGCGTTGCTCGACAACGGCCGCCGTGGCCGCGCCATTACGGGTACCAACAAGCGCCCATTGAAGTCGCTGGCCGACATGATCAAGGGCAAGCAGGGCCGCTTCCGCCAGAATCTGCTCGGCAAGCGCGTTGATTATTCCGGCCGCTCGGTCATCGTGGTCGGCCCGACCCTGCGTCTGCATCAATGCGGGCTGCCGAAGAAGATGGCGCTCGAGTTGTTCAAGCCGTTCATATTCCACAAGCTGCAGCTGCGCGGACTCGCGACGACCATCAAGGCCGCCAAGCGGCTGGTCGAGCGCGAGGGGCCCGAGGTATGGGACATCCTCGAGGAAGTCATCCGCGAACATCCGGTGCTGCTGAACCGGGCGCCGACACTGCACCGCCTCGGCATCCAGGCGTTCGAGCCGGTGCTGATCGAGGGCAAGGCGATCCAGCTGCATCCGCTGGTCTGCACGGCATTCAACGCCGACTTCGACGGTGACCAGATGGCTGTGCACGTGCCGTTGTCGCTGGAGGCACAGCTCGAGGCGCGCGCGCTGATGCTGTCCTCGAACAACATCCTGTCGCCGGCCAATGGCGACCCGATCATCGTGCCTTCGCAGGACGTCGTGCTGGGCCTCTATTACATGACCCGCGAGCGCGCCGGTGCGCGCGGCGAAGGCATGACCTTCAGCGATATCCGCGAGGTTCACCGCGCGCACGAGACGCGCTGTGCCGAGCTGCACGCCTGGATCAAAGTGCGGATCGTCGAGCACGTGAAGAATGCGGAGGGCGAGCTGGTGGCGCAGCGCAGGCGGGTGCGGACCACGATCGGCCGCGCGCTGCTTTCCGAGCTGCTGCCGAAGGGCCTGCCCTTCGACCTGGTCAATCAGGACATGACCAAGAAGCGCGTCTCGGCGGTGATCAACTCCTGTTACCGGGCACTCGGGCTCAAGGAAACGGTGATCTTCGCCGATCGCCTGATGTACACCGGCTTCACCTATGCGACCCGCGGCGCCGTGTCGATCGGCGTTGACGACATGATGGTCCCGCCGCAGAAGGCCAAGATCCTGGGCGGCGCCGAACGCGAGGTCAAGGAGATCCAGGACCAGTACGAGTCCGGTCTCGTGACCAATGGCGAGCGCTACAACAAGGTCGTGGACATCTGGTCGCGCACCAACGACCAGATCGGCAAGGCGATGATGGACCAGCTGCGCTTCGAGGAAGGAACCGACCTGAAGGGCAAGAAGGTCCAGCAGGGCTCGTTCAACTCGATCTTCATGATGGCCGATTCGGGCGCGCGCGGCTCGGCCGCGCAGATCCGCCAGCTGGCCGGCATGCGCGGCCTGATGGCGAAGCCGGACGGCTCGATCATCGAGACTCCGATCACGGCGAATTTCCGCGAGGGCCTGAATGTCCTGCAGTACTTCATCTCGACCCACGGTGCCCGCAAGGGTCTCGCGGACACCGCGCTGAAGACCGCGAACTCCGGATACCTGACGCGGCGCCTGGTCGATGTTGCGCAGGACCTGGTGGTCACGCAGCACGATTGCGGGACGACAAACGGCCTCGAAGTGACGCCGATCGTCGAAGGCGGCGACGTCGTCGAGGGTCTTGGCGAACGTGTGCTCGGCCGCGTGACTGCGACCGACGTGGAGCTGCCGGGAAGCGACGACGTGCTGGTGCCGGCGGCGACATTGCTCGACGAGCATTGGGTGCAGCAGCTCGAGACCCACGGCGTCGATTCGCTGAAAGTGCGCTCGCCAATCACCTGCGAGGTGCGCTACGGCGTCTGCGCGATGTGCTACGGGCGCGACCTCGCGCGCGGCAAGCTGATCAGCATCGGGGAGGCGGTCGGCGTCATCGCCGCGCAGTCCATCGGCGAGCCCGGCACGCAGCTGACGATGCGGACCTTCCACATCGGCGGCGCTGCGTCACGAGCCGCGGCGATCTCGCTGGTCGAGATCAAGGGCAAGGGCACGCTGCGATTCCACAACGTCAAGTCGGTGCGCCACGAGAAGGGCCATCTCGTGACGACCTCGCGTTCTGGCGAGATCGGGGTCATCGACGAATTCGGGCGTGAGCGCGAGCGTTACAAGATCCCCTATGGCTCCATGATCGTCGCCAACGAGGGCCAGGCGGTGTCGCCGGGCCAGATCGTCGCGAACTGGGACCCGCATACCCACCCGGTCGTCACCGAGGTCGCGGGCTTCATCAAGTTCATCGATTTCGTGGACGGCGTGACGGTGCAGTCGCAGGTCGACGAGGTGACGGGCCTGACCAGCGTCGAGGTGCTTGATCCCAAGCAGCGTGGCGCGGCCGGCAAGGACCTGCGCCCGGTGATCAAGCTGGTGAACGCGAAGGGCAAGGAAGTCACCTTCGCGAACACCGACATTCCAGCCGTCTATACATTGCCGCCCGGCGCGCTGATCTCCCTCGAGGACGGCGCCAAGGTGTCGGTCGGCGACGTCATCGCGCGCATCCCGCAGGAATCATCGAAGACCCGCGACATCACCGGCGGTCTGCCGCGCGTCGCGGATCTGTTCGAGGCGCGCAAGCCCAAGGAGCCGGCAATTCTCGCCGAGGTGACCGGCACGGTCAGCTTCGGCCGCGAGACCAAGGGCAAGCGCCGCTTGGTCATCACCGGCGAGAGCAGCGAGCGCTACGAGGAACTGATTCCGAAGTGGCGGCAGCTGAATGTGTTCGAGGGCGAACACGTTGAGCGCGGTGAAGTGATCGCCGACGGCGAGCCGAATCCGCACGACATCCTGCGTCTGCAGGGCGTTGCAGCCCTGGCGAATTACCTGACCCGCGAGATCCAGGACGTCTACCGGCTGCAGGGCGTCAAGATCAATGACAAGCACATCGAAGTGATCGTCAGGCAGATGCTGCGCAAGGTCGAGGTCAAGGACGCCGGCGAAACGACACTGCTGCGTGGCGAGCAGCTGGAGCGCGCGCGACTCCTGGAGCTCAACGACCGCATTGGACGGGAAGGCAAGCAGGCGGCCGGCTACGAGCCGATGCTGCTCGGCATCACCAAGGCCTCTCTGCAGACCGACTCGTTCATCTCGGCTGCGTCATTCCAGGAAACGACGCGCGTGCTGACCGACGCGGCGGTGCGCGGCATGAAGGACGACCTGCGCGGGCTCAAGGAGAACGTCATCGTCGGCCGGCTGATCCCGGCGGGCACCGGCTTCTCCTTCCATGCCCAGCGGCGGAAAGGGCGCGGCGAGGAGCACCGCGGCTTTCTCGACTCGGGTGCTGAGCCGGTCACGGAGGAGGCCGTTCCGGAAGCCGCGGCCGAGTGACCCGGGCCCGCCGGGAAGCCGGCCGGCTGGTCGCGCAAGCCCGGCCAACCGCCTGTGGCCTGCCGCCAACGCCCGGGCGGCTGCTTGCCTTGACAGGTCGGGGGTCGGTTCCTAAAATCGCGCACCTTTCCGGCCCGCGCTAAGACCCCGCGGGGACCGGCGTACGTACAGGTTTATCCGGGCCGCCACAGGGCGGCCCGGCGTTTCATGCGTCCGGCAATCCAGCCGGCGCCAAAGTTGACAGGTTGTATGGCAACGACAAACCAGTTGATCAGCGGCGGCCGCGTGGCCGCGACCTACAAGTCGAAGGTCCCCGCGCTGCAGCGCTCGCCGCAGCGCCGCGGCGTGTGCACGCGCGTCTACACGACGACGCCGAAGAAGCCGAATTCGGCCTTGCGCAAGGTCTGCCGCGTGCGCTTGACCAATGGCTACGAGGTCACGAGCTACATCGGCGGCGAGGGCCACAACCTGCAGGAGCACTCGGTCGTGCTGATCCGCGGCGGCCGCGTCAAGGACCTGCCCGGTGTCCGCTATCACACGATCCGCGGCACGCTCGACTGCGCCGGTGTCGGCGACCGCAAGCAGGGCCGTTCGAAGTACGGCGCCAAGCGTCCCAAGAAATAACGAGCAGGGGTAGATAATAATGTCCCGTCGCACATCCGCACCGACCCGCGTCGTGCTCCCGGATCCGAAGTTCGGCAGCCAGATGCTGGCCAAGTTCATGAACATGGTCATGGAGGCCGGCAAGAAGTCGGCTGCCGAAAGAATCATGTATGGGGCGATCGACCGCATCTCGGAGAAGACCGGCCGCGAGGGCGAGGCCGCGCTCGAGCTGCTGTCCACCGCGCTTGAGAACGTCAAGCCTGCGGTGGAAGTGAAATCACGCCGCGTCGGCGGCGCAACCTACCAGGTGCCGGTCGAAGTGCGCCCGACGCGCCGCCAGACCCTCGCAATGCGCTGGCTGATCGAGGCCGCGCGCGCGCGCAGCGAGAAGTCGATGGCGCACCGCCTCGCGCACGAACTGATGGACGCCGCGGAGAATCGCGGCACCGCCGTGCGCAAGCGCGAGGATACGCACCGGATGGCGGACGCCAACAAGGCGTTCGCGCATTACCGCTGGTAAGACAGCAGGCACAAAGAGACGACCATGCCTCGGCATACACCTATCCAGCACTACCGGAATATCGGCATTTCTGCGCATATCGATGCCGGAAAGACCACGACGACCGAACGTGTGCTGTTCTACACCGGCGTATCGCACAAGATCGGCGAGGTGCATGACGGGGCGGCCGTCATGGATTACATGGAACAGGAACAGGAGCGCGGCATCACGATCACCGCCGCCGCGACGACCTGCTTCTGGAAGGGGATGGACAACCAGCTCCCCGAGCACCGAATCAATATCATCGACACGCCCGGCCACGTGGATTTCACGATCGAGGTCGAGCGTTCCCTGCGTGTGCTGGATTCGGCGGTCGCGGTCTATTGCGCCGTGTCCGGCGTGCAGCCCCAGTCCGAGACAGTCTGGCGGCAGATGAACAAGTACCGCGTGCCGCGTGTCGCGTTCGTCAACAAGATGGATCGCGCGGGCGCCAACTTCCTGCGCTGCGTGGACCAGATCCGCACGCGGCTGAAAGGCAACCCGGTCGTGATCCAGCTGCCGATCGGCGCCGAGGAGAAATTCTCAGGCATCGTCGACCTGGTCCGCATGAAGGCGATCTGGTGGGACGATGAGACCCAGGGCATGCGCTTCGAGTACCGCGAGATCCCCGAGGACATGAGGGCGCAGTGCGAAGAGTACCGCCTGAAGCTCACCGAGGCCGCGGCCGAGGGCAATGAGGAACTGTTGCACAAGTACCTCGATGGCGCGCCGCTCACCGTCGAGGAGATCAAGCAGGGCCTGCGCGCGCGCGCCATCCGCAACGAGATCTGTATCGTCACCTGCGGCTCGGCGTTCAAGAACAAGGGCGTGCAGGCGGTGCTGGACGCAGTCATCGAATACATGCCGTCGCCGGCCGAAGTGCCGGACGTCAAGGGCCAGACCGAGGACAGCGAGGAGATCACGCGCGCGCCCACCGATGAGGCGCCGTTCTCCGCACTTGCCTTCAAGATCCTGAATGACCCGTTCGTCGGCAACCTGACCTTCTTCCGTGTCTATTCCGGGACGCTGAACTCGGGCGACCAGGTCTACGTGCCGAATCGCACGCGCAAGGAGCGCATCGGCCGCCTGCTGCAGATGCACGCGAGCGACCGCGAGGAAATCAAGGAAGTCCGCGCCGGCGACATCGCAGCGGCGGTCGGCCTCAAGGACGTCACGACCGGCGACACGCTGTCCGACCCGGACGAGGTGATCGTCCTCGAGAAGATGGAATTCCCCGAGCCGGTGATTTCGGTGGCCGTCGAGCCGAAGACCAAGGCCGACCAGGAGAAGATGGGTATCGCATTGCAGCGCCTCGCAAAGGAAGACCCGTCATTCCGCGTGTCCACCGACCAGGAATCCGGGCAGACGATCATTTCCGGCATGGGCGAGCTGCACCTGGAAATCATCGTCGACCGCATGAAGCGCGAGTTCAAGGTCGAAGCAAGTGTCGGCAAGCCGCAGGTCGCGTATCGCGAAACGATCCGCAAGACCGTCGAGCAGGAAGGCAAATTCGTGCGCCAGACCGGCGGCCGCGGCCAGTACGGCCATGTGTGGCTGCGCCTCGAGCCGCTGCCGGAGGGCAAGGGCTACGAATTCGTCAACGAAGTAGTCGGCGGCACCGTGCCGCGCGAATACATCCCGGCCGTCGACAAGGGCGTCAAGGAAGCGTTGCTGTCGGGCGTCATCGCCGGGTTTCCGATCGTCGACGTGCGCGTCGCAATCACAGACGGCTCCTATCATGATGTCGACTCGAACGAAATGGCGTTCAAGATCGCAGGCTCGATGGCCTTCAAGGAAGGCTTCGCAAAGGCGAAGCCGGTGCTGCTTGAGCCGATCATGAATGTCGAGGTCGTGATGCCGGAGGAATATTCGGGCGACGTGATCGGCGACCTCAACCGCCGCCGCGGGCAGATCACCGGCATGGATGAATCACCGTCCGGCAAGGTCGTCACTGCCGAAGTGCCGCTGGCCGAGATGTTCGGCTACGCGACCACGGTGCGCTCGATGAGCCAGGGCCGCGCGACATTCACGATGGAATTCAAGAAGTACGTCGAGGTGCCGAACAACGTCGCCGAGGCGGTCATGAAGAAGGCCTCCTGAGGAACAGCCATGGCTAAAGAAAAATTCGTTCGATCGAAGCCGCATGTGAATGTTGGGACGATTGG
>DAITAA010000064.1:0-1432 GCA_036824505.1 Steroidobacteraceae bacterium
TCTTGCGCCAGGCAGTCCCTTGATCAGTCCCGTCGTCCAGATACTTCCACGTCGCACCGGATGCAACCAGCGTCGGTGGCGGCGCTGGCGGCGGCGGCGACGATGCGGCCTTGATAATCGTGAAAAAGTCGCTGATCGAGCCATTGCTCTCGAGAAATCGGGCATCGAGCCTGTTGCCAACGATGTCGATGACCATCGAGCCGAGACTGGCCAGGGACACGAACATGGCGGGGTGATCGAGCGGCCCCGCGAGCACCTCGCTCGCGCTGCCGGCGACCGCATACACGGCGCCCTCATTCGGCGCCGAGCCGTCCGTCGGCTTGGTGTACGCGCCGTCGCTGGTAATTCTGCCGCTACCTGCGTTCAGGATCATCGCGCCGGTCAGGGAAGACGAGAAGCCGTAGTGCCCATCCAGCAGGTATGAACGTTCATAGGAATGGCTATGGCCGGTCAGCACCAGATCGACTCCGTATTGCTCGAGAACGGGCAGCACGTTTTCGCGCATCTCGATCAACTCCAGGTCGACGTCGGAGTCGTGGCTTCCCTTGCTATACGGCGGGTGATGCCAGAACGCGATGGTCCAGCGGCTGGCATTGGACGCGAGATCGGCAGCGAGCCAGTTCAGCATTGCGCTGCCGCTTGAGCGGCTGCTGCCCTGCGAGTCCAGGCAAACAAGATGGATGTCGCCAAAGTTGAACGAGTAGTACGCCTCCGTGCCCGACGGGAATCCGCCGGCCTCACCGGAGCGCGGCAAGCTGAAGATATCGTAATAGGGACCGGTCTGCGTCGCCGACGTTGCCGAAATGCCGTCGTGATTGCCGAAGGTCGGCCACAGCGCGGTTTGCCGCAGTAGAGCCGGGTACATGTCGAATACGGCTTTCTGGTACTGGCTGTCGGTTCCTGATGCATAGGCATTGTCGCCAAGCATCAGCCACAGGTCGGTGTAACGCGACCCGTTGTACGTCAGGTATGCATCGCGAACGGCCCTGGAATTCGCGTTGGCAGTGCCAGAGTCGCCGATGGCCCAGATTCGTGTGGAGCGGGATGACCCGCTGGCCGGCGCCGTGAAGAAAAAGTAGGAAGTGTCACCGCCCGCCTGAACCTCGTCCTGCGACCCAACGGAGTAGTAGTAGCGGGTGTCCGGCGCAAGTCCCGATAGACTCACAATGTGATTGACGGTGACCGTTGGATCATCGACCGACTGTGACAGGGCCGCACTGTCCGTTCCGAAGCGCACGCGGCTCGATGTCGCAATGCCTGTTCGCCAACGCACCACGGCACCTGATTCCGACACGCTCTGCAGATAGGGGCCGCGCGTTACCCCGGGCGACGTATCAACCGTTGCACCGACAAATCGCAGGTCAAAGCTGATATCGTTGCTGTCCGGGCTGGCCTGGTGCACCTCCACCGCGAGCACATTGGTGCCGGTCCG
>DAITAA010000059.1:0-4616 GCA_036824505.1 Steroidobacteraceae bacterium
CGACTCGAGCGCGTCCTGCAGCGCCAGGCCATTCATGACCGTCGCGAGCATGCCCATGTGGTCGGCGGTCACACGATCCATGCCGGCGCGGGCAAGTCCTGCGCCGCGGAAGATATTGCCGCCACCGATGACGATTGCGACCTGAACGCCCCGCGCCATGACGTCCCGGATCTCCCCGGCGACCCGCTTCAGGACGAGCGGATCGATGCCATAGTCCTCGGCACCGAGCAAGGCTTCGCCACTGATCTTCAGCAGGATCCTTGCCAGCGGCTTGCGGGCCTGTGCATCGTCCATGCGCATCCCCCTCTATCGAGCCAGCGCAATTATAAGGAACCCCGCCGTGGCGGGGTTCCAAGTTGGTGCCGGGTCGCAGGTTCGCTCAGGTTCGCGGTTCTCCGGATTGCGAACCTGCGACCCGGCACCAGGGACCTCAGCCGCGGCCCTCTGCCGCTTTGACCTGGGCCATGACTTCCTCGGCAAAGTTTTCCTGCTTCTTCTCGATGCCCTCGCCGACCTCAAAACGCAGGAAACCGGTGACCGCAGCTCCACCGGCCTCGAGCAGCTTGCCGACGGTCATCTCCGGATCCTTGACGAATGGCTGGCCCGTCAGGCAGATCTCGGCCAGGTACTTGCGCAGCCGCCCTTCGACCATCTTGTCGACGATCGCCGCGGGCTTGCCCTCGGCGGCCGCCTGCGCGGCCAGGATCTCGCGCTCCTTGGCAAGCGTTGCTTCGGGCACGTCCGACGGCTGGACGTACTGGGGATTCGCCGCGGCCACATGCATCGCGAGGTCCCGGGCGAGTGTCGCGTCGCCGCCCTTGATGCCCACGAGCACCCCAATGCGGGTGCCATGCACGTAGCTGCCCAAGACTGCCGGTGCCTCCAGTCGCGCGAGGCGGCGAATCGTTATGTTTTCGCCGATCCGGGCAATCAGGTTGCGCCTTGTTTCTTCGACCGTCGTGCCGCCCGCAAGCGGCAGCGCGGCCACGGCCTCGGCAGTCGTCACCGTTGCCCGCAACGCAGCCGCGGCAACGGCAGCGGCGAATGCCTGGAACTCCTGCTGGCGCGCCACGAAATCGGTCTCGCAATTGACCTCGGCGAGGACTGCGCTCCGGCCGTCGTCACTTCGCGCCACCACCACCGCGCCTTCCGCAGCGATGCGTGCGGCTTTCTTGTCAGCCTTGGCGAGACCCGCCTTGCGCATGATCTCGGCCGCGGCATCCAGATCGCCACCGGTCTCGACCAGGGCCTTCTTGCATTCCATCATGCCGGCGCCGGTGCGCTCGCGCAGAGTCTTGACCACATCGGCCGTGATAGCCATCGTCATTCCCCGTTCTTGTCCGATTTTCTCGATGCCGGCTTGCGGCGCACGGCAGCCTTGCCGCGCCCTTCCTCAGGCATCACCGCAATGATCGCCTGCTCGACGATGGTGTCGTCATCCGCAAGATCTGCGGGCTCAACCGGGTCGGCAACCGGACCTGCAGCCGCCTCAGCGACCGGCACCGTCTCTGTCGCCGCGGCTTCGGCAGGAGCGGCGGCGACCGGCACGCGGGCGCGCGCGGGCGCCTTGCGCCGTACATTGGCTGCCTTGCGCGGACCGCGGGCCGCGGCCTTGCGGCGCGGCTGGCCTTCCTCGTCCAGCTCGACGAACTCATCCTCGCCTGCCGGCACGACAGGTACCGAACTCTTTCCATCGAGCACGGCCTCGGCGATTCCCCCCGCATAGAGCTGGATGGCCTTCATCGCGTCATCATTGCCAGGGATCACGTAATCGATGCCATCCGGCGAGCAGTTGCTGTCCACCACCGCGACGACCGGAACGCCGAGTTTCCTCGCTTCGTGAATCGCGATCTCCTCGTGGCCGACGTCGACCACGAACAGCGCGTCCGGCAACGCATTCATTTCCTTGATGCCGCCCAGGCTGCGCAACAACTTGTCGAGCTCACGCCGGAGCTTTTGCGCTTCTTTCTTGTTGCGCCGCTCGAGCGCGCCCGTGTCACGCAATTCCTCAAGTTCGTGCAATCGCTTGATCGACTGCCGGATGGTCTTGAAGTTGGTCAGCATGCCGCCCAGCCAGCGCTGGTTGACGTAGGGCATGCCGCAACGGTTCGCCTCGACCAGGATCGCATCGCGCGCGCTGCGCTTGGTGCCGACGAACAGCACCTTGCCGCCGTCGGCGACCACGCCCTTGATGAAGGCCGCCGCCTCGTTGTAAAGCGGTAGCGTCCTCTCGAGGTTGATGATGTGTATCTTGTTTCGCTCGCCGAAGATGAAAGGGGCCATCTTCGGGTTCCAGAAGCGGGTCTGGTGTCCAAAATGGACACCCGCTTCCAGCATCTGCCGCATGGACACGCTGGCCATGATCACTCCTTGTTCGGGTTAGCCCTCCGCGAATCCGCATGCGGCAACCAGACCCGAAGGTCCGGCACCCGGCCGCACGTGACGATTTCGCGTGTGGATTTGGTTGAGAAAAAACGCCGCGCTTTATACCATCTTTGTCCCGTCGAAACAATGTGATAGGCAATACCAGTCCGTGCTGATGGCGCGTCAAGCCCAGGTCACGATCAAGTCGCCAGCCGAACAGCAGGCGATGCGGGTCGCCGGCCGCCTGGCCGCCGACGTGCTCGACATGATCGCACCGCGCGTGCTGCCCGGCGTGAGCACCGGCGAACTCGACCGGATCTGCCATGACTACATCGTCGATGTGCAGAAGGCCGTCCCGGCGCCCTTGAATTACAAGGGATTTCCCAAGTCGATCTGCACTTCGGTCAACCACGTCGTCTGCCATGGCATCCCCGGGGACCGGCAGCTGCGCGCGGGCGACATCGTCAATCTGGATGTCACCGTCATCAAGGACGGTTTTCACGGCGACACCAGCCGGATGTTCCTGATCGGGAACTGCTCGGTCCAGGCCCGGCGCCTGTGCAGCAGCGGATTCGAGGCGATGTGGCTTGGTATCCGCCAGGTAGCGCCAGGCCGGCGCCTGGGCGACCTGGGCCACGCCATCCAGCAATATGTCGAGTCCCAGGGCTATTCGATCGTGCGCGAATACTGCGGCCATGGCATCGGGCGCGGCTTCCACGAAGACCCCCAGGTGCTGCATTACGGCGAGCCGGGTACCGGACTCGCAATGGAGCCGGGCATGGCTTTCACGGTCGAGCCGATGGTCAATGCGGGCCGCCGCCATGTGCGTCTGCTGGGTGATGGCTGGACCGTGGTCACGAAGGATCACTCGCTGTCCGCCCAGTGGGAGCACACCGTGATGGTGACGGCTGCAGGATTCGAGGTTCTCACGCTCGGCAGCGCCGAACGTGCGCGTGCTTAGGCAATGCGCATCGGGCTGACCGAAGCTGGCGATGGCGTGACACCTGTCGCAGCAGGTGGCGCATTTCCCTGGGCCTATATCGAGGCGCTGAAGGCCCGGCTGCCTGCGGCTGTCGAGCCGGTCCGTGAATTCCGCGCAGCACTCGAGGAAGGCGATCGCGAACTGGCGCGCCGTTTCCACGCCGACGAACCGGTCGAGGCACTGGTACGCGACCGCGCCCAACTGGTGGACACGTTGCTGGTGCGGGCCTGGGCAATGCATGCAGGCGATGTTTCCGCCGACCTGGCCCTGGTCGCGGTCGGAGGCTACGGTCGCGGCGAATTGCTGCCCTGCTCCGACATCGACGTCATGGTGTTGTTGCCGCAGGGCGAGCACCCGGGCTGGACCACAGCGCTCGAGAAATTCCTGACCTTCCTCTGGGATATCGGCCTCGAGACCGGCCACAGCGTCCGCACGATCGACGATTGCCAGCGCGAGGCGCTGGCCGACATCGGCGTCGCGACCACGCTGATCGAGGCGCGCTTGCTCGCAGGGCCCGAGTCGCTGTTCTCGGCCATGCGCCGCGCGCTCGCCCCGGACCGGCTGTGGTCAGCCCGGGATTTCTTCGACGCCAAGGTCCGTGAGCAGGCGGAACGCCATCACCGTTACCACGACACGGCCTACAACCTCGAACCGAACGTCAAGCAGAGCCCCGGGGGCTTGCGCGACCTGCAGACCATCGGCTGGGTGGCCAAGCGCCACTTCGGCGCTGACACGCTGCAGGAACTGGCAAGTCACGGTTTCCTGACGGCGCGTGAGCTCGCGCAACTGCAGGCCGCCCAGTCCTACCTGTGGCGCATCCGCTTTGCGCTGCACCTGGTGACGCAGCGCCGCGAAGACCGCCTGCTGTTCGATCACCAGATCCGCCTTGCGCGCATGTTCGGGTATGAGGATGCGACCTACACACTCGCGGTCGAGCAGTTCATGCAGCGCTACTACCGCACCGCGATGTTCGTGAGCTGGCTGAACGAACTGCTGCTGCAGCACTTCCGCGAGGAGATTCTGGCCGACCGCGACGCGCCAGCCGTTCCCGTCTCCCGGCACTTCCAGGAGCGCGACGAGTACCTCGAAGTGACGGATGAAGGCGTCTTCCTTCGCTACCCCTCGGCGCTGCTCGAAGTGTTTCTCGTCCTGCAGCAGAACCCCGGGCTCAAGGGTGTACGTGCCAACACCATCCGCCTCGTGAGCCACAACCTCTGGCTGATCGACGAGGAGTTCCGGCAGAACCCGCGCAATCACCGCCTGTTCCTCG
>DAITAA010000005.1:0-139446 GCA_036824505.1 Steroidobacteraceae bacterium
AGCTTGTCTTCTTCCGACAGCTCGTCCATGCCGAGGATCGCGATGATGTCCTGCAATTCCTTGTAGCGCTGGAGGATCGCCTGCACGCCGCGCGCGGTGTCGTAGTGGTCTTCACCGATCACCAGCGGATCGAGCTGGCGGCTCGTGGAGTCGAGCGGGTCCACCGCGGGGTAAATGCCGAGCGAGGCGATCTGGCGGCTCAACACGACGGTTGCATCGAGGTGCGCGAAGGTGGTCGCCGGCGATGGGTCGGTGAGATCGTCCGCCGGCACGTAGATCGCCTGCACGGAAGTGATCGAGCCCGTCTTCGTCGAGGTGATGCGCTCCTGGAGCACGCCCATCTCTTCCGCCAGCGTCGGCTGGTAGCCGACCGCCGAGGGCATGCGGCCGAGGAGCGCGGAGACTTCCGTTCCCGCTAGCGTGTAGCGGTAGATGTTGTCGATGAAGAGCAGCACGTCGCGGCCCTTGCCGCCCGCCTGTTTCTCGTCGCGGAAGTACTCGGCCATCGTCAGGCCCGTCAGGCCGACGCGCAGGCGGCAGCCCGGCGGCTCGTTCATCTGACCGTAGACCATCGCGACCTTCGAGTTCGTCAGATCCTTCTTGTCGATGACGCCCGATTCCATCATCTCGTGGTAGAAGTCGTTGCCCTCGCGGGTGCGTTCGCCGACGCCGGCGAACACCGAAAGGCCCGCGTGCGCCTTGGCGATGTTGTTGATCAGCTCCAGCATGTTGACGGTCTTGCCGACGCCGGCACCGCCGAACAGGCCAATCTTGCCGCCCTTCGCGAAGGGCACCAGCAGATCGATGACCTTGATGCCGGTTTCCAGCAAATCCTGGCCGCCGGTTTGCTCATCGTAGCTTGGTGCCGGGCGATGGATCGGCAGGAACTTGTCGGTCTTGATCGGGCCACCCTCGTCCTGCGGGTTCCCGAGCACATCCATGATGCGCCCGAGCGTACCGTGGCCGACCGGCACCGTGATCGGCGCACCGGTCGCCTTGACCGCGAGCCCGCGCTTCAGGCCCTCGGAAGAGCCCATCGCGATCGTACGCACGATGCCGTCGCCGAGTTGCTGCTGCACCTCGAGCGTCAGCGGCTGATCCACGAGCTTCAGCGCCTCGTAAACGGCCGGGATCCCTTCGCGCGGGAATTCCACGTCGATCACCGAACCGATGATCTGCACGATCTTGCCATTCGTCATCATTGCGTCCTCAGTCCTAAACCGCTGCCGCGCCGCCCACGATCTCCGAAATCTCCTTCGTGATCGCGGCCTGGCGGGCCTTGTTGTAGATAAGTTGCAGCTCGTCGATGATCTTGCCCGCGTTGTCGGTCGCGCTCTTCATCGCGACCATGCGCGCCGCCATCTCGCAGGCCAGGTTCTCGACCGCCGCGCGGTAAACCTGCGATTCGATGTAGCGCATCATGTAACTGGAGATCAGTTCGTCTGGCGCGGGTTCGTAGATGTAGTCCCAGCGCTCCTGCAGATCCGCTGCGTCCACGGTCTCGGCCGGCAGCATCTGCCGCAATTCAGGCCTCTGTGTCATGGTATTGACGAAGCGGTTGCTGGCGACCAGGAGCCGGTCGATCTTGCCCTCTTCGTACAAATCGAGCATTGCCTTGACCGTGCCGAGCAGGTCTGCCACGCGTGGCTTGTCGCCGAGGTGCGTGATCGACGCGGTGATCGGGAGCTTCAGGCGCCGGAAAAATTGCATCGCCTTGCTGCCGATCAGGCACAGGTGCAGGTCCACGCCCTGGTTCTGGTATTCGCGCGCGGCAATGAGCACCTGCTTGAATACATTGACGTTCAGCGATCCGCACAGGCCGCGGTCGGAGCTCACCACGATCATGCCGACCGACTTCACCTCGCGCTCGACCAGGAACGGATGCCGGTGGTTCGGGTTCGCGACGCGCAGGTGGCCGATGACCTGCCGGATCTTGTCCGCGTAGGGCCGCGCCGCGCGCATGCGCTCTTGCGCTCGCCGCATCTTGCTCGCGGCGACCATTTCCATGGCCTTGGTGATCTTCTGCGTGCTCTTGATGCTCGCGATCTTGACCCGGATTTCCTTGGTGCCTGCCATGGGCGCTTACCAGGCTCCGGTCGCGAGGAAGTCGTCGCAGATCTTCTTGTAGCCAGCCTCGACTTCCTTGCTCAGTTCCGGCTTGTCGTTCACTTGCTTCAGGAACGCGGCGTGGCTCGTGCGGGCGTAAGACTGCAGTGCCTCCTCGAACGCCACGATCTTCTTGCGGTCCACCTTGTCCATGTAGCCGCTGTTCACCGCGTATATCGAGAGCGCCTGCTCGGCGACCGACATCGGCGAGTATTGCTTCTGCTTCATGACCTCGGTCACGCGCTGGCCGCGCTCGAGCTGCTTGCGGGTCGCCTCGTCGAGGTCGGAGGCAAACTGCGAGAACGCGGCGAGTTCGCGGTACTGCGCGAGCGAGAGCCGGATGCCGCCGCCCAGCTTCTTGATGATGCCCGTCTGCGCGGCGCCGCCGACCCGGGACACCGAAATACCCGCGTTCATCGCGGGCCGGATGCCGGAGTTGAAGAGGTCGGTTTCGAGGAAGATCTGGCCATCGGTGATCGAAATCACGTTGGTCGGCACGAAGGCCGTCACGTCGCCGGCCTGGGTCTCGATGATCGGCAGGCCCGTCAGCGAACCGGTCCTGCCCTTGATCTTGCCATTGCTGATCTTCTCGACGTATTCCGTCGAGACGCGCGCCGAACGCTCGAGCAGGCGCGAGTGCAGGTAGAACACGTCGCCCGGATAGGCTTCGCGGCCCGGCGGCCGGCGCAGCAGCAGCGAAATCTGCCGATAAGCCCAGGCCTGCTTGGTCAGGTCGTCATAGACGATCAGCGCGTCCTCGCCCTGGTCCATGAAGTATTCGCCCATCGCGCAGCCCGAATACGGCGCGATGAACTGCATCGAGGCCGGTGTCGAGGCGGAAGCGGAGACGATGATGGTGTGGGCCATCGCGCCGTGCTCTTCAAGCTTGCGCACCACGTTGGCGATCGAGCTCTGCTTCTGGCCTATGGCCACATAAATGCACTTAACCCCTGTTCCCTTCTGGTTGATGATCGTGTCGATCGCGAGCGCGGTCTTGCCGGTCTGGCGGTCGCCGATGATCAGCTCGCGCTGGCCGCGGCCGATCGGCACCATTGCATCGATCGCCTTCAGCCCGGTCTGCACCGGCTGGCTGACGCTCTTGCGCCAGATCACGCCCGGCGCCACGCGTTCGATCGGCGAACGCTTGCTGGCCTTGATCGGGCCCTTGCCGTCGAGCGGACTCCCGAGCGCGTCCACGACGCGCCCCAGAAGCTCCGGGCCGACCGGCACTTCAAGGATGCGGCCGGTGGTCTTGACCGTCGCGCCCTCACCGATGTGGCGGTATTCGCCGAGCACGACCGCGCCGACCGAATCCTGCTCCAGGTTCAGTGCGAGGCCAAACGTGTTGCCCGGAAACTCGAGCATTTCGCCGTAGGCGACGTCCGCGAGTCCGTGGATCCGGCAGATGCCGTCGGTCACGGAGACCACGGTGCCGACATTGCGCGCCTCGGTCGCTGCGTCGAAGTTCTTGATGCGAGCCTGGATCAGGTCGCTGATTTCTGAAGCCTTGATGGACATGTCTTCTTTCCTTGCCTAATTCGTCAGCGCCGAGCCGAGCCGCGCCAGGCGGCCCTTCAGCGATCCATCGATGACGAGATCCCCGGCGCGCACGATCGCGCCCCCGATCAGCGTGTCATCGATCCTCGTATGCAGGCGCACGTCGCGCCCGAGCCGGCGCTTGAGCGCCTCCATGAGCCGCTTCTGCTGCGGCGGGGCGATCTCGCGCGCCGCGACCACCTCGACGTCGATGACGTTCTCGACCTCGGCGCGGAGCACCTCGAACTGCGCGGCGATTTCCGGCAGCAGTCCCAGGCGCTTGTTCTCGGCGAGGGTGCGCAGGAAATTCCGCCCGGCCTCGTTCGCCTCTTTGCCGGTGAGCCCCGCGAAAAGCTCAACCAGCTGCTCATCCGTCACCCGCGGATGGCCGATGAGGCGCGCGACCCGCGGGTCGGACGCTGCCGCCGCGGTGGTGCCCAGGAGCTTCGACCAGGAAGCGAAGTCCTCGGCGTCGCGCGCGTGCGCAAAGGCCGCCCGCGCGTAGGGTCTGGCGATGGTGGCGCGATCAGCCATGCGTCGGAGCCTGTTTGTCAAGCTCCGCGGCCAGCTCGTCGAGGAGCGCGGCGTGCGCGTTGGCATCCACCTCGCGTCCCAGCACGCGCGTGGCGCCTGCGACCGCGAGTGCCGCGACTTCGCGCCGGAGCGCGTCGCGCGCCTTCGTCTGCGAGGTCGAAAGCTCGGTGCGGGCCGCGGCGACGATGCGCTCGCCTTCAGTCGCCGCATGCGCTTTCGCTTCCGCGACCATCTCGTTCGAGCGCTTGTGCGCCATGTCGGCGACCTGGGTCGCCTTCTGGCGCGCTTCCGCGAGAATCGCCTCCGAGCCATGCCGCGCATCGGCCAGTTCCTTCTGGCCCTTCTCGCCCGCGGCGATGCCGTCGGCGATCTGCTGCCGGCGCTTCTCGATGGCGTTCATCACTGGCGGCCAGATGAAGCGCATGCAGAACCAGACGAAGACGATCATCGAGATCGTCTGTCCGATCAGTGTCAGGTTGAAATCCATCGAACGTCTCCCGGATTCAGCCGCCGGCGCCCGTCGCCTGCTGCAGCTGTCCGATGAACGGGTTGGCGAAAGCGAAGAAGAGCGCGACGCCGACGCCGATCATCGCGACCGCGTCCAAGAGCGCCACGACGATGAACATCTTCGTCTGCAGCATCGGGGCAAGTTCCGGCTGGCGCGCGGCGCCTTCCAGGAACCGTCCGCCGAGCAGGCCCATGCCAATGCCGACGCCGAGCGCGCCGAGGCCGATCAGGATCGCCACAGCGATCGCGGTAAATCCAATCACAGTTTCCATCGCATTCTCCTGGTCGAAAAATCAGTGGTGCTCGTGCGCCTGGGAGAGGTACACGATCGTCAACATCATGAAAATGAAGGCCTGCAGCAGCACGATCAACAGATGGAACACCGCCCAGGCGAAATGCAGCGGCAGCTGCCAGATGCCGAGCAGCGCAATCAGCATGAAGATGAGTTCACCGGCGTAGAGGTTGCCGAACAGTCGCAGCGACAGCGATACCGGCTTCGCAAGGAGCGACACGCCCTCGAGTGCGAAGTTGAACGGCACGGCTGCCCAATGATTGAAGGGCTGCAGGATCAGTTCCTTGGTGAACCCCCAGCCGCCCTTGATCCTGACGCTGTAGTAGATCGTCAGCAGGAAGACGGAGATCGCCATCGCGAAGGTGACGTTGACGTCCGTCGTCGGCACCACTCGCAGGTGCTCGACGCCCGCTTTCTGCGCCACCCAGGGCAGCCAGTCCACCGGGATGAGGTCCATGGAGTTCATCAGGAAGATCCAGACAAACAAGGTCATCGCAAGCGGCGCGATCAAGAGGCTCTTGGGCGGATGGCTGAAGGTATCGCGGACGCTCTGGTCCACAAAGCCGACCACGATCTCAACGATGGTTTGGAGCTTTCCCGGCACGCCGGTGGTCGCGCGCTTTGCGACTCGGCTGAACAGGGTAACGAGCAGGAATCCGAGCAGGATCGCGAACACCATCGAGTCGACGTTGATCGCGAAGAAATTGCCCTGGCATTCGTTCCAGACCCATTGTCCGTCCGCCTTGCAGACGGTCAGGTTCTGGAGATGGTGGGAGATGTACTCGCCGGCTGAATGACCCGTTTCCGCCATGATCCCTTAGCGTCCCCTATCGAACAGCAATCCCACCGGCAGGGCCAGCAGCGTTGCGATGTACCCGGCGAAAAGGAACTCCGGGTGCAGCGGCTTCAAGGTCACGAACACCGCGGTGAACATCGCCGCCGCGATCGCGAGTTTCCCGATCTCGCCCAGCCATCCGGCCGCCAGCAGGCTTCTCGCGCTGCTCCCGGCCCGCGGCGACATCAGTCTCGCCGCCAGAAATGCGTTCGGCACGACGCCGATCAATCCACCCAACAAGGTGGGGACAGCCCTTTCGCTTCCAAGCGCGATCCACACGATCGCCGCCAGGACGAGGCCAGTTGCGAGCTGCGCGAGCAGTATGTTGCGGACGGTCGTCATATCTCCGTCTCGAACAACAAAAACGCCACGTGCCCCCAGCGGTCCGTGGCGTCTTCACGCTTCGCTGCCAGCCGCACGGGCGGCTAAAAACCGCGCGCATTATAGGCGGCCAAGCCCCATGCTTACAACCGGGAAAAGTCGAAAAAACCTTTGTTTTTATGCGGCCTTACGCGCGCCGCCGACCGCGCGCGGATGTGTCATTCGCGGTGTCGAATGCGGCCTGCATTGAAACCAGACACCGCTCCAGGATCTCCCGAAGGGTATCTCGTATGACTTCAGGCCCTCTGCGCCGTGACCACGATCTCCGGCAGGGCCGCGATCTGGACTGCCGGCTCGACCGGGGTCAACTGGCCGATCTCGACGATCCCTTCCGGTGCCAACTGGTGGGCCCGACCGAATACGAGACCGCTCGCCGCGACGATGAGTGCCGCGAGCACTGCGCTCAGATTCCGGTGAAGGCCGTATGGGCTTGGGGTGTACATGGCTCGCTCCTCCGTGTTGGTGACACTGTGGAGGAGCAAGCCCGGGCGAACAAACGGACGTTCTGAAGGTCCGTTAAACGGAACTAATGACCAAGATTATATCCTGCAGCCGCCGTCAGCCCCGCAGTACGGGTTTTCATAGCGCTGGCTGAACATCGTGTACGCCCTTCGCATGTAAAGCTCCGCTGCCTCGTAATCGGCCACGGTCCGGTAGCCAGCCGCCGGCATGTCCAGCAACTTGAATTGATCGAGTGCGGGGTCGTCAACGAGCCTCTTCTTGTACGGTATGTACTCCTGGAGCAGGTAGTCCTTGTACCGCTTCATGTAGGCGTGCATCGGACCGGTTGCGGCCCACCACTGAGCGCAGGTCGCCGTGTAGGCCGCGTCCCGCATTTTCTGTACGGCCGCCCATTCCTGCCACGCCGCGTCCGGCCACGAGGGGTCGGGCATCATGGCGAAGCCGGGCCCGACTTCCCAGCCCATCCTCTTCTGGAACGCATTCCAGCGCGCTTGCGCCGGCTCCATCGCCTTCAGTAATGCCGCCTCGTACTGCTTCACGATCGTCTTGCTTTCGGCCTCGAGCTGCTGCGCTCTGGCGGAATCTTCCTGCACGTCGGTTCCCGCCTGCTGGCCCTGCTGCCCCAGCCGTTCAAAAATTTTCTGGGCGTTCTGCGGATCGTTCGCCATCGCCTGCGTCATGGCCTGCGCCATGGCCATCGGGTCTTCGTTGAACGCTTCACGAGCCTTGTTCTGGCTCTCGGTGTTGATGTCGTTTTGCCTGGAATGGTCCTCCTGCACCGCGGCCAGCGCCGCCTCGTTCCGGTCATACCAGTCGTCCTGGCTCGAGTAGCAGGCGGTCGGCAGCGCGGGCACCTTGGCCCAGGGACCGGCCGGGGCGGCGGCGGGCGTTGCGGCCAATACGGATGCAGAAATCAGCCCGGCAGCCGTGGCCGTTAGGAAACCTCGCAATGTCATGGCGCTAACCTCAGGTAAGCGGTTTGTCGCAGGTGCCGATTTTCGTGCCGGAGAGCTGGATCGTGACCGTAACGCCCTCGGCCGTGGCATTGATGGCGCCGGTGTAGTTGCCATCAGCATCGAAGGTCATTTCGCCCTTGCCAGTCATCGGCATTTCGCCCGTGCACGTCATGTCCCAGGTCGTCTTGTTGCCGCTGCGCTGGAAGTTCGAATTGACGCAGCTCTGGTCGCCACCCGGCGGTGGCCGGGTCCAGACCAAGGGCAGGCAAAGCTTCAGCGAATTGGGCGGCATCGTGAACGGCATGCCTTCCATGACCATCTGCGACGACGTGTTCCACAAGATGCCCGGCGGATCGTCTGCCAGGCTGATCGGCGCGAAGGCAAGGAGACCCAGCAATGCTGCCGCCGCGAGGCGGCCATTCCATGAGCAGATCATGATTTCACCTTGTTGTTGGTTGAAAAACTGGACCGGGGTGACGGGCTGTATGCGCCCGGATGACCGGGGCTGTCAAGAGGCCGGGCCTCTCAGCGGATGTGCGCGAGGATTCCGTCCAGCTCGTCGAGACTATGGTAAGTGATGACCAGGCGGCCCTTGCCCTTGGCGCCGTGATGCAGCTCGACCTTCGCGCCGAGTTTGTCGGCGAGGTCCCCCTCGAGTCTCCTGATGTCCGGATCCCGATCCATCGCGGCATGCCCCGATCGATCCGCGGCGCCGGCCGCGAGCCTGGCGAGCAGCCGCCGGACCAGTGCCTCCGTTTCGCGCACGGACAGCCCCTTTTTCGCGACCAGGCCGCCCACTTCGGCGAGTTGCCGGCGATTGGTCAGGGCGAGCAGTGCGCGCGCGTGGCCCATTTCGAGCTGGCGCTGCTCGACCAGGCTCTTGACCTCGTCTGGCAGCTCCAGCAATCGCAGCAGGTTCGAGACCGCGACGCGCGAACGGCCCACGGCCTCGGCCGCCTGCTGGTGGGTCAGCTCGAATTCCGTGATCAGCCGCGACAGCGCCACCGCTTCCTCGAGCGGGTTGAGATTCTCGCGCTGGATGTTCTCGATCAGCGACATCGCGACTGCGGTTTCGTCGTCCACGCGGCGAACGATTGCGGGCACGTCAGCGAGCCCTGCCATCTCGGCGGCGCGCCAGCGTCGTTCGCCAGCGATGATTTCGTAGCGTTGCGGGGCACTTGCTGAAGGCGTGCCTATCGGGCGCACGACGATCGGCTGAACCACGCCCTGCGCGCGGATCGAGTCCGCGAGTTCGACGAGCGATTCCTCGCGCATGTCCTGCCGCGGCTGGTAGCGGCCTTTTTCCAGCAGGCCCACGGGCACGTGGGTCAGCTGGTCCCGCGGCTCGGCTGGCGCATCCGCCGCCGGGCGCGCCGCACCCTGCCCGAGCAATGCCTCGAGCCCGCGTCCCAGCCCTCTCTTCTTTTCGGTCATCGCTGTGAGTTTAGCGGAAAAGGGGGCGAACAAAGGGGACGCGCCCCTTTATCCGCGGAATGGAATAAACGGATAAAGGGGCGCGTCCCCTTTATTCCCCTTCGGAGCGGCGGATCATCTCGCCGGCGAGGGCAAGGTAGGCGAGCGCGCCGCGCGATTCCTGGTCGTGGAACATCACCGGCACGCCAAAGCTCGGGGCCTCGGCGAGGCGCACATTGCGCGGGATGATCGTGCGGAACACGCGATCACCGAAATGCTCGATCAGCTGCGCCGCAACATCGTTGGACAGATTATTGCGCGGGTCGAACATCGTCCGCAGGATGCCCTCGATGCGCAGCCGCGGATTGATCGAGTCGCGGATCTGCTCGATCGTCCCGACCAGGCCGGAAAGACCCTCCAGCGCGTAATACTCGCACTGCATCGGAATCAATACGGAGTCCGCTGCGGTCAGCGCATTCACCGTCAGGATATTGAGTGCCGGCGGACAATCGATCAGGATCACATCGTAGCGATTGCGGATCGGCGCGAGTGCCTGCTCCAGCCGGTGCTCGCGACCGGCCGGTGTTGCGAGCAATCGCACTTCCGCGGCCGTGAGGTCCTGATTGGACGGCAGAAGGTCGAAGCCGCCCGGGTCGATCACCAGGATGGCATCCTCTGCGCGGCAGTCGCCCAACAACACGTCCGTCGAGGAGCGCGCAAGCTCGCGTTTGTCCACGCCGCAACCCATCGTGGCATTGCCCTGCGGATCGAGATCCACCAGCAACACGCGTTTTTTCGTTACCGCGAGCGACGCCGCCAGGTTGACGGCCGTTGTCGTCTTGCCGACGCCGCCCTTCTGGTTCGCCACCGCGATGATTCGATTCATCAAGTCAGGTTCTCCCCAGCTCCACGATACAACGTGCAGCAGGTAGACCGGGAATCCGGACTTCGTGAACGGCAATGGCCTTCCATCCCGGCGGCAGGGCCGCGATCTCGGCATCCGGTCGGCGGCCCTTCATCGCGAGCAGGCGGCCCTGGCGCGCGCACAAATGTCCCGCAACGCCCACAAAATCGGCCAGCTTCCCGAGCGCCCGCGCCAACACGCAGTCGAATGGCACCGGTCCCCGCCAGTCCTCACTGCGGGCCGGGATGACCTCGACATTCGCGAGATTCATGACCTCGGCCGCATGGCGGACGAAACGCGCCTTCTTGCCGGTCGCCTCGATCAGCGCGAACTGGCGATCGGGATTGATCACGGCAAGCGGCAGCCCCGGGAAACCGGCGCCCGTGCCGATATCGGCGATGCGCCTGCCGCGCAGGTAAGGCTGCAGCGACAGGGAATCCAGCAGGTGTTTCCGGACCATGTCCACGGGATCGGTGATCGCGGTCAAATTGAATCGCTCATTCCACTCGCGAAGCTCGGTGAGAAGCGCCAGCAAGGCGGCTGTCTGCGCGGGCCTGAGATCGATGCCCTGCGCGCGTGCGCCGCTGACCAGGATTTCTTCCAGCGGAGCTGCCGGCACGTCAGGCAATCTTCACCACCGTGCGCCCGAGCACGCGGCCTTTGATGTAATCGTCGAATGACTTCGGCAGTTCATCAAAGCCAATGGTCCGCGTGACAAAACGGTCGAAATGGCGCGGCCGCAGGTCCGATGCGAGCCGCCGCCACACGTCGAGACGCACATCGCGGGGTGTCGAGGAGGAAGTGATGCCGAGCAGGTTCACGCCACGCAGGATGAAGGGCAACACGGTCGTCTCGAGTTTCGGGCTGCCGGCGAGACCGATGCTCGCGATGTTGCCGAAAAAATCCACGGTGCGCGTGAGCCAGGTCAGCAGTTCTCCGCCGACACTGTCGATCGCGCCCGCCCAGAGCACCGCTTCCATCGGCCGGCTGCCGAGGTCGATTTCCTGGCGACGCAGGATGCGCTTCGCGCCGAGTGCCTTCAGGAACTCGTCGACCTCCGGCTTGCCGCTGACGGCGACGACTTCGTATCCGCGGCCCGCAAGCAGGTCTACCGCGATCGAACCCACGCCGCCGCTCGCTCCGGTCACGACGACCGGGCCCTTCGCGGGCGTCTGTCCATTGTGTTCCATGCGATGGATCGCGAGCGCCGCGGTGAATCCTGCCGTGCCGAGCGCCATGGCCTGCATCAGGTCGATCCCGTCGGGAAGCTTGATCACCGAATCTCCGCTGACACGCGCGTATTCGGCATAGCCGCCGTCCACGGTCTCACTGAGGCCACAACCCGTGACCAGCACCGCCTGGCCCGGCTGGTAGCGCGAATCGGCCGAACTCGCGATCTCACCGGACAGGTCGATGCCGCCATTCAGCGGGTAACGGCGCAGGATTCTCGCCGTGCCGCTCGCGGCGAGCGCGTCCTTGTAGTTGATGCTGGAGTAACGCACGCGGATCACGACCTCACCGGGCGTGAGCTCATCGACGCCCATGGTCTCAAAGCCGGCCACGATGCGCTTGTCGCGCTCATTGATCCTGAAAGCCTTGAACTTGCTCATGCGCTACCCCTGTCCAGCCACAATTCAATGCCCTGGGAATTCAACTCGACGTCGTCGTCCAGCAGCCAGTGCCTTTTCTGTTCATCGCCAGGAAAGCCGTGCTCATCAAGCCAGCCTGACAACATGGCAAACATCTCCGTGCGCAGCTTGCGGCCGCGGTCCGGCGCCTGCGAGTGGCACCGACCCAGATCCGCGAATGCGCGCACGCGATCCTTCATCTCGCCCGCCAACCGCCAAAGGTCGCGCACTTCGGCGTAATGCGTCAGGTAGATGGCCCTGGGCCGGTAACTCATCAGACGGTCCACCGAGCTGCACAGTGCCTCCGGGTCGAAGTGTACGGGCGTCGTCGTCGGCATGATGAATTCACGGCCATCCACGTCGAAATCCCGGTAGGAAATCCCGAAGGTATCGCCCGAGAAGATGAGGTCATGGTCCAGGTCCACGACACAATAATGATGTAGCGCATGGCCCGGGGTGTGAATCAACTCAAAGCTCCGCGAACCCAGCATGATCCGTTCGCCGTCTTCCGGCACCAGCATGCGCGCCTCGTCGATTGGCACGATTTCGCCATAGAGCTCCCGGAAACGTTCTTCGCCATAGACTGCAATCGAGCCGGCGATCAGCTTTGAGGGTTCCGCCAGATGGCGGGCGCCACGCGGATGCACAGCGCAGCGCGCGTTCGGCAGCGCTTTCATCAATGCGCCCGCCCCGCCCGCATGATCGAGATGCACGTGCGTCGTCAACACCCAGTCCACGTCGGCCGGATCGATGTCCTTCAGCTCGAGCGCAGCCAGCAGGTTCGGCAACGAGAGCGCCGTTCCGGTATCCACGAAGGCGGCCCGACCCGCGTCCACGACGAGATGCGAGGCTGCCAGCCTCGGGCGCACGTAATCCGTGTCGATCGCCGTGATGCCGGCATCGAAATCGGTCAGCTTGCGCGAAATGTTCCCGGTCATTGCCGCCCATGATCGCCCAAAAAGGGGACGCACCCCTTTCCCCGGGAAGAAAAAGGGGTGCGTCCCCTTTCTAGCGCTTGGGTGTCGTGAGCCCGGGCTGCTGCGCGAAATACGCGGCGAGAACCTGGATATCATCCCGCGTCAGCGCTGCCGCGAATGTTCCCATGATCGGGTTCTTGCGCTTGCCCAGCCGGTAGTCATTGAGCGCCTGCGCCAGGTAATCGGCGTGCTGGCCGGCAAGCGTGGGATTCTCCGGCAATGTACCGACGCCGTCCTGCCCATGGCAGGCCGTGCAGGCTGTCCCGGCCGCCGGCAGCGTGCCGACCGGCATCGCGCCCGACCTGGCGCGTTGCGGGCCCTGGAACCAGGCTGCGAGATCGGCGCGATCCTGCGCCGACAAGCTGGATGCCATACCTCTCATGGTCGGGTGCCAGCGCGCGCCAGTGCCGTACTCCGCAAGCGCAGCAACGATATAGACCGCACTCTGGCCGGCCAATTTCGGCACGGAATATTTCGGATAGGCATTCTTGTAGTTCTCAATGCCGTGACAGCCCATGCAGGCATAAGCGAGTTTACCGCCGCGCTCCGCATCACCGTTCTCTGCCAGCACGGGTACTGCAAGCAACAGCAAGATGGCCGCAATTATCGCCTTGACGGCTTCATCGAGTCGCATCGGGTCTGTCTCCGGAGTGATGCGCCAATGCTCTCACAACGCGTCGGCGATGTCCTGCATCAGGCCGTTGTCGCGTGGCTTGGTCGTTGGCGCATAACGTCTGAGCAGGCGGCCGTCGCGCCCGATCAGGAATTTCTCGAAGTTCCACTGGATGTCGCCGGGGTGGCCATTGGCCGGGTCCGTCAGCCAGGCGTAGAGCGGGTGCCGGCCGGCGCCGTTCACCTCGAGCTTCGCGCTCATCGGGAAGGTCACGCCGTAGGTCGCCGAGCAAAATGCCTGGATGTCCTTTTCGCTGCCCGGCTCCTGCGCCCCGAACTGATTGCAGGGAAAGCCGACGACCGAGAAATTCTCGCTCGCGAGTTCTTCGTGCAGTTCCTCGAGCCCCGTGTACTGGGGCGTCAGCCCGCAGCGACTCGCCACATTCACCGCAAGTACTACCTTGCCCTTCAGCCTGCCGAGCAGGTCGGCACTGCCGTCGATGGCGTTGACATCAAACTCGAAGAAACTGCTCATTGCATTGCTCCATTCATCAGGCCTTCACTGCCGCGCGCCGTGGCTGCCGGGTCCAATCGAGAGGTCCTTGCTGTACGTGACATTCATGATATTCGAGTACCAACCCGAAACGCGCGGCGCGACAAGGTGTTTGGATACATAAAAGTAGAGCGGGATCAGGGGAACATCGTCGAGGAGCTGCCGTTCGGCAGTTGCGAGCAATCGGGCGCGTTCGACGCCGTCGGTACGCGATGCCGACTCGAGCGCCTGGTCATACACATCGTTCTGGTAGTGCGGCAGGTTGATTCCGAAACCACCTTTCAGTACCTGAAGGAACGAATAGGCGTCGTTGTAGTCTCCGATCCAGCTGCCGCGGAACAGGACGGTCTCGCGCGCATCGATTGCCTGCTTCAGCACGCGGAAATCCTCCGCGCGCAGGCTCGCCTCGACGCCCAGCTGCTCCTTCCACATCGCGGTTACCGCGAGTGCAATGCGATCGTGGACCGGGCTCTTGCTGTAGCGCAGTTCTACCTTGAGCGGCCGCTCTTTCGAATAGCCCGCTTCCGCGTAGAGCCGTCGCGCTTCTGCGTTGCGTGCAACCTGCGGCAGCCCCATCCAGTCGAACACCTGCGGCTCGTAGGCTGCGACACCCGGCGGTACCCAGCTGTATGCGGGCTGCTCGCCGTCGCCCAGCACCTGCCTGGTCAGGACATCCCGGTCGATCGCCATCGCAAGCGCGCGACGAAGCGCCTTCGCATTACGAAACGGCGGCTGATCGAGCGCGAATCCGTAGTAATAGACGCCCAGATGGGGCGCAACGCGCAACTGCCCAGGAAGTTCGCGCTCCAGACGGCCCAGTTCGCCGGGCGGGATCGTGTAGCTCACGTCGAGATCGCCCGCGCGGAAGCGCGTCAGTTCCGTCAGCGGATCGGCCACATGCACATAACGCACTGAGCCGAGGCGCGTCGCCGCATCGTTCCAGTAATGCGTATTGCGCGCAGCAATGATGTGCGAGCCTATTTCCCAGGCGACGGGAACGAAGGCGCCATTGGTCACGGCGACTCCCGGCCGTGCAAAATCCATCGGTCGTGCCGCAAGCGTCGGACGATGCACCGGGAAGGTGCTCGGATGCGAGAGCATCGCGAGGAAATAAGTGGATGGCTCGGCGAGCTGCACGACGAACGTCGCATCGTCCGGCGCGGAAACGCCAAGCGCCTCCGGTGACCGTCGCCCCGCGACGATGTCGGCGGCGTTCACGACCGGTTCCAGCATCAGGGCGTACTGCGACGCCGTCTTCGGGTCGACGAGCCGCCGGAACGCGAAGGCGAAATCCTCCGCGACGACGGGGTCGCCATTTGACCAGCGCGCGGTCTTGCGCAGCTTGAACGTGTAACTGCGGCCGTCCTCGCTGACGGACCAGGACTCTGCCGCGCCCGGAATGGTGCTTCCGTCCGGCGCCATCGAGACAAGGCCTTCGTAGCAGTCGCGCAGGATGGTCATCGCCGCTTCCATGCGCGCGAGCTGCGGATCGATCGAATCTGGCTCCGGGCCGTTGCCGCGCCGCAACTCCTGCGAAGCGGCCACTGGTGGAGATTGCTGCGTGAAATACCAGGTGGCCCAGCCGGCTGCCACGAGCAGTACCGCGATCGCGGCGCCGCGACGCAGGTTCATGCCGCCCGCGCGCGCTTCTTGAGGTGTACCAGCAGGATCGAGATGGTCGCCGTGGTGATGCCGGGCAGGCGCGAAGCCTGGCCAACGGTCTGCGGCCGCGATTCCGCTAGTCGCTCCCGCGCTTCGTTCGAGAGGCCCGCCACCGCGCCGTAGTCGATGCTGTCCGGCAGGCAAGTCTGTTCGTGGCGCTGCTGCCGCGCGATCTCGGCCTGCTGGCGCTCGATATAGCCCGAATACTTTGCGCGGACCTCGACCTGCAGGGCAACCTGCGGCGGGATCCTTTCGTCATCGCGCACCGCCGCCGCACCGATCGCCGCGAGCGACGTCAACGCCGCGTAATCCACATCGGGCCGGCGCAGCAGTTCGAAAGCCCGTTGCTCGCGCGGCAGCGGCGCGCCAAGCAACTGTGCAATCTCGTCGCCAAGCGGCGTGCCGGGCCGCAGCATCAGGCCCGAGAGCCTTTCGATCTCGGCCTCGGTCGCCGCACGCTTGCGATTGAAGAAACTCCAGCGTGCGTCGGTCACGAGCCCGAGTTCGCGGCCGATGGGCGTCAGGCGGTAATCGGCATTGTCCTCGCGAAGGAGCAATCGGTGCTCCGCGCGGCTCGTGAACATCCGGTAGGGCTCGATGGCGCCCTGCGTGATCAGGTCGTCCACCAGTACGCCGAGATAGGCCTCGTCGCGGCGCGGCCACCAGGGATCGCGTCCGGATACCGCAAGCGCCGCATTGATGCCGGCGAGCAGGCCCTGGGCCGCGGCCTCCTCGTAGCCGGTCGTGCCGTTGATCTGGCCGGCGAAATAAAGCCCGGCGAGCGGCTTCGTTTCCAGGCTGTACTTCAGTCCGCGCGGATCGAAATAGTCGTACTCGATCGCATAGCCGGGTTTCGTCAGCTTCGCGTTCTCGAAACCACGGATGGTCCGCACGAAGGCTTCCTGCACATCCAGCGGCAGGCTGGTCGAGATGCCATTCGGGTAGACGACGTCGGTATCGAGTCCTTCCGGCTCGACGAATATCTGGTGCGATGACTTGTCGGCGAAGCGCACGACCTTGTCCTCGACGGACGGGCAGTAGCGCGGGCCGATGCCTTCGATGAGCCCGGTGAACATCGGCGAGCGATCGGTCGCAGCACGGATGATCTCGTGCGTGCGTTCATTGGTCGCCGTGATGTGGCAGATGACCTGCATCGGATGTTCCACGCGCCGGCCCAGGAATGAGAACACCGGTCGCGGCTCATCGCCGGGTTGCGCCCGCATCACGGAATAGTCGAGCGTGCGACCGTCGATGCGCGGCGGCGTACCGGTCTTCAGGCGCCCGACCATGAGCGGCTGTTCGCGCAGACGCGCCGCGAGGCGATTCGACGGCGGATCGCCGGCACGTCCGCCTTCGCGGCTCTCGAGGCCGACATGCATGCGCCCGCCGAGGAAGGTTCCGACCGTCAGCACGACCGCCGTTGCTGCGAGCGTGTCGCCCGCCACGGTCACGATGCCGGTCACACGGCCGCCCGTGACGGCCAGATCCGCGACTTCCGCCTCGAGCAACTCGAGACCGGGTTGCGCTTCCAGCAGGTCGCGGATGGCGCGCTTATAGAGTGTGCGGTCCGCCTGCGCCCGCGTCGCGCGCACCGCGGGACCCTTGCTGGCATTCAGCGTGCGGAACTGGATACCGGCGCGGTCGGCGGCCCGCGCCATGGCGCCGCCCATCGCGTCGATCTCGCGCACCAGGTGCCCCTTGCCGATGCCGCCGATCGCCGGGTTGCAGCTCATCTGGCCGATGGTCGCAAGGTTCTGGGTCACCAGCAGCGTACGCGCACCCATCCGGGCTGCGGCAAGGGCTGCCTCGGTGCCGGCGTGACCGCCGCCGATGACGATGACGTCGAAAAGATCCATTCCGCCAGTGTCCGAAATCCGGGGGCGCCATGGTACCGTGCCGGGCCATGGCTGGCATGCGCCCGGTACTTGCGGTGGCACTCGTGTTGATCGCGTCGCCCGCATCTGCCAAAAAACTGGAGCTCGAAGCCTGCCGCATCAGCGACATGCGCGGGCTCGTCTCGGTTGCCGCGCGCTGCGGCAAGTTTGCCGTGCCGGAAGATCCCGGCGACCCGGATGGCAGGCAGATCGAGCTCGCGGTCGCCGTCGTACCCGCCATCGCGACGCGCCCGAAGCCCGATCCGCTCTTCCTGCTGGCCGGCGGCCCCGGTCAGGGCGCGATCGAGGGATTCGTCCCGGGTCTCGGTGCCTTCGCCGGCGTCCATCGCGAACGCGATCTGGTGATGGTCGACCAGCGCGGCACCGGTGGATCGAATCGCCTGGACTGCGCCATGCCCGACGATGCGCTGGAGTCAGAAGAGATTCCGCCCGATGAACTCCGGAAGCTCGCGCAGGAGTGCCTTTCGAAATTGCCGGGCCGCCCGCAGTTCTACACAACGAGCATCGCCGTGCGCGACCTCGATGCCGTGCGCGCGGCGCTCGGCTATGAGCGCATCAACCTGTTCGGCGCCTCCTATGGCACGCGCGTGGCCCAGCATTACGCACGCCGCTACCCGGAGCGCACGCGCACGATCACCATCGATTCCGTCGTGCCTCCGGCCCTGCCGCTCGTGCCATTGATCGCCATCGAGGCACAGCGGGCCCTCCAGCGCGTGTTCGAGCGCTGCGCGGCGGAAGTGCAATGCAACGAACACTTTCCAGGAATCGCCGAACAGTTCGCACGCGTCGATGCCCGTTTGCGGAGCGGACCGATGAACGTTTCGCTGCCGGATCCCGTGACCGGAGAGACCAGCCGTATCAAGGTGACCCGCAACCACCTGGTCACGATGACCCGCATGCTTTCCTACTCGGCGCGTACCGCCTCGCTGATGCCGCTCCTGATCCACGAGGCAGCGACGCGCGGCAACTATGGGCCGCTCGCCGCGCAGGCGTTGATGGCGGGCGAGAATCTCGAGCGAATGATTGCCATGGGCATGCACAATTCCGTCATGTGCAGCGAGGACGCGCCGCGCTTCGCGGGGGCCGCCGATCGCGCAGCGCTCGAAAAGACCTACATCGGCCCCGCGCTGTATGACGGCATGAAGGCGATCTGTGAGATCTGGCCACGCGGCGCTGTCGATTCCGATTTTCACGATCCCATCCACTCAACGGTTCCGGCGCTGCTGCTGTCCGGTGAGTTCGACCCGGCGACGCCCCCGGAATACGGCGCGGCGGCGGCGGTTGGTTTCGAACGGCACCTGCACCTGGTGATTCCCGGCCAGGGTCACGGGCAGACCGATCTGCCCTGCGTGCAGCGGCTGCTGCGCGACTTTATCGATCGCGGCACGGTGGACGGCCTCGATACAGCCTGCGTCGGCGACATCAAGCCGGCGCCATTCTTCCTCTCGTTCAGCGGGACGGCGCCGTGATCCGCGTCGAGGGCCTGGGCCGCAGCTTCGGCGCGATCCGCGCCATCGACGGTGTCGGCTTCGAGGCACGCGATGGGCGCATCACCGGGCTGCTGGGGCCGAATGGCGCCGGCAAGTCCACGACACTGCGCGTGCTTTACACCGTGCTGCAGCCCGACGCCGGCAACGCGAGCGTGGACGGCATTGATGTCGTTCGCGACCCGCTCGCGGCGCGGCGCGCCATCGGCGTCCTGCCGCATTCCGCCGGCATCTATCCGCAACTGACGGCACGCGAGAACATCGCCTTCTTCGGCGAGCTGCACGGGCAGAGCGGCCTGCAGCTTGCGCGGCGCGTGGACGAACTGATCGTGGATCTCGATATCGTCGATTGCGCCGACCGCCGTGCCAAGGGGTTCTCGCAGGGACAGCGCATCAAGGTCGCACTCGCCCGCGCGCTGGTGCACAAACCGCAAAACCTGCTGCTGGACGAACCAAGCAACGGCCTCGACGTCATGGCGACCCGCGCACTGCGCGCCCGGATCCTGGCACTGCGCGCCGCAGGTCACTGCGTGCTGTTCTCGAGTCATGTCATGCAGGAGGTGGCTGCGCTCTGCGACGATATCGTCATCATTGACCATGGGCGCGTGGTTGCATCCGGCACGCCCGCACAATTGCTTGCGCAGTTTGGTGCCCCGGTGCTCGAAGACGCCTTCGTCGCGGCAATCGGCGACGCCAGGGGCCTCGAATGAAGCGGGTCGCCGCCATCGTGATGCTGAAGGAGCTGCGCGAAAGCCTGCGCGACCGCCGCACATTGCTGACGAGCCTCGTGTTTGGGCCCGTGTTCGCGCCGCTATTCTTCGTCCTGGTCCTGAAACTCACGCTTGCTCACTCCGTCGCCGCGCAGGACGAGGCGACGCCGGTCACCATAGCGAATGCAGCAGCAGCCCCGAATCTCGTCCAGCAGTTGCGCGAGAACGGCCTCGAAGTCACGCTGCGCGATGGAACCGAGCAGGAAATCCGCGCCTGGATTACGGGTGCCGACGGCCTGGTCGTGCTGCGGATTCCGGACACCTTTGGCGAGCGCTTCGCGGCCGGGCAACCCGCGGCCGTCATGATCTATGCGGACGGCTCGAATGCCCGCGCAGAACAGCGCTCCGCGCGAGTCAATCGGGCGGTGGCTGGCTACTCGGCGATGATTGCCGCGTTGCGCCTGCAGGCACGCGGCGTTTCACCGACCGTCGTGCGTGCTGTCGTTGTGGATCATGTGGACGTCTCGACGCCCAGCGCCCGCGCAACCCTTCTGCTCGGCATGCTGAGCTACGTGATCCTGCTGGTGACGCTGCTGGGCGGGCTCTATCTCGCGATTGATGCGACGGCCGGGGAGCGCGAACGCGGTTCGCTCGAGGCGCTGCTCACGGTGCCTGCGACGCGCGAGCAGTTGATTTATGGCAAGGTGGCCGCGGCCGCAATCATGATGATCCTGGCGCTTGCGCTGGTGATCATCTGGATCACCGTGGCGCTGCGTTTCGTGCCGCTCGAGACTTTCGGCATGACGGCCAATTTCGGCCCCGGCGTCGCGGTTCGCGTGTTCCTCATGACACTGCCATTTGCGCTGATCGGTGCGGGGCTGCTCACCGTCATTGCCTCATTCACGCGCAGCTACAAGGAGGCGCAATCCTGGCTCGGCGTCGTCATGCTGGTGCCGACCGTACCGATCGCGATTGCGAGCGTGCTTGCCGTGCAACCTTCCGCGACCTTGATGCTGGTGCCGAGTCTTTCCCAACACCTCCTGATGCAGGGGTTGATGCGTGGTGAGCCGCTGTCCCCGGCCTGGGTGCTGCTGTCGGTCGCAAGCAGCTTGCTGCTCGGTGTGCTGCTCGGTTGGCTGGCCGGGCGGCTCTATCGACGCGAGGCAATCCTCGGCTGATAATCCGGAACCTCAACCGGTTCTCCGGCGTCGAACATTGCATGTATCGCCTGCACCAAGCGTCAATCACCGCGCTCACCCTGCTGGTCCTGGCGTCATCCGCATCCGCGCAGATCGAGACCGTACCCATGAAGGGGCTCGGCAACGAGTGGGTCAAGAAACTGGAGCTGCGGGGCCGCAGCGACTGGGAATGGCTCGAGACCTATCCCGAGCAGGTTTATTTCGCAAGCAGGGTCGAATCGGAGCGAAACGGCGACATCGTCACGATGTGGCTGCGCATCGAGTACAAGAATCCGCAGAGCCCCGGCGCGCATTTGAGCGCCGCGAGCCGCGACGATTGGGACTGCGTCAAGCGCCAGCGTTCGACGCGCGGCCTGATCTTCTACAAGTGGAACAACCTGCAGGCCGACGAGCCGGTGCGTTCGACCAACCTGTTGCGCTACTGGGAGAAGATCGAGCCCGGCACGATCGGCGAGACGCTGCTCAACTTCGCCTGCAGTATCAAGGCCGATCCGCTGCTGGTCACGCCCACGGATCCGGAAAAATCGTAGGGAACCTCCCCCTCCGGGGCGGGTCGTAACCATGCCCCTCGCAAAATCCAGAGGTTCCCATGACGCGCTACATAACGTTGCTTGGCTTGTGCTTCTTCGCGGGTTTCGCGCAGGCCGCCGACAACGGCTTCTATCTCGGTGCAGGCGCCACGCAAAGCGATTACGGCCTGACGAATCCCGGCGCCGTCCTGCCATTCGACGATCAGACAAATGGATACAAGCTCATCGCCGGCTGGCGGCCGCTCGACAGCTTCGGCGTCGAAGCAACATACGTCGATCACGGTGACGCGACCGTACCGGCCGGCACTGCCTGCATCCAGTTCATCACCGTACCCTGCCCGGCGAGCACCAGCCTGAATGCCAAGACGCTGTCGGCCTTCGCGGTCGGCTATCTCGACCTGCCGCTTGTGGACCTGTTCCTGAAGGCCGGGGTCAGCAACTGGCAGTTCGATGGCCAGTCGATCGGCAGCTTTGTCCCCGTCTTCCGGGTCAACGAGAGCGGGACGGACCTCGCCTTCGGGGCTGGTATCCAGGCGCGCTTCGGCAGTCTCGGTGCGCGGCTCGAGTACGAGCGCTTGAACTATGTGCAGGACGAAAGCCTGGACACGATTTCGCTGAGCCTGACCTATACGTTTCTGTAGGCCTCAGGCCCACTCGGTCAGGCCTTCGCGCGCATAGAGCGTCTTGAACGACGGCCGCGCTTTCATGCGCGCGACATAGTTTGCGATCCCAGGCCATTCGGTTGCCGGCTTCGGCATATTGCGCGACCAGCGCATCATCGTCGTCACGAAAAAATCGATGGCCAAGATTCGATCGCCCAGGAGATAGGGCCCGCCGGAACGTAGCTGCGCTTCAATCCGGTCCCAGCCGGCCACGATCCGCGCGTGGGTGCCCGCCTTGACGGCTTCGACGGCTTCCGCACCGGCGATACGTTCCGGGTGGAACCATTCCTGATTCGCGGGTTGCAGGGTATTAGCCAGGTACAGCATCCAGGACAGATAAGCGCCGCGCCGCGGGCTTCCGATGGACGGCTCGAACCCGGCTTCCGGATGGCGTTCTGCCAGCAGCAGCAGAAGCGCCGCAGTCTCGTAGAGTGGCGTGCCGTCCACGATCAGGGCCGGCACGAAGCCATTCGGATTCAGCCGCAGATACTCGGGTCGGCGATGCTCACCGGCTTCCAGATCCACTTTCTTCAGCTCGTACGGAACGCCGAGCTCGATCAGCATCCAGTGCACGGCAAAACTTGCCGAGCCGGGCGAATAGTAGAGCGTGTACATGTGTCGGGTCCCTTGGTGCAAACTATCCGTAATTCTTGCTTCCGGATCGCGCAATGTATACGGGAAGCTGCCTTTGCGGGACCGTGCAATACGAAGTCGACGGCCCGTTCATGATGATGGCCAATTGCCACTGCTCCATGTGCCGCAAGCACCATGGCGCGATGTTTTCGACCTTCGCCTCGGCGCCGGACAGCGGCTTCCGCTGGATATCGGGCCAGGACAACATCGAAACCTATCCATCGTCCGAGCATGGCCGCCGGCCTTTTTGCCGGACCTGCGGATCCGTGACACCCATGCTGCTGCCCGCCATGAACCTGGTCTTCGTGCCCGCAGGCAACCTGGATGGTGATCCGGGCCTGCGGCCGACGATGCACATGTTCGCCGGCTCGCGCGCGGAGTGGTTTCCGATTACCGATGGCCTGCCGCAGCATGCGGGCTATCCGCCGGAGTTCGGCGGTGGCGCCGGCCTCGAACGGCCGAAACCGCAGCCGACAGCCGGCGTCACATTGGGCAGCTGCCTGTGCGACGGCGTCGCCTGGAAACTCACGGGCAAGCCGGAGCGCATTCAGAACTGCCATTGTTCGCGTTGCCGCAAGGCGCGCAGTGCCGCACACGCGACCAATGCGTTCTACCTGCTCGGGCAATTTGCCTGGTTGCGCGGCGAGAATGACGTGAAGACATACTCGCTGCCCGGCGCGAAGTATTTCGCACAAAGCTTCTGTGCCCGCTGCGGCAGTCCGGTGCCGCGCGTCAATGAATCTACCGGCCGCGTCGTCGTGCCCTGCGGCGGTCTCGACAGCGATCCCGGCGCACGGCCGCTCGGCAACATCTTCGCGACCAGCAAGGCTGCCTGGTTCGAGATAACCGATGGGCTGCCGCAGTGGGAGTCTTACCCTGGGCGCGCGTAATACCCTGATTGCCGCCGCATGCCTGTTCGCAGCCTGTGGATCCCGGCCCGCGCCCGAGGACGAAATCCGCGCGCTGATCGAATCAGCGGAAACCGCGGCCGAGGCCCGCGACGCGGGGGCCCTGCGCGAACTGATTGCTGACGACTACCGCGATGCCGAGGGCCGCGGCGCCGACGACATGCGCCGCTATCTGCACGGCTACCTGATCGCCCATCAGTCCATCCACCTGATGACGCGCATCGACGCCATCGAAATCGAGGGCCCGGAGGTTGCGCGAGCGCAGGTGACGGTCGGCATGCTGGGTCGCGAGTCGGCTTCGGACTGGGATCTCGCAGCCGACGTCCAGCGAATCGATTTGCGGCTTGCCCGCGAGGACGGCGAGTGGCGCGTTACGCGCGCCCGCTCGCAACCGGAACGCTAGTCTTCTTCTTCAAGCGCGTTCCAGCGTTCGCGAAATGCCTGCACGGCTTCGCCGTAGATCACGGCATGCCGGCGCGATAGCAATAATGATGACGGCGGGCAGACCCTTGCGCGGATCACGCCAAGATCGGCCGCGGCATCAAACAGGCTGGGATACCAGCGTTCCCATTCCGGCAGGATCGCTTCGACGTGATCACGCAGATTCATCAGATGGCGTATCCGTGGCTGGTCTGCGTGGCGGCGCGTCGGGGCTCCACATCTCGCGGTGGATCAGCCATCTGCCGTCGACCTTCTTCCACAACTCGATGAACTTGCCGGTTTCGATCGCCGCACCATCCGGACCTTTGACGGAATACCTGCCCTGACGATGGGCGTAATCGCCGAATACCAGAGTCTCGATCGTTGCGAACTCGATTTTCGGCGCGTCGGGCGGGTTGGTCCTTGCAACAAATTCCTGGATCGAAGCGCGGCCGCTGACCGCTTCCATGCCTGGCGGCAGCAACTGTGCATCATTGGTGTAGAGAGCTGCCACGCCAGCTGCGTCATGAGCGGCGAAATGCGCGACCCAGGTGTCCGCGACCTGCTGCGGGAACGGCTCGGGCACCGGATTCTGCGCGCAGCCGGCCGAGAGCACTGCCAGAATCAGTATTGCCGCGATCCGCATCGATGCGGTCCCTAGGCATCCGGCGCCGCCGACACTTGTACGGGTGGCGGCACATTCGGGCTCCACATCTGGCGATACAGCAGCCATGCGCTGCCCACCCTGGTCCATAGCTCGATGAACTTGCCGACGCGGGGCTCGCCCTCAGCCGGGTACTTGGAGCTGTAAGCGCCCTCCCGGAACCAGTAATCCCCAAGCTTCGCGCTTTCGACCTCGGAAATCTCGATGCGCACGCTGCCCGGGTTGTAGTTGCGCCAGAACTCCTCGATCAAGTCGTAGCCGCTCACGATCGGCTGATCGGGCGGAAGGATCTTTGCATCCGGGCTGTACATCAGCGAGAGCCCCGCGGCGTCGCCGCTGTTGAACGCGGCGATCCAGCCATCGGCAGCGGCCTGTGGAAACGCCTCCGGCGCCTTGGCGCTTTCACAACCGGCAAGACCGGCCAGCGCGATCAGGGCGACCCATGAGGCAAGGTGAAAACGGCTCATGACGCATTCCCCTTTGGTATGCCTCAGCCGATCATACTCGCGTCACAGCGGGACGGAAGCGGGCTCAGGGCCGCCGGCGCGCCAGCGTCAAGCCGTCGCCGACCGGAAGCAATGACAGGTCGATCCGCGGGTCCGCAACTGCACCGCTCCAAAGCGTGTTGTCTACGGCGATCAGCCCGCCGGGGAGAATCAACCGGAGCAGTCGTTCGTAATAGGCGTGGTAGCCGCCCTTGTCCGCATCGATGAAGGCGAAATCGTAGTGTCCCGCCTCGCCGGCCGCCAGGCGCGCATCCATCAGCCGCACCAGCATCTGCATGAACTGGCCCTGTTCGGGTGCGATCTGCATATTGACGTGCGGATGAGATGCCGTCTCGGCGCGCAGCGCCGCCAGTGCGGCCGGCTCGCGCAGGGATTTTCGCAGCAGGTAATCGTAGAGCCGACCGTCGAGCGGCAGAGTGCGGTTCGACATCAGTACCCGCGCTGTACGTCCACTTCGGACAGCAGCTTATCGCCCGCCGCGTAGCGGCGCAGGTTCTCGCGCGCGATCAGCCAGCGGGATTCCTCGCCGAGATCGGTGGCCGCAGCGACATGTGGCGTGATCAGCACGTTCGGCGCGTGCCACAGCGGGTGATCAGCGGGCAGCGGCTCTGGATCCGTGACGTCGAGGCCGGCGCCGCCGATGCGCCCATCCCGGAGCGCGGCGATCAGGTCCGCCGTGACGACGGTGCCACCGCGGCCGACATTGATGAAGAGCGCACCGCGTTTCGCCGCATCGAAGGCTTTCCGGTCGAAGACCCCCTTCGTTTCCGGCGTCAGCGGCAGGGCGTCGACGATGACGTCAGCGCGCGCGGCGAAGGCGAGCAGGTCCTCACTCAATCCCTGTTCGTCGACGAACGGCGGTTTTTCCTGCCGCGTGTTGCGCGTGGCGATCACTTTCATGCCAAGCCCATTCGCGCGGCGCGCAACCTCCGTGCCAATCCCGCCGAGGCCCGCGACGAAAAGCGTTTTGCCTTCGAGCATCCACAGGCGGCCTTCCGGCACGGCATCCTGCGCCCAGTCGCCGGCCGCCTGGCGGGGAACATAGACCGCGAGCCCGCGCGACAGGCCGAACATCAGCGCGAGCACGTGCTCGGACATCACGGGACCCGCAATCTTCTGCATGTTGGTCAGAACGATGCCGCGCGCCGCAAAGCCCGCTATCCCGACGCAGCGCTCGACGCCGGCATACTGGTGCTGGATCCAGCGAAGGCGCTGCCCGGCATCCACGATGTCTGCGGAGCAGACGCCGATCACCGCATCGGCATCCGCAGCCTCGCGCACCGCCTCGGCCTGGTCGCGTGCCCCAACCAGCCGGACGCCTGGCGCGGCGGGCTGCATCCAGGCGAGGCGATCCGTGTCGGCGCCGATGACGACCACCTTGCGCGGCGCCTGCCAGCCGGGCCGGTCCGCGACCGCCGTGGGTGACTCCTTGAGTCCCAGTTCCGCGATCAGGCGCGCGGTTTCAGCATCCGCCGGCTCGGCGCCAGCCCACGATCCGTTGAATGTCAACAGGATCGCAGCGGCCAGCGGCAGCAGGGAATTTCGCGCAAATTTCATGCCGCCAAAGATACCCCAACGGCCAGTGCGGGACGACTAGAATGTGCCCGCCAGAACAAGGTAACGGGGATCCGCCATGCGCCTGCTGTCTGTGCTGATGCCGCACGAGCGGCAGTTTTTCACGCTGTTCAACAGCCACGCATCGCTCGTGGTCCAGGGCGCGACCACGCTCGTCGAGATGCTGGCCGACTATTCCGATAACGGGCGGCGCGACGCATTCGTCGCCAAGATCCAGGCTTTCGAAAGCGCAGCCGACGACGTCACGCATCAGACCGTCGCGCTGATGCACAACACCTTCGTCACGCCATTCGACCGGGAGCAGATCAACAGGCTGATCCAGCGCATGGACGACATCCTGGACCTGATGCAGGACACAGCCGAGTCGCTGACTTTGTATGACGTCCACGTCCTGACACCGGAAGTTTCTCATCTCGCCGACCTCGTGCACATCTGCTGCACGAGGGTCCATGACGCCGTCACGATGCTTTCATCAATGGACAACGGCCCGGCGATCCTGAAGATCTGCCAGGAAATCGATGCCCTCGAAACCGACGCCGATCGTGTCATGCAGGCAGCGATCTCCCGGTTGTTTCGCGAGGAGCAGGATGTGCGCCAGATCATCAAGCTGAAGGCCGTCTACGAACTCCTCGAGTTGACGACCGACAAGTGCCAGGACGTGGCTCTCGTCATCGAGGGCGTCGTGCTCGAGAACGGCTGACGATGGACGCCGGAACCGTGACGCTGACGTTCGCGATGCTGATTTTCATCGCGCTCGCCTTCGATTTCATGAATGGTTTCCACGATGCCGCGAACTCGATCGCGACCGTGGTCTCGACCGGCGTCCTGAAACCGCATCAGGCCGTCATGTGGGCCGCGTTCTTCAATTTCGTCGCGGTCGCTCTCTTTGAGCTCAAGGTCGCCGCGACGGTCGGCAAGGGCATCGTGAGTCCCGACATCGTCGACAATTACGTGATCTTCGGCGCGCTGATCGGCGCGATCGTCTGGGACCTCATCACCTGGTATTACGGCATCCCTTCGAGTTCTTCGCACGCGCTGATTGGCGGCATGGTAGGCGCCGTTATGGCGAAAGCCGGCACGGGCCCGTTGCTTGCGCCCGGCATCGTCAAGACCTCGACTTTCATCGTGGTCTCGCCCCTTCTCGGCATGCTGCTCGCGGGGCTCATTACGGTCGCAGTGTCGTGGATCTGCAGACGCCAGACCCAGCGCGTGACCGATCGCTGGTTTCGCCGCCTGCAGCTGGTATCGTCCGCGCTCTACAGCATTGGCCACGGCAGCAACGACGCGCAGAAGACCATGGGCATCATCTGGCTGCTGTTGATCTCGGCGGGCCTGACGACAACCGCTCACCTGCCGTACTGGGTTGTCATTGCCTGCTATGTGTCGATCTCGCTCGGCACACTGTTCGGCGGCTGGCGCATCGTCAAGACGATGGGCCAGCGCATCACCAAACTGAAGCCCGTAGGTGGCTTTGCGGCGGAAACAGGCGGCGCGATATCGTTGTTTCTTGCATCCGGCTTCGGAATTCCGGTTTCAACGACGCATACCATCACCGGCGCGATCATCGGCGTCGGTTCCACGAGGCGCGTGCGCGCAGTCCGCTGGGGCGTGGCCGGCAATGTCGTGCTGGCCTGGATCCTGACGATACCGGCCTCGGCTTTGATTGCCGCAGGCGCCTGGTGGGCCGGCCACCAGCTGTTCTGACGGCCGGAACCATCGGGGCCCGGAGCGCATAGGTATATCTACGTATTGACTGAAACATGGCCCCCGATTCAATGAGAGAAGCTATTGAATGTGAGGAGCACGTGGGGCACTCGCCAGCTCGTTTCCGGGATGTGGTGGTCGCGGCAGTCGTCGCGGCGTTGCTGCTGGTTGGCGCTGGCGGCAGCGCGGCGCCGCTCCAGGCGACGCATACCGCGGGCAGCCCGTCCGCCATGCATGATTCCGCCTGCACCGGCGACATGTGTCCGGACGCCATGTGTTCGCCAGGGCAATGCCTCATGGGTGCCACCACAGGCTGTCATTGCTCCTGCATGCAGGTCACAACCGAATCCATCAGCGAACTGCATTTCCCGTCACTGACGGCCACCACTGCCCCGATCATTGATGCGGTCGGATCGGTCTCCGGCCGGCTCGAAAGACTCTTCCGTCCTCCCGCCTGAGTGTCGCCCCAGGAAGCGTGCGGATTGCCGGCACGGTCCGGCAGTCCTGATTGTCATCTGAACACTTGAACGGAGAGGACCATGAACAAACTCAATTGCTGGCTGGCCAGCGGAATCGCAGCCCTGGCCCTGGCTGGAGCGGCGACGGCCGCAGCGGACGAAGTCGTCACTCAGGCGCAGATCGAAGCGGCAAAGACCTCGGAACAGCACGAGGCCATCGCCCGGTCATATGAAGATGAAGCGCTGGCGGCCGAACGGCGCGCGGAAAGCCACGCGAAGATGGCGCAGACCTATAGCCACGCCTATACCAAGCCGCGCGAATCGATGGCGATCCATTGCAAGGCCCTCGAGAAGGACTATCGCAATGCGGCAAGCGAATATCGCAAGCTTGCTGAGGAACATCACGAGATGGCGGAAGCCGCCAGGTGAGGTGTTGAGGGGCCGCCGGTTTCCGCCGGCGGCCTCAGTTTTCCCGGGACCGCCCGCCGCGCAGCCGCAGCGCATTGCCAACCACTGAGACCGACGACAAGCTCATCGCCAGCGCAGCAATCATCGGCGAGAGCAATAGCCCGCTCACCGGATAGAGCACGCCGGCAGCGATCGGCACGCCAAGCGCGTTGTAGAGGAATGCAAAGCCCAGGTTCTGGTGCATGTTCCGGACCGTCGCCGCGGAAATCTCGCGTGCCCGCGCGATGCCGCGCAGGTCGCCCTTCACCAGCGTCACCTGTGCGCTTGAGATCGCGACATCAGTGCCGGTACCCATCGCAATGCCGACATCCGACGCGGCGAGTGCGGGTGCATCGTTGATCCCGTCCCCCGCCATCGCGATGCGATGTCCTTCGCCGCGCAATCGCGCGATCAATGCGGCCTTGCCGGCGGGGCGCATTTCGCCGTGAACTTCGTCGATTCCGGTCGCAGCGGCGATTGCCTGCGCGGTCGCGGCTGCATCGCCGGTCGCCATGATGATCCGCAACCCCGAGGCGCGCAGCAGAGCGAGCGCTTCGGCTGTCGTTGCCTTGACCGGGTCCGCGACCGCGATCAGGCCCGCCAGCCTGCGATCCGCCGCGAGGAACATCACGCTCGCACCGTCGTTCCTGAACCCCTCGGCTCGTGGCGCGAGCGGTGCCGTGTCGACGCCCAGATCCTGCATCAACGCCGCGCTGCCGAGCGCAAGCTCGCGGCCCTCGACGCGCCCGCGCACGCCGAGACCGGTGCCCGACTCGAATGTCTCCGCCTTTGCAAGCGCGAGGCCGCGGCGGCGCGCCTCCGCGACGATCGCTGCGGCGAGCGGGTGCTCGCTGCCCTGATCGAGACTGGCCGCAAGGGTCATCAGATGCGCCTCGTCGAAACCCGCTGCTGCGACCGCCGCACGGAACGCCGGCCGCCCTTCGGTGAGTGTGCCGGTCTTGTCCACGATCAGCGTATCCACCGCGCGCAGCGATTCGAGCGCCTGCGCATCGCGGAACAGGATGCCGGAGCTCGCGCCGCGCCCCATGGCGACCATCACGGACATCGGCGTCGCGAGTCCGAGCGCGCAAGGGCAGGCGATGATCAGCACGGCCACGCCGTTGAGGACCGCGTAGGTCCACGACGGCTCCGGCCCAAACCAGCCCCAGGCAAGAAACGTCAGCAATGCGATCCCGAGCACGATCAGCACGAACCAGTACGAGGCGCGGTCCGCCAGGCGCTGCATCGGCGCCTTCGAGCGCTGCGCCTGCGCGACGAGCTGCACGATCTGCGCAAGCATCGTCGCGGCTCCGATGCGATCGGCGCGCATCACCAGGCTGCCGTTCGCATTCAATGTGCCGCCGATCAGCCGGTCGCCCTGCTTCTTTTCGACCGGCAGCGACTCGCCGGTCAGCAGCGATTCGTCCACGCTGGAATATCCCTCCAGCACTTCCCCGTCCACTGGCACCTTGTCGCCCGGCCGCACGCGCAACCGGTCTCCCGGCTGGACGGCGCTGAGCGGCACTTCCTCGTCGCTGCCGTCTGCGCGGATGCGCCGAGCCACCGGTGGCACGAGACGCAGCAGGGCCTTGATCGCCGCCGAGGTCGACGAGCGCGCGCGCAGTTCCAGCAGCTGGCCGAGCAGCGTCAGCGACACGATGACGGCCGCCGCCTCGAAGTAGACTCCGACGCGGCCGTGCTCGTGGAAAGACTCTGGAAAAATCCCGGGTGCCACCGTCGCGACGAGGCTGTAGAGGAAAGCCGCGCCGACACCGGTGCCGATCAGTGTCCACATATTCGGATTGCGGGTCACGACTGACCGCGCCCAGCGCTGGAAGAACGGCCAGCCGGCCCACAGGACGACCGGTGCCGACAAGGCGAGTTCCAGCCAGCCGCGAGTGGTCGCCGGCAGCGGCGCCAGGTAATGGCCGAACATTGCGAGCGCCAGCACGATCAGCGTGAGCGGCAAAGTCAGCCAGAAGCGGCGCCTAAAATCGGCGAGTTCCGGAAGCTCATCTTCGTCCACTGCCGGCATCAGCGGCTCGAGCGCCATGCCGCAAATCGGGCAACTGCCCGGCCGGTCGCGGATGATCTCCGGATGCATTGGGCAGGTGTAGCCGGTGCCGGCAGGGGCCAGCGCGGCCGGAGCCGTTTCCGGCTTCAGGTAGCGGGCGGGGTCGGCCACGAACTTCGCGCGGCAGCCGGCCGAGCAGAATCGATAGTCGCGCCCGGCATGGGCTGCCTGGTGTGGCGAATTGGACGCCACCGTCATTCCGCAAACGGGATCGATCATGTTTGCGTCACCGACTTGCGCTTCAGTCGCCGTGATGCGCGTAGACCGACGTGGACCCGTCCTTTGCGACCAGCAGTACGTCGTACGGCTCGGCGGCACCGCCCTGCTCCATGCCGGGCGAACCCTGCGGCATGCCGGGCACGGCAAGGCCGCGCGCGTCGGGCTTCTCGGCGAGCAGGCGTTTCACGTCTTCCGCCGGCACATGCCCCTCGACGAAGTAGTCGCCGACCCGCGCCGTGTGACAGGACTCGAGGCCAGCGGGCACGCCCGCTTCGGCCTTGATCGCGCCGAGCTCCTGGTCTTGCATGTCCTTCACTTGCACTGAAAACCCGGCGTCCTGCATGTGACCCGCCCAGGACTCGCAGCAGCCGCAGGTCGGCGATCTGTAGACCAGGAGCTGCGGCTGGTCGGCGTTCGCCGCGGCAACGGCATCGACAGGAACTGGCGCCGGCTCGCGCGCGCAAGCGCACAGAAGTGCGACCAGAACCCATACGGATGACTTCTGCGTGAAATTCATGGCACTACTCCTGCTGCTTGCGGGTCCGCGAGGACCAGTGGATATGGACGATCTTCCAGCCGGCCTCCGTGGCACGAAGCACCATGGTTTCGGTGCTCTGGATCGTCACCGGCCTGCCGTCGTCCTGCGCCTGCAGTTCGCTCTCGCTCGCGACCCATGCCAGATCACCACTGGCCCTTGCCGTGCGTCGTCCAGGCTTCTGCTGCGCGGTCCCAAGGAACTCAGCGTCGTACTTCGCATGGCCGCCCAGGTATTGGGCAGCCGAATATTCAGCACCGCCACTTTCCAGAATGATCACATCCGGATCGAGTTCGGCGGCCGCCGCGCCGAGGTCACCCGTGGACAGCGCGCCAAAGAAGCGATCCACGGTTGCGGCGGCGGCCTGTGCCGTAGCGGGCACGTCGATGCGCGGCGGCTCAGCCAATACGACGCCAGGAAGCAGGGACCCTGCGAGGAACATCGTTGCGGCCAGGCGGCTCATGTTGCGTGCCTCCAAATCAATCATTGTGTTCTTGATGCTCGTCATCGGCATGGACATGCTCCTCGCCCGAGTCGTGGCTGTGCCCTTCGCTGGACTCGACCAGTTCACGGTAGCTGGCCTCGCTCATGCCGGGGAGCTGCTGGAGAAAGGCCACGATGCCCCAGATGGCTTTGTCATCCATGTGCTTTCCCCAGGCTGGCATGCCGGTCATCTTGATGCCGTGCTTGATGACCCAGAACGCCTCCACGGAATTCTCGATCCGCTCACCGGCCAGGTCCGGTGGGGCCGGATACATGCCGGAGCCCAGTACGGAGTGATCTTCGCCCGGGTGTCCATGACAGTCGGCGCACATGGCGTCGTAGTTTCCGGCGCCCGCGCGGATTAGCGATTCATCGGCGAGGTCAGGTGCGGTGATGCCGGATAACCGCGCCTCGATCGAGCGATCGCGCACGGTTTCCATCACCCTGGTCATCACGGACCAATGCGGCTCGTCTGCAGCGATATTGTACGCGCCCGACCAGATGAACACGCCGGCCGCCACAGCGACCAGCAACAACAAACCCAGCATCGGGGTCATTCGTTTCATTGGGCTTCTCCTCCATGCAAGCATCCGCGTCCTGTGCGCAATCCGCAAATCGGGCTTCTGGCGCGCTGCCGGATCTGATCGCTGGCGCCTTTCACGGCGGGTTGAGACAATCATGCCCATGCCATCCGAACGCGACTACGTGCTGCACAGCTGGTGTGTACCGGGCGACTGGAACGCGCCGACCGTCGTCGGCGGGCGCGGCGCCAGGCTTCTGCTCGAAGATGGGCGCGAACTGCTCGACATGAGCAGCCTGGTCGAGTGCAGCAATCTCGGCCACCAGCATCCGCGCCTGGTGGCCGCCATCCGCGAGCAGGCGGAGAAACTCTGCTTCGTGACGAGCCACTGGGGCTCCATTCCGCGCCGGGCGCTCGCAAAGCGGCTGCTCGATCTTTCGGGTTTCGAGGGCGGGCTGGTGTTCTTCACGCTCGGCGGCGCCGATGCGAACGAGAACGCCGTGCGCATCGCACGCCAGGCTTCCGGCAAGGGGCGCGGGCTCGTCGTCACGCGCGACCGCTCGTATCACGGAGCGAGCTACATGGACATGGCACTGTCCGGAGATGCCCGCACTGCGCACCAGGTCGATGCCGAAGCCTGGGGCGTGCGCCATGTGCCGCCGCCCTATTCCTACCGCTGTCCTTTCGGCAGCCGCTCCGCACACGAGTGCGGAGAGAGGGCCGCGGCCGCCGTCGCCGGCTGCATCGACCAGGAGGGCGCCGATCGCGTCTGCGCCGTGCTGATGGAATCGAATGCCGGCAGCAATGGCATCGTGGCGCCGGACAGCTACTGGCCACTGCTTCGCGAATTGACGCGCGAGCGCGATGTACTGCTGATAGCAGACGAGGTCATGAGCGCCTTCGGGCGCTGTGGCGAGTGGTTTGCCTGGCAGCGCCACGGCGAGCAGGGCCGCCCGGACATCATGACGCTCGCGAAAGGCCTGACAGGCGCTGCCATCCCGCTCGGGGCGGTCGTGATGAGTTCAGCGATTGCGCGGCGCATCGAAAAGCAGATGTTCTATGGCGGCCTGACGTATTGCGGCCATCCGCTGTCCTGCGCGGCGGGTCTCGCCGCGCTCGATGCTTATCGCGATGAAAAGCTGATCGAGCGTTCCCGCCGGCTGGGCGCCAGCCTGTTCAAGGAACTGCAGAAACTCAGGTCACGCCATCCGGTGATCGGCGAGGTTCGCGGCGGCCATGGTCTGTTCGCGGTTGTCGAACTGATCGCGGATGCCGCGACACGCGCGCCGCTCGCCCCCTGGCCGCAACAGTCCGACCAGCAGCGCGCACTGCTGCGCGCTGCGCTCGATGAGGGCGTTTCCTTTGGCTCGCGCGGTAACCTGCTGATCATCGCGCCGCCGCTGGTGATCGACGAGGCCGACCTGGCCACCGCTCTCGCCCTGCTCGACCGTCTGCTCGGCCGCTTCTTTCCAGCCTCCAGCATGGAGCAACACTCATGAGTTTCCGCCTGACCTACGCGACGATGTTCAATCCGCCCGAGGCCATGCACGAGCGTTTCGAGCGAGCGCTCGCAAAGCTCCGCGGCGAACTCGGCGGCACGCAACGCCTGTTCCTCGACGGCCGGGACCTTGACGCCGCCAAGCACGAAGACCGCGTGAGTCCCATCGACCGCAACCTGAGGCTCGGCCGTTTTCCGATGGCGCAGCTGAAGGACGTCGATGCCGCGCTCGCCGCGGCATCGAAGGCATTCCCGGCCTGGCGCGCGACCAGCGCGGCGGAACGCGCGCGGCTCCTGCGCCGCGTGGCCGACATCATGGAGGAGCGCGTCTACGACATCGCCGCGGCACTCGTGCTCGAGGTCGGCAAGAACCGCATGGAGGCGCTCGGCGAGACGCAGGAGACGGTGGATTTCTTCCGCTGCTACGCCGATGACTTCGAATCGCACCATGCTTACGAGCTCGATCTTCCGAACGATCCGCTCGAGGGTTTCATCTCGCGCAATCGCAGCGTGCTGCGCCCCTACGGCGTCTGGGCCGTGATAGCGCCGTTCAACTTCCCGCTGGCGCTCGCCGGCGGGCCCACCGCAGCCGCACTCGTGACCGGCAATACGGTCATCCTGAAATGCTCCTCCGACACACCCTGGGCTGGCCGCTGGCTTGCCGATTGCATCCGCGATGCGGGATTGCCGCCCGGCGTTTTCAATTACGTATCCGGTTCCGGTGCGGCGGTCGGCGAGGCTCTGGTTGGCGATGCGCGCACGGCAGGCATCACTTTCACCGGTTCGGTCGGTGTCGGCCGCAAGATTCTCGGCGCGATGGCGACCGGCAGGTATCCGCGGCCCTGCGTCGCGGAAATGGGCGGGAAGAATCCCTGCATCGTGACCGAACATGCGGATCTCGACCGCGCGGCCAGCGGAATCCTGCGCTCCGCTTACGGCATGGGCGGGCAAAAGTGCTCGGCCACTTCGCGGCTCTACGTGCATGAATCCGTGGCCGACGGCCTGTTCACGCTTCTGGAGCGCCAGATCGACGCGATCCGCATCGGCGATCCGACCAAGCGCGAGACCTGGCTGGGCCCTGTGGTGAACGCGAAGGCCTATGAGAATTACGCGCGCTACGTTGGCGAACTGCGCGACGCGGGCGTGAAGTTCCGTCGTGGCGGTCGCGTGCTGACGGAGGGGGATTTCAGCCGGGGATTTTACGTGGAGCCCGTACTCGCCGAAGGCGCACCCGATCATCCCTTGTGGCGGCAGGAAATGTTCCTGCCGATCCTGATGGCGCAACGGTATCGGGACCGCGACGTCGCGATGCGGCTCGCGAATGACACGGACATGGGACTGACCGCCGGCTTCTTCGGCTCGGCCGAGGAGGTGCGCTGGTTCCAGGAGAATATCGAGGCCGGCGTCACTTATGCGAACCGCGGCCAGGGCGCGACCACCGGCGCCTGGCCCGGCTACCAGGCATTCGGCGGATGGAAAGGATCGGGCTCCACCGGCAAGGCGATTGCTTCCTTCTATTACCTGCCGTTGTACATGCGCGAACAGTCGCGCACTGTGGTGGAATGAATGACCGAGTTCCTGCCGCTGTCGGAGGCGATTGCGAAGCACGTGCCCGATGGTGCGTCCGTCGCGCTCGAAGGCTTTACACACCTGATTCCTTTCGCGGCCGGGCATGAGCTCATTCGCCAACGCAGGCAGCGCCTGCACCTGATCCGCATGACGCCCGATCTCATCTATGACCAGCTGATCGGCATGGGCGCGGCGCGGCGCCTGACATTTTCCTGGGGCGGCAATCCGGGCGTCGGCTCGTTGCACCGCCTGCGCGATGCGGTCGAGCGCAACTGGCCGCGCCCGCTCGAACTGGGCGAGCACAGTCACGCCGGCATGGCCGCAGCTTATCGCGCGGGCGCCGCACGCCTGCCGTTTGGCGTGCTGCGCGGCTATATCGGCACCGACCTGCCGGCGCACAATCCGGATATCCGCAGCATCCGCTGCCCCTACACGGGTGAAGAACTCGCGACCGTTCCTGCATTGAATCCCGATGTGACGATCCTTCACGCCCAGCGCGCCGACCGGCACGGCAATGTCGCAATCGAAGGAATCATCGGCGCGCAGCGCGAGGCGGGCCTGGCCGCGAAATTGCTGATGGTCACCGTTGAGGAAATCGTCGACGAGCTGCCGCCCGCGATGAACAGCGTGCTGCTGCCGCATTTCGTGGTTGGTGTCGTGTCACATTGTCCCGGAGGCGCCTGGCCGTCCTATGCGCAGGGCCGTTACGGACGCGACAATGATTTTTACCTCCGCTGGGATGAAATCTCGCGCGATCGCGCACGCTTCTCTGCCTGGATGGAGCGCCATGTGCTCGGCACGGCCGATCATCGGGCCTTCCTCGAGAGCCTGCGCCAGGCGGCGGCATGAACGATTACAGCCGCGATGAGATGATGACGGTCGCTGCGGCGCGCATGCTGTGGGATGGTTGTGTCTGCTTTGTCGGCATCGGCCTGCCGAGCGCGGCCTGCAATCTTGCGCGGCTGACCCATGCGCCGGATCTTGTGTTGATATACGAGTCGGGCACGATCGGCACGCGGCCGACGGTGCTGCCGCTCTCGATCGGCGACGGCGAGCTTGCTGAAACCGCAGCCTGCGTTGTGCCGTTACCCGACATATTCAGCGACTATTTGCAGGCCGGGCGCGTCGATGTCGGTTTTCTCGGTGCGGCGCAGATCGACCCGCTGGGTAATCTGAACAGCACCGTGATTGGCTCCTACGAAAAACCGAAGACCCGTTTGCCAGGTGCAGGCGGTGCGACCGAAATCGCGGCGCATGCAAAGCGGGTCTTCATCGTCATGAAAGCGTCTTCGCGAAGCTTCGTCGCCGAGTTAGACTTCCAGACCAGCGGGGGACATTTCGGGGGCCGCGGCTTGAGTGGCGCGCGCGGTGGAGGACCCGCCGCCGTCGTCACGGACGTCGGCATCCTGAAACCGCAGCCGGATGGAGAACTGGCGCTGGTGGCGGGTTACCCTGGCGTACCGGCCGACGAAGCGCGGGCGGCCATCGGCTGGCCATTGGCCGTCGCGCCGGAGCTTGAAATGGTTGCTGCGCCGACCATGAATGAACTGGCGGCATTGCGCGCACTTCAGGCGCGCACAGCCGCCGCGCATCGCGAACCAGTGAGGCTACCGATATGAACGCACCGATAAGAGCGGGAGAAAACGTGAGCCACCCACATATCAGGACGGAGCTGCCCGGGCCAAAGGCGCGCGCCATGATCGCGCGCGACACATTGGTCGCCTCGCCCTCCTACCCGCGCGACTACCACTTCGTGATGTCGCATGGCCGCGGTACCGAAGTTTGGGACGTCGACGGCAACCGCTTTCTCGACTTCGCGGCCGGCATCGCTGTCTGCGCAACCGGCCATGCGCATCCCACGGTGGTGGCCGCGGTACGCGAGGCCGCCGGAAAGTTCCTGCACATTTCGAGCGACTACTGGCACGAGGGCATGACGGCGCTCGCCGAGCGGATTGCGGCGCTCGCGCCGATGGGCGAGCCGGTCATGAGCTTCCTGTGCCAGTCCGGCACCGAGTCCGTCGAGGGCGCGCTGAAACTCGCGCGTTACGTCACCGGGCGGCAACGCATCATCGCCTTCCTCGGCGCATTTCATGGCCGCACGATGGGATCACTCGCGCTGACCTCGAGCAAGTACACGCAACAGGCCGGATTCGCGCCCGTCATGCCGGGTGTCACGCATGTGCCGTATCCAAATACGTATCGGCCGCTGTTCGCCGGCAGCGACCAGGGCAAGGCCGTGCTCGATTACATCCGCATGCTGTTCGAGCGAAACCTGCCACCAATGGAAGTCGCGGCGATCGTCGTCGAGCCGATCCAGGGCGAAGGCGGCTATCTCGTGCCGCCCGACGGATTCCTGGCCGGCCTGCGGCAGATCTGCGACGAGCACGGGATCTTCCTCGTGTTCGACGAAGTGCAGTCGGGCGTCGGCCGCAGCGGCCGCATGTTCGCCTGCGAGCATTCGGGGGTGCGACCGGACATCATGACGCTCGCCAAGGGCCTGGGCTCCGGCATGCCGGTCGGCGCGATCGTCGCCAAGCGCCGGATCATGCAGCAATGGAAGAAGGGCGCGCACGGCAATACCTTCGGCGGCAATCCGCTGTGCTGCGCGGCCGCCAACGTGACACTCGACCTGGTGCGCGACCAGTACGCCGCGAATGCGGCGAAGGTCGGCGCCCACTTCATGAAGCGGCTCAAGGAGCTCGCCACCACCTATCCCTGCATCGGCGACGTCCGTGGCCGCGGCCTGATGATCGGAATCGAGCTGATCAAGCCGGACGGCGCGCCAAACCGCGCCCTCTCGGACGCAATGCTGCACCGCGCGTTCCAGAATGGCCTGCTGCTGTTGTCCTGCGGTGTCAGCACGGTCCGGTTCATGCCGCCGCTGTGCGTGACCGAGGCCGAGGTGGATGAGGCAATCGTGATGCTGCGCAAGAGCTTTGACGAAGCCCTTGCCGCCGGGTGACCGCAGCCGCTACTTGACCAGCCGGCCGTAGTGCTCTAGCAGTGCGACCAGGTCCGCGTGCGGCAACGCGATCGCGTAATGGCCCTTCGTGCCCTGCATATCGCGCGCTGCGACCATCGCGTTCACGATCGCTTCCTCGGTCGCCTGCACGGTGGCCTCGAACAATGCATCGAGTTGCGCGTTGGACATGAACTCGGCCAGCGAAAGCGGCGCACCGCGCAGCGGCGCCGCATTCGCCGTCGAGAACGCGATGAAGATGTCGCCGGAACCATTGTCCGCGGTCGAACCCAGGCGGGCGAGGCCCAGGGCTGCACGCTTCGCGATGCGCTTCAACTGGTGCGGCAGGACCGGCGCATCAGTTGCGATGACGATGATGATCGAGCCGGTCTCGCCGGCGGCGGGGTCGTCTTCGGTGTAGACGCGATGCTCGCGCAGTTGCTGGCCGACAGGTACGCCGGCGATGCGCAGACTGTCGCGCCTGCCGTTATTGGCTTGAACCAGCACGCCGATGATGTGTTCGCGGCCGTCAAGCCGGACGCTGCGTGAGGCCGTGCCGATGCCGCACTTGAACTCATAGCAGATGGTGCCGGTACCGGCGCCGACGCTGCCCTCTTCGACTGGCCCGCCGACCGCTTTTTCAAGCGCCTGGTCCACTTGCGCGGCCCGCACATGGAAACCATTGATGTCGTTCAGGTATCCGTCCCAGGTCTCGCCCACGACAGCCGACGACCACCAGTAGCCAGTGGTGTCCGGCCCACCCTGGCGCACGCGCCAGGCAATGGCCGCATCGTGCACGACGCCCACACTGTGTGTATTGGTCAGGAGCACCGGGCCTTCCAGTTCTCCCGACTCCTCGAGCCAGGTCGTGCCGGTCAGTTCGCCCGCGCCATTCAGCGCAAACCAGGCGCCGAAGGCATGGAGATTCAGGCTCTCGCGGCCGCGCGGCAGGATTGCGGTGACGCCGGTGCGCACCTTCTTGCCGCCATCGAGGTCCTCCATCAGCGTCACCTGGCCGACCGTGACACCGGCGACATCGGTGATGGCATTCAGCGGTCCCGGTTCGCCGTCGAAGGGCACGCCGAGCTCTCGCGCCCGCGGGCCCGCCTGGGAAATCCCGCTTACAAGCATCAGGATCACTGTCAGGGCCAATGTCGGCAGATTGCGCATCACGGGTTACATTCTCAGTGGATCAATGGGCCACGCTCAACTCAACCAAACGGCGCCACGCCGATCAAAGCGGCATGCCAGCGGAACGCGAACAAGGCATACAGGACCAGTCCAACGATCACGGCCACCACATCGTTCAACTTCGACGCCGGCGCAGCCGGGATCGCCCGCGCCGGGCGATGGTTGACCGAGATGCGGTCGACGACGGCCCAGGCAAGGAATCCGCCAAACAGGATGACATCGGCGAGCGTGCCATTGGCCAGCAGGTGCGCGGTAGCCCAGAGTTTCACGGCGAGAAGCATCGGATGCTTGACGCTTGTCTTGATGCGTCCCGGCAGATAGGCGGCGAGCAACAGGACGAATACGGGCAGCATCAGCAATGCCGCGACATGCCGCGTCCAGGCAGGTGGCAAGTACAGGACCAGGGGTGCGAGTCGCGCCTCCGCATACCCCTGCACCAGCAACAAGAACCCCGCAATCGAAACGATCGCGTAGATTCCCTTCCAGGGCCACTCGCCGATCCGGGCCACGACCGCACTGCGCCACTGCGGCGCCACGATGGACACCGAATGAGTGCCGATGAAGATCACCATTCCAAGAATCAGTGTCAGGACGTCGTGCATGGCAGTGCTGAAAATCGGCGGTATTGATTAGGTGGAGACATGCTAGCGCAGGACGGGTCCTTCGTGTTTACCCGATAACTCCCGCGCCGACTTCAACTACTATTGCCCTCATGATCCGGTGGCGCGGGTCTGTATCGCGGCCTGGGGGGTTCCGGAATGAATACACGCCAGCTGGGTTTCTGGATGTGCACGGCCCTGGTGGTCGGCAACATGATCGGCATGGGCATCTTCGTGTTGCCCGCGTCGCTTGCGCCCTTCGGCTTCAACGCCTTCGTCGGCTGGGCTGCGGTCGTCGTCGGCTGCACCTTTCTCGCGCTTGGCTTTGCGGTGCTGGCGCGGCGGATGCCAGAGGCCGATGGCCCCTTCGGTTACATCCGCGCGACCCTCGGCGAGACGGTCGCGTTTGCGGCGCTCTGGTGCTACTGGATTTCGATCTGGGTGGCCAATGCCGCGCTTGCAGTGGGCGCCGCGGGCTATCTGACGAGTTTCGTGCCGCAGCTTGCGCGCATACCGCCGGCCATCATTGCCGCGAGCCTCATCTGGGTGTTCGTGCTCGTCAACCTGCTGGGCGCCCGATCGGGTGGCCGCGTGCAGGTGCTGACCGCCGGGCTGAAACTGGTGCCGCTGGCGCTCGTCTTCGTGCTGGGCCTCTGGATGCTCGTCGCGGATCCGGCTGCCTACACCGAGCATATCCCGACCGTGCCCATCAACCTGCAATCCACGATGGCGGCATCCACCATTGCGCTGTTTGCGATGCTCGGGCTCGAGTCCGCGACGGTGCCTGCCGGCCGGGTCCTGAATCCGGAGAAGACGATTCCCCGCGCGACGCTCGTCGGCACGCTATTGACGGCCACGGTCTACATCGCCGTCACGGCGGTCTCGACGCTGCTGGTGCCGCAGGAAACGCTGGCCGCCTCCAGCGCGCCCTTTGTGGATGTGCTCGACCGCCTGCTCGGCGCCGGCAATGGCCGCTGGCTCGCGCTGTTCGTCATCATCAGCGGTCTCGGCTGCATCAACGGCTGGACCCTCGTGGTCGCCGAGTTAACCCGCACGCTCGCATCAAGGCAACTGCTGCCCGCGGTCTTCGCGAACAGCAATCGTCACGGCGCGCCGGGCCCCGCACTGTTGCTGGTCGGCCTGCTCAGCACCGGCGTCGCGCTGTTGAACTACAAGGAGACGCTGGTCAAGGGTTTCACGTTCCTCAGCATCATCACCACTGCCGCGAATCTGCCGCTTTATCTGTGCTGTTCGATCGGCCTCTTGTGGCTGTGGCGGCGTGATCGCGGCAACTTGCCGCGCCACGCCTGGCTCTACGGCCTTGGCGGCATTGCTTTTTCGGTCTATGCCTTCATCGGCGTCGGCACCAAGCCATTCCTGTGGGCGCTGGGACTCGCGCTTGCCGGCGTGCCGGTCTATTTCTGGATGCGTCACCGCCACCCGCGGCCGGCCGCTGCGGGAGCCACGCCCCGGTCGTGACCGGCGACCAGAATTCCGTCGCCGAGCCGGTCGGCACAGTTGCCGTCGCACTGGCGCATGCGCAGAAATTGCTCGCGACCGACCCGGCGCTCGCGGCAGAACAGGCAACCGAAATCCTGAAGTCGGTGCCGGGGCAACCGGTTGCGCAACTGCTGCTCGGTGTAGCGCGCAGGCGTGGCGGCGAGCTGCCGGCATCGCTCGCCGTACTCGAACCGCTCGCCCGCGCACATTCCGGCTGGTTTCCGGCGCACTATGAATTGGGTCTCACGCAGGGTGCTGCCCGGCGTGGTGACGAGGCCGTCTCGTCACTTCGTCGCGCGCTGGAACTGAAGCCTGACCTCGGCGATGCCTGGCGCGAACTTGCGGATCATCTCAATGCACTGGGAGATCCCGAGGGAGCCGCTGCGGCCTACGCTCAGCACCTGAAATTCGCCTCGCGCGATCCGCGGCTGCTCGAAGCAGGCGCGGCGCTCGTCGAGAACCGCATTGCTCAGGCCGAAGCGCTGCTGCGCGCGCAGCTGAAGCAGCACCCGACAGATGTCGCCGCAATCCGGATGTTGGCCGAGGTCGCGGCCAGGCTTGGGCGCTTTGGCGACTCCGAGGTACTGCTCGCGCGTTGCCTGGAACTTGCGCCGAGCTTCACCGCCGCGCGCCATAACTACGCGACGATCCTGAACCGGCAAGGCAAGAGTAGCCCGGCGCTCGCCGAGATCGAGCGCGTGCTCGCCCAGGAACCCAACAACCCGAATTATCGCAATCTCTTGGCGGCGATCCTCGGGCGCATCGGAGAGTACGACCGGGCAATCGAAACCTACGAGGGCGTGCTCGCCGAGTACCCAAAGCAGTCGAGCGCCTGGATGAGTTACGGTCATGCGCTCAAGTCCGCTGGGCGGCAAGCGGATTCAATCGCGGCTTATCGTCGTTCGATCGGACTGCGTCCGGGTTTCGGCGAGCCCTGGTGGAGCCTCGCAAACCTCAAGACTTTCCGCTTCGAACCGGCGGATGTCGCTGCCATGCAGGCGCAGCTCGCGCGCAGCGATCTGGCCGCGGCTGATCGTTATCACTTCCATTTCGCACTCGGGAAGGCTCTCGAAGACCAGGGTTCCTGGGAAGAAGCCTTCGCGCACTATGAGCAAGGCAATCGCCTGCGCCGGTTCCAGATCAGTTACGACGCAGAGGAAAACGCAAACCATGTGCTGCGTTCCAAGGCATTGTTTTCAAGAACGTTCTTCTCGGAGCGGACCGGCTTCGGGTCAGATGCTCCGGATCCCATCTTCATTGTCGGCCTGCCGCGTTCAGGCTCGACGCTGCTCGAGCAGATCCTTTCCAGCCACTCGGCGGTCGAGGGCACGATGGAGCTGCCTGATGTCATTGCGATCGCGCGGGTACTGGGCGAGCGGAAGAATCGGTCGCAGGAATCGAAGTACCCCGATGTGCTTGCGACGCTTGGCGCCGCGGAGTTTCGCGCGCTGGGCGAGCGCTACATCGAGCAGACCCGCATCCAACGCAAGACGGATGCGCCGTTCTTCATCGACAAGATGCCGAACAACTTCGCGCACATCGGGCTCATCCACCTGATGCTGCCGCGCGCGAAGATCATCGATGCGCGCCGTCATCCACTCGGCTGCTGTTTCTCGGCTTTCAAACAGCATTTCGCCCGCGGCCAGTCATTTACCTACGACCTCGGTGAACTGGGTCGCTACTACCGCGATTACGTCGAGCTGATGGCCCACTTCGACGAGGTGTTGCCCGGCCGTGTTCACCGGGTCATCTACGAACGCATGATCGACGATACGGAAGTCGAGACCCGCCGGCTGCTTGAATACTGCGGCCTGCCATTCGAAGAAAGCTGCCTGCGTTTCTACGAGAACGAACGCGCGGTGCGGACTGCCAGCTCCGAGCAGGTCCGGCAACCGATCTACCGGGAGGCGATCGATCACTGGCGGCATTTCGAGCCCTGGTTCGACCCGCTGAAGGAGGCCTTGGGTCCCGCGCTCGATGCCTATCCGGCGGTGGCGTTTTGACCCTTGACCCAGATCAAAGCCTCACGGCCCTTGTGGCGTAAACTATCCCGACCACAGGTGGGAGGTCGCAGCAATGCAACGGTCAAAGAAACGCAAAGCATTGATTTCCCGGTCAGTTGTTGCCAGGGCGCCACTCGCTTCGGCGGTGCTGCTTGCGCTTTCACCGGCCTACGCACAGGAAGTCACCGGGCTGGAAGAAGTCATTGTCACGGCGCAAAAGCGCACCGAAAGCCTGCAGGATGTGCCGCTCAGCATCCAGGCGATCGGCACGAAGCAGCTGGAAGAGTTGCATGTCGCGAGCTTCGCCGACTACGCGAAGTTTCTCCCCAGCCTTTCCTACCAGAGCGGCGGCCAGAGCGGCGGCCCGGGATTTTCCAGGGCCTACATGCGCGGCGTCACCAACGGCGGCGACGGCAACCATTCCGGCTCGCAGCCAAGCGTCGGCACCTATCTCGATGAGCAACCGATCACAACGATCGCCGGTGCGCTGGACGTACACATCTACGATGTCGCGCGCGTTGAAGTACTGGCCGGCCCGCAGGGAACGCTTTACGGCGCCAGTTCTCAATCCGGCACGATCCGCATCATCACCAACAAGCCGGACCCGAGCGGGTTCGAGGCCGGTTATGACTTGGAGGGTAATACGGTTGCCAAGGGAGACACCGGTTATCTCGCTGAAGGCTTTGTGAACCTGCCGATTTCCGATACCACGGCCATCCGACTCGTCGGGTGGGCGCGGCAAGATGCAGGGTACATCGACAATGTCCAGGGTACGGTTACGTACCCGACGTCCGGAGTCACGATCGACAACGCGAACAGTGTCAAGAAAGACTACAACGATGGCGACGTCTACGGCGGTCGCGCGGCCTTGAAGATTGACCTGAATGACATGTGGGCGGTCACCGTGGGCGCCATGGGCCAGAAGCAGACTCGCAATGGCAGTTACGGCTACCGGTCCGACAGTGACCTCACCCTGGTGCGTTTCAATCCGGAAACCTCGGAAGATCGTTGGGTCCAGGCTGCGCTGACCATTGAGGGTAAGCTCGGTAATTTCGACGTCACTTATGCGGGTGCCTACCTAGATCGCAAAGATGAAACCCGGTCCGACTATGTCGATTATTCGTATTACTACGACGCCTGCTGCGGTTACGGCGCGTACGTCTACGATGAGGCAGGCGTATACATCGATCCCACCCAGTACATCGTCGGCAAGGACAAATTCACGAAACAGAGTCATGAACTGCGGATCTCGTCCCCCGCCGAGAACCGCTTCCGGTTTGTCGCTGGCCTCTTCACCCAGCGCCAGACCCACGACATCCTGCAGAATTACAAGATCAACGGCATCGCGCAACGTATCGAGGTCACGGGCTGGCCCGATACCTGGTGGCTGACGAACCAGATCCGCGTCGATCGCGATTCCGCCGTATTCACCGAACTGACTTACGACCTGACGGACAAGCTGTCGGTCACCGGCGGTGTCCGTTTCTTCGAGGCGAAGAATACCCTCGAAGGATTCTTCGGGTTCGGCTTGACCAACACGTTTTTCCCGGCGCTGGGAGAGCCACAGTGCTTCTCCCCGGTCTCCGTCAATGGCGGGCCCTGCACCAATGTGGACAAGGGCATCAAGGAATCGGACCACACGTCCAAAATCAACTTTACCTATCGTTTTGACGGCGAGCGACTGCTCTACGCGACCTATTCGGAGGGTTTCCGTCCCGGCGGCGTCAATCGTCGCGGCACCCTCCCGCCGTACAGCGCCGACTTCCTGACGAACTATGAAATCGGCTGGAAAACAAGCTGGGCGGACAATCGCCTGCGCTTCAACGGCGCGCTGTTCCGCCAGGAGTGGGACGACTTCCAGTACGCGTTCCTGGGCCAGAATTCGCTGACGCAGATCGCGAATGCCGGTCAGGCGCGAATCGACGGGTTCGAGGCCGACCTGCTCTGGGCGGCGAGCGACAAGCTGACGCTGTCCGCCGGCCTTGCGGTGCTGGATGCAAAACTGACGCAGGCGTATTGCGGTCAGCTCGGCCCGGACGGCAAGGACCTGAACCCCTGCCCCGATCCTCCGCTCGCCCCGAATGGCGCCCGGCTTCCGGTTACGGCCAAGCTTAAAGGGAACCTGACGGCGCGATACACCTTCAACCTCGGCAGTTTCGACGCACATCTGCAAGGTGCCCTGGCCTATGTCGGCGACCGCTGGGCAGACATGCGCACGTCACAACGAAGAATTCTCGGGAAGGAGCCGGCCTACACAATCGTGGACGTCTCCGCGGGCCTCGCGAAGAACAGCTACTCGGTGGAGCTCTTCGTGAACAACGTTGCCGACAGGCGTGCACAGCTCGACCGTTGGGCGCAGTGTGACGCGGAGATCTGCGGTCTTGGTGGTGCAGGCACCTACATAACACCAACGCTGCCCCGGGTCATCGGTCTCCGGTTCGGACAGAAGTTCTGAGTCTGCCGACATTCACAGCCCCGCCCGCTTCGGGGCGGGGCTTTTATTTTCCGATGCAGAAACCCGAGAAGATCGCACCCAGCAGCGCATCACTCGTGACCTCGCCGGTAATTTCACCCAGTGCCTGCTGGGCGAGTCGAAGATCCTCGGCAACCAGCTCGAATGCCGCGCGCTGTGCAAGCCGCGTTGCGGCCGATTGCACGAGGATCTCTGCACGAGCGAGCGCGTCGAGATGTCTTCGCCTCGCTGAATACACGCCGCTATCGCCCGCCCGATAACCGGCCGCGGCCTTCAGGCGCTCGCGCAGCTTTGCGAGCCCCGCCCCGGTCAGCGCAGAAATCGCAATGCCCGCATGACCCGCCGGCGGCGGCGCGATGTCGATCTTGTTCCACACGACGAGGACCGGCGGGTCGTCCGGCAACGCCTTGAGTTCGCCCGGCGCAGCGCCCGCGCAGGCATCGACCAGGTAGAGCACCAGATCCGCGCGACGCATCTCCGCGCGCGCGCGCCGGACCCCCTCTTCCTCAATGACATCCTGGCCGTCGCGCAGACCCGCCGTGTCGATCACATGGATCGGCAGGCCGTCGATGTTGATGCGTTCGCGCAGCAGGTCGCGCGTCGTGCCGGGGATGTCCGTCACGATCGCGGCGTCGTGTCCGGCAAGCGCATTGAGCAGGCTCGACTTGCCGGCATTCGGCCGTCCCGCGATCACGACGTTAAGCCCCTCCGACAGCGCGCGGCCCTGGCTCGCAGCCCGGCCAATCCGTTCGAAGCGCCCGGAAATATCCAAAAGCCGTCCGCGCACCTCGGGGCTGTCCAGGAACTGGACGTCTTCATCCGGAAAGTCGATCGCAGCTTCGACAAAGATGCGCAATTCCATGATCTGCGCTGCCAGTGCCGACACCTCGCGCGAGAATTCGCCGGCGAGCGATCCGAGCGCTGCACGCGCAGCCTGTGCTGAACCCGCACCGATCAGATCTGCGATGGCTTCTGCCTGCGCAAGATCGATCTTGTCATTCAGGAATGCCCGCTCGGTGAATTCTCCGGGTCGTGCCAGCCGTGCGCCGAGTTCGACGGCGCGGCGGATGACGAGATCCATCACCACCGGGCCGCCGTGGCCGTGCAATTCCAGCACGTCCTCGCCCGTGAACGATCGCGGCGCCGGGAAGAAGAGTGCGAGCCCCGTATCGATCGCGCGGCCGGCGGCGTCGGCAAACGCCGCGCTCTCCGCGTATCTTGGCTTTGGCACGCGGCCCAGCATGGATTGTGCGATCGCGCGCGTCACCGGCCCGGAAATCCGCACGATTCCGATGCCGCCGCGGCCAGGCGGCGTAGCTGCCGCCACAATGGTGTCGCTGTCGCCGCTCATCGGCAGCGAGTATGCCCCGGCTAGCCAGTCCGCCGCTTCTTGTCCTCGGCCTCGACCACGCGGTTGATCTTCCACTGCTGGGCGATGGACAGCAGCGTATTCGTGAGCCAGTACAGCACCAGACCGGCCGGGAACCACATGAACATGCCCGTCATGACGACGGGCATGAACGCGAATACCTTGGCCTGCATCGGATCCGGCGGCTTCGGGTTCAGTTTGAACTGCCCGAACATCGCCGCGCCCATCAGCATCGGCAGGATGAAGTACGGGTCGCGGGCCGAAAGGTCCTGGATCCATCCCATGAATGGCGCCTGGCGCATTTCGACGCTCTCGAGCAGCACCCAGTAAAACGCCAGGAAGAAAGGGATCTGCACCAGCACCGGCAGGCAGCCCGCGACCGGATTGATCTTCTCGCGCTTGTACAGCTCCATCATCGCGCGCGCCTGGCCTTCGCGATCGTCCTTGTAGCGCTCCTGCACAGCCTTGAGCCGCGGCGCGACCGTGCGCATCTTCGCCATCGAGCGGCCGCTCGTTTCCGACAGCTTGTAGAACACGAGCTTGATCAGCAGCGTCACGATGACGATGGTCCACCCCCAGTTGCCGATCACGCCGTGGACCTTGGCCAGGATCCAGAACAGCGGTTGCGCGAGGATGGTCAGCTTGCCGTAGTCGGCGGTGCGCCGAAGCTCGGGCCCGGTCGCCTGCAATTGGTCCTGCAGCTTCGGGCCGACGAAGAGTTTCTCGGTCAGCTCGAGATTCCCGCCCGCGGGCACGGCCTGCGCGGGCCCGACCACGCGCAGGAGGAAATCCCGGTCCTTGACGCGTAGCTCATACTGGTAGGGCTGCCCGGCAACCGGCACGATCGCGGCGACGAAATGATGCTGCAACGCGGCCACCCAGCCGTTCGTAATCGACTGCGAGAGCGCCTGATCCTCCTTGTCTTCGGTATCGAGCTTCCGATAAGTCTCACCGTCATAGATCGCGGGCCCACGGAAGGCATAGGTCTCGACGTTCCACATCGAGCGCTTGACCACTTCCCAATGGCGCAGAAGCTGCGCATAGGACGCCAGCTTGACCGGCAGAGCGCCCGCATTCGCGACCTGGTACTGGATGTCGACGGCATAGCGGCCACGATGGAAGACAAACGTCTTCGTAACCGAGAGGCCCATGCCATCCGACCAGGACAGCGGCACGCGAAGTTCATCCGCCCCTTCGGCGAGGCGGTATTCCGCGCTGCCAGCGCTGAATTCGGCTTTGTGGTTCGGCTCGGCGCGGCCGGCCTCCCCTGTCGTCAGGCCTGACTGGAAAAGGAACAGCGAATTTTCCGAATCGTTGTTGAACAACCGCACAGGTATTGTCGGGTCGTCCTTTTGCCGTGGGTATGCCGGCAGATCTGCGCGGACGATTTCGCCGCCCTCCAGGCTCAGATCCAGATCCAGCACATCCGTGACGACATGGATCCTGTTGGCGCCCGCCGCTGGCAGTGCGGCCGGTACCGCTTCTGTCACTGCGGCCGGTTTTTCGCCGGCCACAGTCGGCAGCACGTCGGACAGCGCGCCGGCGGCCCCTGCGGCACCGGGTGCTGCGCCGGACGCCGTGGGTGCCGTGATTGCAGCTCCCGCCGACGCGGCCGCGGGCGCCGCGGCATCTTTCATCCACGCATTGACGTTGAGATAGAGGACGAGCAACAACCCGAGCCACAGAAAAACGCGTTGCTGTTCCATCAGCTGCGGCCCCCGGGCACCGGGTCATACCCATCGCCACCCCAAGGGTGGCATCGACATACGCGCCGGATCGAAAGCCAACCGCCGCGCGCAGCGCCGTGCTTTTCGATGGCTTCCAGCGCGTAAGCGGAACAGCTCGGGTGATAGCGGCAGTTCGTGCCGAGCATCGGGCTCACGAGCCAGCGGTAAAGCCGTATCGGTAGTTGCAGCAGCGCTTTCATCGTGCGGGCCGGATTTCCTGCCACATGCGCCCGAGGCTCGCGAGAATCTGCCGGTTGGTTGCCATGCGCACGCCCGTCTTTGCGATCACGAAGATGTCCACCGCGGGCAACTCCTGCCGGCGCAATCGGAATGACTCGCGAATCAGCCGCCGCACGCGATTGCGCGTGACGGCCCCACCCACGGCTCGCACGCCAACGGCCATGCCAATTCTCGCCGTCCCGCGCTCGTTCTCGATCCACTGAACCGAGAACAGCGCATCGGCCCGCCGGTCTCGGCTCTTGCGCGCGCGCTCGAATTCGGCCGCGCTGCAGAGCTTCTGACCGGCCCGCAGAACTGCGCGCCCTGACGTAAGTTCACTCGTCAGCGAAGTTCAGTGACGGCCAGGCGTTTGCGGCCCTTCGCGCGCCGGCGCTTCAGGACCTGGCGGCCTTTCTTGGTCGCCATACGGGCGCGGAATCCGTGGGTCCGCTTGCGCTTGATCTTGCTTGGCTGGTAGGTGCGCTTCATGGCTGGCGGTCCTAAACCTTTGAAAAATAAAGGCCTGCCGATGCAGGCAAAGGGCCGCAAGGTTACGGAGCGCCGCCGTCGCTGTCAACCGACGCAGCCTGTGGATAACTCTGGCGCGCCCCACTCCGCGGCGATAGACTCAAGCGCCTTGGAGGAGTTGCTCGTGCAGGGCTCGCTTTGGCACCACTGTCTGCGTCAACTGGAAAGCGAGGTGCCAGAGCAGCAGTTCAACACCTGGGTGCGCCCGCTCCAGGCCATCGAACGCGATGGCGCGCTCGTCCTGCTGGCACCCAATCGTTTTGTCGTCTCCTGGATCGAGAAAAACCTCTACCGCCGCATCGAGCAGCTGGTCGGCGCGGCGGGCAACGGCGCTGAAACGCGCGTCGTGCTCGAGGTCGGCTCACGCCGCGAGGACGTGCCGCCGGCGAAGGAGCCCGCTGCGCCCGGCGCCCGCAAGCGCGAGAGCCCCGCCGTCGTCGGCAGCCGCTTCAACCCGGACTTCACGTTCGCGACCTTCGTCGAAGGCAAGAGCAACCAGCTTGCGCGCGCGGCCGCCGTGCAAGTCGGCGAGAACCCCGGCAAGGCCTATAACCCGCTTTTCATCTATGGGGGTGTCGGTCTCGGCAAGACCCACCTGATGCATGCGGCCGGCCATCTCATGCACCAGCGCAACCCCGCTGCCCGCATCGCCTACGTGCACAGCGAGCGCTTCGTCAGCGATATGGTCCGCGCGCTTCAGCACAACACCATTGCCGCATTCAAGCAGGCCTATCGCACACTCGACGGGCTTCTGATCGACGATATTCAGTTCTTCGCCGGCAAGGACCGTTCCCAGGAGGAATTCTTCCACACCTTCAACGCGCTGCTGGAGGGCCAGCAGCAGATCATCCTGACCTGCGACCGTTACCCCAAGGAGGTGGCTGGCCTCGAAGAAAGGCTGAAATCCCGCTTCGGCTGGGGTTTGACGGTAGCTATCGAGCCGCCAGAGCTTGAAACCTGCGTGGCCATCCTGATGAGCAAGGCCCAGGCTGCCGGCGAAACGCTCCCGGAAGAGGTCGCGTTCTTCATCGCGAAGCGGATTCGCTCCAATGTCCGCGAACTGGAGGGCGCGCTGCGCCGGGTCCTTGCAACCGCACGATTCACGGGCCGGCCGATTACGCTCGAATTCGCACGCGAGGCGCTCAAGGATCTGTTGGCCCTGCAGGAACGGCTCGTCACGGTCGAAAACATCCAGAAGACCGTCGCCGAGTATTACAAGATCCGCATGGCGGATATGTTGTCCAAGCGGCGCAGCCGCTCCATCGCTCGGCCGCGCCAGGTCGCTATGGCGCTCGCCAGGGAATTGACGCGTCACAGCCTGCCAGAGATCGGCGACGCTTTTGGCGGACGCGATCATACGACTGTCTTGCATGCCTGCTCGCGCGTGAAAGACCTGCGCGAGAGCGATCGTCGCACCGGTGAAGATTATCTGAACCTGTTGAGAATCTTGACCGGTTGATGTGGATAATGTGTTGCCTTGCGGGGGGCGTTTTTTGCTCCACAATCGATCCACAGGGGAGACAGAGGAAAGCCGCAGGCAACACGGGTGCTTGTGCTTCGCGCAAGCCCTTGCGGTGCGTCGATTTCCGGCTGTTTTCCACCGAAAATACGCTGCTCTATTACTACTACAGTCATAAGAATCATTAATTCAAATCAGGTGCACAGATGAAATTCAGTGCTGAAAGGGAAGAACTTCTGGACGCACTTCAGTCGGTCATCGGAGTCGTTGAGCGGCGGCAGACGATGCCGATACTCGCGAACCTCTTGCTGTCCGCAAAACAAGGGAAGCTCGCGATTACCGCCACTGATCTCGAGGTCGAGCTCGTCGCCTCTGCGGAGATCAAGACTAGCGCGGAGGGGCAAATCACCATCCCGGGGCGCAAGTTGCTCGACATCTGTCGCTCGCTGGCTGAGGGAGTGACCCTGACGCTTTCGCAGGAAGGCGACAAAGTAACGGTTCGTGGCGGCCGCAGCCGTTTTGTACTGGCGACCCTCCCGGCCGCCGACTTCCCTGTGATTGACGAGCTGGCACAGCAACAAACCCTCGAACTGGCCCAAGCTGACCTGAAGCGCCTCCTGGACAAGACCCACTTTTCCATGGCGCAGCAGGACGTGCGCTACTATCTGAATGGAATGTTGCTGGAAACGGACGGGAAAATGCTGCGAACGGTCGCGACTGACGGCCATCGTCTGGCATTGTGCGAAATGGACCTGCCGTCCAAGGCACCCACCCAGCAGGTCATTATTCCGCGCAAAGGCGTCCTGGAATTGCAGCGCCTCCTCGGCACCGAAGGCAATGTCACCATCACAATTGGCACAAATCACGTTCGTGCCCAGATCGGCGACGTTCGACTCACTTCGAAGCTTATTGATGGTAGGTTCCCGGAATATAGCCGGGTCATTCCGGCGGCACCGCCGAAAGCCGTCGTCGCAGATCGGGAAATGCTCCGGGCGGCCCTACACCGAACGTCCATCCTCGCGAACGAGAAATACCGCGGAATTCGTTTGGCGCTCAAGAAGAACTCGCTGACGCTGCAGGCGCACAACCCCGAGCAGGAAGAGGCCGAAGAGCAGGTGGAGGTGAGTTACAAGGGCGACGAGTTGGAGGTCGGATTCAATGTGACCTACCTGCTCGAAGCGCTGGCGGCGGTAGATGGCGCGGAGGTTGAGATCGGCGTGACCGATGGCAACTCGAGTTGTCTGGTCCGCGCACCGGGTGCGAGCAGCGCGCGCTACGTGGTCATGCCGATGAGGCTGTAAGGGGCGCAATGCCCCTTAGCTGGTTTCGCGCCGAGAAATTCCGCTGCCTGGCGTCGGTCGAGCTGGAGCTGGATCCGGCCGCCAACATCTTCGTGGGGCCAAATGCCTCTGGAAAAACCAGCCTGCTCGAGGCGGCTTTTTTCCTGGGCCGCGGCCGTTCGTTTCGCAGCCGCCGGCTGGACGCGCTGATTCGCTACGGCGAGGAATCCTTCACCTTGGCGGGCCGCAGCAGCGGCGGTGCGACGCCGGTCATGCTGGGCGTGCGCGCAAGCCGGAATGCTACGGAATGGCAGGCGGGCGGCATGCGGGCGAGCAGTGTCGCGACGCATGCTGAACAGTTTCCGGCGCAGGTCATCGGTCCGGAGATTCACAAGCTGCTCGAAGAGGGACCGGGACGCAGACGCAGATTTCTGGACTGGGGCGTGTTCCACGTGGAACCCGCGTTCCTGACGACTTGGCGGCGTTACCACCTGGCGTTGCGGCAGCGCAATGCGGCGCTCAAGCAGGACCGCAGCGACAGAGATCTTGGCGCTTGGGAACAGGAACTCGCAGTGAGCGGCGAAGAGTTGTTGCGGCAACGCGAGGCCTATCTGGCGCGGCTACGGGATCCGTTGCAGGCGCTTGGCAAGGCGCTGTTGGGCAGCCCGATAACCCTGGTACACAGCCGCGGCTGGGCCGAAGAGAGGCCCCTGCTGGAGGTGCTCGAAGCCGACAGGGGGCGGGACCGCCGCTATCGGGCGACGCAATCCGGACCGCACCGCGGCGATGTGATGGTTGAAGTCAGGGAGCGACCGGCGAAGGACCAGGTATCCCGCGGCCAGCAGAAACTGGTCGCGGCAGGCCTGATGCTGGGACAGCTGCAGGTTCAGGAGCAAGAACGCCCCGGCCGATCGGCACTGCTGCTTGATGACCCCGCAGCAGAACTAGATCGCGAGAATCTGGAGCGACTCATGGCGGCTGTACGGTCAATCCCGGCCCAGCTCTGGGTCACTTCGCTGCACGGCGAAATCCCGGGCCTTCCGGAGCGCAGTCGAATGTTCCACGTGGAACAAGGCGGCATCCGGCCTGACTGATAGAGCGGATGTTCCACGTGGAACAGAACCGACCGGTTTATTTTGCAGCGCAATAAACGGGCGGCGACTGGTCTGGAAACGCCCACTTTTCCACAGATTCATCCACAGAAAACATGGCGGTGCGCGGGCTGGCGATTACCTAAGCCAAGCAACTGAAAAACAAAGCAAAAACGGTGATTTCCGTGCTATCATTGACAGATTATGCAGCCAGGCCCCCAGGTCTCCGCAGAGGACAGCTACGACTCCACTAAAATCAAGGTGTTACGGGGCCTAGAGGCCGTCCGGAAACGGCCCGGCATGTACATCGGCGATACGGACGATGGCACGGGGCTCCACCACATGGTTTTCGAGGTCGTGGATAACTCGATTGACGAGGCCTTGGCCGGCTACTGCGACCGCATCATCGTGACGATCCACGCCGACGAATCGGTCACCGTCCAGGACAATGGCCGGGGCATTCCGACCGATATCCACAGCGAAGAAGGACGTTCCGCCGCCGAGGTCATCATGACCGTGCTGCACGCCGGCGGGAAATTCGACGACAACTCCTACAAAGTCGCCGGCGGTTTGCACGGCGTCGGCGTCTCGGTCGTCAACGCGCTGTCGGGCGCGCTGACACTGACGATCGCGCGTGACGGCAAGCTGCATCGCCAGCAATACCGGCTGGGAGAGCCGCTGGGCCCACTGGCGGTCGTCGGCGCAACGACCGAGCGCGGCACGACGGTGCGGTTCAAGCCGAGCAACACGATCTTTACGAACACCACTTTTTCGTACGACTGGCTGGCGAAGCGCCTGCGCGAGCTGTCCTTCCTGAATTCCGGCGTGCGTATCGAACTCATCGATGAACGCGAGGACAAACACGATATCTTCGAGCATCAGGGCGGCGTCAGCGCCTTCGTGCAGTACCTGAATCGCAGCCGCACGGCGATCCACCCGAACATCTTCTATTTCCAGGGCCAGGAAGGGCCGATTTCTGTCGAAGTTGCCGCGCAGTGGAACGATTCCTACCAGGAGGCAATGTACTGCTACACGAACAACATCCCGCAGAAGGACGGCGGCACTCATCTCGCGGGATTTCGCGCGGCATTGACGCGGAAAATCAACGATTTCATCGAGAAAGAAGGCATGGCAAAGCGCGAAAACGTCTCGCTGACCGGTGACGACGCGCGCGAGGGCATGACGGCGATCCTCTCGATCAAGATGCCGGACCCGAAGTTCTCGTCGCAGACCAAGGACAAGCTCGTGTCATCCGAGGTCAAGGGCGCGGTCGAATCGGTAGTCGCGGAGAAACTCGGCGAATTCCTGCTGGAACGCCCGGCGGATGCGAAAGCGATCTGCATGAAGATCATCGACGCAGCGCGGGCGCGCGAAGCAGCACGCAAAGCGCGGGAAATGACGCGGCGCAAGGGCGCACTCGATGCGTCTGGCCTGCCGGGAAAACTGGCTGATTGCCAGGAAAAAGACCCGGGCAAGTCGGAAATCTTCCTGGTCGAGGGCGAATCGGCCGGTGGTTCGGCCAAGCAGGGCCGCGATCGGCGCACGCAGGCGGTACTGCCGCTGAAAGGCAAGATCCTCAACGTCGAGAAGGCGCGCTTCGACAAGATGCTGTCGTCGCAGGAGGTGGTGACGCTCATCAGCGCTCTCGGCACCGGCATCGGGCACGATGATTTTGATGCCGACAAACTGCGTTATCACCGCGTGATCATCATGACCGACGCGGACGTGGACGGCTCGCATATCCGGACACTGCTGCTGACCTTTTTCTACCGGCAAATGCCGGAGCTGATCGCGCGCGGGCACGTCTACATCGCACAGCCGCCGCTGTTCAAGATCAAGCGCGGCAAGCAGGAGATATACGTCAAGGACGAGGTCGAGCTCGACCAGCTGCTGTTGACGAGCGCCCTCGATGGCGCGGCGCTGCACGTGAATCCTGAGGCCCCACCCCTGGCAGGCTCCGGGCTCGAAATGCTGGCCAGGCAATACATGGATGTCCGGGCCATCATCGCGCGCTGGTCGCGGCGCTATGACCGGCGTCTGCTGGAACAGTTGCTCGCGATGCGGACAGTCGGCGAGCAGCAGTTCGCGGATGCGGCCTGGCTCGAGGGCTGGGCGAAAGAGCTGGAAGCACGGCTGAACTCGGATCGCAGCGTGGTCCACAGCTACAAGCTGTCCGTGCGCCGGAACGAGGAGGGTGCGCCGCTGCGCGTGGACGTGGCGCGCACTGAACATGGCGTGACGACCGACAAGCACCTGCAGCGCGAATTCTTCGAGTCCGCTGAATATGCGCGCATTGCCGAACTGGGTACGACGCTCAGCGACTTCATCACTGCCGGCGCCCATGTGACGCGCGGCAATGAGCGGCAGGAGATTTCGACCTTCCCGGAGGCGATGAGCTGGCTGCTGGAGCAAGCACGCAAGGGCCAGACCATTCAGCGCTACAAGGGCCTCGGCGAAATGAACCCTTCGCAGCTCTGGGAGACGACCATCAATCCCGAGGTGCGTCGCTTGCTGCAGGTGCGCGTCGAAGATGCGGTGGCGGCGGACGATATCTTCACGACGCTGATGGGTGATGCAGTCGAACCGCGGCGCGAATTCATCGAGAAGAACGCGCTGTACGTGTCCAACCTGGACGTCTAGCCGCTCGCTCAGCCGGTTACGAAACTATCGGATGTGCATAACCATCCGATAAATGACGTCTATTTCCGGCGCAGCACGATCAGCGCGGCGCAGGTCAGCGCGTAATACACGAGACGCACGATCGCCGAGAAGATCGCGTTGCCCGCGAAGCTGCCGGCGAGCGCGAGGCTCGCCGCCGCGAACAGCAGGATCCCGGACGTGCTCGCGAGTGGCGCCTTCCGGGCAGCGGCAGCGGCGTCGGCGACGACGCCCACCACGACCAACTGCACCAGCACGTACACCGCCGCGACGATCGCGAGACGGACCAGCAACGCAAAAGCGAGGTCGCGTTTCGGGTCACGCATCTCGCCGGCGGGCAGCAGCGCGGATTCGAATCCGCTGAATGCAAACATCATGATCAGGATCGCTTGGGTCCAGTCCGGGTCCGCCGCCACCTGGCCGGCGAGCGTATCGGCGTCGATCTGCGGCAGCCCGAGCACGATCAGGAGCGCGAGCGGCGCGAGCTTCGCGATCGTCAAGAAGTCGATTGCCCAGGCAGCCCCGCGCACGCCGATCACGTTGGTGATCGCGACGGTACCGGCGAGCACCAGCATTACCACGGCCCGCGGCGCGTCGGCGGCGACCTCGGGCCATAGCTCGGCCAGGCACAGTACGAATAGGTTCGGGTTGGCGGCGGCACTCAGCACGCGGGTCCAGATCAGCAGCCAGCCGACCTCGAAACCGACCACGGGGCCGAAGGCCGCGCGTGTACAAGTACACGCCGCCATGCTCGCGAAAACGGCTGCCAACCTCGGCGAAGCAGAGCGCGATGAGCGCAATGCCGAGCCCCGGCGGCAAACACCGCGAGCGGCGAGAGCGCGCCAGTGGTCGCAGCCAGGACCGCCGGTAGCCCGAAGACAGCGCTGCCGATGACGCCGTTGACGGCGGCGGCGGTCAGGTCCCAGCGGCCGATGGCACGGACGAAACCGGCTTTCGGGGCGGGGGATTGCGGGTTGATCAGATGCTTATATCCATCCGGAATTGCCGCGGCTCACGCCGTCCCCGGCCCAGAATCCGCGGGTGCGCTGATCTCGCGCATCTTTCCTTCGATCCATGCCTGCACCTCGGCATTCAGCTCGCGCGGCTCGCGGCCGGTGGTTTCAATCGGCGGCCCGATCACGACGCGGATCAGCCCGGGTTTTTTCAACAGTCCGCGGCGCGGCCAGAAATCACCCGCGTTGTGTGCGACCGGCATGATCTTCACGCCGGTCTGCGATGCCAGGAGCGCACCCGACAATCCGTACTTGCGCGTCTCGCCGGGCGCGACACGCGTGCCCTCGGGGAAGATCATCACCCAGACACCGGCCGCGAGACGCGCGCGGCCCTGGTCCAGAATCTGGTTGACGGCGCGATGGCCGGAGCCGCGGTCGATCGCGATGCCGCGCATCAACCGGGCCGCCCAGCCGACCAGCGGTATCCACAGGAGCTCGCGTTTGTAGACCCAGGCGGACGGCGGCAGGATGACCATCTGCGCCATCGCTTCCCAGGCGGAGGTGTGCTTCCACATCGTGATATGCGCGCCTTCGCGCGGGAGATTTTCGTGCCCCTCGACGACCCAGTCGAGGCCACAAAAAATTTTCGCAAGCCAGATGTTGGAACCCGCCCAGCCGCGCGCGAAGGGGTACAGCATTGGAAACGGCAACCAGCCGACGAGTGTGATCACGGTGCCCCAGACGAGTGAACCGGCGAACAAGAGCGTCGTGTAGATGACGGATGCAAGCCACTGAAGTGGAGCAAACCGGCGCCACCGCGCGGTTCTGCTTGGCCGCCCAGGAGAATTATCTTTGAATGCCATCAGTTAACTGAAATATGGATGTGTATAAACATCCGCTATTGGCCGCATTTCAGCCGGGCAGGCGCGATAAATTGGCGGTGTGCTGGAACAATCGCTGCAGCGCCGCGAGCAGCGCCAGGCGATTTGCGCGGACGGCGGGATCATCCGCCATGACCATCACGCGATCGAAGAAGGTGTCCACGACTGGCCGCAATGTGGCGAGCCTGCGCATTGCATCGCCATAGCGCCTGCCGGCCACGGTGCCTTCGATTTCGACGCGCAGCTCATCGAGCGCGGCCGCAAGCTGGCGCTCCGCCGGATCGGTCAGCAGGCGCGGATCGACGCGCAGCCCGGCCTGCTCGCCGGACTTCTTCAGGATGTTGCCGATGCGCTTGTTGGCGGCAGTCAGGCTGGCCGCCTCCGGCAATGCGAGAAACGCGACCAGCGCCCGCAGGCGATCGTCGAAATCGAGTGGCGAAACCGGGCGCATGTCGAGCACCGCGTCGAACATCTCGGTCGTGACGCCCGGCGTGCCCTCGAGATACCAGGCCCGCAGCCGCTCCATCATGAAGTCGTAAACCTCATCCACGATGTTGTCCGCCATCGGTGGCGATTTGCCATTCGCCAGACGCAGCACGTCGGCATGTACCGAATCGAGCGCCGTGATGATCAATTCGCGCAGGTCCATCCCGACGCGCTTTTCGATCAGGATGCGAAGCAGCCCGAGTGCGGCGCGGCGCAGGCCGAACGGATCCTTTGCCCCGGTCGGCTTCTGGCCGATCGCGAAGATGCCGACGATGGTGTCGAGCTTGTCGGCAACCGCGAGCGCGAGGCCCGCACCCGTGGCAGGCAGTGCATCGCCGGCATAGCGGGGCAGATATTGCTCGGCAATGGCGGCGGCGACTTCGGCGGGTTCGCCGTCATGGGTTGCGTAGTAACGGCCCATGACGCCCTGCAGTTCCGGGAATTCCCCGACCATGGCGGTCAGCAGGTCGCACTTGGCGAGTTCCGCGGCGCGCTGGGCCGCGGCGGGTTCATTGCCGGCCAGGCTGGCAATCTGGGCGGCCAGCGCCGTGATCCGCACGGTCTTGTCGGAAAGCGAGCCCAGCCGGGCCTGGAAGGTCACGGCCCCCAGGGCCTCGCGGCGCGAAGCCAGCGTCTGCTTGCGGTCGGCGGCATAGAAAAATGCGGCGTCGGCGAGGCGCGGCCGGACCACGCGCTCGTTGCCGGCGCGCACCTGGGCCGGATCGCGGCTTTCAATATTGGCGACGGCGATGAAAAGCGGCAGCAGCGCCCCGGAGGCGGATCGGGCGGGGAAATAGCGTTGGTGATCCTGGAGCGTCGCGATCAGCACCTCGGGCGGCAGCTCGAGAAAGCGTGCCTCGAACGTACCCGCGATCGGCACCGGCCACTCGCAAAGGGCGGTCACCTCATCGAGGACGGTGGGGTCGATCAGCGCTTCGCCGCCGGCCGCCCGTGCGGCGGCAGCCGCAGCGGCGGCGATGCGTTCGCGGCGCGCCGCGGCATCCACCAGCACGAAGCCGCGCTTTTCCAGGGCCGAAACATAGCCGCCCGGCGAGCGCAGGACGATCGGCTTTGGCGCATGGAATCGATGGCCCCGGGTCGTGCGTCCTGCCTTGAGACCCAGCAGCTCGCATTCGATCACTTCATCGCCGTGCAGCATGACGAGCCAATGCACCGGCCGGACGAATTCGACATCGCCGGCACCCCAACGCATGCGCCGGGCGATCGGCAGACCCTCGAGGGCGCGCTGCGTGATGCCGGGCAGCAGCGTTGCCGCCGGTGCGCCCGCGCGCGTGACGGAGCAGAACAGGAACTCGCCCTTCGGCTCGGTCACGCGGGTCAACGCTGCGACCGCGACGCCGCAGGACTCCGCGAAAGCAAGCGCCGCGCGCGTCGGTTGTCCGTTGGCGTCGAATGCGGCGGAAACCGGCGGCCCGCGGCGCTCCAGCTTCTGCTGGGCCTGGGTTTCGGCGAGACGACGCACGAGGACCGCGAGGCGCCGCGGCGTTGCGTAAGCTTCCGCCTTGCCGTGCGCGAGACCTGCGGCAGCGAGGCCCTGCAGCACGCCATCGCGAAACGACTCGGCGAGAGCCATGAGGCTCCTTGGCGGCAACTCCTCGGTGCCGATCTCGACCAGGAAATCGCGGCGCGTCACGTTGCGGCCGCGGAGGGGACAGTCCCCTTTTCGAAAAAGGGGACTGTCCCCGATTTCACCATTGGAAAGCCGAGCGCCTCGCGGCTTGCGTAGTAGGCCGCGGCCACGGCGCGCGCGAGCGCCCGGACCCGCAGGATGTAACGTTGCCGCTCCGTGACCGAAATCGCCTTGCGGGCATCCAGCAGATTGAACGCATGCGATGCTTTCAACACCTGCTCATAGGCCGGCAGCGGCAGATTCGCGATCAGCAGGGCCCCGCAGGCCTGCTCATGGCGCGCGAACTCGGCAAAGAGCGCTGCCGTGTCCGCATGTTCGAAGTTGTAGGCCGATTGCTCGACCTCGTTCTGGTGGAACACGTCGCCGTAAGTTACGCGCCCGCCCGCACCGTCGGTCCAGACCAGGTCGTAGACGCTTTCGACGCCCTGCAGGTACATCGCGAGCCGCTCGAGCCCGTAAGTCATCTCGCCGGTCACCGGCCGGCAGTCGAGGCCCCCGGCCTGCTGGAAATACGTGAACTGCGTGACTTCCATGCCGTTCAGCCAGACCTCCCAGCCGAGGCCCCAGGCGCCGAGCGTCGGGGATTCCCAGTTGTCCTCGACAAAACGGATGTCGTGAATCAAGGGATCGATGCCGACGGCGATGAGCGAGCCCAGGTAACGTTCGATGATGTCATCGGGCGACGGCTTCATGACGACCTGGAACTGGTAGTAATGCTGCAGCCGGAACGGGTTCTCGCCATAGCGGCCATCGGTCGGCCGGCGACTCGGCTGTACGTACGCAGCGCTCCAGGGCTCGGGGCCGATAGCGCGCAGGAAGGTCGCCGTGTGGAAGGTGCCCGCGCCCATTTCCATGTCGTAGGGCTGCAGCAGCACGCAGCCTTCGCCTGCCCAGTAACGCTGTAATGCCAGGATGAGATCCTGAAAATTGCGCGGAGGCTGTGTTTTCGGTGTTTTTGGCATGCGATTGCGGTGCAGCAGGGGGCCGCCAAGTATAGCGGCGACCCGTTCAGCCCGCGGCGCTTCGGGCGGCGCGGGCTGCGAGCAGAGGGCGGATTTCGGCATCGGTCAGGTCGCGCCAGTGCCCTGGCGCCAGCGTCCCGAGTCGAATGTGCATGATGCGCACGCGTTGCAGGCGCTGCACGCGGAAGCCGAGCGCCGAGCACATGCGGCGGATCTGGCGGTTGAGCCCCTGCGTCAGCACGACGCGAAACGTGTCGGGACCAGTCTTGGTCACGACGCAGGGCTTCGTCTTCACGCCGCCGATCTTCACGCCGGCAGCCATCATGGCGAGAAATGTCGGCGTGACCGGGCGCTCGACCTTGACCAGATATTCCTTCTCGTGGCCATGTTCGACGCGCAGGATTTCGTTGACGATGTCGCCGTTGTTCGTCAGCAGGATCAGGCCCTCGGAATCCTTGTCGAGACGGCCGATCGGGAATATGCGTTCGCGGTGTCCGATGAAATCCAGGATGTTGCCCGCCACGTCGCGCTCGGTCGTGCAGGTGATGCCCCGCGGTTTGTTGAAGGCGATGTAAACATCGCGGCGACGCGCCGATAGTGGCTGGCCGTCCAACTCCACGACGTCGCCCGCGCTCACTTGCGTGCCGAGCACGGCCTGCTTTCCGTTGACCGTCACGCGTCCGGCGCTGATCCAGGCATCGGCCTCGCGTCGCGAGCAGGCCCCGGACTCACTGATGAATTTATTGAGGCGCATCGGCCGGCGATTGTGGCGATCACGCGCCGGCGGCGGGAAGATTTCGGGTCGCACCGTTTTTGTGCTGAGCCTCCATCTCATGCCCTATAATCGTGCATACGCGATAAAAGGCCTCCCTCGCTTAGGTCATAAGTGTATGATTAAAAAAGATTTAACTACTTGATTCAATCTGGCACGCGATTTGCACCATGACAGGGATCGCGAGCTAACGCCGCCCAATTCTGTGGAGACGATCCATGACTCCCGCCGACGTCGTCAAGTTCATCAAGGAAAAAGAAGCGAGCTACTGCGACCTGCGTTTCACGGACACACGAGGCAAGGAACAGCACGTGACGATCCCGACGCGCATGGTCGACGAGGATTTCTTCGTCGACGGCAAGATGTTCGATGGCTCGTCGATCGCCGGCTGGAAGGGCATCAACGAGTCGGACATGATCCTGATGCCGGATCCATCGACCGCGAAGATCGATCCGTTCTTCGAAGAGACGACGCTGCTCTTGCGCTGCGATGTCATCGAGCCGATGACGATGCAGGGCTACAGCCGCGACCCGCGCTCGCTGGCGCGCCGCGCCGAGGCGTACCTGAAGTCCACCGGCATCGCGGACACGGCATTGTTCGGGCCCGAGAACGAATTTTTCATCTTCGACAGCGCGCGCTGGACCAACGAGATCAACGGCTGCAGTTATCACATCGATTCCGTGCAGGGGGCCTGGAATTCGGGCTCCAGCGACGGCGCCAACATGGGTCACCGCCCCGGCGTCAAAGGCGGCTACTTCCCGGTGCCGCCCGTCGATCGCTTTCAGGACCTGCGCACCGCGATGTGCCAGGCCTGTGAAGAGCTCGGCCTCAAGGTCGAGGTGCATCACCACGAGGTCGGCACCGGCGGCCAGGGCGAGATCAATGTCTCGGCGAACACGCTGATGAAGAAGGGCGATGAGGTTCAGCTGCTGAAATACGCGCTGTGGAATGTCGCGCATGGCTACGGCAAGACGCTGACCTTCATGCCGAAGCCGCTGGTCGGCGACAACGGCAGTGGCATGCACGTGCACCAGTCGCTTCAGAAAGACGGCAAGGCGCTGTTCGCCGGCGACCGCTATGCGGGGCTCTCCGACATCGCGCTCTATTACATCGGCGGCATCATCAAGCACGCGCGCGCGATCAACGCATTCACGAACCCCGGCACCAACAGTTACAAGCGGCTGGTACCGGGTTTCGAGGCGCCGGTGATGCTCGCGTATTCGGCGCGCAACCGCTCGGCCTCGATCCGCATTCCGTGGGTGTCGAACCCGAAGGGTCGCCGCATCGAAGTGCGTTTCCCGGATTCGACTGCGAATCCGTACTTTGCATTTGCGTCCATGCTGATGGCGGGACTCGACGGCATCCAGAACAAGATCCATCCGGGCGAAGCTTCGGACAAGGATCTTTATGACCTGCCGCCCGAGGAGGCGAAGAACATCCCCGAAGTCTGCCATTCGCTGGACATGGCGCTCGAGCATCTCGACCGGGACCGCGAATTCCTGAAGCGGGGCGGCGTGTTCTCCGACGACCTGATCGACGCCTACATCGGCCTCAAGCAGGTGGAAGTCACGCGCTTCCGGATGTCGACGCATCCGGTCGAGTTCGACATGTATTACAGCCTCTGAAGCGTACGGCCCCTGAGGCAGGGACGGTGTTCACAGAATGCCGTCCCGCTTTTGTCAGTCTGGCAAGGGAAGGGCTATGCTGTCCTCATGCGCATAACCCTGATTCTCGCCGGATTGATGTTGTCCCTGGCGGCCGCGCCCCAGGAGATTTACCGGTGGGTGGACAAGGATGGTGTCGTCCATTACGCGGACCAGCCCGGCGCCGCCAATGCCGAGCGGGTGGAGATTGCGAACTCCAACGAATACCAGGCGATGCCGTCGGAATCCGTGGATGTCGCAAACGACAACCAGCCGGAGGCCCGGCAGGCCTACGATTCGCTGACCATCACGCAGCCGACCCCCGATCAGGTGTTCTTCGGCGCGGATGCGGTTGTCACCGCCAGCGCCGAAGTGGGCGGCACGCTTGCGCCCGATCACACGCTGGTTTTCTTCGTGGATGGCAAGCGCGTGCCGGCATCAGACGATGGGACAGCCCAGATTTCGAACCTGGAGCGCGGCATGCATTACCTGCGTGCAAGCGTGCTCGATCAGAATGGTGCCCCGTTGATTTCGAGCCAGCAGGTCACGTTTCACGTGCGACAGCCTTCGATCAACAGCCCGCAAAGCCCGCAGGCTCCGCCGCCGCCGAAGCCCGTACCGAAGCCCAAGCCGGCGAGCTGATTTCCGGCCCACCGCTGTTCGCGGAGTCACGCCATGGCGCGTGAATCCCCGGCGACCCCCCCTGACTTCGACTCCAGCGCACTGCTCGACATGCTGGCGACGGCAATCCTCGTCATCGACACGGACGGCCTCGTCCGCCATATCAATTCCGCGGCCGGTGACCTGCTGGCAATCGGCAGCGGCGCGGCGCGTGGCCGGCGCCTTGCCTCGCTGCTCGTCGATGGTGCGCAGATCGCGGCGCTGATCCTGCGCAGCCGCGCGAGCGGCGAGCCGCTCGCCATGCGCGGCTTCGAGCTCACACCGGCAGCGCGCAGCGAAGCGCACTACCAGGTGGACATCAGGTTTACGCCGATTGCCGCAGGCAATGTGCTGGTGGAAATCACTGATACCACGGGTCTGAGCCGCATCACGCGAGATACCGCCTTACTTGCACAGCAGGGCGGCAGCCGCGTAATGGCACGACAGCTCGCCCACGAGATCAAGAATCCGCTCGGCGGACTGCGTGGCGCAGCGCAGTTGCTGGAACGCGAGCTGCCGAATGAAGAGTTGAAGGAATACACGCGCGTCATCATTGGTGAAGCCGATCGGCTCTGCGCATTGGTGGACAGCCTGCTCGGTCCCGCGCGCGCGATCCGGCGCGAACCGATCAACGTCCACGAGTTGATCGATCACGTATACCGGCTGGCGCGCGCCGAGGCACCGAGCGGCGTCGTGATAGAGCGCGACTACGATCCAAGCCTGCCGCCGCTCTCGCTGGATCGCGATCTGATGGTGCAGGCGATGCTGAACCTGGCGCGAAACGCCGTGCAGGCGCTAGGCGATCGTGGTGCGCTGACGATGCGCAGCCGCGCATTGACGCACGCGACCATCGGCGCCGAACGACACCGCGTGGTTGCCTCACTGCAATTCGAGGACAACGGGCCGGGCGTGCCGGCGGAATTGGGCGAGACGATCTTCTATCCGCTGGTGACGGCGCGCGCGGGCGGCACGGGACTGGGCCTTGCCGTTGCGCAGGATATCGCGACGCGCCACGGCGGAATCATTGAGTTCGACAGCCGTCCGGGACGCACCGTGTTCTCGCTGCTGCTGCCGATGGAGGAGAGCCATGAACAAGCCGCTTGATGTCTGGCTGGTGGATGACGATGCGTCGATCCGCTGGGTGCTGGAGCGCGCATTGCGCCAGGGCGGCCTGGTGCCGCGCTCCTTCGAGCAGGCGGACAGCGCGCTCGCAGCGCTTTCGCATGGCTCGCCGGATGTGTTGATCACCGATATCCGCATGCCGGGAACCGGCGGGCTGAAGCTGCTGGAGAGCGTGCGGCGCGATCATCCCCGGTTGCCGGTCATCGTGATGACGGCTCATTCGGATCTCGACAGCGCAGTGGCGGCTTACCAGGGCGGCGCCTTTGAATATCTGCCGAAGCCGTTCGACATCGACGAGGCTGTGGCGCTGGTGCGCCGCGCAGCGACCCAGGGTGTCGTGGGGCGCGCGGAGATCGCGCCCGTCGCGATCCCGGGCATCCTCGGTCATGCGCCGGCAATGCAGGAAGTATTCCGCGCGATCGGCCGCCTGTCGCGCTCGAGCCTGTCGGTGCTCGTGATGGGCGAATCCGGCACCGGCAAAGAACTGGTCGCACGCGCCCTGCATCGCCACAGCCCGCGTGCGGCGGGACCGTTCATCGCGCTCAATACCTCGGCGATTGCATCGGAGCTGCTGGAGTCCGAGCTGTTCGGCCACGAGAAAGGCGCATTTACTGGAGCGGACGTGCAGCGCCGGGGACGCTTCGAGCAGGCGGACGGCGGCACGCTGTTTCTCGACGAGATCGGCGACATGTCCACAGCGCTGCAGACGCGGCTGCTGCGCGTGCTCGCCGAGGGCGAGTTCTACCGGGTCGGCGGCAATTCGCCAATCCGTGTGGATGTGCGGGTAATCGCCGCGACCCATCAGGATCTCGATGCGCGGGTTCGCAAGGGGTTGTTCCGCGAGGACCTGCTGCACCGGCTCAACGTGATTCGCATCCGCATACCCACGCTGCGCGAACGGCGCGGTGACATTCCCGAGTTGCTCGCGCATTACCTCGCGATGGCCGCGCGCGAACTTGGGGTCGAACCAAAGGCGCTGACACGCGATGCGGAGCGCCGCCTGGTCGCTTTCGACTGGCCCGGCAATGTGCGCCAGCTCGTGAATGCCGCGCGAAGGCTGACGGTCACCGCGCCCGGGCGCGAGATCCGCATGGAAGACATTCCGGCCGATCTCGGTGGTGAAAGCGCGGAGGCGCCCGCGCTCGACAGCTGGAGTCGCGAACTGGAGGCTTGGGCGACGCGGCAGCTATCAGCCGGCGGCGCGCCGCTGCTCGAAGTGGCGGGACCGGAATTCGAACGAACCCTCGCGCGCGTCGCGCTCGCCAGCGTTCAGGGGCGCCGACAGGAAGCGGCGAAGCTGATCGGCTGGGGCCGCAATACGCTGACGCGCAAGCTGCGCGAGCTCGGCATTGGCGAGGGCTGAAAGACGGCTGCGCTGGATGCGGTCAGCGGGCCCTGACGCCAAGCGAGACATTCTTGTCACTGCGGAGCCCGGCCTTGCGCCGGGCTCTTTTTTTCCGTGGTACGCGCGAGCTAGCCGCAGTCCCCCGCCGTGCCCGCGACCAGCGAGCCGGTCAGCTCGACGACTGATTTCATTCCCGCATGCCGCAGGTAACTGGCAATTCCCGTGTTGATCTTCGGGCACAGCAGCGGGTCGTAGAAGAGCCCCGTGCCGACGCCGACCGTGGTCGCGCCGGCGATCAGGAACTCGAGGGCGTCATTGGCGCTTTCGATCCCGCCCTGGCCGATGATCGGCACGCGGTGTGGCCTGGCAACTTCATAGACCTGGCGCACCTTCAATAGCGCGATCGGCTTGATCGCCGGTCCCGATACGCCGCCCTGCACATTGCCGATCACGGGCCGGCGGGTCTTCAGGTCCACCGCCATGCCCGAGATCGTGTTGATGACCGCGAACCCGTCGCTGCCCGCTTCGATGCACAGGCGCGCGTTTTCCTGGATGTCGGTCTGGTTCGGCGAGAGCTTGGTGATCAGCGGCTTCTTCGTGACCTTGCGGCAGGCCGCCACGACCCGCGCGCTCATCTCGGGGTAATTGCCGAACTGCACGCCGCCTTCCTTGACGTTCGGGCAGGAGATGTTGATCTCCATCGCGTCGATGGGCGAGTCGTCGAAACGCCGAGTGACTTCCGCGTACTCGTCTATCGTCGAGCCGCAGACGTTGGCGATGAATCGTGTCTCGCTGAAGTCGAGCGTCGGCAGGATATTCTTCACGACGTGGTCCACGCCAGGGTTCTGCAGGCCGATCGCATTGATCATGCCCATTGGTGTCTCGGTGACGCGATGCAGCGGATTGCCGAGTCGCGGTTTCAGTGTCGTACCCTTTAGCACGATCGCCCCGGCGTCGCGGTTCGAAAACCCCTCGACGCGCGTGTACTCCTCGCCAAAACCGACACAGCCGGAAAGCAGCACGATCGGCGAGGCGAATTTCAGTCCGCAGAACTCGAGCGCGAGCGACGGATCCGGGCGGGAAGCGATGGCGGTCACGGCGAGATTATAGTGGAGGGGTTCGAGGAAGCCCGCATCAGCAGCCGGACGCCATGTTTCACCTGATCCTGTTCGAGCCGGAAATCCCGCCCAATACCGGCAACATCATCCGGTTGTGCGCAAACACCGGCGCGACGCTGCATCTGGTGCAGCCGCTCGGATTCTCCCTGGATGATGCCCAGCTGCGACGCGCCGGGCTCGACTATCACGACCTTGCGCGGGTGCGAGAGCATCGGGATCTGGCCGCGTGCCTGCAACAATTCGAAATTACGCGCGTATTCCCGGTCGAGACGCAGGGAACCAAGTGGCACCATGAGCAGGCGTATCAGGCTGGCGATGCTTTCCTGTTCGGGCGCGAGACCAGCGGCCTCCCGGCGAGCGCCCTGTCACTATTCCCGGCTGAGCAGGTCATACGGTTACCAATGATCCCCGGCAACCGCAGCCTGAATCTCTCAAACGCCGCGGCGATCGTCCTCTACGAAGCCTGGCGCCAGCTCGGTTTTTCCGGCGAGTCGTAGCGCAGGACCAGCCACAGTCAGGCGGCGTTCGAGGAACTGGTGGCGCCGATTGGCGTGGATTCAGCCAGCAGCGCTTCGAGCGAGTTGGTGTCGAGCGGTCTTGCGAGCAAGAATCCTTGTCCCTCGAGACAACCGTGCCTGCGAAGGAACTCGAGCTGTGCCGGGGTCTCGATGCCTTCGCCGACCGTGCGTAGCTGCAGAGCGGTTGCAATGCCGAGGATTGCCTGCAGCACACGCTCCGCGCCCTCGTCGGCGGACAGGTCCGATACGAAGGACCTGTCAATCTTCAGGCAATCGACGGGTAGCCGGCGCAGATAGCCAAGCGATGAGTATCCGGTTCCGAAGTCGTCAAGGGCTATGGATATTCCGAGACTCCTGAGTTCGTGCAGCGCCGCAAGCGTCTCGCCCGCGGCGTTGATCATCATGGACTCCGTCAGCTCCAGCTCAAGGGCGTTGGCCGGCAGGCCGGAGCAGCGCAGCGCTGCGAGCACGTCCTCTACCAGCGTCCGCGGCAGCCGCAATTGATAGGCGGACACGTTGACGGAAATTGTCAGCTGCAGCCCGTACCTGCCGCGCCAGATAGCCGCCTGGCGGCAGGCCTCATGCAGCACCCAGGATCCGATCGCCATGATGAGCCCGGATTCCTCCGCAATCGGGATGAATTCCGCGGGCGCGACGGATCCCAGTTGGGGATGCTTCCAGCGCAGAAGCGCTTCGACGCCACGCAAGGCGGGGTTGGCCAAAGCGAACCGGGGCTGGTAGGCGAGGCTCACTTCACCACGCGCCATGGCGCCGTGCATCGCCGACTCGAGGTCGATCAGCCGTAGTGCGCGCTGCTGTACCTCCGACGCGAAGAATTCGTGGCGGGATTCCGCGGCCGACATGCCGCGCGCTGCAGTCGTACGGGCGTTTTCCAGCAGTATGTCCGCGTCCTGGCCGTCCGACGGCCACATGACTATGCCGGTGCTGACGAGGAAATTTGCCGTCCAGCCCTGGCCGGTGACCGGGACTGCCAACACACGCGCAACATTCTTCGCGGCGCTGGCAGCCAAGGCCGGGGAATTACAACCCGTACGATAAAATGCGAACTCGCCTCCACCGAGGTGGGCGAAAGCGGTTCCTGCCTCGTTGGAGATGGCATCGCGGATCAGCCTCGAGGTGCTGACAAGCGCCGCATCACAGGCAGCCTGGCCCAGGGACTGCTGCAGGCGCTCGAGACCGCGCAGCCGGAAGACGAGGACCCCGAGCGATTCGCTGGGTTTGCGAATCCTGAGCTCACTGGCAAGGGTATCGAGGAACTGCGCTAGGTTTGGCAGGCCGGTCAACGAGTCGAAGTTTGCCAGGCGGTACACCTCTTGCTGTGCGCGCCGCAATGTCGAGATGTCCTGAACAGCCAGTGTCAGGGTCGTGGTGCCCGGCGCATCGGTGCCGGGCGTTATGACCCCATTGATGTGCAGGCTTTTCCCCGTTCGCAGTTCAGCCTCGAGCTGGAACGGTGTGCGTGACTTCTGCCAGCTGCGGAATGCCTCGAGCAATTTGCGTCCATCCCTGGAACGCAATGCGGACGCGAGCTGCCCAAGATGACTGCTGGCGCCGGCCAGCTCAGGCAGCAGTGAGCGGACCACGCTGGAAACATGCAGCGTGTGCCCGGCGCTGTCCACCTCCCAGTGTCCGACCTGGGCCATCTGCTGCACCATGCGGAGTCGGCCCCTGCTGACGACCAACGCCTGCCTTGACTGGTACTCGCGCAGCAGGAATCGGACACGCTCGATCAATAATCGGCTGCTGATGCCCTTGCTGGTGAAGTCCGTGGCGCCGGAATCATAGGCGCGCGTGACCGCGTCGACATCATCGCGACTGGTCATGATAAGAATGGGAACGTTCGCGCCGGCGGGTGTCGCGCGGATCGCGCGGCAGGCATCGAAGCCGTTCATCTTTGGCATCATCACATCGAGAATCGCGCACTCGGGATTGTGCTCCGCGAAAAGCGCGACCGCGGCGTCGCCATCCTCGGCGCCCAGCACCTCGAACCCTGCGCTCTCCAGTGCGGCTTGCGCCACGAGCAGCGCAACCGCATCATCGTCGGCAATCAAGACACGAGGCGTGTGCTGCGTCATGCCGCCTGCACTCCCTCATCGGCGATCTCTCCCAGGGCCTCGCAGAGGCTGGCGAACTCGGGGCGTAATCGCACCGCCAGGTCGCATGCCATCTTGAAATCGCCACCACGGGCTGCTTGTTCACAGTCGCTGGCTGCTGCAGCAAGGCGTCGTCCCCCGATGCTGAGGGCGGCGGACTTCAGCGCATGGGCGGCGCGTTCCACCTCGGCGATATTGAAGGCATTCAACGCCATGTCGACCTCGTCGAGATTCGTTGCTGCCTGGGTCCGGAAGAGCGCAATAGCCCGCGGAACAATCTGGGGACGCTTCAGCGAGCGCAATTCTTCGATGTGAGCCAGGTCGACCACCGGCAGGGCGCTCGCGGTCCCGGGCTCGCTGCTTTCATGATGTGCTGCGTCGCCGCGGACGTTGCCAGGCGCAGCGCCGGCTGCGGGATCCGCCGCAGGAGCCGTGCTGGTGGCGGAACCCGTCGCCATCTGCAGCACCTGGCGGAGTTTCTTCATGGTGAACGGCTTGCTGATGAAGTCGTTCATGCCCGCTTTCAGGCAGCGCTCGCGGTCGCCCTGCAGGGCGTTCGCCGTGAGCGCGATGATAGGCATCGGTTGGCGACCGATCGAGGCTTCTTTAGAGCGGATGCGGCGGGTAGCCTCAAAGCCGTCCATCAGTGGCATCTGACAGTCCATGAGGATCAGATCGAAGGCCCACGAGAGGGCCTGTTCGACACCGACACTGCCGTCGTGCGCGCAAGCTACATTGCATCCTAGTGACTCGAGCATGCCGACAGCTACTTCGCGGTTGACCTGGCTGTCCTCGACCAGGAGCACCCGGAGATTGAGCTTTTCCTGTTCGGCAGCCTCGGGCGGCGGTTGCTCGGCCGAGCCCCCGCGCCCGAGAGCATGATCAATCGCGGCGCGCAGTCGGGCCCGGCGAACCGGCTTGCTCATGCGCGCATCAGGAGCACTGGATGGCTTGATCAACAGCATGGCCGTGGCGGCGGCCGGCTTGCTGCTCATCATCAACACGAGCGGGACCGCTGCGGAGGCCGGCGTAGACCGTATCCGATCGATCAACTCCGCGCCGGTCATGTCGGGCAGAAGCTCGTCAATCAGGACCACATCGAATTTATCGATCGCGATGCGATCAATGGCGTGACGCCCCGATCGCGTTATCCATGCGTTGGTACCGCCAGCCTCCAGCAACGCCGCAACGGCCTTGGCGGCGGACTCGTCGTCCTGCACGATCAGGGCGTTTTTTACGCCCGCGCTGAAGGATTCGACGGGCTGCTTCGTTCCCTTGGGGATCGCAAGCGGCAGCGTGACCCAGAATGTCGAGCCGCTGCCGAGCTTGCTGATGGCCCCAACTTCGCCACCAAGCAACGTGACCAACTCCCGGGTGATCGCCAAACCCAGGCCCGTGCCGCCACGCTTGCGCGTCTCGAACGAGTCGCCCTGGGTGAAAGGCTCGAAAATGGTGTCGAGCTGATCTGCGGGAACCCCAAAGCCGGTGTCTTCGACCTCGATGCGCAGTTGCACTCTCGCCTCGGCCAGTTCGGTTGCGGTGACTCGCACGATGACATGCCCCCGCTCGGTGTACTTGATGGCGTTGCCGAGCAGGTTGACGACAATCTGGCGCAGGCGGATGGGGTCGCCGCTGCATGTCTGGGGCACAGCCGCGGCGATGTCACAAACCAGCTCCAGGTCGCGTTCGTGTGCTTGTGGAGCGAGAAATTCGCAGACTTCCTCCAGCAATTCGACAGGCGAGAATCCGGTTGCCAGTACCTGCAACTGGCCGGCCTCGATCCTCGAGAAGTCGAGGATATCGTTGATGATCTCAAGCAGCGCATCGGCGGAAGAACGCATGGTCTGCACCATGTGCTGCTGCTGGTCCGCGAGGCCGGTGTTCTCTAATAGTTCGGCCATGCCGACGACGCCGTTCATCGGCGTGCGGATTTCATGGCTCATGCGCGCCAGGAAGTCTCCCTTGGCCTGACTGGCTTTCTCCGCCTCGCGCGCCGCCTGCTCGAAGTTCCTGGTACGTTCAATGACGAGCTCCTGCAACTTCTGGCGGTGCTCAGCCAGCCGCAGGTTTCGGGAATGGATCTGCTGGATCATCTCGTTGAAGCTGATGATCAGACTACCCACCTCATTGGCGCCGCCGGGCTCGGCGCGAATCGAGTAATCCTGGGTGTATGCCACCTGATCCATGGTCTCGAGCAGGTGGCCGATCGGAGTCGCAATCTGCCTGCGCATCCGGGCGGCGACCAGGAACACAACGATTGCAACCGGCAGCATGATGAGCAGAGCTCGAACCAGCGGCCCGAGCGCCAGATTCAGGAACGGCCGCGGTGACACCACGACCTCGACCGAACCGACGGGGTCGCCGTTGATTTCCAAGGCGCGAGAAATCCGCAGGTCGGGCAAGGAAATTTCCGGCAAGTAGTCGAGCGCGACCTGCTGCCAGCGCGGAATACCAGGGTCAGGCCGTTGCGAGCTGTCTGCGGCATGGACGACCCTGGCGAGCACCGCGCCGTCGTTGTTTATCAGCTGGACCGAAGCCGCATCGGCGATTCTCGCGATCTTGGTCGCGGCTGCCTTTGTCTGGTATCTGAAATCACCGACGAGCGCCGAGACCGCAGCGGCTCTGCTTTCCTCGATGGCCTTGTCCACCTGCTTTAGCAGCATCGTGCGTTCATCGGCGACGACCTGCCACAGGAGCGGCACTATCGCGACGAACAGCGCTGGCGCAGCGACGAACGCGAACAATCGTGTCAATCGCCGCGACAGGCTCCCGGTAGGGCGCCAGACGGTTCGCCGTTTGGGCGCGGAAGGAATCGCTGATCGGTCTTTACTGGGCACGAAGAAGGCCTCCGCCGCCGATGTGGCTGGTAATTGATGGATTGTCGACGCGCGGCAATGGCAGTCGGCGACGGATCACGCATTTCGCTGAAGGGCTGTTTACTAAATGCATGCTTGTGATGCCCGTCGCACTTTTGGGCATGGCACGCAGGCGCCGAAGGCTAGTTTTCTGTCGTGACGGCGCGCCGGAGCATCGATTCGACGACCTCCGGTATGGCCATGCCCTCGTAGAGCACGCGATAGACGTGTTCGCAAATGGGCATGTCGACGCCCAGTCTCTTCGCGACTGAGTACACCGCCTTCGCCGCGTAATAACCTTCGACGACCTGGCCGATCTCGGCGATCGCCTGGTCGATGGGCTTGCCGGAGGCAACCGCACGGCCGAAGCGGCGGTTTCTCGACTGGTCGTCCGTGCAGGTGAGCACCAGATCGCCGAGTCCCGCGAGTCCCATGAAGGTCTCCGGCCGCGCGCCGAACGCGACACCGAGCCGGACCATTTCGGCGAGCCCGCGCGTGATCAGGAACACGCGGCTGTTCGAGCCGTAGCCGATGCCGTCGGATGCGCCGGCCGCGATTGCGATGACATTCTTGACGGCACCGCCGATCTCGACGCCGACGATGTCCGATTGCGTGTAGGCGCGGAAGTTGTCGACGGTGAGGGTTTCCGCGAGCTCGAGCGCGAACGCGGCATCGGGCGAGGCGACGGCCAGCGCGGTTGGCAGACCCTGGCCGACCTCGCGCGCAAATGTCGGTCCCGAGAGAACCGCGAGCGGCACCTTGGGGCCCAGCACTTCGCGCGCAACCTGGTGCGGCAGCTTGCCGGTCGCAAGCTCGAATCCCTTGCTGGCCCAGGCGACCCGCGAAGAGGGTCCGAGCAATGGTCGCAGCTGCTGGAGCACCGCGCGCAATGCACCCGATGGCACGACGACCACGTGGTCATCACCGCTTGCAACAGCGCGGGCAAGATCCGGTTCTATGACGAGTGCGGGCGGGAACTCGATTCCCGGCAGGTAGCGCTCGTTGCGGCGCGCGTGAGCAAGCTCCTCCGGGTTATCCTCAGCGCGCCCCCACAACACCGTCGACCGGCCGCTGCGTGCGAACTGGATCGCGAGCGCCGTGCCCCAGGAGCCGGCGCCGAGCACCACGATCGGCGGCATCTGGCTGCTCAATTCGTCTGTTCGGGCGCCGGTCCTTGCTGAGCCTGCCGAGCGGCGCGTTCCTGCAACGAGCGCTCGAATAATGCATCGAAGTTGACATGCGGCAACAGGAATGGCGGGAAGCCGCCCTTGGTCACGACGTCCGACACCGTCTGCCGGATGTACGGGAACAGGATGTTAGGCGCGAACGAGCCCAGAATGCGCCGCGTCTCCTCGGGACTGAATCCGCGCACGACGAACACGCCGGCCTGCTTGACCTCGGCGAGATAAACGGCGACCTCGCCATTCTTGGCCTCGAGCGTCACGGTCAGCACGACCTCATGCGCATCCTGGCCGACCGGGTTCGACGATGTGTTGAGATTCAGCGCGATCTTCGGGTCCTGTGCCTGGGCCGGCAGAAACGGGCCTTTTGGGGATTCGAACGACAGGTCCTTGATATAGACCGTCTGCAGCGCAACTGCCGGTCCCTGGCCATTGCCCGCGGAATCGCCTTCGCCGCCCGTCAGAGGATTGTTTTCGTCAGCCATCTTGATGCCTCACATTACATTACGAGTTTTGTTGCGCCTCATGCCCTTTGCGACCGCCTATCCCTTCACAACCGGCAGATTCTCCTGGCGCCAGGCCGTGAGGCCCCCGCGCAGGCAGAAGACATTCTTGAGGCCGGCGCGCGTCAGCGTTCGCGCCGCGGCGCCGGAGACTGCGCCATTGTCGCAGCACGTGATCAGCGTCTTGCCGCTCAATTTTTCGAGCGCCCTGGGCTCGGCAGCAATCTGGTCTCCCGGTATGTTACGCGCGCCCGAGATGTGGCCATCCTTGAACTGGTTGACCGGGCGCACATCCACGAGTACGGCGCCTTCGTTCATCATCCGTATCGCCTGAGTCGGCGGGATTGCACTCGAGCCGAGCCCGGCTCTGCGTATCTCATAGGCGACGACGACGAGCGCCATCAGCACCAGCCCACCGGCCAGGAGCGGATGATTGGTGAAATAATTGAGCAGTCGATCCATGGCGCGGGTCACGGGTCGGCCGCGTGACCCAGGGCAAAAAACGGCCGCGCATTATATCAGCGCCGGAAAAGGCGGCCGGATGCCGCCAGGAGTGGGGATTTTACCCTGATAAAACAAGTACTTGTCGGTATTGGTTGCCTGATTCTGCTTTTCCCGGCATCCACGCTGCCGGCTGCGCGGGATCCGGAAAAGCAGTTGCAGGAGGTCCGCGAGCGCATCGAGGATCTGCAGCGCTCGATCCGTCGCGACACCGATCGCCGCGACGCGGTCTCGGCGCAGTTGCGCGACGCCGAGGAAAAGGTGCGCATGGCGCGCGGCCGGCTCGGGGATGTCCGCGAGCGCCTTGCCGCCAGTGACGCCCGACTTTCCGGGCTGACGGCACAGCGCGAGCGCGCCGAGCGGACCCTGCGCGAAGAACGCAGCACGCTCGCCAGCCAGCTGCGCTCCGCGTACATGAGTGGACGCGAGGAGCAGCTCAAGCTGCTGCTGTCCCAGGAAGATCCCGCGGCGTTCGGGCGCATGCTCGTCTACTACTCCTATCTCGGCCGCGCGCGTGCCGGAAAAATCGCCGGGATTGAAACGGCGGTTGCGGCGCTGGAGCAGGCTGCGCAGCAGGAGACCGGGGAACGCGAACGGCTGGCTGCACTCGAGACCGACAGCCGCCAGGAATTGGCGTCGGTCGACTCCGCACGCGCCGAGCGAAGCAAGGCAATTCGCGCCATCAATTCGAAGATCCGCAACAACAGCGACACGATCGCAAAGCTCAAGCGCGAAGCGGCGGCACTGCAAAAACTGGTCGCCGATTTGCGCCGCGCGCTCCGGGACCTTCCGCCCGGCGCCGGACAGGCCTTCGAAAAGCTGCGCGGCAAGCTCGCCTGGCCGTCGGCAGGGCGGCTTGTCGCACGCTTTGGCCAGCCACGCGGCGGCGGACTGAAATGGAACGGCGTGCTGATCGAGGCGGGCCGCGGCGCGGAGATTCGGGCGCTGTACGAGGGGCGGGTCGCTTACGCCGACTGGCTGCCCGGGATGGGGCTCCTCTTGATCATCGACCATGGCGGTTACATGAGCCTTTACGCCCATAACGAGCAGCTCTTCAAGGCGGTCGGGGATCGCGTGGAGGGTGGCGAGGTGGTTGCCACCGTGGGCGATAGCGGCGGGCGCAGCCAACCCGGGCTCTACCTGGAAATCCGCCGTGGGGCGACCCCGGTCGACCCGGTCCCATGGTTCCGGCGGCCAGCACCCTGAGAACCGCGTAAGACAGGGACAAACTGCGGATTACGTCAAAGACGGCCCGGACCCCTATCGGCGACCCTGCGCTACAGCCCGGCAATGCGCCGGACAGGGGTTGCGCCTGTGGCATTGAATGCCCTCGATTTGCCAGTACACCCGTCGAGCGTGAAGCCAAGCCTGGAGCCGTATGGGCATCTGCTTCGGATGCTGATGCCGCGCGCCCTGGGTGTCGGCATCTATGACGCCAGCGGGAAGCGCATGTGGGGCGCGGACGATTACGAGGGTCCGGACCCGCTGCCACTGGTGCAGCTGGCGCTGACCAAGACCGTACCGGAGACCACGGCCCGCATCGATGGCTTCAGCGAGGAATATGAAGGCGCGCCCGCCTATGTGTTCCGGCTGCGAAACAGCGAGGGCAGCGTGATTGCCATCGCAACGCTGTTGACCCGCGATGGCGAGAACCGGCCTTATTCCTTCGTTCACCAGCTGGTGCAGCCGGCGCTCGAGTGCCTGCAGCGGGAACTTGAAGCACGCGACAGCGTCGACCTGCTGACGCGTGATCTTGAAGCGCGCGACGCGGATCTCGAGATGTTGCTGCGTATGGCGCCTGACGATCCGGACAGTCCGCTGCAGGGCGACGAAATAGGCATGCTGGTCCAGACCTGCGTGGATCATCTGGGCTGCGTGCTGGGCGCCCTGGTCGTGCCGGAACGCGGTATTGCGGTGTGCAAGGCGCCCGCCGGCGAAAAGCCCCAGGTCGAGCAGCTGACGAAGATTCACCGGCACCTGCTGAACTGGGCCCAGTTGAAGCGCTGCAACCTCGTCATCAACAAGATCAAGCCGCGACCGATTGAATTGCCGCCATTGAAGATCCTGTCCACACCCGTGCGCCATGTTTCAGGCCGCGTGGTCGGCTTCCTCGTCCTGTTTCGTGCCGTGGAAGGCCCGGACTTTGAACCGCGGACCGAGCGTCTCGTGGAGCTGCTGTCGCGCAAGACCACGGCCATCCTGCAGGCCAACTTCGATGCCATGACGGCGCTGCTGACGCGCTCCGCCTTTGAAGCGCAGGTGCGCGCCAATATCGGCGGGCGCTACGAAAAAGCGGCGGATTGCGTCCTTTATATCGATGCAGACAACATGCACGTCGTCAACGACAACTTCGGCATGCACGTCGGCGATGAGCTGATCTGCAAGATCGCCGACGTGCTCCGCAAGAAGCCACGTCCCGGAGCGCTCGCCGCAAGAATTGCCGGCGACCGGTTCGCCGTGTTCGTGCCCGACTGCAAGCTTGAGTTTGCGCAGCAGATTGCCGAGATGCTGCGCCGCCAATGCTCCGAACAGACCCACACGCGCGGCGATGGGACCGTGCAGGTATCGATAAGCATCGGCGTCGCGGAACTTCCCGAGAGCCAGAATGCGCTCGCGCATGGGATGGCGAAGGCGGAGCTTGCATGCAAGGCCGCCAAGGATCGCGGCCGCGATCGCGTCGAGATCTTCCAGGACGCCGATGAAAGCATCATGCGCCGCCACTCCGACGTGGTCATCGTGCAACGCCTGCATGAAGCGCTGGAGGCGGATCGTTTCCTGCTCTACGCGCAGCCGGTGATTTCGCTGGGTTCGAAACGCGTCGCGCCGCGATTCGAATTGCTGCTGCGCATGCTGTCGGAAACCGGGGAAATCCTGCCGCCGGACAAGTTTCTCTCGGCTGCCGAGCGCTACCAGATGTTGCCGGCGATCGACCGCTGGGTCGTCACCTATGCGCTCACAACCCTCGGCAAGCACGCGGAGGCGCTGCGCCGCTGTGGCATGCGGTTCTCGATCAATATTTCCGGCGCGTCGGTGGCTTCGGCGGAGTTTCTGGAGTTTCTGGAGGACAGCGTCAAGAAGAGCGGTTTTCCGGCGGAGTTGTTGTGCTTCGAGTTGACGGAAACCTCGGCCGTGTCAAATCTGGCGCGCGCCGATTTGCTGATGCAACGCCTGCGCGCGCTGGGCTGCGTCTTCGCACTCGATGATTTCGGGACCGGCCTGAGCTCCCTTGCCTACCTCAGGGCGCTGCCGGTCTCGATACTGAAGATTGACGGCAGTTTCGTGCGCGATGCCGGCACCAACGGGCGGACCGAATCGATGGTCCGGGCAATCGCCCAGCTGGGGCACACGATGGGAATGGAAACCGTGGCGGAGTATGTTGAAACAGACGGTCTGCGCACACTGATGACCAGCCTCGGCGTGGATTTTGGCCAGGGTTTCGCGATGGGTCGACCGACCCCGCTGACCGACGTGCTTGCAGACCTCGAGCTGTACGAGGAGCTGGCAGCGCAAGAGGGCTGATCGCGGGTACCATGCGGTCCATGCAAAGCCGTGAGCGCGCGTTACTGGCCGGCCTTGCCGGCGGAGTCCTCGGTATTGCGCTGGCAGGCGCGTGCTTCTGGCTCGCGGCTCGCGGGTCTCCGGCAACCGACCTGCCGCCGAAGGATGCCAGGCTGCTCGCCGAAGTGCTCGATCGCATCCAGGCGGACTATGTCGAACGCACCGATGACCACAAGCTCATGTCGAACGCTATCCGCGGCATGGTCGGAGAGCTTGACCCGCATTCCGCGTTCATGGACGCAGGCGAGTTCGAGGAACTCAAGATCGCGACCGCCGGCAATTACTCGGGTATCGGCATCGAAGTGACGCTGGAGGACGGCGCCATCATCGTGATATCACCGATCGACGCGTCTCCCGCGGCCCGCGCCGGCATCCGCGCCGGCGACAGGATCATTGCGGTTGATGGGCACGCTGTCGAAGGTGCCGCGCTCACCGATTCCATCGCGCGAATCCGGGGCAAACCCGGCACGGTCGTTCATCTCAGCGTCGGCCGGCAGTCGGCCGCTGCGCCGATCGAATTCGCGATCGAGCGTGCGGCCGTCTCGGTTCACTCCGTCCGTTATGAGATGCTGGAACCGGGTTATGGCTACATGCGCATTTCGCAATTCAGCGAAACGACCGGGCCGGACACCGGTCAGGCGCTCGGCGCGCTGCAGGCAGAAGCCGGTGGCCAGCTGCGGGGCATTGTGCTCGATCTGCGCAACAACCCCGGCGGCGTACTGGATGCAGCCGTCGAGGTATCCGATGCATTCCTGGAACGCGGTGTCATCGTCACGGCTGAGGGCCGCACTCCGGAAGCGAACTTCCGCATGGAGGCAGATGCCGGGGATCTTGCGCATGGCGCAGGCATCGCGGTGTTGGTCAATGAAGGGTCGGCATCGGCGGCGGAAATCGTCGCGAGCGCATTGCACGACAATGGACGGGCCGAGCTGCTGGGGCGAAAGACATTCGGCAAGGGCTCCGTTCAGACCGTGCTGCCGCTGACCGGCGGCCAGGCACTCAAACTGACGACTTCGCATTACTTCACGCCCGCCGGCATCTCGATAAATGAGCGCGGCATCGAACCCGATGTTCCGCTCCCGGAAGTGCCGACGCCGAGCGGCCGGTATTCGCGGCCAACGGCTGAAGACCCTGACGTGCGCGCGGCGATCGCATGGCTGAAGGAAAGACGCCCGGCGCTGATCGCGACGCGTTCACCGGTGCGCGAGTAAGCAGGCATGAAGCGTGTGCTCGTGCCGCTGGCAGAAGGATTCGAGGAGCTCGAAGCAGTCACGATCATCGACATGCTGCGCCGCGCGGGCATCGAGGTCGTGGTTGCGGCGCTTGGGAGGAATCCGGTGACCGGAGCGCACGGCATCGCGCTCACGGCCGATGCGACCATGGATGCCGTATCCGGGCAGGAATTTGACCTGGTTGCGCTTCCGGGCGGAATGCCGGGTGCCGCAAATCTGAAGGACGATGCGCGCATCCGCGGCATCATCCGCCGGCTGCATGACAGCGGCAGGCATGTCGCCGCGATCTGTGCAGCGCCGATGGTGCTCGCAGCGGCCGGCGTGCTCGAAGGACGCCGCGCAACGGCCTTCCCCGGGTTTCTCGATCACGCCGCGGGCGTGACCGTCGTCGATGATCCTGTTGTCGTGGATGGCCGCGTCATCACTTCGCGCGGACCCGGCACGGCACTCGACTTTGCGCTCGAGCTCGTGGCGCAGTTGCAGGGAAACGGCGCGCGCCGGCAGATCGAGTCACGATTGCAGCGCAGCGGAGCAGGCTGATGGTGAGCGCTCCGCAAAAACCAGTTGCCGCCGGGCCGGATGCCGCTGCGCGCGGTGACGATGGGCAGCCCGGCATGCACACGAGCATGCGCAGGAGCCTGATGCGGGTGGACTGGCTCGTGCTCCTGGCCGTCGGGCTGTATGCGATGGTGCCATTCGCCAGGCCATCCTCGCCGCGCGTCCTGTACCTGGCGATCGCGTTGTTCACGGCCTTCGTGCTGGCGCTCCGCTGGCGGGGATTCCCGGTTCGCGGCACGGCCGAGCGCATCGCGCTCTCGGCTGCCGCGATGGTTGCCTTCATTACGGTCGCTGCCATCCAGACCGGCGGCGCGCAGAGCCCGTTGCTGAACCTGTATCTGTTGCCGATCGTGGTGGCGGCGATGACGCTGGGCGGACGCGGTGCGGCGATCGTATTCCTGGGTGTCGTGCTCGCCTACCTTTCCGTGATCATCGGCGATGGCCATTTGCCGAAGACGCCCGAATTGCTGGCCAGGCTTTTCGGTGAACTCGGCCCCTATGCGTTGGTCGCATACCTGACGCAGATACTTACCAGTTCGGTCATCACCGCACGGCGGCGTATCGAGGAAATGGCCGAGCGGGATGCGCTGACCGGAATGCTGAATCTGCGCGCATTCCGCGCTCTGCTGCAGCGAGAGCACGAATTGCGCGTGCGCAACTCGCGTGGCGGCTACGGGGTCCTGATCGTGGACATGGACCAGCTCAAGCCACTCAACGATCGGCACGGGCATCAAGCCGGCAATCGCGCGATTACGACGGTCGCAGCCGCAATCCAGCGGGCGATTCGCAGCAGCGACATTGCCGCCCGCTACGGCGGCGACGAATTCGTACTGTTCCTTCCGGAAGCGACGCCGGAAGTCGCCGAAACCATTGCGCAACGCGTACGCAACAATGTTTACAAGAGCCTGTTTCCGGTCGGAGAACGCCTGCAGCGCATGACCGTCAGCGTTGGCGCAGCGAGCTATCCGCGCGACGGAAAGCGGCATGAGGACATCATTGAAGCGGCGGATCTCCGGATGCAGCGCGACAAGGAATTGCGCCGCCGCAATGCCGCCGAAGCCATGGCAACGGAATGATGGGTGCTGGATGCGATCGCTGACCAAAGGCTACATGCAGGGCTTTGAAACAAAGGCCAGCGTCAAGGCCTTGTGGCGGGCGCTGACCGAGCCTGAGGCGCTCGCGCTCTGGTACGGCGATCAGGCGGTGGTGGAACCGCGCGTTGGCGGCCGCCATTTTGCCGTCTCACGGCTGCTCGGACGGCGCGAGGCATTCATCGAGCGTTTTGACCCGGGTACGCGGCTGCAACTGCTTTTCGAGCCAAGCCCCCAATGGCCGCCGCTCGCCGAGGGCGCGCTGGTGGAGGACCTGCTCATCGACGAACACAAGGGACTGCGGATGCTGCGTGTTCTGGGCTCCGGAATTCCGTCAGGCGCCGACTGGTTGCCGGTGCTTAAGCAGCTGAGGACGGGCTGGGCGCTCGCCTTCACGCTGCTGCAGACACGGTTGCGCAAGGGGGAGATCAAGGACCCATCCGCATGAAACGCACGCTTGTCGCACTGGCCGCCTGCTGCTTGGCCGCGATGGCGCAGGCGACGACCATCGTGCTCTCGGGCGGCACGGTCATCGACGGCTACGGTAATCCGCCGATCGCCAATGGCGTGGTCGTCATCGAGAACGACCGGATCCTGGCGGTGGGCAGCGGCGATCTGGTCGCCGTCCCGGAAGGTGCCGAAGTCATTTCCACCGAAGGCATGACGGTGCTGCCGGGTCTCTGGGACATGCAGGTCAATCTGATGCGCCTGGGCCATGGCGACCTGGCGCGCTGGAATGAAACCTACGGACCGCTCGCCGAACGGGTCATCATGCCGATCGCCGCCCGGCAGCTCCTGCAGGCGGGGGTCACGAGCGCCCGCGATACCGCAGCACCGCTCGAAGCCGCAATCAATGTCCGTGCCCGCGTGAAGGAGCAGCTGATCAACGGGCCGACGCTCTACGTCTCCGGGCCGGTGCTGCGCAAGCTGGTGCCGCCTGGCGAGGAAGAATGGCAGTGGGCGGTCAACGGTGCCGAAGATGCGCGGGCGAAAGTCGCGCGTCTTGCCGCGGCCGACGTGGATTATCTGTTGCTCGCCGAGGTAAATCTCTGGACGGCCGAGGAGCTTTCCGCGGCCGTCAATGAAGCACGTGCCCGCGGGATCCAGGTGCACGCCTATGCGGATCACCCGGAGGACGTTGAACGTGGTATCACGCTCAAGTTCGACGGATTCCTCGGCACCGGCATGGGTACCACTCAGTTTCCTGACAGCGTGGTACTTGCGCTGCACCAGCGTCTGCTCGATACCGCAACGCGGCCGCTGTCCTGGAGCCCGGCGATCTCCGCGGTGCTGAACTTCGAAGCGCTGCGCGAAAACAGGGAGCCGCTCGACGATCCGCGCGCGACGGCGGAATTGCCGCCGCTGATTGCGGCCGACATCAAAGGGTCGCTCGCAAATCCCGATCGCGTGACCTGGTATGAAATGCCGGCCATGCGCGCCAGCAGCGCCTGCGCCAAGCTCGGCCAGCTCGATGAGGCGAAGGTGCGGCTGTTGCTCGGCTCCGACGCCGGAGCGCCGGGTCACCTGCACTCGCGCGCGACCTGGCAGGAGGTCGATTTCTGGGTGCGCCGCTGCGGCATGCCGCTGGAGCGCGCGATCCAGGCAGCGACCCACGATGCTGCCGTGGCCATGGGTGTCGGCCACGAGTCGGGCACGCTCTCGCCCGGCAAATTTGCAGATGTCATCGCTGTGCGCGGCGACCTGCTGCGGAACCCGAATCTCCTTCAATTCGTGGACATTGTCATCAGGCACGGTCGTCGCGTACGCTGACGCCGTGACGTCATTCATCCTGCGCGCTGTTATTGCCGCCCTGGCCTTGTGGCTCGCAACCGAATGGGTCGACGGGATTTCGGTCAACAGCCCCGTCACCCTGATATTGGCCGCCGTGCTGCTCGGCATTGTCAATGCTATCGTGCGGCCGCTGGCCATCCTGCTGACGCTGCCGCTGACACTCATCACGCTCGGCTTCTTCCTGCTGGTGGTGAATGCCGCGATGGTGGGCCTGGTCGCGGCTTTCCTGCCAGGCATGAGCGTGCGGGGTTTCTGGGCCGCATTCTGGACAGCGATCATCGTGAGCGTCGTGAGCTGGATCGGGAACGCGCTCTTCAAGCCAGGCCAGCTGAAACCAAGAGACTGATTCTCAGGCCGTTCTCAGGGCCGTGCCGTAGGTCAGGTAATGATTGATCCGCGTCTCCCACTCCCGCATGAATTGCTGGTAATGCTCTTCGGTGAATGACGCGACGAATGCATCGCCCGCGGGCCCCAGGCTGGTATGGGAGTAAGTGATGGCCGCGTCTGTTCCAGTCGCGGACTTGCGCAATTGTATCGTGAGCCTGCAGGCCGTGACGGCCGGCGTGATCTTGATCATTTCCACGAAGCCGTTGCCGGGCTCGTGCCTCGTGATGTACCAGATCGCATGACCCGGATCGGCATCCGTCAGGAATACGCAGTCCGGTTCCGCGAACCCCGATTCGCTGAAGACCACCTGCGGATTCCAGCCCTCGATCCAGTCCGCCTCACGGACCGGGCACAACAACGGGAATACGTTTGCGGGCGGGGCGATGAGGCGCTGCGTGTAGGATCGCCTGGCACGGCTCGGCATCTCGATCTTCATTGGCCATTTCTCCTCGTGACACCCGATTTCTGCTAGTTTTGCCTCTCAACGCCGGCCCGTCAAAAGAAGAATCACCCTGCCATGAGCATCCAACTCCGGCTCATCGTGATGAACTTCATGCAGTTCTTCGTGTGGGGCTCGTGGCTCATTTCGCTCGGCGCCTACATGATCGTCACGCTCGGTTTCACGGGCGGCCAGGTCGGCAGCGTCTACGCGACGATGGGCGTCGCTTCGCTCTTCATGCCCGGGTTGATGGGAATCGTCGCGGATCGCTGGCTGAATGCGGAACGCGTATTCGGCATCTGCCACCTGGTCGGCGCGGGCCTGCTGCTGTGGGCCTCGACGGTCAGGGATTTCGAGACGCTGTACGTGATCATGCTGCTGAACGCGATGGTCTACATGCCGACCATCGCGCTCAACAACACCGTGTCCTACAAGGTGCTGGAACAGAAGGGCTTCAACGTCATCCGGAGTTTTCCGCCAATCCGCGTGTGGGGCACGGTCGGGTTCATCGCGGCAATGTGGATGGTTGACTTCGCAGGCTGGACCAGGAGCGAACTGCAGCTGTACATCAGCGCGGGGGCGGCGCTCTTCCTCGGTGTCTATGGATTCACGATGCCCCCATGCCCGCCGGCTCGCGACGTGGCGAAGAGGAGCATCGTTTCGGCGCTCGGGCTGGATGCATTTGTTCTGTTCAAACGCAGGCAGATGCTGGTGTTCTTCATCTTCGCGATGATGCTGGGGGCGGCGCTGCAGATCACCAATGCCTTTGGCGGTGCATTCCTCGCCGATTTCGGGACCACGTACCCGGATTCGTTCGGCGTAAAGCATCCGAACATCCTGATCTCCATCTCACAGATCTCGGAGACGCTGTTCATCCTGACGATCCCGTTTTTCCTGCAGCGCTTCGGAATCAAGATCGTGATGCTGACCAGCATCATTGCCTGGGTCTTCCGCTTCGGCCTGTTCGCAGTCGGCGACCCTGGCGCCGGGCTCTGGATGCTGGTGTTGTCCATGATCATCTACGGCATGGCCTTCGACTTCTTCAACATCTCTGGCTCGCTGTTTGTGGACCGCGAGGCGGATTCGACGATCCGGGCCAGCGCGCAGGGACTGTTCATGGTGATGACTAATGGCCTCGGCGCGTTCTTGGGCAGCATGGCGGCGGGAATGGTCGTGGATCACTTCACGGTGGACGGCGTCAAGCACTGGCAGAGTATCTGGCTGACGTTTGCCGGATATGCGCTGGCGCTGGGAATCGTGTTTCCGTTTGCCTTCAACTATCGGCACGTGGCTGACAGCGGCCATCGATCGGAGACGACCCGCTAGATGCACTGATCGCCTGGATCTCGTAGCGGTTGTGCCCGCATGGGCAGCGGCCTCTACGCCCCGTGGGCCCCCGATTCCGTCGTGGTGCGACCAACGGCACGTTGCCACTCATGGATTTCCGTGACGTGGGCTTGATCATGTTGCTGGATGATTGCCGGCATATCGCAAAGCGAGACCGGGCCGAGGCCTTCCTGCGTGCCGCTGTGCGACCAGGCATCCGGAGGCAAAGACTGAAGCAGGGAAATGTTGGCGTGGCGCGAAGCTTCGAAGGCAGCGAGCCCTGCGGAGAGAGCGAGGGACTTGTAGTCACGTTTCCTGGCGACCGCTGCCCCGTCGAAGTCAGGCAGGACGGGATTGGTTTCGGTCTGCAAGCGCCTGATGCGTTGCCCAAACCCTTCGCGTTCCAGGTCGGCCAGGTGCCAAACCTGTTCGACGGGTGAGAACGCCCCATCAGGGCCGGGGAGGCGTGCTTCCTCAACGCTCAGCGCGGCGAAGGCGTCACGCAGAAAGACGGGCATGGCGCCGAGCGACCGCATCAGCTCGTCGCGCTGGACTGCGGTGAGTTTCACATACTGCAAACGGCCTCCAGCTCTAAACGAATTGCCTTATATTCGAATTCAGTGGCCGCCGAAGGCGGTCCGCTGGAATGAATGATCCGGCGCCCTAGCCCCACCTTTCATGCGCGATAACATACCATGCAGCGGATACCGCGCCGATCAGCAACATGGCGGCGATGCCTGCAAGACGGGAATTCGCCGCGCCCTTCCAGATCCCCAGATAAATGACCATGGCGGCGATCGGTGCAAGCAAATACACACCAAGGGTACCGCCGAAATACAGCAGAAGTACGAGCCACCTGATTGGATAGAGGAACCAGTGCCCATCCAGAGCCCCTATGCGACCATCCAGGAAGTTGGCACCGATCGTGATAAGAAAGGCGAAGTATGACGGCACGCACAGAGCAACCACGGTTGCGAATGGCTTGCGGGCTCTTCGGTCTGACAAGTACACCATCCGGCCGTTCGTGATCATCAGGCTACGTGCGTCGCCTGGCCAGCAACGACATACCAGGTGACCAACAAGGCGCAGATGAACGCACCCGGCAGATAACTGTTCGTGCGCCGATAAGTGAAGGTCGCGATGATCGCCACGATGCTCATAAGCGGAACGAACTGGATGGCGATGATGGTTCGCAAGACGTCGCTTCTGAAAAACGTTTGCAGGCTGCCGGTGGTGAACAACAGGCCGTATTGAATGGCCAGGAACACAGCGAAACCGCCTGCCAGCGCGGCCACGTTGATCAGATACTGGGCGCCGGAACTCACCGTTGCGCGCGTGATGGCCCCATGCAGTCCGCGTAGCGCCAGAACGAAATAAAGGGTAAATGGGGCAAGATATGCCATGAAAGCCAGCCACTGCGGCCGGCTCATGAGCTTCAGCGCCAGCACCCAGAAGCGGAAATCCACCGTGAACAGGAAATCACACATGGCGAGCGCCGCATAACCGATGGCGACGGTCAATATGGCGATCGCGATTGATCGCCGGACATCCACGTTGAAGCGCTGCCGGGCTCCGTCCGGAAGAAGGGACAGTGCGAACACGATCAGGCCGTTCAGCACCGCCCACGCGGCGATCTGATTGGTCAGGGTCTGCGGAAACAGACGAGTGGCCGGCGCGAACAGCTCGCCGAGCTGAAAGAACGGCAGCAATGTCACCGCCGGGAGCACGGCACCGAGCACGAGCGATATCCACCAGCGGCCATCGCGACCCGTACCGGCCATCGCTGACAATGCTGCCAGGGGTGCGAACCAGGGCAGCATGAGCAGGCTGTCGAAGGTCCCGAGCAGCAGCGCGACGAAGCCGATGAATGCGACCAGCGTGCCGATCTCCTTCCAGATCCAGATCTGATCGTCCACGGGCAAGGGCTTGCCGCCGGTGAGCGTCCGCTGAAACCACTCGATGCCGTAGCCGATGGCTTCCGCCGAGAGGTGATCCATCGGATGCGTGACGGCGGGCGTGCGGAGAATGCGCGCAGTGCCGTCTTCGGCGGAACCGTATATTTCGCCTGCTTCGACGGGAGCGTTCGCGCCGAAGAGTGCCCAAAGCTTCGGGCTTTCCGCGATCTTTCGTGCTGACGGCACGCCCCACATGAGCTCCGAGAATTCGTCGAACTGGCTGAACACGACTGCGACGTTGCGCGGGAAGTTCGGCGTGCCCTCGGGGGCAAAGGGCGCGCCGGTGCTGGAGCCCTCGAGGACCATGGCCTTGTAGTCGTCCGGGAAGGTCGCCGCGGCGGCCAGCACGGCCCATCCACCCATGCTGTGTCCCTCGAGGCCGATGTTGTTCCGGTCGACGAAGGCCATGCTGCGAAGATAGGCGAGGCCGTCCGGCCCGCCGTAGCCGCTGGCAAATGCGGGCGGCGCACTGTAGCCGTGGCCCCTCTGATCCAGGGCGAGCACGACATAGCCGCGCCGGGCGAACTCGATCGCAAAGCCGCTCTGGGTCTCCCGCGAGTTGATGTACCCATGCACGGCCAAGATGCCGGGGGCGGGGGTCTTGGCGGTGGCTCCCGGAGGGACGTAGAGCAGCGCGCTCATCGGCGACCCATCCGAACCCGCGAAGCGGACATCCATGACGCGGATGCCGCCGGTCGTCTGTACGAAATGTGCCAGCAAGGCGCCAGCCAGCACCAGCGCGAGCCCCATCGGAAGAAGGCGCCGACTCCGCCGGGGCAGCGCACCAGCGGATCTAGACATCACGGCGCACAAGAGCCGGAGGATGGGGCAAACTGGTCACTGCCCTGCATTCTCGGTCACCATATCGATCAATATACGCCCGGCCCGGCAGTGGCAGGAGAGTGATGATGGATGAGCAACAGTCGCAGCCTGCTCAAGGCCGGCGGCCCAGGGCCCGCGATACCAAGCGGGCGGCGCGCGCCGCGCACGCCGGCATCTGGACTCCGTACATCACTCGCAAGATTCCGTACTACGAAGTGCTCAGCGAAGAAGGGCTGGTCACAATCGAAAACAATGCCGACACGATACTTCAGGAAATCGGCATCGAATTTCGCGAAGACCCCGAGGCCCTGTCGATATGGAAAGCGGCCGGCGCGGACGTGCAAGGCGAAAGAGTGCGCATGCCACGGGGCATGTGCCGCAAGCTGATCCAGGCGACTGCGCCGCGCGAATTCGTGCAGCAGGCCCGCAACCCGGCGCGCAATGTGCTGATCGGCGGCAAGAACACCGTGTTCGCACCCGCCTATGGCTCGCCCTTTATCCGCAGCCTCGACGAAGGCCGCCGCTATGCGCGAATCGAGGACTTCCGAAATTTCGTGAAGCTCGCGTACCTGTCGCACTCCCTGCACCATTCCGGCGGAACGATCTGCGAGCCGGTGGACCTGCCGGTCAACAAGCGCCACCTGGACATGGTGTACAGCCACATCAAGTACAGCGACAAAGCCTTCATGGGCTCAGTGACGCATCCCGACCGCGCCCGGGATACGGTGGAGATGGCGAAGATCCTGTTCGGCGACAACTACATCGACCCGGTCACCGGAAAACCGAAAACCGTGATCGTCAGTCTGATCAACGTCAATTCACCGATGACCTACGACGCCACGATGCTGGGTGCGCTGAAGGTATATGCACGCGCGAATCAGGCCTGCATCGTGACGCCGTTCATACTGGCAGGCGCCATGTCGCCGGTCACCGTGGCTGGCACGGCGACGCAGACACTCGCCGAGGCGCTCGCCGGCATGGCGTTCATCCAGCTGCTGAACCCGGGCGCGCCGATGGTATTCGGCAGCTTTGCGTCATCGCTGTCGATGCAGTCCGGCGCACCGACCTTTGGAACGCCGGAGCCTGCATTGGTCCTGTACGTCATGGCCGCCATCGCGCGCAGGCTTGGCGTGCCGTTCCGGTCCGGCGGCAGCCTGTGCGCATCCAAGATCCCCGATGCGCAGGCGGCCTTCGAATCGGCGCAGACCCTGCTGCCGACCTGCCTGGCGGGCGTGAACTTCGTGCTGCACGTAGCGGGCTGGCTCGAGGGCGGGCTCGCGATGGGTTACGAAAAGTTCGTCATGGATGCGGACCAGGCGGGCATGATGCACACCCTGCTGCAGGGCGTGGACCTGTCGGATAACGGCCAGGCCATGGACGCCATCCGCGAGGTCGGGCCCGGCAAGCACTTCCTCGGTTGTGCGCACACGCTGGCGAACTTCGAGACCGCTTTTTATCGGTCGCCGCTCGCTGACAACAACAGCTTCGAGCAATGGGAGGCTGAAGGCGGCAGCGACATGACCAAGCGCGCAAACCTGCTGTGGAAGAAACAACTGGAGGAGTACGTCGCGCCGGAGCTGGATCCGGCCGTTGACGAAGCACTGCTCGATTTCGTCAATCGACGCAAGGCTTCGTTCCCCGACTCGAACGTCTAGCGCGCCAGCAGCTAAACTGCGGGTTGCGGAATCCGGGAGTGGCTGCAAATGAAGACCCATGCGCGGGTGGTTGTAATCGGCGGCGGTATCGTCGGCGTCAGCACCCTCTATCACCTGGCGAAGAAAGGCTGGTCGGACGTGGTGCTGGTCGAACGCGCGGAGCTGACCTCCGGTTCGACCTGGCATGCCGCAGGCCTGCTGCCGCTCTTTAACATGAGCTATACCGTCGGCCAGCTGCACAAGTACTCGGTCGACCTGTACAAGCGCCTGCAGGCGGAAACCGGGCAGGATGTGAGCTTTCATGTAACCGGCAACCTGCGCCTCGCGACCTGCCGGGAGCGCATGGACGAATACCAGAAGTACTGCGGCACCGCGAACACGATCGGCGTGCCATTCCAGGTGATCGGGCCGCGCGAGGTCAAGGAGCTGTGGCCGCTGGTCGATCTCGGCGGCAGTGCGGACGTGCCTGCGATCATCGGCGCCCTCTACCATCCCGACGACGGGCACATTGCTCCCGCCGATCTCACGATGGCGTTGCGCAAGGGCGCGCGTGCCCGTGGTGCTGAGATCTATGAGCAGACCGAGGTCACGGCGGCGTCGCGCAGGCCATCGGGCGAGTGGCTGGTTCGTACCAACAAGGGCGATATCGTTGCCGAGCACGTTGTCTGCGCCACCGGCAATCACGCGCGCCAGACCGGGCAGATGTTCGGGCTCCATTTGCCTGCCATTCCGGTCGAGCATCAGTACATCGTTTACGACGAATCACCGGAGCTGAAAACCTACCGCCAGGCCGGCGGGCGCGAGCTCGCGGTGCTGCGCGAATCGGACAAGTCCTATTACCTGCGCGAAGAGCGCCTGGGCTGGATTCTCGGGCCGTATGAAGCCGGCGCACCTGCGCGCTTCGCCGACGGCGTGCCGGAGTGGTTCAGCAAGAGCCTGTTCGAAGGCGATATCGAGCGGCTGCTCCCGCATGTCGAGGCCGCGCAAAGACGCGTGCCGGCGCTCGCGAATTGCGGCATCAAGGACGTCGTCAACGGGCCGATTTCCTATACACCCGACGGCAGTCCGATGGTCGGCCCCGCCTGGGGGCTCCGCAATCTGTGGATCAACGAAGGCCACAGCTTCGGCATCACGGCGGCCGGCGGCGCCGGCTGGCAGTTGGCCGAATGGATCGTGGACGGCGAGCCGGGTATCGACATGCTGGCGGTCGATCCGCGCCGCTTCGGGCCTTACACCAGCAAGCGCTACGTGGTGCAGAAGAATGAGGAGACGTACCGCAGCGTTTTCACCATCCACTTCCCGGACGAGGAGCGGCCGGATGCCAGGCCTGCCAAGACGAGCCCCGTCTACGACAAGCTGAAACATATGGGCGGCGTCTTCGGCCAGCGCTACGGCTGGGAGCGCGCCAACTGGTTCGCGCCAGCAGGCGTAGAGCCAAGGGATCAATGGAGTTTTCGCCGCACGAACTATTTCGAGCATGTCGGCAACGAATGCCGTCGGCTGCGCAGCGCCGTCGGCGTCATCGACCTGACGCCGTTTACCAAGCACGAGGTCTCTGGCCCGGGTGCCGAAGCCTGGCTCGACGGGCTGGTGGCCAACAAAGTCCCAGCCAAGGTCGGGCGCATGGCGCTGTGCCACGCGCTCACGCGCCGCGGCGGCATTCGCTCCGAGTTCACGATCACGAAACTCGCGGAGCAGCATTATTATGTGGTCAGTGCCGGCGCCGCCGAGCGCTATGACACCGATTACCTGCACAAGATGCTGCCGGCGGACGGGTCGGTCGGGTTGCGCAACATCACGACCGTTCGCGGCTGCTATGTGCTTGCCGGGCCACGCTCACGCGAAGTGCTGGCGAAATTGACCGACCTGCCGCTCGATAACACCGCATTCCCCTGGCTGACAGCGCAGGTGGGCGAGGTCGGGCTCGCCACGGACGTCTACCTGCTGCGCGTGAACTTTGTGGGTGCGCTCGGCTGGGAGCTGCATTTCCCGATCGAGTATGCGCATCACCTGTTCGACTCGTTATTTGAGGCAGGAAAAGACTGCGGCATCGGCATGGCCGGCATGCGCGCGATGGAATCGCTGCGCCTGGAAAAGTCTTATCGCATGTGGGGCAGTGATCTGACCCCCGATTACACACCCTTGGAGGCCGGCCTCGATCGTTTCGTGCGTGTCTCCAAGGGCGAATTCATCGGCAAGGAGGCGCTGCAGAAGCAGCTCGCCGCCGGCGTGCCGAACCGCTTCGTGACGCTCGAGGTCCATGGTGTTGCCGACGCCGATCCGCTCGGCAACGAACCGCTGTTCGACGGGCGGGGCGCGATGGTCGGCCGCGCGACTTCAGGCTACTACGGACACGTCCTGAAAAAGAGCCTTGCCATCGGCTATGTGAAGTCGCCCCATGCAGCCGTCGGCACCAGGCTGCAGATTGAAATCCTCGGCGAGAAGAAAGCGGCGACGGTGCTGGTCGACTCGCCATACGATCCGGAAAACAGCGACCTGAAAGCATAAGGATCCGGTCCGACGTGAAGCGGCAATCCTGGTCTGGACTCAATCTGTTGTGGCACAGCCTCGGCAGGCACCGTGGCTGGCACGAGCAGTGGCGGCGGGCAGAGCCAAAGCCCGCCTACGATGCCGTCATCATCGGCGGCGGCGGGCACGGCCTGGGAACCGCGTATTACCTCGCCGCCGAGCACGGACTCACCAATATCGCGGTCGTCGAACGAGGCTGGATCGGCGGCGGCAATACCGGCCGCAACACCACCATCATCCGGTCAAACTATCTCTTTGACGAGAGCATCCGGCTCTATGACCACGCCGTAAAACTGTGGGAACACCTGTCGCAGACCCTGAACTACAACGTGATGTTCTCGCCGCGCGGCGTGATGATGCTGGCGCACACGGTGCACGACGTGCAGGTGCTGAAGCGCCACATCCATGCCAACCGCTGCAATGGCGTCGACAACGAATGGCTGACGGCTGCGGAAGCCAAAGCATTCTGTCCGCCGCTCAATATCGAAGCGAACATCCGTTATCCGGTAATGGGCGCCGGCCTGCAGCGCCGCGGTGGCACGGCGCGTCACGACGCCATCGCCTGGGGTTATGCCCGCGCTGCCGACGCGCTCGGCGTGGACATCATCGAGAATTGCGAAGTCACCGGCATCCGCCGCGACGCGAATGGCGCCGTCGAGGCGCTCGAAACCACGCGCGGCCTGATTCGCAGCAGGAAAATCGGCGTGGTGGCGGCGGGCAATTCCAGCGTCGTGATGCGGATGGTGGATGTTCAGCTGCCGCTGGAAAGTTATCCGCTGCAGGCGCTGGTGTCGGAGCCCGTCAAGGCCGTCTTCCCCTGCGTGGTGATGTCCAACAGCATTCATGCGTACATCAGCCAGTCGGACAGGGGCGAACTGGTGATCGGCGCGGGAACCGATGCTTACACTTCCTATACGCAACGCGGCGCGCTGCACGTCAACACCCACACACTGGAAGCGATCTGCGAATTGTTTCCCTGCTTCCGGCGCCTGCGCATGCTGCGCAACTGGGGTGGTACCGTCGACGTAACGCCCGATCGATCGCCGATCGTCGGCAAGACACCCGTGCCTGGCCTTTTCGTGAATTGCGGCTGGGGCACCGGCGGATTCAAGGCAACACCCGGTTCCGCGCACGTATTCGCCTGGACCATCGCAAATGACGAGCCGCACCCCATCAATGCGCCTTTCACGCTCGAACGCTTCCGCGATGGCGTGCTGATCGACGAGGCCGCGGCCGCCGCTGTCGCCCACTGAGCCTGCACCCGATGTTGCTCATCGACTGTCCATACTGCGGCAAGAGACCTGAGGTCGAGTTCGCCTACGGCGGGCAGGCGCATCTCGTGCGTCCGCGGCAGCCCGCGCAGCAAAGCGACCAGCAGTGGGCCGAGTATCTCTATTTCCGCAGCAACCCGCGGGGAATGCACGCCGAACGCTGGCGCCATACGCGCGGCTGCGGCCGGTTCTTCAATGCGCTGCGCGACACCACGACCGACCATTTTGCCGCCACATACCGGATCGGCGAGAGCCCGCCGAAATGAGCGAATTTCGTACCGCAAGCGGCGGCCGCATCGACCGGAAACGGACCCTGCAATTCACCTTTGATGGCAAGTCATTCGAGGGCGTGCAGGGCGACACGCTAGCATCCGCGCTTCTTGCAAACGGCGTGCACCTGGTCGGGAGGTCATTCAAGTACCATCGTCCGCGCGGCATCCTGACGGCCGGCGCGGAAGAGCCGAATGCCCTGGTCGCGGTGCGCCGCGATGCGGCGCGTTACACGCCGAACCTGCGCGCGACCCAGGTCGAGCTCTACGACGGCCTCGCTGCCTCCTCCCAGAACCGCTGGCCGAGCCTGCACTTCGATGTGGGGCGTGCGAACGATCTGCTGTCGCCGCTCTTTCCCGCCGGGTTCTACTACAAGACTTTCATGTGGCCGCGCTCCGGCTGGGCCAAAGTCTATGAACCATTGATCCGCGCCGCGGCGGGTCTCGGCCGCGCACCGGCCTTGCCCGACCCGGACCGCTACGCGAATCTCTACGCGCATTGCGACGTACTGATCATCGGGGCAGGGCCCGCGGGGCTGGCCGCGGCGCTCACCGCAGCGGATGGCGGCGCGCGTGTCATCCTCTGCGATGAACAGGCTGAACTGGGTGGATCGCTGTTGGCCGGATCGCCGGCGCTGATTGACGGCGTGACGACCGAGGCCTGGCTTGCTCGGGCGGTGGCCGCACTGAGCGCTCATCCGCGCGTGCGGCTGCTGCCGCGCACGACGGCATTCGGCTACTTTCCGCACAACGCGATCGGGCTCAATGAGCGGCTCACCGAACATCTCGCGCAGCCTCCGCCGGGGCAGGCGCGCGAGCGCCTGTGGCAGGTGCGTGCGCGCGAGGTGGTGCTGGCGACCGGCGCCATCGAGCAGCCATTGGTGTTCCCGGGCAATGACCGGCCCGGAATCATGCTGGCCGGCGCCGCGCAGGCCTATCTCAACCGCTACGGTGTTCGTGCGGGGTCCCGCGCGGTCGTCGTCATGGGAACAGACAGCGCCTACCGGGCAGCGCTCGACCTGCATGCCGCCGGGGTGAAGATCGTTGCGGTAGCAGACCTGCGCGAGGTCGCCGATGGCGTCCTGCCGCAGGCGGCGCGCCGCGCCGGCATCGATACATTGATGCGTGCAACCGTGCGGGGTACCCGCGGCAATCGCCGCGTCAGCGGCATCGAACTGTCGACCACCGACGGCGGTGGCCGTGTGCAGCAGCACAAAATCGCATGCGACCTGGTGCTGATGTCGGGCGGCTTCACGCCGAGCGTGCATCTCTTCTCCCAGTCGCGCGGCAAGCTGAAATGGAACGATGCCCTGGCCGCGTTCGTTCCGGGATCATCGACCGAACGCGAGCGTTCGGCCGGCGCATGCCGCGGCGTCCATGGTCTGGGCGCCGTGCTGGAAGATGGCGCCACGGCCGGCGCCGCCGCCGCGAAGACCAGTGGCTTTGACGGTGCGGCGCGGCACTTCGCAGTAACCGGAGACGACACCGGCGCGGATACAATTCCTGCGGCATTGCCGCAGTCGCCACCAGGCGCCGGATCAAAAGCCTTCGTGGACTGGCAGAACGACGTGACCACGGATGACCTGGCGCTCGCGACACGCGAAGGTTTTCGCTCCATCGAGCACATCAAGCGCTACACCAGCGTCGGGATGGCGACCGACCAGGGAAAGACCTCCAATCGGAATGCACTCGGCATCGTCGCCGGGCGCCTCGGCAAGCCCGTTCCCGAGATCGGCCTCACGACATTCCGCATGCCGTATACGCCGGTCACATTCGGCAGCTTCGCCGGCATGGCGCGCGGCGACCTGTTCGACCCGGTGCGCAAGACGCCGATGCATGAATGGGCGGAAGCAGCGCATGCGGTGTTCGAGGACGTCGGCCTGTGGAAGCGGGCGCGCTATTTCCCGCGCGCCGGCGAGGACATGCACGCGGCCGTCGCGCGCGAATGTTTGGCCGTGCGTTCCGGCTGCGGGATCTTTGACGCATCGACGCTCGGCAAGATCGCTGTGGTGGGTCCCGATGCGGCCGAGTTCCTGAACCGGCTCTACATCAACAACTGGTCTAACCTCGCCCCCGGCCGCGCGCGCTACGGAATCCTGCTGCGTGAAGATGGCTTCATCTACGACGATGGCGTCGTGGCGCGCCTGGCACCGGATCGCTTTCATGTGACCACGACGACCGGCGGCGCAGCGCGCGTGGTCGCAATGATGGAGGATTACCGCCAGACGGAATGGCCGGAACTCGAGGTGTGGCTGACTTCGACTACCGAGCAATGGGCGGTCATCGCCGTGCAGGGGCCGCTCGCGCGGCGCGTGTTGCAGCCGCTCGTTGCAGGCCTCGACATTTCACACGAGGCCCTGCCGCACATGAGCGTGGCGCAGGGATCCATCTGTGACACGCCGATGATGCTGTTTCGCGTCAGCTTCAGCGGCGAACTGGGCTACGAGATCAATGTGCCGGCCGGCAGCGGCCACGTCGTCTGGGAGGCCGTGCACGCTGCGGGCGCTGCACACGGGATCACGCCCTATGGCACGGAAACCATGCACGTGCTGCGCGCGGAAAAAGGCTACGTCATCGTCGGTCAGGACACCGACGGCACCGTGACGCCCGATGATGCGGGCCTCGCCTGGGCCATCGGCCGGAACAAGCCGGATTTCGTCGGCAAGCGATCGCTCGAGCGTCCAGCGATGAAATCGCCGCACCGAAAGCAGCTCGTCGGCCTGCGCACGCGGGATCCCGGCATCGTGCTCGAGGAAGGCGCGCAGGTCGTAGAAACGGCGGGACAGAAGCCGCCCATGCAATTGTGCGGCCATGTCACGTCCTCCTACTTCAGCGCGGCGCTCGGGCACTCGATCGCACTCGCGATGGTGGCGGGCGGACGCGCGCGTCATGGCCAGACACTCTTCGTTCCCATGCCCGGCGGCGAGGTCGCGGTCGAAGTGACCTCGCCGGTGTTCTACGACAAGGACGGAGCGCGCCTGAATGGCTGAACACTTCGTTACAGGCTGGTTGCGAACACTGACGCCGGCGACGCGCTTCGTATTGCAGGGCGGGCCGGCAGCGCGCGCGGCGGCTGGCGCGGTACTGGGCCTGTCCCTGGTGGACACCCCATGCCGCGCCACTGTGCACGGGAACCGCGCGTCACTGTGGCTGGGGCCGGACGAGCAACTGCTCCTCGCTCCGGCAGGGGAGGCGCAGAGTTTCGCCACCGCGCTCGAGACCGCACTGGCAGGCATCGTGCATTCACTGGTGGACGTCAGCCAGCGCCAGGTTGCAATGCAGGTGAGCGGCCCTCACGCCAGCGCGATTCTCAATACCGGATGTCCGCTGGACCTCGATCCCGCACAATTTCCGCCCGGCATGTGCACGCGCACGTTGTTCGGCAAGGCGGATATCGTTGTCTGGCGCACCGGCGCCGACGAATTCCGGCTCGAGGTCTGGCGTTCCTTCGCGGACTACGTTTCGGAACTCCTGCTGGAGGCTGCCCGCGATTTCGTCACCCCGGCGCAATGAAGGATTGCTCCGGTGTTTCGGCCAGTCTTGCTTAACCGCTGGCACTGGTGGAAGATGCAAAAATTGAGCCGCGGCTATCCATTGCCTGCCAGCTCACGACCAGGCCAACAAGAATTACTGTTCAGGGAGCTCCCATGCGGAACATCCAGCGCGCCGTTCAATGCATTCTTCGTCTGGCGACCTCTGCGGCGCTGATCTGCAGCGGGGCGCAGGCAGCGCTGGCGCAGCAGGCGGAGACGGCGGCAGGAGCCTCGCCATTCGAGGAAGTCGTCGTGACGGCTCAGCGCCGTGAACAGAACATCCAGGACGTCGGCATCTCGGTGACGCCGCTCGGCGAAGAATCGCTGGAGAACCTCAATATCAAGACCGCGACGGACATCGTGCGCGCGGTGCCGAGCCTGAAGATGAACGCCTACTCCTCGTCGCAGGTCGTGTTCAACATCCGCGGCGTTGCGCAGAACAGTTACGGCGACGAGCAGGAGCCGCCGGTCGCGGTCTACCAGGACGACAGCTATTCGAGTTCGATCAACCTGGCGAGTTTCCCCGTGTTCGACCTGGCACGCGTCGAAGCGTTGCGCGGTCCGCAGGGAACCCTGTTTGGGCGCAATGCCACGGGCGGCGCTATCCAGTTCATCTCGCAGAAGCCGACCGACGAATTCGAGGGTTACGTCACCGGGACCTATGGCCGCTTCAACCAGATGATCGTCGAAGGCGCGGTTTCGGGGCCGTTCTCCGACAAGTGGCAGGGACGGCTTGCTTTCGTCAGCAACCAGGACGACGGCTTCATCAAGGAGCTCTTTCCCGGCCAGCAAGACCGCGGCGCGAACGATCATTACGCCGTGCGTGGACAACTGGCCTGGCAACCCTCCGACAGCACGAACGTCAACCTGATCCTGCGCTACCTGCGCGCCGACAAGGAACGCCAGGCGGGCCTCTATTCGCACGAGCCCGCCTGCCCGAATGCGCAGCGGCAGGGCGAATTCACTCCGCCGACGCTGGCCTGCCCATTCTGGGGCACTGCGCCTGGCGCAGCCGGCACCGGCTACCAGAATCCGGCGATCATCCCGAGCCGCGGCGGCGACCCCTGGGCCACGGATGAGAGCTCGCTCTCCTATGTCGATCGCACGATCAAAGCCGCGACGCTGCGCATCGATTCGAAGATCGGCGGGCTCGATCTCGTGTCGATCACCGATTACCAGAAAGCCGACAAGTTCTACATCGAGGGCGGCGACGCTTCGCCGGTCCTGGGCGTGGTCTTCTACCAGGGCAGCGATCTCAGGCAGTACTCGGAGGAGCTGCGCCTGTCGGGCACCTTCGGCAACAACCAGCTCGTCGGCGGCGTGTACGGCATGAAGGTCGAGGGCGACTACACCGGCCAGTTCGCCGATCCGTTCTACGCTGACGTATTCGGCGACCCATCCTTCGCCTACATTCCGGTCATCACGGCTTCGCAAGACACGACCTCGTACGCCGTCTTCCTGCAGAACGAGTGGAAAGCCACCGACAAGGTCAGCCTGATCACAGGCCTGCGCTACTGGCGCGACCAGCGCGAGGGCGCTTACTACGGGGACGAACCGAGCAACGGCATCCAGATCAAGTTCGACCGTACGCAGGTAGTCGGCACCTCATTTGGCGTGCCGTTCGATCAGACCGTCGTACCAATTACGCTCACGCCGGAGGACGCGGATGCGACATTCGATGACGTCACCGCGCGGCTCGAGGTCGATTACCGCGTCAACGACGACGTGCTGCTGTTCGCGAGCTACAACCGCGGCAGCAAGAGCGGCGGCTTTTCCTTCTCCACCGGCACGCCATTCGCCGATGCGCCGGCTTTCGGCATTCCCCTCGGCACCGACGCGCAGTTCCTGAACGGCATTCCGTTCAAGCCCGAGGTACTGGACTCGTTCGAGCTGGGCATCAAGTCGACGATCAACCGGGTAACCAGCTTCAACGCGACCGCCTTCTACTACGACTACACCGACTACCAGGCCTTCGTGCAGCTCGGCGTCAACCAGACGGTCATCAACCTGCCCGCGAAGGCCTACGGCCTGGAGGCGGAAATCAACTCCCGTCCGATCGACGGCCTGACCCTGCAGCTCGGCCTGTCCGCGCTCAGCTCCAACGTCGAGGACATCGTGCTGCCGGACACGGTGACGCGCGTCGAACACGACCTGCCGCAGGCGCCAAGCTTCTCCGGCAATGCGCTGGCGCGTTATGAATTCCCGCTGGGTGGCAACAGGGCATCGGTGCAGGCCGACGTCCAGTACACCGACAAGTTCTGCTTCACCGTCCTGTGCGCGCCGGTCGAGAAGGAGGATGCGTACTATGTGGCCAATGCGCGCATCGGCTATGGCGCAGAGGACGGGCGGTGGAATGTTGCGGCCTTCGTCGACAATCTCACGAATGAGAAGTACCGCGTCTACGCGTTCGATAGTTCATTGTTCGCGGGCGTCGTCGCGGGCGTGTACGCCAAGCCGCGGACGTATGGTTTGACAGCGACCTGGCGGTTCGGCGCCGCGTACAACTAGCGCGGATCCGCTAGCGCTGCGAAGTGCGCCAGCCGGATGCCACGTAGTAATTCGTCGTAGCGGCCGGCAGCAGCGGCCTGCCGAGGATGTGATCGGCGGCTTTCTCGGCCAGCATGATGGTGGGCGCATTGAGATTGCCCGTCGTGATGGACGGCATGATCGAGGAATCGACCACACGCAGCCCGTCGATCCCGATGACGCGCGCCTCGGAATCGACCACCGCCATCGGGTCGTCGCGCCGCCCCATCTTGCAGCTGCAGGACGGGTGGTAAGCGGTTTCAGCCTTGTCGCGGACGAACGCATCGATCTGCTCGTCGGTCTGAAAATCCGCCCCCGGCTGGATCTCCCGGCCGCGGTAGCGATCGAAAGCCGGCTGCGCAAAGATCTCGCGCGTCAGGCGCACGCAGGCGCGCATTTCCGACCAGTCGTCGGCGTGACTCAGGTAGTTGAAGCAGATCTTCGGCTTGTCTAGCGGATTCGCCGATGCAAGGCGCACCCATCCGCGGCTCTTCGAGCGCATCGGCCCGACGTGCGCCTGAAAACCATGCTCCTGCGCCATTGAAGAGCCGTCGTAAGTGACCGCGAGCGGCAGGAAGTGAAACTGAATGTCGGGGTAGGGCACGCCCGCGCGGCTCCGGATGAATCCGCCGGTCTCGAAATGATTGGTGGCGCCGAGCCCGTCCTTGAAAAGTAGCCAGCGCGCGCCGATCAGCGCCTTCGACCAGAGGCTCATCGACGAATAAAGGGTGATCGGTTCCTGGCAGGCGAGCTGGAAATAGAACTCCAGGTGATCCTGGAGATTCTCGCCTACGCCAGGCATGTCGCGGACCACGCCGATGCCGTTCTGCTTGAGCTCAGCGGCAGGCCCGAGACCGGAGAGCTTCAGAAATTGCGGCGAGTTGATCGGCCCGCCGCAGACCAGCACTTCGCGCTGCGCGCGCACCTCGTGCATGACGTCGCCCCTGCGATAGCAGAGGCCGACCGCGCGCCGGCCTTCGAACAGGATGCCCGTCGCGAGCGCATGCGTGCGGACGGTGAGATTGCGCCGCTGCATCGCCGGGCGCAGGTAGGCATTGGCGGTGCTCGAGCGGCGCCCGGCGCCGACGGTCATGTCGAAGCGTCCGAAGCCCTCCTGCTGGAAGCCGTTGATGTCGGCCGTTTCTGGATAGCCGGCCTGTTTGCCCGCTGCGAGCCAGGCCGCGTGCAGCGGATTGGCCAAGGTACCGTAGCAGGTCTGCAGCGGGCCCCGGTCGCCGCGGTAGTCGTCGCCGCCTTCCGCGCGTGTTTCGGCGCGCCGGAAGTACGGCAGCACATCGGCATAACTCCAGCCCGTGGCGCCTTCTTCCTCCCAGCGATTGAAATCCTGCGCATTCCCGCGCACATACACGAGTCCGTTGATCGAGGAGGAACCACCCAGGCACTTGCCGCGCGGGGTGTGCATGCGGCGTCCGCCCAGGTGTGGCTCTGGTTCCGTGTAATAGAACCAGTTGTATTTCTTCATGCCCATCGGGATCGCGAGTGCTGAAGGCATCTGCAGGAATATCGAGCGATCCGAGCCGCCGTACTCGAGCAGCAGCACGCTGTGCTTTCCGTCTTCGGTGAGCCGGTCCGCCAGCACGCAGCCGGCGGAACCCGCACCCACGATCACATAATCGAAGGCCTCAGTAGGGCGCATCGATGTCGCCTTTTGCGACATACACGCTCTTCAGCTGGGTGTAATGCTCCATGGCGGCGCGGCCGTTCTCGCGCCCGAGGCCGGAGAGCTTGACGCCGCCGAACGGGAGTTCGATCGGGGTCACGTTGTAATGATTGATCCAGCAGGTCCCGGCCTGGAGCTTTGCGATCACGCGGTGCGCGCGGTTGAGGTCGTTGGTGAAGACGCCGGCGGAGAGGCCGAACTCGGTCGCGTTCGCGCGTCCGATGACTTCTTCCTCGTCCTCGAACTCCAGCACCGACATCACCGGACCGAAGATCTCCTCGCGCACGATGGCCATGTCGTCGCGACAGCCATCGAAGACCGTCGGCTCCACGAAGAATCCCTTTGCGAGCGCGCCGTCGATGCGGCGGTTGCCGCCCACAAGGATGCGTGCGCCTTCCGCGCGGCCGCGCGCGATGTAGCCGAGAACCATTTGCATGTGTTCTTCGGAAATGAGCGAGCCGACCTGGGTCGCCGGATCCATCGGGTCGCCGATGCGCATGGCGCCGACCCTCGCGACCAGGCGGCGCAGGAATTCCGCCTTGATCGAGCGATGCACGAACACGCGCGTCGCGTTCGAGCACACCTCGCCCGCGGAATAGAAATTGGCGAGCAGCGCGCCGGAAACGGCCTGGTCGAGTTTCGCGTCCTCGAAGACGATCAGCGGCGACTTGCCGCCGAGCTCGAGCGTCACGGCCTTGACGGTGCTCGAGGCGTCGTTCATCACCGCCTTGCCGGTGCCGACCGAACCCGTGAGCGATACCTTGCGGATCTCCGGATGGCGCGTCAGCAGGCGTCCGGTCCCGGAATGGCCGTGCACCACCTGGAAGATGCCGGGCGGCACGCCGGCCTCGCGGTAGATCTTCTCGAGCTCGACGGCGGAAAGCGGCGTGAGGCTCGCGGGCTTGAAGATCATGGCGTTGCCGAAGGCGAGCGCGGGAGCGGATTTCCAGCAGGCGATCTGCAGCGGGTAATTCCAGGCGCCGATGCCGGCGACAATGCCGATGGGCTCCCGGCGCGTGTAGCCGAAGGCCTGCGGCCCGAGATCGATGTATTCGCCGGCGGCGCTCTGCGCGAGCGCGGCGAAGTACTCCAGGCATTCAGCGCCCGAGATGACATCGACGACGCGTGTTTCCTGGATCGGCTTGCCGGTATCGCGGGTCTCGAGCGCGGCCAGTTCGTCATTGCGGGCACGCAGGATCTCGGCGGCGCGGCGCAGGATGCGAGCACGTTCGGCCCCGTTCATGGACGCCCATCCGGGTTGTCCAGCATGCGCGGCGCGGACAGCCGCCTCGATTTCCCCGGGGCCGGCGACCGCGACGTCACCGAGCCGGTCGCCGGTCGCCGGATTGAAGGAAACCAGGCGCTCGCCGGTCGTGCTCATGGCGCAGCCGCGCGCTTTGCAGCCCGCGCAGTCGTGCCGGAAGATCCCGGTTCTGCGAAACTAATGAGGGTTGTCACATCGTCCTTTTCTGCGAATAGTTACGGGGACACGAACATGCCGAAGATATCCCCTGTGGAACGATCATTCGTTAGCCGGTCGGGCAGGTCAAGGGCGGCGCGGGTGGCCGGGGCCGGGTGCCTCGCGCTGGTCGTCCTGCTTTCTTTCGGCCCGCACAGCGCCCTGGCGCAGGCCGCACCCGAGCCCGCGTCCTGCCAGACCGTGCGCTTCGCTGATATCGGCTGGACCGATGTCACGGCGACCACGGGCCTTGCGAGCCACCTGCTCCGCAGGCTCGGCTACGTGCCTGTGGTCACCGTGCTGTCCGTGCCGGTGACCTACGCTTCGATGAAGAACAAGGACATCGACGTCTTTCTCGGCAACTGGATGCCGTCGATGGACGGTGACAGTCGTGCCTATTTCGCGGATGGATCCGTCGAAGTGGTGGGCGCCAATCTCACCGGCGCAAAGTACACGCTCGCGGTGCCGGCCTATGCACACGACGCGGGACTCAAGGATTTCGCCGACATTGCGCGCTTCGGCGCGGAACTGAAACACGAGATCTACGGCATCGAGCCCGGCAATGACGGCAATCGCCACCTGCTCGAAATGATCAAGAAGAACCAGCTGGGTCTCGGTAAGTTCAAGCTCGTGGAGTCGAGCGAGCAAGGCATGCTGGCGCAGGTCGAGCGCGCCTATGCTGCGCGGCAGCCCATCGTGTTCCTCGGCTGGGAACCGCACCCGATGAACACACGATTCGATATTCGTTATCTCAGCGGCGGTGATGCGAGCTTCGGGCCGAATTTTGGCGGGGCGACCGTCTTCACGAACACCCGGGCCGGCTATCTGCGCGAGTGCCCGAATGTCGGCCGCCTGGTAAAGAACCTGAGATTCACATTGCGTGGTGAGAGCGAAATGATGGCCGGCATCCTGGACCGGCATCTTGCGCCGGAAGCTGCGGCTGAAGAATGGCTCAAGGCCAATCCGGACGCACTGGCGACATGGCTCGAGGGCGTGCAGACCTTCGATGGCAAGCCCGCCCTGCTGGAATCCGCGTCGTTGCCTGCTCAGCCTGTGGCGCGCGGTTTCGAGCCCTGGGTGACCAGTCACAAGATACCGCTCGGCCGCACGGTCGCCGCGTTCATCGAGTTCATCAAGATGCACGGCAAGGCATTTTTCGCGGGCACCTCGACCGTGATTCGCAGCTCGGTGGATGCCACGAACGCCGTGCTGTCAGGAACTCCTGCACCGCTCCTGATCCTGGTGATCGCGGCGCTCGCCTGGCTTCTGCATCGCTCGATCGGACTTGCGATTTTCATCGTCGCGGGCCTGCTGTTCATCATGAACCAGGGTTACTGGGCCGCGACGCTCGAGACCTTGTCGCTGGTGTTCGTGTCCGCGCTGTTCTCGACTTTGATGGGCGTGCCGATAGGAATCGCGGCGGCGCATCGGCCGCGCCTGTATGCAGCGCTGCGACCGGTGCTCGACCTGATGCAGACCCTGCCGACATTCGTGTATCTGATTCCGACGCTGGTCCTGTTCGGGCTCGGCGTCGTGCCCGGCCTGATCTCGACGGTGATCTTCGCGCTGCCGGCGCCGATCCGCCTCACGCACCTGGGTATCTCCTCCGTGCCGCGACCCTTGCTCGAAGCGGGTGACGCATTCGGCGCGACGCCAATGCAACGGCTGTGGAAAATCGAGCTGCCGAGTGCCCTGCCGACCATATTGGCCGGCGTCACCCAGTGCATCATGTTGAGCCTGTCGATGGTCGTGATTGCGGCGCTGGTGGGCGCCGGCGGTCTCGGCGTGCCGGTCGTGCGGGCGCTGAACAGCGTGCAGGTTGATGTTGGTTTCGAGGCGGGCTTTGCGATCGTCCTGCTCGCAATCATCCTGGACCGTGTCAGCCGGCCCGGCAGTCGCAGTGCGTCTCAATGAGTGCCGCACTCGAGTTCAAGGATGTCGACATCCTGTTCTGCCGGGAACGGGGGAGAAAAGGCGCGCGCGCGATCCGCGATGCGCTTGCGCGGCTCGATGCGGGCGGCACAAGGGACGAGATTTCTGCTGCCTGCGGCGTCGTGGTCGGTGTGGTCGGCGCAAGCCTCGGCATCGCGCCGGGCGAGATCTGCGTGATGATGGGGCTGTCGGGGTCCGGAAAATCGACGCTCCTGCGGGCGGCCAACGGCCTGACGGCCATCACGCGCGGGCAGGTGCTGATCGATGACGCGAATGCGCCGATCGATGTGGGCCACTGCAGCACGGAACGCCTGAGGCGCCTGCGACGCGAACGCGTCGCCATGGTATTCCAGCAATTCGCGCTGCTTCCCTGGCGCACGGTCGCGGACAACGTCGGTCTGGGCCTGGAATTGCGCGGCGAATCAGCGGCTGAACGGCGCAAGATCGTCGCGGAACAGCTCGACCTGGTCGGTTTGTCGCAATGGGCAGATCGCGATGTCAGCGAGTTGTCCGGCGGCATGCAGCAGCGGGTGGGTCTGGCGCGTGCGTTTGCGACCAGGGCGGACATTCTGCTGATGGACGAACCGTTTTCGGCCCTTGATCCGCTGATCCGCGACAAGCTGCAGGACGAGTTGCTGGCGCTGCAGGAACGCGTCAGGAAGACAATCCTGTTCGTAAGTCATGACCTTGACGAAGCGCTGCGCCTCGGGGACCGGATCTCGATCATGCATCATGGCCGCATCGTGCAGACCGGTGCTGCACAGGATATCGTGCTGCGTCCCGCTGACGACTACGTCGCGGAATTCGTGCGGCACATGAATCCGCTCAACGTGCTCACCGGCGCGATGATCATGCGCAAGCGTGAGCAGATGGATCGGGCGGACGGCGCTCTTTGCCTCGACGACGCGCGACATTATCAACTGAAGCTCGACTCCCATCATGCGCCCGTCGAATTGCGCCTCAACGGGCAACCGCATCCCTTGCGCGTCGTGGGCGATGACGCGGTATGCGCCGAGGACGAACGCGCCGTGATCGTCGCGCCCGCATCGCTGTCGCTGCAGGCCTTGATTGACCTGCGCCGGAGGACGGGTCATCCCGTGTTGCTCGCGGAGGGCGGTCAGGTGCTGGGCGTCTGCGGCGAAACGGAGATTATCGGCGCGCTGGCGGCGCGTGGGCCGGGCAATACGGCCTGACGACGGGGTTGATAGCCGCCGCAGCTACAGGCGCGGCCGGCTACAGGCGAGGCCTCCGCTTGAAGTCGAACAACCCGGTCAGATCGCCGATTGCCGGCCGGTTCACCGGCACGTACGGATCGCGTTTGGTGTGAATCGGGTTCGGCAGGTTGTCGCGGCTGCGGGCCGTGATAGGCGGCAAGCCCCAGTTGTACTCGATGAACTTGGCGATCGAGGCGTGATCGTAATACGTGTGATCGACGTGGCCGCGCCGCGCGTACGGTGAGACCGCGAGCAGCGGAATGCGCGTGCCGTCACCGAAGAAGTCAATCGGCTGCACATAGCCGGAATCGTAGTAGCCGCCGCCCTCGTCGAATGTCACGAGGACCGCCGTGTGCTTCCAGATCTCGGGATTGGCACGCAGCCGGGCGATGACGTCGCGCACCAGCTCGTCATAAGCCGGCTCCATGGCGTAGCCCGGGTGGCCGGAAATGCTGTCGTAGGGCGCAATCACTGAGACTGCGGGGAAAGTCTCCGCATTCTTCACGTCGACATAGAACTGCTGCAGGCCCTGAAGCTTCGCACGATCGGGGCCGGTCATCGTCGAAGTGAAGTAGCTCATCGTGTCGCACATCGCGCAATATTCGCGGTCGATTGTCTTGCCATCATTGCGGCCGCCGGAATACCACTTCCATGACACGCCACCGGCGCTCATCGCGTCGCCGATATTTCGCATGGACTGCGGCGGCAGCACGCGCTTTTCCGGCTTGTCTTCACGCAGCGACCCGTCCGGCATGAAGGCCGGCTCAAGATTGTTGACCATGTAGTAATGGCCGGGCTCGCAGTTGCCATCGCGGAAAACCGGGTACGGCAGGCTGGCGAGATAGGCGCGGATCGATGCAACACCGGGCGCGCTGCTGTCTGCGCAGGCAACCAGCGTGCCGCCCTGATAGCCGTCCTCGGTGTACCAGTTGTTCGTGCCGGGCTGCGGATCCGGGTTTTCGATCAGCTTGGCGGGCGGCGTGGTAGCCACCCCATCCGCCGTGTAGTACCCAACATCCGCCGTCGCAAGTGCAAAGTAATTAGCCGTGGTACCGCCGAGGATCGGCTGGTGGTAGTTGTCGGCAAGCGCATACTGGTCGGCGAGCGAGCGGAAATAAGCGGCATCGCCGCCTGCCATGTTGTAGAAGCCCATGGCCACGCCGCCCTGATAGGTTTGGTTGGGCGCGAAGGGCAGGTCGCCGTTGCTCGGGCCCATGCCGACAGTCTCCGCCGTCCAAACGAACAGGTCGTTCTTGCCACCGTTGATCTGCTGAAACATCTGGAAGAAGCGGTGTACCGGATCGCCGGTGTGCGCGCCGTAGCCGACGTGCTGCGAAATTGCGTATGGCCCGTTCGGCAACTGCCCGGTGATGCGTGCGTCCGGGACATTTTGTTGCTGGCCGAATGCTGCGAAGGCGTAAGGCTGCGGCAACACGGCATAACTTCCGGTCACCTTCGGCGTCGGCGTATAGCGGTCAAGGACCTCGGCAGTATGCTGCTCGGCGAGCTGGAAATTCGGGCCTGGCGACCCGTCGGCGCGCACGATTCCGCGTGACAGCAGGTTCCAGACCGTCTGCCGCGACTTCGGCCGGTACGTCGCGAACAGGTTATCGAAGGTGCGGTTCTCGCCGACGATGACGACGACATGCTCGATCGGCGTGCGGGGGGGTGCTGCCATGCTGCCGGCGGCGAACGCGCCGGCGATGGCCGCGAAAGCGATTCTGCGAAATTTCACTATTGTGTTGCTCGCTTCCCCGGCCGGACCACCAGGGGTCCGGCCGGGCTCGAGTGCAATTCGATCAGGTCAGAACTGCCCGTTCAGCGATATGAACCACTGCAGCGGAGCACCCGCCAGCAGCGTCTGGTTATCACCGGAATTACCGAAGCCGTTCGAGCCGATTGTCGAGACATAGCTCTCGTCGGTCAGGTTCGTGACGTTGGCCTGGATCGAGAGATTCTTGCCGAAGCCAAAGTCCTTGAACCGGTAGCCGAGGCTGACGTTGACCAGCGTATACGAATCGACCTTGCCCTTGCCATCAGGAGTGCAGGGCGTCGGAAACGCCGGGCCGGTCCTCGGATCGCACAGGCTGTTCGTGTAGGTGAAATAGCGCTCGCCGGTAAAATCGACTCCAAGCTTGCCGAAGATCGTGCCGTTGTCGTAGCCGAGTTCCGACTTGAACAGCTCCTTCGGGGCATCAACCACCTGTTTGTCACCGGTCGGAATGACCGTTTGCTCACCGGCGGTATTTACCTGTATGACGTCGTCCTGGTACTGGGAATCGTTGTAACTCAGGGAGTTGTACCAGCTCCAGTTCTCCATGAACGCCCAGCGTACGCCGACCTCGGCGCCCTGAGTCTTGACGTCACCGACGTTCTGCAGCACCACCGGGCAACCGACGATGCCGGAGCAGAGCGTGTTGCCAAGCAGCCGGTCCTTGAAGTCGACGTAGTAGAGCGCCGCTACCGCCTGCAGGTCCGCAACGGTGTAACGCCAGCCGAGTTCGTAGGTCGTCGAGGTTTCCGGATCAAGGCCGGCGGCTTTCAGCACTGCGAAGTTGTCGGGTGACGTTGCAAATGGCGATGCGCCTGTCGCCGAGGCGATGAATGCGCGCATGTTCTTCGTGGCAGCGCCGAAGACCTCGTTCTCATCGTTGATCGTGTAGTTGAATCCGACCTGCGGCAGGAAGTCTTCCGAGGCTTCAATGCTGCCCGCCAGACTGGTGGGGAAACGGGTATCGACGACCGCCCGCGCCCTGTTCTTCACGTTCAGCGACTTGAAGCCGAAGTTGATCTTCAGCGCGTCGTTGATCGCCCAGACGTCCTGGACGAAGAACTGGTCCGTGCTGGTGTTGAAGGCGTACTGCCATTGTGTAAAGAACGGATCGGTCATGAATTCGAGCGAATCCCGCTGCGGAGCGGCCAATTCGAGTCCGTAGAAGCGGCGCGCCTGGTTGAAGTCGTTATCCTCGATCCAGAGGCCGGCACTTAGCGTGTGCGCACCGGTAGCCCAGGTCAGGGCCGAGGTCACGCCCTGGCGGTCGATGTCGTATTCAGTCGTGCGCACTGAGATCGGCGCATTGGCGCCCGAGGCGATCGTGCCACCTCTGCCATCCGGCGCACCGGCCGGGGTTGGAACATACGGTGTGAACCAGATGCCCTGGCCCTTGTTTTCGTGCCGGTAAATGGTCGTGTCCCAGGACCAGCCATCGCCGAAGGGCAGGTTCAGTGTCGCGCCCATGAGGTGGTCCTTGCGCAGGCCCGCGGCGTTCGCGTAGGAGTCGTCCACGGTCCCGATCGGCGATGGATACGGTCCCGGCAACGTGCCCTGATAGATCTGCGCAACCTGAACCATCAGCGGCCAGTCACTCGGCGCCGACAGGTTGTCCCAGTCGTAACCGAGACGGTTGATCATGTCGAAAGACAGGTCCTGGTAGTCGTTTTCCTGCCGGTCCGACCAGTTGTAGAACGCGGACAGCTTCCCGTCGCCGAGCGGTTGCACGACCTTGAAATTGGCGTGCTCCTGCTTCTGCTCGCCGTAGCCCTTCCATTTGTCGGTCTGCTGGTTCGTATAGCTGATGTAAGCATTCGTGCCGGCGCTACCGAGATCGCCCGTCTCGAAACGGATGAATCCGCGCTGGTCCGAGTCGCTGCCGCCCGTGAGCGCGAGATTGAGGCCAAGCTCATGTGCGGGGTCAATGGAGTAGAACTGCAGCGTGCCACCGAGGTTGCTGCTCGAGGCGGTCTCAAGTGAGCCCGCGCCCTGCGACAGGATCGCATTACCGATGTTCTCGGAGGAGATCGCGCGGCTGATGTGCAAGCCGTTGTGGTTGCCGTAGCTCATGTCACCGAGCGGCACGCCGTCGAGCGTGAAGCCGAGCTGATTCTGGTTGAAGCCCCGCACCGTAATGCGGGTTGACCATTCATAGGCGCCGTACGCGTCCGCCGATTGGAAACTGACGCCCGGCAGCTTGGAGATGACCTTGAGGGCGCTCGTGCCGGGTGCTGACTGCTCGATTTCGATTGCACTGACCTCGGAGACCTGCCGCGACTGACCGCGGCCGAACACCAGGACTTCTTCGAGCGTCGTATCTGCAGGCGTATCCGTCCCGGCTGCCTGGACATTCGCAGCCGCGAGTACGGCAGCAACTGTCGCCGCCACGTTGAACGCACGCGCGAGTGGCGCCTTGATCGCTGATCTAGTCATATATCCTCCTGGTGGATTCTTCTTCATTGCAGCAAGCAGATGCGGGTGGCATCTGTTGTGATATTCATACGTTTTGAGACGGGAGCATCTTACGCTCTTCCGGTTGGCTTGTAATGCCGGGGAAACGTGTTGGCGGCCGCCCGCCGGAATGCCGTCATTTTGTCACATAATCGCAACAAACCGGGCGTTCAAGGACCTGTGCAGAGGCCTCAGACGGTCAGCGTCCGTCGCAGTGCGGTCTTCCACCCGGCAATCAGTTCCGCGCGGCGGGCAGAGGCCATGCCTGGCGTGAACGTCGCGCCCATCTCCCAGGCAGCGGCGACGGCCTGAAGGTCCGGCCAGACGCCGGTGGCGAGTCCGGCCAGAAAGGCGGCCCCGAGCGCCGTCGTTTCAAGCTGAGTCGGCCGGTTCACCGGTGCAGCGACCACGTCCGCGAGGAACTGGCAGAACCAGTCATTGGCGGCCATGCCGCCATCGACGCGGATCGCTGCTGCGCGGCGCGCACCATCACCGGCCATCGCCGCGGTCAGGTCGAGCGTCTGAAATGCGACCGACTCGAGTGCTGCCCGTACGAGATGTGCGCCGGTGGCGTCGAGTGTCAGTCCGCAGATCAGACCGCGCGCGTTCGACTGCCAATGCGGTGCGCCAAGGCCGACGAAGGCCGGCACCATGTACACGCCGTGACTGTCCGGCACCTGCGCCGCCAATGCGGCCGTCTCGGCGGCATCGCTGATGAGCTCGAGTCCATCCCGCAGCCATCGGATGGCTGCGCCGGCAACGAAGATCGAACCTTCCATTGCATAAGTCGTGCGACCGTTGATGCGATACGCCGGTGTCGTCAGCAGTCTGTTCGGCGACAGCACCGGCGTGTCGCCGGTGTTGAGCAGCAGGAAGCAGCCCGTGCCGTAGGTGGACTTGACCATACCGGGCTCAAAACAGGCCTGGCCGATCAGTGCCGCCTGCTGGTCACCGGCGATGCCGCCGATTGGAATGGCCCGGTCGAACAGGCCCGGCGCGGTCTCGCCGTAGAGCGCGCTGCTGTCCTTCACCTCAGGCAGCATGGCGCGAGGCACGCGGATCAGTTGCAGCAGTTCCTCGTCCCAGTCTCCGCGATGGATGTCGAAAAGCAACGTGCGCGAGGCGTTGGTTACGTCCGTGGCGTGCACCCGGCCACCCGTCAGCCGCCAGAGCAGGAAGCTGTCGATCGTGCCGAAGGCGAGTTCGCCACGCTCCGCGCGCGTGCGCGCGCCGCTGATCCGGTCCAGCAGCCAGCTGACCTTGGTGCCCGAGAAGTACGGATCGAGCAGCAGTCCGGTGCGCTGCCGGACCAGATCCTCGGCGCCCTCACTCTTCAGGCGGGCGCATACTTCGGCGCTGCGCCGGTCCTGCCAGACAATGGCGCGATGAATCGGCCTGCCGGTGCTGCGTTCCCAAATCACCGCCGTTTCGCGCTGATTGGTGATACCGATTGCCGCGATGCCGCCAGTGCCCTGTCCGGTCTTGCCGATGGCTTCGTGCGCCGTCGCCATGGCGTCGCGCCAGATGTCCTCCACATCGTGTTCCACCCAGCCCGCAGCCGGGTAATGCTGCTGAAGTTCGCGCCGCGCAATCGACACGGTCTGGCCGCGGTCATCGAACACGATGCTGCGCGTCGAAGTCGTACCCTGGTCAATGGCGAGAATGTGGCGAGGCCGGCTCATATGTTGCTGACTGATTGCCTCATGCCTTGATGCGGCTCATGCCCTGGTCATAGAGGGCCGTGAGGGATACGGAGGCCGGCACACGCTCAGTCGCGACTTCAAGTTCATAAACGCCAGACAGCACATGATCGGCATCGACGCCATTCTCCTGATCGCGCACATAACCATAGCCGATGGATTTCTGCACCGTGTGGCCGAAGCCTCCGCTGGTCAGCCAGCCCGCGCGCTGGCCATTGCGATAGATCGTCTCGCGCCCCAGCAGGATAATGGCGGGATCATCGACGGTGAAACAGGCCAGCAGCCGGGGCAGGCGGCTCTTCTTCTGCTTCTCGAGCGCTTCGCGGCCCAGAAACGGAACATCGCGTCCGAGCTTGACCGCCCAACCGAGCCCGGCCACCAGCGGCGAATGATCGGGGCCGATGTCGGCCCCCCAGGCCCGGTAGCCCTTCTCGAGGCGCAGTGTTTCGATCGCACGATAACCCGCGTTGGCGATGCCATGCAGCCGGCCCGCCGCCATCAGGGAGTCATAAACGGTCGCGGCGGATTCGATCGGGACATGCAGCTCCCAACCCAGCTCGCCGACATAGGTGATGCGAAGCGCAATCACTTCGCTGCCGGCAACCGTGATCCGCCGGCATTGCGCGAACGGAAAGGATTCATTCGATACGTCATCGCGCGTCACGGCCGACAAGGTGTCGCGGGAGCGGGGCCCCATGAGTGCGAGCACCGAGTACTTGTCGCTGACATCGACGAGCCGGGCGTCGTGTCCGGCGGGAATATTGCGATGGATCCAGTCGAAATCGTGGGTGGCAAAGCCGGTGCCCGTAACAATATAGAAAACATCGTCGGCCAGGCGCGCGACGGTCAGGTCGCACTCGATGCCACCGCGGGCATTGAGCATCTGCGTGTAGGTCAGCGCACCGGGTTTCTTCGCCACGTCGTTGGCTGCGATCCAGGACAGAGCGGCCGCAGCGTCGCGGCCCACCATCATGAATTTTGCAAACGACGTCTGATCGAAGAGCGCCACGCGTTCGCGTGTCGCGCGATGCTCGCGCCCGACCGCCTCGAACCAGTTGGGCCGTCCAAAGGTGTAGACGTCTTCCGGTTTTTCACCCGCGGCAAGGTCGGCGAACCAGTTCGGGCGTTCCCAGCCGAGTTTCTCGCCAAAAACCGCGCCTTGGGATTTCAGCCGCTCATAGAGTGGCGACTTCCGGAATGGCCGTCCCGATGTGTACTCCTCGGCCGGCCAGGCCATCGTGTAATGCTTGCCATAAGCTTCGAGTGTGCGTGTTCGCACCCAGTCGATGTCTTGGTGATGGCGGCCGAAGCGACGGATGTCCACGGGCCACAGGTCGTTCGGGGGCTCGCCGTTGACCACCCATTCCGCGAGCGCCATGCCTGCGCCACCGCCTGCCGCGATGCCGAAGGCATTGAAACCCGCACCGACGAAGATGTTGCGCACTTCCGGCGCCTGGCCGAGGATGAAGTTACCATCGGGCGTGAAACTCTCGGGACCGTTGACGAGCTGCTTGACGCCTGCCGTCGCGAGGGCGGGCACGCGCGCGAGGGCCTGTTGCATGATCGGCGTGAAATGGTCCCAGTCGGAATCAAGCAGCGTGAACTGGAAATCGGGCGGCAGCCCTCCGGTCGCCCAGGGAATCGGATTCGGTTCGTAGCCGCCCATGACCAGGCCGCCGACCTCTTCCTTGTAGTAGGTGAGCCGGTCCGGGTCCCGCAGCGTCGGCAGCCCGCGCGTCACGCCGTCGATCGCGGTCGTGATCAGATACTGATGCTGGACCGAGACCAGAGGCACATTGACGCCCGCCAGGCGGCCGATGTCGCGCGTCCATTGACCGGCACACAGCACGGCCTTCTCGCAGGAGACCACACCGCGATCCGTCTCGATCGCACTCACGGCGCCGTTCTCCACGCGGATGCCGGTGACCCTGAGGTCTTCGTGGATGGCGACACCGCCGCTGCGCGCGCCGCGCGCGAGCGCCTGCACGATGTCGCCCGGGTTTGCCTGGCCGTCGGTGGGCAGGAATGCGGCGCCGACCACGTCATCCACCGTCATCGGCGGCCAGAGATCGCGCGCTTCCGTCGGCGACAACAGGTGCATTTCAAGGCCGAAGCTACGTGCCGTGGTCGCCTGCCGCTTCACCTCGATCCAGCGTTCGGCATTGCAGGCGAGCCGCAGCCCGCCATTCATCTTCCAGCCGGTCGCGAGGCCGGTCTCTGCTTCGAGCTTGTCGTAGAGAGCCACCGAGTAACCGAGTAGCTGCGTCACGTTCGCATTGCTGCGCAGCTGCCCGACGAGGCCCGCGGCGTGCCAGCTCGAGCCGCAGGAAAGTTTCCCGCGCTCGATCAGGATGCAGTCGGTGATGCCCATCCGGCCCAGGTGATAGGCGACCGAGCAGCCGACGATGCCGCCGCCGACGATGACGATGCGCGCCGATCGCGGGAGTTCGCTCATGCGGCCGCCAGATCGTCGAAGGCAGCCAGCGCGGCCTCGAATCTCGCGAGGTTCGTGGCCGTGTAGGCGACGTAGTCGAACTCAAGCTTTGAATGGATCTCGGACACCATGCTCCACATCGTTTCACGGAGCAGCGATGCCACGTTCATCGCCGCAAATCGCAGCATGAGTTCCCGGTCCGCCGGCCGCCCGAAGTAGCTCTCGATCAGGCGCAGGCTGAGCTCCGGCGGATACTCGTTGTTCGAGGCGAGTCCTGCCAGATCGAATAACGGCGAGTTGAAACCCGCATATTCCCAGTCGACGAGCCAGAGCCGCGTGCCGTCATCGATGAAGTTGGTCGGCAGCAGGTCGTTGTGCCCGAAGACGATGTCGACCGGACCCAGCGCCTTCTCCAGACGTGCGGCGATGCCGAGCAGGGCCGGCAGCCGCGCGCGATGGCGGCTGTCGCCCTCGGTGAGCGTGTGCGCATAGTCGCGGACGACGTGAAACACCCAGAATATCGGGGCGGGCCCGCGCAGGAATTCGGGAATGCCGCGATGACAGCGTTTGAGGATGTCCACGATGCGCCCGAGATTGCGCGGGTCGCGCGCATCGGCCGGCGTGAAGGTCCGTCCGGCGATGAATTCGAGCACCAGCGCGCCGGGCTCGGAATGAATCACTGCCGGCGCCACCCCCGCCGCATGCGCCGCCCGATTCGCCGCGAGCTCATTCGCCCGCACGATGCCGTGCACCGGGATGTCATGGCCAATCCGGACGAAATAGCGCCGGCCCTGGTCGAAGACGCTGTAGTTCGTGTTGGTGATCCCGCCGGCAACCGGCTGCGGATCAACCGGCCCGTGCCAGCAGGAAAGGCCGGCAATCAACGCCTCCGGGTCTCTTGACTCAGGCAAGTCGCAGTCTCCTCTTCATGCGCGCGGCAGAAGCGAGCATCGAAGCGGTGTTTTGTTTATGCTGCGGGCGCTGGCAGTCCGCGAACTCCACAAGGACTGTGAAACTGATGACCGGGGAAGCGTAGCACAGGAATTGTCCGGTCCTGCTGCGCCCGAACTGCCGTTCTCAAGGTGACGCTACCGATGACCGGTGAACAACTGAAGCAGCTGCTGCAAACCGCCATCGATGCCGCGCTGGCCGCGTCGGTCTGCATCAGGAAGTACTTCGGCAGTCAGCAGCTCGGGATCCAGCAGAAACGCGACGGGTCGCCGGTGACTCTGGCCGACCAGGAGGCGGAAGCGGTGATTCGCGCGCACCTGCTGTCAAAAGCGTCGACCGGACCGCTGGACATCCTGGGCGAGGAGCAGGGTTTGACGGGCCAGGGCACGCGCTGGCGTTGGACGGTGGATCCGATCGATGGAACCCGATCGTTCATCCACGGTATTCCACTCTGCGGAACGATGATCGCCCTGCAGGACATGCAGGATGAACGGCCCGCACTGGGTGTCATTCACCTGCCGATGCTCGGGGTCACCTATGCGGGCGCCCGGGGCCAGGGGGTCACCCGCAACGGGCAGGCGCTGCGGCTCCCGGAGTCCGTGGCGATCGAGGACGCCATCATCGGTGTCGGCGACATCGCGCAGTTTGTCGCCGCCAATCGTTACGAGGATTACAGCCGCCTGTCAGCCCTGCACGGATACGTGCGCGGCTATACCGATTGCTTCGGCCACGGCCTGGTCCTGAGCGGCTCGCTCGCTGCGATGATGGACCCCGCACTGAACCCCTGGGACATCCTGCCGACGCAGGCGCTGATCGAGGAAGCCGGCGGGATGACCCTGATCTGCCGATCCCGGGTGCCGGGCAAGGTGGACTCCCTGTTCGGTAATCGCGCGCTCGTGCAACATCTCGCCCGCGAAATTTCCTTTGCGGCTTCCTGACGGAAGCTAGATTCCGCGGCGCCGCTCGAACCGGGCGAGCAGGCCGGTCGCGACGGTCGTCAGGAACACGACGCCGACCAGCAACAGGAATACGGCATCCAGCCCGCGATTCTGTTTCAACCAGCCGATAACGGGCTCCTGCAATATCGGACCGACCGATCCGAAACCGTTGATGACGCCGGCAGCGAGCGCAGCCTGGCGCCGGCTTCCCACATCCATCGCACAGGCGCCGGAGAGCAGCGAATCGGGTCCCATCGCCGTGAACCCGATCAGGCCCAGCAGCGCGACGAACAGCACCGGCGATGACAGGCCGACCGACCACATCAGCGACGTGAATACCAGGCAGCCGGCAGTCATCCAGAAGATCACGGGCGTGCGCCGTGAACCCGGGATGCGATCGGACCAGATGCCGCCGGCGATCACGCCGAGGAAGCCGATCCAGTCAAAGGCAGTGGACCAGTAAGCGGCGACCGAGGCCGTCATCGCAAAATGCTCGCCCAGGATCAGCGCAGACCAGCTGTCGAGCGCATAGCGGAGGAACTTGAAGCCGAAGTAGATCAGGCCCATCGCGACGATCGAGCTGATGAATCCGGGCGGCAGCGGCGGCTCGCGCGCGGATGCCTCGCTCACCGTGCCGGCGGCGGAGACGTCGGGTTCTGCATCGTCCTCGAGCGACAGGCCTACCGACTGAGGCCGTTCGCGCGCGTAGAGGACGAAGTACAGCGTGAACGCGAGCAGCACGATGCTCGAGCCGTAGAACGACCACGCCATTCCCAGCCAGCCGAGCAGGAATCCCGCGAGCCCCTTCCCGGCGATCCCGCCGATCTGGTAGCAGGTGCCCCAGATACCAAACAGCGTTCCGCGCTCCGAGCGGCGCGTCCAGTTCGCGAATAGCGCGACGTTGTGCGGCCAGCCGGTGGCCTGGGCGAGGCCGTGGATGCCCATGGTCACGCACATCCACAGGAACACGCTCGCAAGGTGCGAATCGACGAGCCACCCGAGAAAGATATTGCAGGCCGCCGCGATGACCATGCCCCAGGCAAGCACGCGCCGGCTCTCCATGCGCCTGCCGAGCCAGGCCGCGAGGAACTGGCCCAGCATGTAGGTGATCAGATAGATCGTCCATGGCCAGGCGATCTGCACGTCATCGAGCCCGAACTGGTCCTTCAGCGGATGCTTCAGGACCGCGTAGACCTTGCGCACGAAGTAGAAGCCGGCGTAGGAAAGCCAGGTCGCGGTGAATAGCTGGATCCGGTAGCGGCGCAGCAGCTCCTGCTTCGACGCATTCATGTGAATGACCGGTTAGCGAGGTCGCAGCCGCCATCCGCGAGCTCGTCCCAGAAACGCGGCGGCAGTGTGCGGTAGTGCGTGCAACTGGCGGTGGCGAGGGCGGTATTCTCGGCAATGTCCGACGCGCAGCAGGTGACGAAGACGGAGCGCATGCCGGCGGCTCTTGCCGCCATCAGCCCGGCCCGGCTGTCCTCGAATACGAGTGTCTCGGCGGGCTCGACGGCGAGCGCGCTCGCAGCGAGGAGGTAACCTTCGGGATCGGGCTTGGTGTTGTTGACGGCGTCGCCGCCGATGCGGGCGCGCCGGTCGATGCAATCGTCGACTCCGAGCTTGTCGAGGAAGGTGTCGATCACGGAACGCGGGCTCGAAGACACGACGCCCAGTTTCATGCCGCGCGAGGCTGCAACGCGCACGGCTTCCGGCGCGCCTGGGATCGGTTTCACGTCGGTCGCAACGTCATTCCAGTGGACGAGCAGGTCTGCGGCGATTTGCTCGACGCTGCGGGCCAGCCCGGTTCGTTCCCGGATCTTCCCGGCGATGTAAATCCAGGTCCGTCCCTGCGTGTCGGTATGCGGCAGCCTGAAATCCGGGACACCGTATTGCGCCAGTGCCGCGCTGATCGACTGGTCCGAATGAATCTCGCTGTCCACCAGCGTGCCGTCGAGATCGAAGAGCACTGCGCGCACCGGTCTGTCCCTGGTCATTGCAGTCATCCTACCGCTATCCCTGCGGACTCGAGTCTGGCACGGAGCCCGGCGAGCTGCGTTGCGTAGTTGCGCCATTCGTTCACGGCCGAGTCGTAAATCGGCCGGCGCACCTGGTGCGCGCTCGCGGTCGCACTCGCGGCGGGATTCAGGTGGAAGTCGAGGCACGCGTCTTCCCATTCGAGGCCGCAGAATTCGAGCAGCCGCCGCGTTTCGCCGGGCTGGTCGGCCACCAGCCGTTCGTATGACAGGTCGTGGATGACACCCGGCATCGTGCGCCGCCAGTGGTCCATCAGCCGGCGGTAAGCGATGTAATACTGTGCGATCTCATCGAGGTCATAGGAGAACGGGTACCCGTCCCGGAACAGCGCCTTGTAGATCGCGTAGCAGGCGGCGACCGGCGCGCGTGCGACGTGGACGATCCTGGCATTCGGCAGCGCGCGGCGGACCAGGCCGCAATAAAGATAGTTGACTGGCATCTTGTCGATGAACCGCGGTGCCTCGCCGGCGACCGGCCGACAGCGGGCCAGATAGTCCCGGCCGAGCGCCGCAAAATCGAACCGCGCTGACCGCGCGATGACCTGACGGAGAGGCGGATCGCCAGCAGCGCCTTTCGTGCGGGCGGCAGCGGCGATTGCGAGCATGAAGTGACGCAATTCGCCTGCCGCGTGGACGCCTGAATGGGACGACAGGATGCGCTCGACGAGCGTCGAGCCGGCGCGCGGCAAGCCGATGATGAAGATCGGCGCATCGGCCGCCGCGCCTGCGGTCGGCTGCAGTGGGCCGTCGGGATAGGCATCGATCAGCCAGTCCACGGTGTTCAGGTCGACGGTGATGTCGTAATTCAGCTGCCGGCGCCGGAGCCGCGCGCCGCGCTCGAGTACCGCCCACGACTCGGCATGCCGGCCGAGGTCCGCGTATTCCTTCGCGAGTGCGTAGCACAGTTGCACTTCGCCGCTTTCATCGGCACCACCGTGCCAGAGCAGACGCTCGAGTTGTACCACATGATTGCGCTCCAGCGTCTGGGTGCGCAGATTGGCTCGATTCGTGTAACTCTCGTAATGTTTAGGATCCAGTTCGAGGACCCGATCATAGTCGGCCTCCGCCGCCTCGATCTGACCGACAGCCCTGCGCACGACGGCGCGACTGAACAGCAGCCGGACGTTGTCGGGCGCCTGGCGACAGGCGCGGTCGTAGGCGGCCAGCGAAAGAAAGTGCTCGTCTGCAGCGCTGTAGAACAGGCCGATTGCTGCGAGGGCCCGCGGATCATCGCCCGCTGCATGCTCGGCCCGTGCGGCCGCACGGAGCGCTTCCGGCCTGCGCCGCAGTCCATCGAGGCACTGCGCCAAGCGCAGCAGCGCGGAAGGATCATTCGGGGCGGCAGCGACCGCGCGTTCGGCGAGTTGAAGTGCGCGGTCATGCTCGTCGAGATGCTGGGCGATCACGCTCGCCAGCAGCCAGCCCGGAGCGAATGACTCATTGGTGGAGTTCAATTCCCTGCAGAGTGCGTCGGCTTCGCGCCACTTGTGCGCCTGAACCCGGCGCACGACTTCACCGTGAAGCGCGTCGCGACCGGTGGCCGCGCGGCCGACCGTGCCGGTCACGGATCTTTCCGCCGTGTTCCGACGAGCGCAAACCAGCCAAGGTTGCCCGTGCGCGAAGCCTTGCACCACAGCACATAGCGTTCCAGGGTTTCCGCGACGTCCGCCTCGCCCGCGATCGCCACAAGTCGCGCGCGCTTGGCCGCGATATCGGCCGCGAGCAGGTCGAATGACGGCAGCACGTGGCGGCTCCAGTCCTCCACGACGATCCCTTCGAACCCGGCCGCGATGAGACCATTCCGGTAGTCCTCCGCGGACCAGAAGCCTGCTGCGGATATTTCGGTGAGCAGGGCAGCGGCATCCGGCGCCGGCATGCCGACGACGGTGAGGTCGGATATCGCGACGGTGCCGCCGGGCCGCACGACGCGCGCCGCCTCCGCGAGCGCGCGCGGCTTATCGGTCGAGAACAGCAGGGAGTCCTGGCACCAGTAGACGTCGAAACTTGCGCTGGGGAAGGGAAGAGCGTGGTAATCGGCGAACTCGTAGCGGATGCGCCCGGCGCCCTCGGCATTCCGCGTCCAGTCCGCGGCGATGGCGAGCTGGGAGCGCGCGATGTTGGTGGCGACCACGCTGGCGCCGCGCCTGGCCGCCAGATAGCGCGCCGTGCCGCCGACGCCGCAGGCCGTCTCCAGCACGTTCGCGCCCGGCGCGATGTTCGCGAGCGCTGCGAGCCGGGCGGTCGCGCGCAGCGCCGCCTCCCGGATGTCGCCATCGCCGGCTTCCAGGAACCCCGGATGAATCTGGTCGCCATAGACCTCGAGCATGGCCCGGTACATCGGCGCGTCGTAGCGCCTGATGATCTCGGCCTGGAAGTCCTCGGCGTCAGACGTTTCGGTCATCGGAAGGGGGCTCGGCAGCGGGTAGCCGATCATGCGCGAAAGCGCCCGGGCCGTGAAGAGCCATGGACATGGCACCAGCCACCGCCGTCATTAACCGTCGCCCGGGGTTCGCTGATACGATGCCGCGAATCATTCGGCGCATACAGGACCCGGGCCATCATGAAAAAAGAACGGCTGGCGGCTGGAATCCTCGCAATCATCCTGGCGACGGCAGGCATCACGGCAAGCCACGCCGACGTGGCGGCCGCAAAGCGATGGGTTGATACGGAGTTCCAGCCTTCGACGCTCTCGAAAGAGCAGCAGATGAAGGAGATGGAATGGTTCGTCAACGCCGCGAAGCCATTCAAGGGAATGGAGATCAACGTGTTGTCGGAGACGATCCCGACGCACGAATATGAATCGAAGACGCTTGCCAGAGCATTTACGGAGATCACCGGCATCAAGGTGAATCATCAAGTGCTCGGCGAAGGCGAGGTCGTGCAGGCGGTGCAGACCCAGATGCAGACCAACCGCAACCTGTATGACGCCTACATCAACGATTCCGACCTGATCGGAACGCACTCGCGCCTGCAGTCGGCGGTCAACCTGACCGACTGGATGGCCGGCGAAGGCAAGGCCGTGACGCTGCCGACGCTCGATATCAAGGATTTCATCGGCATCTCGTTCACGACCGGCCCCGACGGCAAGGTCTGGCAGTTGCCCGACCAGCAATTCGCGAACCTGTACTGGTTCCGCTACGACTGGTTCAAGCGGCCGGACCTCAGGAAGCGGTTCAAGGAGAAGTACGGTTACGAGCTTGGCGTGCCGGTGAACTGGTCCGCCTACGAGGACATCGCGGATTTCTTCAGTAACCAGGTGAAGCAGATCGACGGCAAGCGCATCTACGGGCATATGGACTACGGCAAGCGGGCGCCGGATCTCGGCTGGCGCATGACCGATGCCTGGCTGTCGATGGCCGGCGCGAGTTCCAGGGGCCTGCCCAATGGCCGCCCGATCGACGAATGGGGCATCCGGATGGAGAAGGGCTCCTGCAATCCGGCCGGCGCGTCGGTTTCTCGGGGCGGCGAGACCAATGGTCCGGCCGCGGTATATGCAATCGCGAAGTGGGACGAATGGCTGCGCAAATACGCGCCGCCCGGCGCGGCCGACTACGATTTCTACCAGTCACTGCCGGCGCTGTCGCAGGGCAATGTCGCGCAGCAGATCTTCTGGTACACGGCCTTCACTTCGGAGATGGTCAGGCCAAGAAAGGACGGCAACAACACCGTCGACGACAAGGGCATGCCGCTGTGGCGCATGGCGCCGTCGCCACACGGGCCGTACTGGCAGGAGGGCATGAAGCTCGGCTATCAGGATGCGGGTTCATGGACGCTGCTGAAGTCCACGCCGCTCGACCGGCGCAAGGCAGCGTGGCTCTACGCGCAATTCACCGTCTCGAAGACGGTGGACGTGAAGAAGAGCCAGGTCGGGCTGACATTCATCCGCGACAGCACGATCCGGCACAAGTCCTTCACCGATCGCGCGCCGAAGCTCGGCGGTCTGGTCGAGTTCTACCGCTCGCCCGATCGCGTGCTGTGGACGCCGACCGGCATCAACGTGCCCGACTATCCCAAGCTCGCGCAGCTCTGGTGGCAGAACATCGGGGAGGTCAACTCCGGTGCTTCCACGGCGCAGCAGGCAATGGACCACCTCGCCGAGGAAATGGACGACGTGATGGCACGCATGCAGTCGGCCGATGAGAGGGCGAAGACCTACGGCGGCTGCGGCCCACGGCTGAACAAGCCGAAGGACCCCAAGCTGTGGCTGGGCAAGCCCGACGGCCCGAAGGCCAGGCTCGCCAACGAGAAGCCCAGGGGCCAGACCATTGACTACGACGAGCTGGTGAAGCGCTGGGCGGCGAAGCCCTGACGATACTTCCGTGACCCGACCAGTCGAACTGCGCGGCGTCGAACTGCGGGTAGATGGGCAGACGCACATCCACCCGGTCGACGTCACACTCGCACCGCAGGGATTCAACATCCTGCTCGGACCGACCCTCGCCGGCAAGACCACGTTGATGCGACTGATGGCGGGCCTGCTGAAGCCCACAGCGGGCGAGGTCTGGTTTGACGGACGCAATGTGACCGGGGTGCCGGTGCGTGCGCGCGGTGTGGCGATGGTGTATCAGCAGTTCATCAATTACGGGCACCTGACAGTCTTCGAGAACATCGCCTCGCCGCTTCGGGTTGCGCGCGCCAGCGGCGCCGAAATCAAGGCGAAGGTCGGGCGCATTGCCGAGCTGCTGCAGTTGTCGCCGCTGCTGGATCGGCGACCGGGAGAATTATCCGGTGGACAGCAGCAGCGCACGGCGCTTGCGCGCGCATTGGTCAAGGATGCCGGTCTCGTGCTGCTCGACGAACCGCTCGCCAATCTCGACTACAAGCTGCGTGAGGCGCTTCGCGACGAGTTGCCGCGCGTGTTCGCCGATCGGGATTGTACGGTGGTTTACGCCACGACAGAGCCCGCCGAGGCGCTGCTCCTCGGCGGCCACACGGCGACCATCCACGAGGGCAGGATCACCCAGTTCGGCGCGACCCCGGATGTCTACCGCCGGCCCGCCCACTTGCTGGCCGCGCGGGCCTTCTCCGATCCACCGATGAACTGCGCGCCGGTCCTGAAGCGCGGCGGACGCTTCGAGCTGGCCGATGTGACTTCCTGGCCGGCCGGCCGCGGACTCGCACAGCTGGTTGATGGCCCGTACACGATTGGCCTGCGACCGCATCGCGTGCAGCCGCTGGCCGGCGGCGCGGATGACGCAATCAAGGTCGTGGGACGCGTGGCAATCGCCGAGATCAGCGGCTCGGAAAGCGTCGTGCATTTCGACCTGCACGGACACACCTGGGTGTCGCAGTCGCACGGTGTCCTCGGATTCGACGTCGGCGCAACTGCGGAATTCAGCCTCGACGTTTCGCGAGCCCTTTATTTTGCCCCCGACGGGCGCTGTGTCGGTTCGGCGGAAGACTGAGAACGCCAATGGCGCGCATCAGCCTGAAGAATCTGCGCCACAGCTACCGTCCGGATCCAGCTGCGGAATCCGACTGGGCGCTGAAGCGGTTCGAGCTGACATTCCCGGACGGCAGTGCCAACGCGCTGCTGGGACCGTCCGGCTGCGGCAAGACGACGCTGCTGAGCATCATTTCCGGTCTGCTGAAGCCGAGCGAGGGATCGGTCTGGTTCGACGACCGCGACGTCACGTTGCTCACACCCGACGCGCGCGACATCGCGCAGGTGTTCCAGTTCCCGGTTGTCTACGACACGATGACCGTGTACGACAATCTCGCCTTTCCATTGCGAAATCGCGGCATGCCGCGCGATGCCGTCGACCGTCGCGTGCGCGAGACCGCCAGCCTGCTGGACCTCGACGGCATGCTGGACCGCAGGGCGTCCGGACTGACCGCCGACGGCAAGCAGAAGATTTCGCTCGGGCGCGGGCTGGTGCGCTCCGACGTCAACGTCATCATGTTCGACGAGCCATTGACGGTGATCGATCCGGAGCTGAAGTGGCGGCTGCGTTCCAAGCTGAAGGAACTGCACCGCCGGCTCGGCATCACGATGATCTACGTGACGCACGACCAGACCGAGGCGCTGACATTCGCCGACAACGTCATCGTGATGAACGAAGGCATCGTGGTTCAGGCAGGAACGCCGGTCGACCTGTTCGAGCGGCCACAGCATACCTTTGTCGGGCATTTCATCGGTTCGCCGGGCATGAACCTGCTGCCGGCGACATTTGACAGTGGCGTGGCGCGCTTTGCCGGGCACGCAGTGCAGACCGCCGCCCTGCCCGGCAGCGTTCCTGCGGGCGCGCAACTGCAGATCGGCGTGCGGCCGGAGTTCGTCTCATTTGCCGGAACCGGCATCCCTGTGGCCATCGAAAAAGTAGCGGATGCCGGGCGCTACCGCGTGGTTGAGACACGGCACGGGCAGTCCAGCATCCGGCTGCTGGTGGGCGAGGATATGCCGCTGCCTTCGGAGCGAGCGTTCCTGCGATTCGATCCTTCGTTCACTTACCTGTACGCCGATGGATGGCGCCAGGGCGGGGAGCCCGGATGAGCGGCCGCACGCCGAATCAGAAAGCCTGGTGGCTGGTGCTCCCGGTGGTCGTGCTGGTCGCATTCAATGCGGTCATTCCGCTGATGACGGTAGTCAACTACTCGGTGCAGGAGACGTTCGGCGACAACCAGTTCTTCTTCGAGGGCGTGACCTGGTTTGAGCAGATATTGCACTCGTCGCGCTTCCACGACGCGCTGCAGCGCCAGCTCCTGTTCACGGCGATCGTCCTGGCCATCGAGCTGCCGCTCGGAGTGGCCATTGCCCTCGCGATGCCGCGGCGGGGCCCATGGGCGTCCGTCTGCCTGGTATTGATGGCGATGCCGTTGCTGATTCCATGGAATGTCGTCGGCGCAATGTGGAACATCTTCGCGTTGCCCGACATCGGCCTGCTCGGCCACTCGCTGAATGCGCTCGGCTTCGACTACAACTTCACGCGCCAGCCACTGTCGGCCTGGTCCACGCTGATCGCGATGGATGTCTGGCACTGGACCTCGCTGGTGGTCCTGCTCGCCTATGCCGGCCTGTCGGCGATTCCCGATGCCTTCTACCAGGCGGCAAAGATAGACGGCGCCTCGGCCTGGGCAGTGTTCTGCTACATCCAGCTGCCGAAGATGAAGCGCGTGCTGATGATCGCCGTGCTGCTTCGCTTCATGGACAGCTTCATGATCTACACCGAGGCGATCGTGCTGACGGGCGGCGGTCCCGGCAATGCCACGTCGCTGCTGTCGATCGATCTCGTCAAGATCGCGTTGGGCCAGTTTGACCTGGGGCCGGCGGCTGCGATGTCGCTGATCTACTTCCTGATCATCCTGCTGCTGTCGTGGGTCTTCTACGCGGTGATGACGCGGGACGACCCACAGTGATGAATCCTCGGCCTGCAGGACTGCGGCTATGAAGCGGATCAGGTGGCTGCTCCCTGCGCTGTACATCCTGTTCGTGCTGCTGCCGATCTACTGGCTGCTGAACATGTCGTTCAAGACGACCAACGAGATCCTGGGTTCCTTCACGTTGTGGCCTGGGCACATCACGCTGGAAAATTACCGCACGATCCTGACCGACGCGACCTGGTACACGGGGTACCTCAATTCGCTCGCCTACGTGCTGATGAACACCGTCATCAGCGTGTCGCTGGCGCTGCCTGCGGCCTATGCGTTTTCGCGCTACCGCTTCATGGGCGACAAGCACCTGTTCTTCTGGCTGCTCAGCAACCGCATGGCGCCTCCCGCGGTATTCGCGCTGCCATTCTTCCAGCTGTATTCCGCCATCGGGCTCTTTGACACCCACATCGCGGTCGCGCTGGCGCACTGCCTGTTCAATATCCCGCTGGCGGTCTGGATCCTCGAAGGATTCATGTCCGGCGTGCCCAGGGAACTGGACGAGACCGCTTTTGTTGATGGCTATCCGTTCTGGCGCTTCTTCATCCGCATCTTCATACCGACGATCGCTGCCGGCATCGGCGTCGCCGCGTTCTTCTGCTTCATGTTTTCCTGGGTCGAGCTGTTGCTGGCAAAGACGCTGACTGCGGTCGTCGCCAAGCCGATCGCGGCGGTGATGACGCGCACCGCGAGCACCTCCGGCTACGAACTGGGACTGCTGGCCGCGGCTGGAGCGCTGACGATCATCCCTGGCGCATTCGTGATCTATTTCGTGCGTAACTACATCGCCAAGGGCTTCGCCCTCGGGCGCGTCTGATGGACACGGCAATGGAACCCGGCGCGCTCGACTGGATGGCCTGGACCTGGCAGACGGCGGCCTTCTTCGGCTTCATCGCTGCAATGCTGGTCGTGATGACGGTCTGGGAGCTGCGTTCGCCGGGCGGCAACCCGCGCCGCGGCGTATTCGGCATCGACACGACGCGTGGCGACCGGCTGTTCGTATCGCTGCTGGCGGCGGCGTTCATCCACCTGCTGTGGCTCGCGTTCATCGGCATGCCGCTGTGGCCCGCGACACTCGTGTCGGCAGTTGTTGCGGTCCTGATATTCCGCTACGTCTGACGGCCGCGACCTAGCCCAGGCTGGCCAGTCCGATCTTCCACGACATCCGGGTCTTGCCGGCGGCGTCGACGATGCCGAGTGTCAGCTGAGTTTCCGCCCCCCGCCAGTCGATGTCGACGAGGCCGAAGTTGACCTCGCGCAGCACATCGCTCACGCGATTGGCATTGGGCGGAATGACCGGCCAGACTTCGGTGAGTCCGCTGGAAGTCAGGTCCCACAGCGTGTAGGGAACATTGATGTCGAGCTTCGACATCTCGGCGTAGTGGGTGTCGCCGCTGAGGAACAGCACGCCTTTCGCGTTCTTGCGGCGGATCAGATCGATGAGCCGCTGGTGATCGCGCGCGTAATTGATCCAGGCTTCCCAGCCGGGGAAATCGGCGAGGACCTGCAGGCTGGACCCGATCAGGCGCAGTTCCGCAGGCACCTCGAGCTGCCGTTCGAGCCACTGCCACTGCCGCTCGCCGAGCATCGTGGCCTGCCGGTCGGGATTTCGCGCATACGGCCCCGGGACAGGCAGTCCCGCGGTCTCCTTGCCCTCGGCCCATTCCTTGTAATCGTTGCCCGCGAGGTCGAGCGTCAGGATCGGCGTGCGGTTGTAGCGCAGGTCCGGCAGGATCACCTGCACGCGCTTGCCTGGCGGGCCGAAGACATACGATGCGTAAACACCGTCGCGGTCCCGGCGCGGCGATCCGGAGGGCTCTTCCCAGAAGTCGAGGAAGATCTGCCGCGACTCCTCCTTGAGCGGGTAGTCGCCGCCCGCATCGTTCTCGCCGAAATCATGGTCATCCCAGACCGCGACGACGGGAGTCGTCGCGCGCAACTTCGCGAAGCCCGTCTGTGCGGCGAATTGCGCGTACTTTGCACGCAGCACAGACATGTCGCGCGTGTCCCCGTAGATATTGTCGCCAAGGAACATGAACAGGTCGCATCGGCTCGCATTGATCGCGTCCCAGATCGGCTGGGACTTTCCCTCGTTCGCGCAGGACCCGAATCCGATGCGCGCCAGCGCGCGTCCAAGCGCCGGATGCGGGTCCGACGGAGGCGGGCTGATGGCCGCACCGGGGACCGCGGCAGTCAGCGCGCAGCCTGATGCCCCACCGAGGGCGGCCAGACTCGCGAGTGCGATCGACTGGCGGAGCAATAGCCGCCGAGCGGGATCGTGGTTCTGCTGGCTCATCTTGTGGCTGTACTCCTCGGCATCGGTCTCAGATATCCGGTCACCAGCGCAATGCCCAACAGTATCACTAACATTCCGGTGATTTGTAGCCAGGAAAGCGTCTCGTCCAGCACCAGCCAACCGACCAGTGCCGCCACGGCCGGACACACATAACCGTAGGAACCGATCACGACCGGTGTCGTATGTACGGTGAGCCAGGCATACGCGGAATAGGCCAGGCAGGAGCTCAGCAGCGTCAGCCAAAGGATTGCGGCGATCGCGCGCGGCGTCCATTGAAGCGCGAACGGCTCGCCGGCGGCCGTGCCGGCCGCGAGCAGACCCATGCCACCCACCAGCATCTGTAGTGCCGTGAACATCAGCGGCGTGTTGGCCGCGCCGGCATTGCGGTAGTAGATCGTGCCCAGCGACCAGCTCAGGCAGCCGAGCAGGATCAGGAGCTGCCAGCCGAGTCCGGCCAAGTGAAATCCACCCTTCGGCGCGAGCACCAGCAGCACGCCGATGAGCCCCACGATCAGCCCGAGCCGCGCCGCGCCGGAAAGCTGGCTGCGACGTCGGCCGAAGGTGCCGAGCCAGGCGATCCACAACGCAGGTGTCGCATTCAATAGTGCGGCCGTATTGGACTGGACGAACTGCATCGCGATCATGTGGCAGGCATTGCTGAAGAGCACCGACAGGAAACTCATCGCGAGCACATGCCACAGCTCGATGCGCGTGAACACCGGCGGGCCGGAATGCCACCAGGCAAAGGTCATCAACAACAGCCCCGCAGCAGAGAAGCGCAGGCCCGCGGCGATCAACGGCGGCTCGTCGGTCACCAGGATCTTGCCTGCGAGGAAGCTCGATCCCCAGACGAGATAGATGACCGCGAGTGCGATCGCGAGCCTGGACTTAGGTGCGTAGGTTTCGCTCATAAAAGGGGACGCGCCCCTTTTTCGAAAAAGGGGTGCGTCCCCTTTTCAGCGGCGCGCTCCGCGCGTCGCCATCCGATGCAGCCACCAGCCCATCAGGGCGAGTGCCGCGATGCCGGCCCATTGCCCCGGCTGCACCGAGGCTGCGACCGCAAGCACGTCGGCATTGCCGCTTGCCACGATGGGAATCGCGATCAGCACGCCGATGATCGCCTCGCCGGCGATCAGGCCAGCGGAGAACAGCAGTCCGTTCTGCTTCAGCAGTTCCGGATCCGCATTCGGGCTCCGTCGCCTGTGCCAGCGCGTGGCGAGTTCCGCAATCAGGCCGCCCACGAAGATCGGCGTCGAAAGTTCGAGTGGCAGGTAAATTCCGACTGCAACAGCGAGCACAGGCGAACGCCAGCTCGAACCCTTGCGGCGCAGGTATTCATCCAGCGTGATGGTGATCGCGCCGACCACGGCACCGATCGCGACCATGTTCCAGGGAAGCCCATTGCCAAAGATGCCGCTCGCGACGGACGCCATCAGCATCGCCTGCGGTGCGGCGAGCGCCTTGGCGCCCGGAAACGCCGGTGTCCCGATGCCATAGGCATGGAGCAGCAGGTTCAGCACGGGGGCCATCACCGCGGCGCTCGCCAGCGCGCCGATGCCGAGCATCACCTGCTGGCGCCACGGCGTGGCGCCGATCAGCTGGCCCGCCTTGAGATCCTGCAGGTTGTCGCCGGCGATGGCGGCGGCATTGCAGATCACGGCGCCGATCATGATCGCGGCGACCGGCCCGACGGTGGAGCCCTTGCCCATGATGCCGAGCAGGATCAATGACGCGAACAGGATCGTGGAGATCGTGATGCCGGATACCGGGTTGTTGGAGGAGCCGACCAGGCCTGCCATGTAGCCGCTGACCGACGAGAACACGAAGCCGGCGATCACCATGATGACGGCCATCGTCAGCGCAATGCCGAGACTGCCGACGACGACGTAGTACAACGCGAACAGCGGCAGCACGAACAGCACGATGCCGGAGAGGATCATGCCCATCGGCAGGTCGCGTTCGGTATCCGGAATGTCCGCGCCGGCGGCGCCGCGCAGGTTCAGGCCCGTCTTGACGCCGGACAGCAGGGACTTGCGCAGTGACCACAGCGACCACAACCCGCCGATCAGCATCGCGCCGACGCCGATGAAGCGGATCTGTCGGCTCCAGATCAGGTAGGCCGCGTCCCCCGCCGAAAGCCCGACGAGATCGGCCGCAAGTACCGGGTCGTGGCCGGCCATGAACGTGTTGTACCAGGGGATGAAGAGCCACCATGAGAGCGCGCCGCCGGAGAGCATCAACAGGCCGATGTTCAGGCCGACGATATAACCGACGCCCAGCAATGCCGGCGACAGGCTGATGCCGAAGAACCCGATCGTGCGCTCGCCAAAGTATCGCGAGATGATGAAAGACTCCGGCGACAGCTTCAGCCCGGACAGTGCGAACTTGAAGAGCGCCGCAGCGCCGGCCGCGAGGGACAGCGATATCACGCCGCGGCCCGGGTCCACGCTGACCTTCAGCACTTCGGCGGTCGCCACGCCTTCCGGAAACTGCAGCTTCTGGTCCAGGATCAGCGTGCGGCGCAGTGGCACCGAGAACAGCACCCCAAGCAGTCCGCCGAGGCCGGCGATAGCCAGCACCCACCAGTAGTCGAAGTCGGTCCAGTGGCCCATGATCACGAGCGCCGGGATCGTGAAGATCGTGCCGGCCGCGATCGAAGAACCGGCGGAGGCGCCGGTGGCAACGATGTTGTTCTCGAGGATGCTGGAGCGGCCGAGCAAACGCAGCACGCCCATCGATACGACCGCCGCGGGGATCGCTGTTGCAACGGTGAGGCCGGCAAAAAGGCCCAGGTAAGCGTTTGCTGCCGCGAGCAGGACGGTCAGGATCAGCGACAGGATGATGGCGCGGGCGGTCAGCTGCCGTGCCGAGTCGGCTGGTGTCATCTTGAGTTCCTTCTTGCTACCAACCGCATCGGCCGCCGTAACCGGCGATGGCGCCAGCGATGCATGGCACGCAGGCGTAGCGCAGTGGGGAATTGGTCACTTGCCCTCGGCTCCGTGCATCCAGCGGACGATGCGGCCGGAAATGGCCCACAGCACGAGGCTGAAGGCGATCAACAGGGCCGCGAGCCCGCCAAAGACGCCGAGCAAACCGGCATGCTCGGCGCGCACGCCGACATCCGTTGCGAGCGACACCATCCAGTCGTATTCGCCGATGTGCTCCGAGAACGCGCCGATGTAGCCCGCGAGCGTGTTGGCCACGAAGTTGATCATGAACCACACGCCCATCATCAGTGAGCCTAGGCGCAACGGGGCGAGCTTGGTGACCATCGAAAGCCCGACCGGGCTGATGCACAGTTCGCCGGTTGTGTGGAAGAGATATCCGAGGACCAGCCACAACATGGCCGACTTCATGTCGGCCGTGCGCTGCATCTCGAACACCGCGACGACCAGGAAGATGAAGCCGAGCGCGACCTGCAGCAGGCCGATATACATCTTGACCGGCGTCTTCGGATTCCTGCCGCTCGTGCCGAGCTTGCTCCAGAGCATCGAGAAAAAAGGCGCGAGCAGCACGATGAAGAGCGGATTGAGCGACTGGAACCAGCCGGTCGGCACGGTGAAGCCGCCGACCTCGCGGTCGGTGTACTGGTCGGCAAACAGGTTCATCAGGCCGCCCGCCTGTTCGAAAGCCGCCCAGAACATCACGACGAAGACAAAGATCACGAAGATCACGCGCAGACGATCACGTTCGTCGGGCGTCAGCGGGACCTTGTGCCCGCCGGCCAACTTGAGCGATCGCGCGGCCGCGGGCTCGCGGCCGATGTCGCCGATATAGCGCTGCGCGAATGCGAGCTGGATGACCACCGATAGCAGCATGCCGATGCCGGCCGCCAGAAAGCCGACGCGCCAGCCGTAGGCCGGATCCTCGCCGAGCGTCGAGCAGACGAGCGGCGCGAGAAAAGCACCGAGGTTGATGCCCATGTAGAAAATCGTGAAAGCGCCGTCGCGCCGCGCATCTCCCTGCGGGTAGAGATCGCCGACCATGGTCGAGATGTTCGGCTTGAAGAATCCGTTGCCGATGACCAGCAGCAGCAGGCCGACGTAGAAACTGGTCGCCGTCTCGGGAAACGCGATGCCAAGGGAATCAAATGACCAGGCTGGGCTCGTGCCCATGATGCCAAGCGGCGATGCCAGCGCAAACTGACCGAGCGCCATGACCAGGCCGCCGATGATCACGGACTTGCGCTGCCCGATGAAATTGTCGGCCAGCCAGCCGCCGAACAGCGGCGTGAAATAAACGAGCCCGGTGTACCAGGCGTAGAGCGTCAATGCCTGCGCATTGTCCCAGCCGAGACCGGGATTGACGGCATTCGTCGCCGCGACGGCGTACAGCACCAGGAGCGCGCGCATGCCGTAGTAGCTGAAGCGCTCCCACATCTCCGTCATGAACAACAGGAACAGGCCGCGCGGGTGACCCAGAAATGTCCCTGACGGGACGTGGACGTCGCTGGTCATGTTTCTTTTACTCCAGAGCCCGGCGAGTCTCGGCGATATTGCGGTGCAACATCAAGCAGCATCAACTTCGGCGTCAGGCGGTCTGGCGCGCACCAGCAGCCGCGTCATGATGATCCCGCCTTCGAACAGCGCGTACATCGGCAGCGCCATCATGGTTTGCGAGACGGCATCCGGCGGCGTCAGGAATGCCGCGATGATGAAGATGCCGAGCAGCACATAGCCCCGATTCTTCGTGAGTGTCTCGAGCTTCACGAGACCGGTGCGCACCAGCAGCACGGTTGCGACCGGAATCTCGAAGGCCAGGCCGAAGGCGAAGAACAGCAGCACGGCGAAGTCGATGTACTGCGAAATGTCGGGAAGCAACTCGGCGCCTTCCGGCGTCGTCATGACGAAGAACTGGAACATGGCCGGAAAGACGAGGAAGTAGGCGAATGCCGTGCCACAGTAGAACAGGATCACGCTCGAGACGAACAGCGGCAGCGCGAAGCGTCGTTCATGGCGATACAGGCCGGGCGCGATGAATGCCCAGATCTGGTACAGGATCACGGGCATCGCAAGGAAGATCGCCGCAAGAAGCGCGAGCTTGAAGGGCGCCATGAAGGGCGCCACGACGCTGGTTGCGATCAGCTTGGTTCCCGGCGGCAACTGTGCACGCAGCGGTTCAGAGAGCCACGTAAAGATGTCGTTCGCGAAATATAGGCAGGGCACCGCGACCACGCAGGTCGCGATCAGCGCGCGCAACAGCCGGTCGCGCAGTTCGAGCAGATGCGATAGCAGCGAGCTCTCGGCGAGCTTTTCCGGTTCAGGCGCGGGCTCGATCATGACGGTTTCTGGACGTCGCGGTCCGGTGAATCCACGGGAGCAACACCGGGTGGGCGGCGTGTTGTCAGGTCGGTATCGACGCCGGTTGTGATGGTCACTTCTTCATCGAGCTGCTGACGCAGCTGGCGCGCCATCGCGCGGGCGCGGCCTGCCCAGCGGCCGACCTGATTGGCGAGTTTCGGGAGCTTCTCCGGGCCCAGCACCAACAGCGCGATGCCGAGTATCAGGATGATCTCGGTGAAGCCGACCTCAAACATCGCGCGTCAGGCGTTCTTCGAGGAGTCGGCGTTGTCGGGTTTCTTGCTGCTGAAATCCGCGTCCGGACGATCGTCCTGCGCGAGCTTCTTGCCGCCTTCCTCGGCGTCACCCTCGTTCATCGACTTCTTGAAGCCCTTGACGGCGGCGCCCAGGTCCGACCCGATGGTGCGAAGCTTCTTCGCCCCGAAGATCAGGAGCGCAATCGCGAGGATGATCAGCAGTTCCCTGAAACCAATGCCCATTTTGACAACTCCAGCCTGCGCACCCGGCGCAATCGAGAATGATACGCCAAACGCCCCTCAGGCCCCGTGATGCGGAGCCTGAATCCAGAAAGTGACGGGCCCGTCGTTGACAAGCGACACTCGCATATGGGCGCCAAACTGGCCCGCCTGGACGCCCGGAAACCGCTGCCGGGCGAGCGCCAGAAGCTCCTCAAACAGGCGCCGCCCCTCGTCCGGCGGGGCCGAAGTGCTGAATCCGGGCCGCAGGCCCTTCCTGGTGTCTGCGGCCAGCGTGAATTGCGGCACCAGCAGCAGCCCGCCGCCCACATCCGTAACCGAGAGGTTCATGCGGCCTTCGGCATCCGCGAATACCCGATAGTTCAACAACCGGTCGAGCAGACGCCCGGCCTCGGCGGAAGTATCGTCGCGCTCGACAGCGACCAGCACCAGAATCCCGTGGCCGATGCGCGCAATCTCGTGCCCGGCTGCCTCGACCGCAGCCGTGGTCACGCGTTGCAGAAGGCCAATCAAGGTCTACCTGCCGGCCTTGTCGGACGATTCGTCCCAGTGGAACCGGTGAAGCAGGCGGTGAAGCAGGGGCGAGATGAGCAGCGCAGCCGTGACGATGAACACGAGCCCGGCATAGAGTGCGTAGAGCCCCGCGAACAGCTTGCCTGCCTCCGTCCGCGGCAGATCCACCGGCCCCATGCCGCCCATCAGCATCGCGGCATTCAGGAAAGCATCCAGCCAGGAAAGATGTTCGAAAGCGGCATAGCCCCACATGCCAATTGCGAGTGACACGACGATCAGTCCGATTCCAGCGGCCAAATGAACCAGCAAGCGGCGCGCGAACTGGGCACGGGTCAATGGTGGCTTGTGTCTGGGCTCGTACATCAGCTGCGCAGGCGCTTCAGGAATACGCCCATCTCGCGGGCGGCCTGGATATCGCCGCTCTTTTGTGCGGCGGCGATGCCAAGTTCGTAAACTTCGGCTGCGCGCTCGGGCGAACCTGCCCTCGCATGCGCCTCCCCGAGCGCTTTCCACGCGGCCGAGTAGCCGGGATTCTGTTCGACCGCCTGGCGCAGGTGGTCGATCGCGGCCAGGAAATCCCCTGCTTTCAGGAACTCGAGGCCAAGGGAATAGCGCAGCAGCGGCGAGTCCTGGCCGCGCTCCAGCATCAGCTGCAGGTTTTCGCGCAGGCCCATCTCAGCGCCGCCAGAACGCCGGTGTCAGCAGCAGCACCAGCGTGAATATTTCGAGCCGGCCGACCAGCATCGCGATCGTGCAGATCCATTTGGCGGCATCCGGGATGTCGCGATATGTCGTTGCCACCTGGCCGAGACCCGGCCCCGTGTTGTTGATGGTGGCCGCGATCGCAGACCAGGCTGTCACCTGGTCGAGTCCATACATCATCAGCAGCAGGGTCAGTGTGGCAAAGATGATGAAATACATCGCAAAGAATCCGGCGACCGCACTGATGACCCGCTGTGGCACAGGGCGCCCTCCGAGCTTGACCGGTATTTCCGCGCTCGGATGTACGAGGCGCTTCAGTTCCGCGACACCCTGCCTGAACACGAGCAGCCAGCGGATGACCTTCATGCCGCCCGCCGTCGAGCCTGCGCAACCGCCGATGATCGCCAGCATCATCAGCAGCGCCGGCAGCGCGCCGGGCCAGTGGGAAAATCCGGTCGTCACGAATCCGGTGGTGGTCTGCATCGAAACCACCTGGAAGCTCGCATGGAGCAGCGCCAGTGAAAGAGTCGCAAACACCCCCTCCAGCCACAGGTAGACAGCCATTCCCACGATGACGAATGCGAGCACGGAGAAATACGCCTTGAATTCCGTGTCCTGCCAGTAAAGCCATGGATTGCGCTGGCGCAGCGCGGAGAAATGCAGCGCAAAGCTGACGCCGCCGAGGAACATGAAGACGGTGGCGACCCGATCCACCGCGGGGCTGTTGAAATGGCCGAGATTCGCGTCGTACGGCGAGAATCCGCCGGTCGAGAGCGTGCTGAACGAATGCCCGATGGCATCGAAGGTGTCCATGCCGGCCAGGTAGTAGGCGAGTGCGCAGGCTGCAGTCAGCAGCGCATAGACGAACCACATCGCCTTGGCCGTCTGCGTGATGCGCGGCGTCAGTTTCTGGTCCTTGACGGGCCCGGGCGTCTCGGCCTTGTAGAGAGACATGCCGCCGATCCCGAGAATGGGCAGGAGAGCCACAGCCAGCACGATGATTCCCATGCCGCCCAGCCACTGGATCTGCTGACGGTAATACAGGATGGACTTCGGCAGGTCATCGAGGCCGACGATCACCGTCGCGCCCGTCGTCGTGAAACCGGAAACCGCCTCGAACACCGCGTCGGTCAAACTGAGCGTCGGCACATCGCTCAGGAGCAATGGCGTCGCGCCGGCGATCCCGAGGCAGATCCAGAACGCCGCAACGACCAGAAAACCATCGCGCAGCCTGAGATCGCGGCGCACGCGGTGGACCGGCAGCCACAGGAGCAGGCCTGCCGCCGCGACGATCAGGAACGAGATCAGGAAAGGCCGCGAATGGCCGTCGCCGTAGGCGAGCGAGACGCCCACCGGCGGCAGCATGGTCAGACTGAACATCAGGAGCATCAGCCCCAGGATGCGCTGCACCATCAGCAGGTTCATGTGCGCGTGCCGGCCTGGAACAGCCGGCCGACATCCTCCACGTGACGGCGGTCGGTCAGGAACAGGATGACGTGGTCATCCGCTTCGATGATCGTGTCATGGTGCGCCATGATGACCTGTTCGCCACGCGCGATTGCGCCGATGGTGGTTCCCTCGGGCAGATTGATCTGGTCGATTCGTTTGCCGGCTACAGGCGAACCGCGGCCGTCGGCGTGGACGATCGCCTCCATCGCCTCTGCTGCGCCGCGGCGCAGCGAATGCACGCGCACCACGTCGCCGCGGCGCACATGCGACAGGAGCGCGCCGATCGTGATCGTCTGCGGCGAAATCGCGATGTCGATCTTGCCGCCTTCCATCAGCTCCGCATATGCAGGCCGGTTGATCAGGGCCATCACGCGCCGCGCCCCGAGGCGCTTTGCCAGCATGGCGGAGAGGATATTGGCCTCCTCGGCATTGGTCAGCGCCACGAACACGTCGGTATCGTCGATGTTCTCTTCAAGCAGCAGTTCTTCGTCGGCGGCATCGCCGGTCAGCACCAATGTGTTGCGCAGTGTCTCGGCCGCGCGGCGCGAGCGATCCGCGCTGCGGTCGATCAGCTTGACCTGCGCGCGATCCTCGAGGGCGCGCGCGAGCCGGAAGCCGATATTCCCGGCGCCGGCAATGACGACGCGCCGCACCGGTGCTTCCTCGGTGATCAGTTCCTTCATCATCATGCGCATGTCATCGCGGGCAGCGATGAAGAACACTTCGTCGTGCTCAGCGATGACCGTGTCGCCCTCGGGCTTCACGTTCTGGCCGCCGCGATAGATCGCTGCGACGCGCACTTCGCGATTCGGCAGGTGCGCGCGCAGTTCCTTCAGCTGGTGGCCCACCAGTTTGCCGCCCTTGAGTGCGCGCATGCCGACGAGACGCACGCGGCCATCGGCAAAATCGAGCACCTGCAGCGCTCCGGGGTAGCGGATCAGGCGCTCCACGTAGTCGGTGACCAGCTGCTCAGGGCTGATGGCGAGATCCACCGGGATCGCGACGTCGCCGAAAAGTTCCGGTCGATGGTGATAGTCGCGGGAGCGGATTCGCGCAATCTTGGTCGGCGTGCGAAACAGCGTCCAGGCAATCTGGCAGGCGATCATGTTGACTTCGTCGCTGTTCGTCAGCGCGACGATCATGTCGGCGTTGCTGCCGCCCGCGGCTTCGAGCACGGCGGGGTGCGCGGCATTGCCGGACACCGTGCGGATGTCGAGCCGGTCCTGAAGGTCGCGCAGCACCTCGTCGCGGGTATCCACGACCGTCACGTCGTTGGCCTGCTCGCGGGATAGCTGCTGGGCGGCTGTGCTGCCGACCTGGCCGGCGCCGAGGATGATTATTTTCATGGCCTCGGATTCTAGCGCAGCCCGCCACCGCCGACCGACGGAACCGTGGAGGTTGTATCAGTCGCGCGGGCCGGATCCGGGCGGGGTTCCCGCTCGTTCGCGCCGCCGGAACTTA
>DAITAA010000024.1:0-46636 GCA_036824505.1 Steroidobacteraceae bacterium
GACGAATTTGACATACGTGCGCGCATGTTCGCGCCGTTTGACGGCGTTCCGGAGGATCCCGCAACTGGCAGCGCGAACTGCGCTTTGGCGGCGCTGCTGACACATTCAGGCGTCGGTAATCCGAGCGGCGATTCGTGGCGCATTGCGCAGGGCGTGGAAATGGGGCGGCCCAGCACGATGAATGCGCGATCGCGTCGCGATAAGGGCGTCGTGACCGCCTGGATTGGCGGGCATTGCGTCCTCATCGGCGAGGGCACGATCGTCGTTGACTAGTGCGCCGCTAGTCTGCGAACAGTTCGAAAAACTTGGTCCTGGCCATCGCGCAGGCGCGATCGGCAATGGCGGTGTCCTGGACACCGACGCCGGTGAGATCGCAGATGGTGATCTCCGAATCACTCAGTCGCCCAGGCGCGGCTCCACGAATGACCGAGCCGAGTTCCACGGCCACCAACGGCCGCTTGCCCTTCCAATGCTGCAACTCGCCCAGGCGCCGACATTGGTCGAGCCGATCGCAGAACAGCCGGTCCGCGCGCTCGAGCACCGCGGCATCGAGTTCCTGCTTGCCCGGAAAATCAGCCCCCGCCGCCGTGATATGCAGGCCTGGTTGCAGCCATTCCGCCCGCACGATCGGGCTGCGGCTGGCCGTGATCGTGATCAGCAGTGCGGATTGGCGCACCAGCTCCTCCGGCGAATCCGCAACCTCGATCGTGATGCCATGACTCAACTGCATCTCCTGAACGTATTGCGAGACATGCTCTTTTGACCGGCCCCAGACCATGACACGACCGATCTTTCGGACCAGCGCAAGGCAGAGCAGTTGATAACGCGCCTGGACGCCGGATCCCAGGATGCCGACCGTGCCGATCGCCTTGGGCGCCAGCCTGTCGGCTGCGACCGCGCCGGCGAGTCCGGTCCTGAGGTCGGTCAGGTAGCCGTTGTCCAGCAACACGGCCTCACAGAATCCCGTTTCCGCGGAGAAGACCACCATCATTCCGCTGCCGGTCGGCAAGCCGCGAGCGGCATTTCCCGGAAATCCGGAAGCGATCTTGACCGCAAACCGGTCCACGCCACGGACATAGGCGGTCTTGATGTCCACTTCACCATGCCGGTCCGCAACTTCGATGTGCGCGACGGGGGGCACCATGGCGCGCCCGTCATGCAGCCAGCCAAATGACTCAGCGATGCAATCGAGCGAGGGCCGGTCGATGCCGACGCACTCACGCAGTGTTGATTCGTGCAGGATGATGGCGGTCATCGGAGTCAGGGCGATTCCTGCTCCAGACTTTCCGCAGTAACGAAGCGCGGACGAATGTCGACCGGCACCTTATCCAGGCGATCGATCACCGTCTGGACTTCCGGGCGGATCACGACCAGGCGCTCGAGCAGGCGCTTCGTGCCTTCGTAGTCACCGGTCGCCTGCCGCGTCATCAGTTCGCGCGTCAGCGCGGCGGTGCCCTTCTTTGCCTTGCGCAGGTTCACGCTGAACGTGCCATCGGGATTCACGCGAAAGGCGCCCACATCGAGCAGGTAATTGACCTGCAGCGCCATGCCCTTGGCGTGCGCCTCTGTCATGCCAAAGCGCAGCGTGCGAAATGCCGAGGCCAGGAAGGTCGTGTACATCGCACGCTCATCGGCCTTGTTCAGCACGCCCTTGTCCATCAGTTGCTGAAGTGCCCAGAGACCCGAGACATCCGCCTTGGCTTCCTCGACCGTGCTGTAGAGTTCCTTGATCGCCTGGCGCACGCTGCCGCCCGCTCCTCCCGGCCCGGTGTTGTTGGGCCCGAGACCGTGCATCGTTTCGTGCATCAGGATGTGGGTGAAGAATGCATCGAAGTTCACATATGGCTGGTCGGAAGGTGCCAGTGCGATCTTCGAGATAGGGAGCAATGCCTGGTCGAACTTCGCCTGCTGGAAATTCTTCAGCATCACGCGCTTCGAGCCCATCTCATTGACGATGCGCTCGTCGTTCGGAAGATTAAAGGCGGCCGTCTGCACGCCGCGGTTGCCGTCGCCGGCGGCAAATACGACGTTGACCACCCGCATGGGCGCCATTCCACCAAGCTTTGCGCGCCGATAACGCGAGTCGATGGGCAGGTGGTCTTCGAGCCACTGCAATTCACCGCCGAATCGCGCGAGCTTCGCTGTCTCCGCATCGTCCCTGACCGTGATGAAGGCTTCGAAGGCGGCCTTGAAGTTGAACCACTCGTCTTCGTAAACCTCGTAGGGTCCGATGGTCGGCTCAATGGTGGCATCGAGTTTCATCCAAGCGACATCGCTCGCGTAATAATCATTGGATGAAAGCGCGGCGGCACGCGACTCGAGGAACGCCTTCAGCGATGGCTGCGTGGTCGCCTCGGCTGCCGCACGCAGTTGCCGCGCCATCTCGGCGAGCTCGCCCTGGTACTCGAGGCTGTAGGGCACGGCCACGAATGTTCCGCCGACATCGCGGCGAATCGTCGTGAAGAAGCCGGACGCCGCGGTACGCTCGGCAGGTGCAAGGCCACCGAGCCAGGCTTCCACCTCCGCGCGGGTCGCGCCGGCCGGGTAGAAATTCGCCGAATCTGGTTTCTCCGGCGCGCCAGGGATGAATGCTGCGTCCGAGTCGAGGCGTGACCACGGTCCCTTGTTGAGCAGGAAGTAGTCGAAACGCGCGTTGCCCAGGAGCGTCGTGTCCTCGAGGAGTTCGAGCAGCAGCGCCTCGTTGCCGGCCCAGACCTGGCGCAGGAACAGCGCATCGGTGATGCGCGCCGCCTTGACCAGATGCACGAGCGCCTGGCGTTCGTTCGCCGGCAGGCTGGACAAATCCACCCGGATGTCCACCGGCGCAAAGCGCGCGGACATGGCGTTCAGGCGCTGCATTTCCGGCAGTATTTGCATGCCTTCGGTGGCCAGCGTGAGGGTGGGTACCAGCATCAATAAGGCGATCAGCTTCTTCATGGGCAGGCTCCGACGGCGACATTCAGTATGCTAGCGTATACGGAATCATCCGCCATTCCGACGCAAGATCGTCCAACACCGATGACGCATTCCCCGACGACTCGACGCCGGATTCGGTCTCTCGCCGTGATCATCGCCCTGGCCGGTCAGTCATCCGTCGCCATGGCGGACGTCCTACTGCACTCAGCCGGGTACCAGCACTATCTGACCGGCAATGCGGCCGATGTGGTCAGGCCGACAAGCGGCCTGTGGGTCTTGCAGGGCGGCGGCGATGACGTCGACGAGAACTACATTCACCTGGGTGCACATGGCGGTGGCGGCGATTTCGTCGTGCTGCGCGCATCCCAGGCAGACGAGTACAACGACTACATTTTTGCCTTGTGCCATTGCGATTCGGTGGAGACAATTGTTTTCGACGACCGCAAAGCCGCCAGCGATCCGTTCGTCATCGAGACGATCCGCAACGCCGAGGCGCTCTTCATCGCTGGTGGTGACCAGGACCGCTATGTTCGCTTCTGGAAGGGCACGCCGGTGCAGGATGCAATCAACTACGTCGCGGCCAAGCCGGCCCCGATCGGCGGCACGAGCGCGGGCATGGCGATTCTCGGGGAATTCGTCTATTCGGCCATGCACGAGAGCCTGACGAGCGCGGTCGCACTGGCCGACCCCTATGCCCCGGACGTGACGCTCGAGCGCGGCTTTCTCTCCCTGACGCGTCTGCGCGGCATCCTCACGGACCAGCACCTGCAGGAACGCGACCGGATCGGCCGGACCGTAACCCTGCTCGCCCGGCTGATGAAGGACGGTTGGTCTTCCAAGCCCTTGGCGATCGCGGCCGATCGCGAAACCACCGTGCACATCGATCCGAAGGAAGGCACGGCGGAGGTGTTCGCGACCGCCACCCATCCGACGCCTTATGCCTATTTCATGCGGCCGACGCAGCCTCCGGTGCGCTGTGAGCCGGGCAAGCCGCTGACTTTCGGCAACGTCGAGGTCTACCGAGTCAGGGCCGGCAGCCGCTTCAACCTCGAGACCTGGCGCGGCGAGGACGGACTCGCGTACACCCTTTCGGTCGTCGACGGCCGGCTGGTGTCCTCGCGGGGCAGCGCTTACTGACTGACGCGCCGGTGCAACAGCGGGTGCCCGCTGGCCCGCCGATGGTTGGCAAGACCACGGTCCATACGCTAGTCTCCCCTGGACGAAAACCGGCTCGGCTGCGGAAATTCAAATGCTTGCACCGCAGGGCCGCATCATCGCGGGCGCGGGAGCGCCGCAGGGGGGGGCTGCATGTCGAAGCGTTGCCGGCAAACGATTGATCCCAGTGATCGCTTGTGTGCCCGCGTAACACGCGGGTTGCCGGCACGACCGGTCGGGGGGACGCCGCTGGCGACAGCAATCGTCGCCGTCCTCTACCCCGCAACGGCCGTCTTTGCGCAGAACGCCGAGCCCGGCCGCCTGGAGGAGGTCGTGGTCACCGCAACGAGGCGTGAAATCAACCTTCAGTCGGTGTCGCAGAGCATTACAGCGTTCTCGACCGCGGATATCGAGAAGCAGGCGTTCCAGAGCGTCTCCGACATCGTGAGAGCCCTGCCCAGCGTCAACAAGATCAGCAACCAGCCGGGCAATAACGCCATCATCATGCGCGGCGTCGCGACCTCATCGGCAGAGTTCCGGACCGACAGCCAGGTTTCGGTCTATCTGGATGACCAGCCAATGACCGCGAACTCGCAGCAGGTCGAGGTCCGGCCGATCGACCTCGAGCGCGTCGAGTCCTTGCCGGGGCCTCAGGGAACGCTCTTTGGGTCGAGCTCACAGACCGGCACGCTGGTCTTCATCACGAACAAGCCCGACGTGACCGGCTTTTCGGCGCAGTTCGATTCGGAGGTCGACACGACCAAGGGTGGAGAAGAAAGCTACGACATCAGCGGGCACGTCAATATCCCGCTGACCGACAACCTTGCAGTCCGCGCCGTCGGCTTCTACGCGGTCGAAGGCGGCTACGTCGACAACGTCTTCGGCACGACGCTCGATGGGCAGTTCGACAATGCCGCGGTGGTCGAGGAGGACTGGAACGATTACAAGGTCTACGGCGGCCGCGTCGCCGCGCGCTGGCAGATCAGCCCCGCTTGGGAGAGCACGCTCAGCCTGATCGGGCAGAAGGGCGAGACCGAGGGCGGATGGGAATCGGATCCGGCGCTCGGTGACTACAAGATCACGCGCTTCCTGGACGAGTGGCGCGACGACAACTGGTACCAGGCGTCGCTCAACGCCAAGGGCGACCTCGGTTTCGCGGAGCTGTCGGCGACGGCGTCCTACTTCGACCGCCATATCAAGTACGAGTACGACAACGCGAACTACGACCAGTGGCGCACGGCGTACTACGGCGTCTACCTTGACCAGCCGCTGTACGATACGAATTACCTGATCGGCCCGTTCTTCAACGACCAGACGCAACAGCGGTGGTCGTACGAAGTGCGCCTGACCTCGCAGGGCGAGAGCCGCTTCCAGTGGCTGGCCGGCGCCTTCTACGAGGACGTCTACGACTGGTGGCGGTACGGCTCGCGGATCCCGGGGTACGAGACCACAAATAGCTGGGCCTACGCGCAGTACCTGGCGTACTACTACAACAATCTGGGCTACGACATCCAGTATCCGCTGGACCCGACCGATGTCTATTACGTGGACATACTCGACCGCAAGGTCAAGCAGAAGGCCATCTTCGGCGAGATCACCTTCGACCTCACCGAGAAGTGGTCGGTCACCGGCGGAGCGCGCTGGTTTGAATACGAGCGGAATGCCTCCGAGCTCCGGCAGTCACCGGCGGGCTATCCGATCGGCAGTGACTTCGAGGGAGGTGGCTTGGTGGACAGCTCCGGCAAGGATTCGGACACTGTTCTCAAGTTCGCGACGCAGTACCGATTCGACGACCAGCGCATGATCTACGCGCTCTACAGCGAGGGTTTTCGCCTGGGCGGCAATAACAGCGTCCGCGCCGCGGAAAACGGCATCCTGCCGCTCCAGTACAAGCCGGACACGCTCAAGAACTACGAGGTCGGCCTCAAGAGCCGCTGGCTGGACTCAACCCTCCAGGTCAACGTTACGGCATTCTTGATGGAGTGGGACGACATTCAGCTCAACCGCTCGGGATCGACCGCGGGCAATCCATGGTGGATGCGCGGAACCTTCAACGGCGGCAAGGCCGAGCAGAAAGGGGTCGAGATCAGCGTGGGGTGGCGTGCGACGGAGAACCTGAGCTTTGACGCAAGCGCGTTCCTCGCCGATCCGGTTTTCTCAGAAGATACGTTTTACCCGGACGGCGACCTGGCGATTGAATCGGGAACCGTCATGCCGGTTTCACCCAAGGAGAAGTACTGGCTCTCGGCAGAATACAAGTTGCCGAACCTTTTCGGCGTGCAGGGTACATTCTGGACGCGGCTGTCCTGGAGCTATCAGTCCCAGATCTGGAACGACCTTGACGCCATTTCAGACTTCCAGGCGGCTGCGACGCCCGAAGAGCGCGCCGACGCGCTCGATCAGCTGATCCCGTCCTACACGTCGGCGACACTGCAGGTCGGGTTCACCCACGACAATGGCTGGCAGACAGCGCTGGTCGTGCGCAACCTGTTCGATGAAAAGGGCGTCGACTGGTTGGGCACGTCAGACTACAGTTCCGATGCAGGCGACGTGCTGCCCTGGACCGAATCGCGGTGGAGGTACGTGAGGTCGCTGCAGCGCCCCCGCACAATCGGGCTCACATTCAGCAAGAAGTGGTGAGCCTGCCGCGCCTGTACTGAGGGGCACGCCTTGGCGTACCCCGCGTGGAAACGCCCGTGAAGCTCATCACCACCTCGGTCGTTCGTGGCAGCCATCAGGGCGAGAGCCACGGCGGCGTGTACCTCATCGATCTCGAGCAACGGTCCGTGCGCCAGACCATGGACTGGAATACGACCGCAATCGACTGGCAGGGCCGTGGCTGGGACCGTGGTCTGCGCGGCATAGCCTTCGACGGCGAGGTCGTCTACATCGCCGCGAGCGATGAGCTTTTCGCCTATACGCCGGATTTCCGGGCGGTCGGGTCCTGGCGCAATCCGTATCTCCGACATTGCCACGAGATCGCGGTCTACGAACGACGCCTGTACCTGACCTCCACGGGATTCGACAGCATCCTGGCATTCGACCTGGACAGGCGCGAGTTCTCCTGGGCAATCCACGTGCTCACGCATGAGTTCCAGTTCAAGGGCATTCCCTATGACCCGCGCGGTACGGGCGGTCCCCTGCCGCTCAACAAGCTGCACCTGAACAGTGTGCACTGCACCCGAGGTGGGATGTACATCACCGGTCTCAGGTCTGGCGGCATGCTGCTCTTCAACGGACAAAAGCTGCAGATGTCCGCGGAACTGCCGGCTGGGACGCACAATGCACGCCCCTTTCGCGATGGCGCGTTGTTCAATGACACGGAGGCAAATGCTCTGCGCTACGCCGGCCGGGGCGAAGGTCTTGAGGATCGCGCCTTCAAGGTGCCGCAATACGATCCCCAGCAGCTGACGAACCGAAGCCTCGACGCAAGCAGCATTGCCCGCCAGGGCTTCGCGCGCGGGCTGTGCGCGCTGTCCGATACCCTCGTGGCCGGCGGCTCCTCGCCGTCGACTGTCTCGGTCTACGACCTTGTGGCTAACCAGAGACTGCTCTCGGTCAACTTGACGATGGACATCCGTAACGCCATCCACGGCCTCGCCGTGTGGCCGTTCGCCTGATTCAGGGCTGGCTTCCGCTCACGGACCTGCGTTGCGGACCGTCTCGGGCAACTGCTCGACTATATCGCCGAGCTGTTCCCGCCAGATCTCAAGATGCTTCTCGTAGCGGCGCCAGTAGCCGAGCGCGTCCGTATAGATCGGCTGCCGGACCTGCTCGGAGCTCGCGGTCCTTACGGCGCGCCTATTCTCGTAAAAGCGAACGCATGCCTCCTCGAAGGGCAGCCCACAATGCGCGAGGATGCGCCGCACCTGGGTCTCGATGTCGGAAACCGTTTCCTCGTAATGCACGTCGAGCACTTTGCCCGGCAGGACCCGCTGCCAGTGCTTCATCGTCTCGTCGTACTGGCGGTAGTACGCCGCGAGCTCCGCCATGTCATAGGTAAAGTGCTGGCCCTTCGCAAACAGCTGCTTGTAGGCACCGAGGCAGGTGTCGAAGGGATGACGCCGCGCGTTGATGATCTTTGCATGCGGCAGGATCATGTGAATGAGACCGACGTGCGAGAAATTGTTCGGCATTTTGTCGGTGAAGTGAGGCAGGTCCGTCGCGCGGAAGGCTGCCGATTCCTCGACGTACTGCCGCCCATATGCCTTGAGGTCCCGGCCCCGCAGGTCGCGGACCGATTCCGGGTATTTCTTCTTGTCTGCACGATAGCGGCCAATGGAGAAGGCGAGGTGCACCAGGGTCGGCAGCTCAGACGTACCCTCGATCTGGCTGTGGCTCGCAAGGATCTGCTCGATCAGTGTCGATCCCGAGCGCGGCAACCCGACGATGAAGATTGGCGCGGCGGATTCAAAGCCCTGCCCGGCGAATTTCTCGAAGAGTTCAGGCGTGAAGACGGACGCGATCTCTTCGTGGCGCAGCTCCATCGCCACAGGATCGAAGAACACAGTCTTGCGCTGGCGCTCGTTGCCCGTCTCGTAGTAGTGCCACGAGCGGTCATAGTCGCCGCGATCTTCGTAGGCCTTCGCCAGCGCGAAGCGGAAATGGATATCGGCGATCTCGTTCAGGTCGTTGCGCGCAACCTGCTCTTCCATGGCGCGGATTTCCGCGTCTTCGAACCGAAAGACCTTCAGGTTGGCCATGCTCCAATACACCTCGCCGAAGTCAGGCTTCTCGGCGATCGCCGCGCGATAGGCGCGGAGCGCAGCCGGCTGGTCACCGCGAGTCTTGAGCGCATGCCCGTAGCTCAACTGTACGTTCGGGTTGCCTGGATGCAAGGCGATCGCGCGTTCGAATGCCTCGATGGCCTTGTCGACGTCTCCGGCATGAGAATGTGCGATCCCGGCTCCCGACCAGGCGACGGCGCTGGACGGGTCTATGCGGGTCGCCGCCTGGTAGCATTGCATCGCTTCCGCGTGCCGATTCACTTCCTGGAGAATTCCGCCAAGCATCGTCCAGGCCATCGTGTGGCCGGGCGCAAGCTGGGTGACCCGCCGCAGCAGGGCCTCGGCATCCGAAAGCTGCTTGTCATCGCGCCAGTAGAGCTGCGCAAGGATGCGCAGCGCGTCGATATTGTCCGGATTCTCGCGCAGCGCCGCGCGCAGTGTGTCGTAGGCCTCGTCCTTGCGGCCTGCCCGCAGATGATCGAGCGCCAGCGCGACCTTGCCGCGGACAGGGTCACGGTCGAAGAACTCCTCAAACGACTCATCGGCCTCGCGGCCGCGGCCGAGTGCGGCGAGTGCCTGACCGAGCTTCTTGTGTGCCAGCGGCAGCTGCGGCTCAAGCCGGATCGCCTGCTCGAAGCAGGGCACCGACTCCGCATAGCGTTCCTGGAGTGCGAGAACACTGCCCAGGTCCTCGTGCAGGTGCGGAAGTTCCGGTTTCAGCGAGATGGCCCGGCGAATGATCTGCTCGGCTTCGCCGTAACGTGACTGGCGGCCGAGTGCACTGCCGAGCAGTCGCAGGTGGTCAACTGAGCCAGGATTGCGCTCCAGGAACTCCCGGCAGATAAGCTCCGTGCGCAACGGCCGATTGTCGCGCAGCGACTCGAGCGCAGCGGCGATACTTGCGTCCCGCTCTACTTCAGGTATTTGTCGAACCACTGCTGCACGCGCCGCAAGTAATCCCTGTCGAACTCCACGCTTCAGTCGCCATATGGCTTCGCCCTGCGGATCGCCTGGCCTGGGTAGGCGCCCGTCGGCTCGCCCTGGTCCATCACGGCGACGCCATTGACCCAGACCTTGCTGATGCCAACGGAGAGCGCCTCCGGATGCTCGATCGTGGAGCGATCGGATACCTGCGCCGGATCGAGCAGCACCAGGTCGGCAAATGCGCCCGGGCGGATCACGCCACGGTCGGCAAAGCCCATGTGCGCCGCGGAGAGGCCGGTCATCTTGTGGATCGCTTCCTCGAGGCTCAACAGCTTTCGCTCCCGTACGTACACGCGGAGCACTTTGGTGAAAGCGCCGCTGCCCCGCGGATGCCGACCGCTCAACGAACCGTCCGAGCAGATATTCGCCTGCGGCCACGCCGTCAGCGCCGCCACATCGTCGGAGCGCATGCTGGTTCCGATCACATCGTCGTCCCCGCCCATGGCCTCGGAACGCTGAGTGAGTTTCATCAGCGTCTCGGCCGGAGTCATGCCCTTGCGCTCGGCAATCCGGGCAATGGTCAGGCCTTCCAGCGCCGGCTCGGGCGGATAACCGGTCAAGAGCAGGCCGTCGGGCGGCGCAATGCTCTTAAGGACGAATTCCGCTGTGTCCCGATTTGAGAAATCCCGCGCCGGAAACAACACGCCCAGGTTGGCCTGCCAGTATTCATAGGGATAGACATCGCCGGTGATATCGACTCCCTCGCTTCGCGCCCGCTCCAGCACGTCGATGAATCGCAGCGATTGGCCCCACCAGTCCACCATCGCGAGCTTCATGTGGGACACCTGCACCGGGATCTTCGCCTCACGCCCGATCCGGACGATCTCATCGAGGGCAGCCCACAGGTACCGGTCTTCGCTGCGGACGTGACTGATATAACGGCCGCCGTGGCGCGCGACCTCCTTCGCGAGCACGAGCAGCTCGTCCGTCGTCGAATAAATGCCCGGGTCATATTCAAGCCCGGTCGAGAGTCCGAGCGCGCCGTAGCCCATGCCTTCGCTGACCAGCTCGCGCATTCGGTCGATTTCGTCCGGCCTGGCGGCACGGGCAAAGTCTGTCTTCATCACGAACTCACGGATGTTGCCGTGCCCGATGTAAGACGCCACGTTGATTGCCACCGGCGTCTGTTTGAGTCTTTCGAACAGGTACTTGACCGGGTAGTTCATCCCGCCATCCTGGCCGACCACGATGGTCGTGATGCCCTGGCTCACCGCGGCGAGCGCATCGCGCGCCTCGAACAGACCGCGGTCGTGGTGGCTGTGCGTATCGATGAAACCGGGCGTCAGCGTCAGGCCACCGGCGTCCACGATTTGTTCCCCCGGAACCGGTTCGAGCTCGCCGACGGCGGCGATCCGGTCGCCTTCCAGGCGCACCGCGCCCTTGCGACCTGGCGCACCGGTACCGTCGACGATCCAGGCATTGACGATGATCGTAGCTGTCGAATCAACCTCGGCTTTCGCGGCGGCGCCCAGGACGACGCTCAGGATGGCGCCCAGAAGCACGCGAAAGAACAATGGCATGGGATAATCCAAGGCTGACATTCAGAATCCGGTGTTTTTTCAGTATACCAACGACCCATGGTTGCCACGATTCAAAGTCCCTACCTCTTGTTCCTCGCGGATGTGCCGGACGACGGTTCGGCGAAGACCGCTGCGGGCATCTGGCAATGGCGCCGCGAGCTATGCGCCGGCCAGCTGCGGCTGCCCGGTTGCGAGGTGGATCTCGGGCTGCCGGAAATGACCCCTGCCGAGGCCGCGGGTCGCGGCATCCGTACGATGATCGTGGGTGTCGCGAACGACGGCGGCTATATTGCCGCGAACTGGGTGGCATCCATCGTTGCTGCCCTGCAGGCGGGACTCGACGTCGCCTCCGGCCTGCACGAGCCGCTTGCCGATGTGCCGGAAATTGCCGCGGCCGCGAAGCGAACCGGCCGGCGCCTGATCGAAGTGCGCCAGCCAGCCGAATCGTTCAAGCCGGGCAGCGGCATCAAGCGCAGCGGCAAGCGCCTGCTGACGGTCGGTACGGATTGCGCGGTCGGCAAGAAATACGCGGCGCTCGCGATCGAGAAGGAAATGCGCTCGCGCGGCGTCGATGCGGACTTCCGCGCCACGGGGCAGACCGGGATTTTCATTTCCGGCCGCGGTGTCGCCGTCGATTCGGTCGTGTCGGATTTTGTTTCCGGCGCGGCCGAATGGCTGTCGCCGGCCGCGGCACCCGATCACTGGGACATCATCGAAGGCCAGGGTTCCCTGTTTCATCCCGCCTACGCAGGTGTGACGCTCGGACTGGTTCATGGCAGCCAGCCGGACCTGCTCGTGCTCTGCCACGAACTGGGCCGCGGGCATCTGGCCGGCTTCGAAGGCTTCGCTATTCCGGCGTTTGAGTCCTGCATGGAGACCTACATTGCTGCCGCGCGCCTGACGAATCCGCGGGTTAGATTCGCCGGCGTCAGTCTCAACACCTCGCGCGTCGGCGAACAGGAAGCTGCCCGCGCGCAGGCAGAGATCTCCGCACGCCTGTCCTTGCCCTGCTGCGATCCGATCCGCAACGGTGTCGGACCCATCGTGGACAACATTCTTTCGATGGCAGGATAGGCGGGTCGCGTGGGAAGCGTGCGCGCTGAGTTCCGCCTGGAGACCTGGCCCTTGCGCCAGCCGTTCGCGATTTCGCGGGACACGACAGAGCAGCTGGCCGTTCTCTATTGCGAACTGCGGCGCGGCAAACATGTCGGCCGCTCCGAAGCGGCCGGCGTGGATTACCACGGAGAAACTCCCGCCAGCATCAAGCGTGATCTGGAAGGAGCGCTCTCCAGCAATACCATTCCCTGGGATCGCCTGGCACTGCTCGAGCGCATGCCGGCGGGCGGTGCGCGAAACGCCATCGACTGCGCATTGTGGGATCTCGAGGCCAAGGAACAAGGGCGCCGGGTCTGGGAGCTCGCCGCCGTCGATGCGCCGCGGGCGCTGCGCACGACATTCACGATTGGACTCGCGCAGCCCGCCAAAATGGCCGCCGACGTTTTGCTTGCCCCGCCTGGAGCAGTGCTGAAGCTGAAACTCGGTGCGCGGGACGGGCGCGACGTGGAGCGGGTCAGCGCCGTGCGGCTCGCGGCGCCCGATGCGGAAATCGTGGTCGACGTGAACGAGGGCTGGTCGCTTGCCGAGTTGAACGACGCATCGCGGGCATTGCAGGACTCCGGTGTCCGGTTGATCGAGCAGCCATTGCCGATCGCCGAAGATGCGACGCTCGACGGCTACAAGGGCGCCCTCCCCCTGTGCGCGGATGAAAGTTTCTCGGACCATTCGTCGTTTGACACGCTACATCCGCGCTACAGCTGCATCAATATCAAGCTCGACAAGTCCGGTGGCCTTACCGAAGCATTGCGCTGTGCCGCAACCGCACGCGCGCGAGGGCTGGATCTGTTCGCGGGAAACATGCTGGGCACCTCGCTGGCGATGGCGCCCGCCTTCATCCTGGCCCAGCAGTGCCGCTGGGTGGACCTGGACGGCCCGTTGCTGCTGTCGCGCGATCGTGATCCGGCTTTCACATTCACCGGCTCGATGATGCAGCCCTTTGGCGCGGAACTCTGGGGCTAGGCCCGCTGGCCGGCGCCGGCGAGGTCATCAGTTGACCTTGCGGGACCTGCCCTCCCAATAAGGCGCGCGCAGCTTGAACTTCTGCAACTTGCCGGTCGCCGTACGGGCGAGTTCGGCCCGGAACTCGACGCTGGTCGGGCACTTGTAATGCGCCAGGCGTGCCCGGCAATGGTCGATCAGCTCGCGCTCGGTCGCCTGTGCTCCCGGCCTCAACACCACCAGCGCCTTGACCGCCTCGCCCCACTTTTCGTCGGGTACCCCGATGACGGCGGCTTCGGCCACCGCCGCATTTGAAAACAACGCGTCCTCCACCTCGATGGAGGCGACGTTCTCGCCGCCCGTTATGATCACGTCCTTCTTGCGATCGGAGATGGTCAGGTAGCCCTCGGAGTCGAGCGAGCCACCGTCGCCCGTGTGAAACCAGCCGTCCTCGATGGCGGCGGCGGTGGCTTCCGGCTGCTGCCAGTAGCCTTCCAGCACGACGTTGCTGCGTGCGAGCACTTCGCCCTGACCGTCCACACGAAGCTCAACGCCGATGGCCGGCGAGCCTGCCCGGCTGAGCCGCTGGGCGCGCTCGCGGCTGTCGAGCGCATCCCATTCCGCCCGGCGGCGGTTGACGGTGAGGAGCGGTGCGGTCTCCGTGAGCCCGTAGATCTGGATGAACTCCCAGCCAAGTTCGGTTTCTACCCGCTCGATGGTGCGCGTCGGTGGCGGTGCGCCGGCGACCACAACCCGGACGCTACCCCGGCCAGGAATCTCACCCGGCCACTCGCGCGCGGCATCAAGCACGCTGTTGACGACCGCTGGCGCACCGGCCAAAAGCGTGACGCCGTGATACTCGATGCGACGCAGGATTTCGGCACCCTGCACCTTGCGAAGCACGATCTGCCGGCAGCCCATGCCCGCCATCACGAACGGCATGCCCCAGCCGTTACAGTGAAATGTCGGCAGCGTGTGCAGGTAGACGTCGCGATCACTGACGCCCACATGCAGACCAAATGCCAGGGCATTGACCCAGAGGTTGCGATGCGTCAACTGCACGCCTTTGGGACGCGCGGTCGTGCCGCTCGTGTAATTGATGGTCGCCGTGGCGTTCTCGTTGCGCGGCCAGGGCCTCGGCGTGCCTGGCGAACGGTGAAACAGTGCATCGGACTCCTCGCCCAAGATTGCCCGGCGCCGGCATTGCACTGCCGCGAGCGGCTCTGCCAGTTCCGGGTCGATCAGCAAGAGCGAAGCCCCCGAATGCTCGACGATGTACTGGATCTCCGGGACACTCAGACGGAAGTTGACCGGCACCAGCACGCGCCCCGAACCCGCGAGGCCATACAGCGCCAGCAACAGGCGGGCCGAATTCTGCGACACGATTGCAACACGATCTCCGAAGCCGATTCCGAGACTGTCGAGCGCACAGGCATGACTTCGCGCCAACTCGGCCACGCGCCGATAACTGAGTTCACCGAGCGAAGGCGCCGGCTGGTCCGGCTCATCGACAATACCGATGCGGTCGGCGTAGACGAGCGCCGCACGCTCGAGGAAGTCGCAGGTGGTCATTGGCACGAGCATGGTTGCCTCCGTTCCGGGCGGTGCCGCAGAACGCCGGATCATACAGCGGGATACCGATACATTCGCCGCCCGGTCAGTCCGCTGCAATCTCTGCAGGCACGGTAGACTATTTGAGTTCCGGCCAACCTGGGCCAGGAAAGGGGCAGGCACTGATGTCCAGCACGGATGGCCCGCACGTCGCCGTCAAGCGCCTGACGGCATTCCTCAGTTATGCGCGCGCGGACCAGGCGCAGGCGACGAAACTGGCCAAGGCCCTGGAAGAGTCCGGCTTCGACGTCTGGTGGGACGCCCTCATCGAGGGTGGCGCGGCATTTGCGAAGTCGATCGAGACGGCACTGGAAAGCTGCGATGCGGTCGTCGTGGTCTGGTCGAAGACTTCGGTGGAGTCCGACTGGGTGCTGGACGAAGCCGTCAGGGGCCGCGAATTGCGCAAGCTGGTGCCGGTATCACTGGACGGCACGCTGCCACCGCTGGGGTTCCGCCAATATCATTCCATCGAGCTGTCGCGCCGGCACGGAGATTTTCCAGCCGCCGAGATCGCGCGCGTAGTCCATGGAATTTCGGCCGCGGCCAGCCAGGCGACTCATCCGTCGCCCACCGCAGCGGGCACGAACGTGCCGGCGCGCGTCATCTCACGCCGCGGCGTGCTGGTCGCCGCCGCCGGTACCGCGCTCGCGGGCGCGGCTGGCTACCTCGCCTGGCAACAAGGCCTGATCGGCGGTCGTCGCGCGGCCAGCCGCAACAGCGTGGCCGTGCTGCCGTTTGCGAATCTGAGCGGCGACGAGAGCCAGGCCTATTTCTCGGATGGACTCTCCGAGGAACTGCGCAGCACGCTTGCGCGCAACCAGAAGCTGCTGGTGATGGCCCAGGCTTCATCTGCGATGTTCCGTGACCAAAAGGAAGACGCTGTCACCATTGCCGCCAGGCTGGGTGTCGCCTTCCTGCTGGAGGGCAGCGTGCGCCGATCAGGAGACATCGTGCGCGTCGCGGCGGACCTGATCGACGGGGCTACGGGTTTCAGCCGCTGGTCGCAGTCCTTCGATCGCACCATGGACGACATCTTTACCGTGCAGAGCGAGATCGCGAATACCGTCGCCAACGCGCTGGCCGCAAGAGTCACGCCCAACGGCGAGCCGGGTCATGAATTGGCCGCTTCGGGCGGCACGACCAATGTCGCCGCGTACGATGCCTACCTGCGCGGACGCGCGCTGTACGGCCTGAGTGTCGACGAGGCCACGGAGCGCGCCGCGCTCGCGCAGTTCGACGCGGCAATCGCCGCTGACTCCAATTATGGGGCGGCCCATGCCGCGCGCGCGCGGTCGCTCACGATCATTGCGAACCAGTATGGCAAAGTCGAGCAACTGGCCGGACTGTACGACGCCGCGATCGAATCCGCACAACGGGCCATTTCCATCGCGCCGGATCTGGCCGATGCGCATTCGACGCTGGGCTTCACCTTGTTCCAGGGTCGCCTGGACGCGCGCGCGGCGCGCGCGCCCTTTGAGCGCTCGCGCGAGCTGGGTGCGGGCGAGGCAACGGTCATGGCCCGCTATGCGCAATACAGCGCACGCACCGGCCGCAGGCACGACGCCGCAGAGGCGATGCAACGCGCCTTGCTGCTCGACCCACTGAATCCACTCATCCATCGCGCGGCCGGCTCGATCGAGTATGCCGCCCGCAATTACAAGGCCTCGATTCCACCGATTCGCAAGGGGCTTCAGTTGAATCCCCGGATGTCGCGTGCCAATGCCGCCATCGGCGACGCTCTGTTGATGCTTGGACGCCTCAAGGAAGCCCGCACGGCCTACGAGTCGGAGCCCGCTGAAGACGTCCGCCTGACGGGTCTGGCCATTGTCGAGCACCGGCTCGGCAACCAGGAAGCGGCGCGCGCCGCCATGACGAAGCTGGTGGCCAAGCTGGGCGACACAGTGCTCTACCAGCAGGCCCAGATTCTGGCGCAATGGGGCGACCGGAACGCCTCGATCGCCAGACTCCAGCGGGCGCTCGAGGTCGGCGATTCGGGCCTCATCTATGCCCGCAACGACCCGTTTCTCGACCCGTTGCGCAAGGACCCGCGCTTCGCGGAGTTGCTGAATAGCCTCGGATTCGAATAGGCTCACTGCGGCTTGGGTCGATGCGTTACCTATAACCTATAGAGGGCGGACGAAAATGAAGCAAGTGACGACGGCTATCGCGGTGCTCGCGGCAGCCCTGTTCTTGACGGCCTGCGGCAAGAAGGAAGAGCCGGCGCCGGCACCGGAAGCGGCACCAGCGGCGATGCCTGAAGAAATGCCGGCGGCAGCTCCTGAAGCGGCACCGGCGACCGAGCCACCGGCGGCGGAAGGAGATTCCCCACAAAGCGGCGGCGATCAGGTAAAGCCCTGACAACGACCACGTAGTCATCCCGGCACGCGCCCGGGATGACTACGATTTGTTCACGGCAGTGAGTTTCTCTTCGGGTCCAGTGCCATTGCCTGCTTGATCCAGTCCGAATGCGCCGCGACGCTCGTGAACACCGAAGGCCGGCCATCGCCGGTGCACTCTTCCTTGCCCCAGCTGACGATTCCGACCAGCAGACCATCGTTGGTGAGGGTCAGCGGCCCGCCGCTATCACCGCGGCAGGTTGACTGGCCCTTGCGGGCGGCACATACGACTTTGTCGCCGATTCTTTCCGGGCCATAACCCTTCCTGTTCCTGCAGGTCTCGTTGTCCATCACCTGCAGATCCACCTTCAGCAGGATGGCAGTCGGCGCATTACTTGCCACCGTGAGAGTTTTGCCCCAACCGGCCGCGGTCACCTGGGTTCCCGCCTTCGGCGGTGGCCCTTCGTACAGCCTGACCGGGCGAATCTGCCTCGGATCCCGGGGTCGCGGCGGGCCATCGTCGACGATGTGCACCAGCGTGATGTCGTTGGCATACATGTTGGGCGGCGGCTCGGGATACTCTTTAGTCCCATATTTCGAATGCATGACGATCCGGTCGATCTTGAAGTTCATCCCGCCGTCCTTCGAGATGTCCTCCTGGCCGAGGCGAACCCGATACCCCACATCGACCATGTGCTGGTTAACGCAATGAGCGGCCGTCAGCACCCAATCATCCGCGATCAGCGCGCCGCCGCATTGATGCTGCATCTCCCATAGCGGCTTGCCCTTGCGGAGATCCTCATCCCATGCCGGGATCTGCCTTGGGTAGTAGATCTGCGCCTGCCAGGGTATTCCCGCATCGACCACCCCCTTGCCGCCAAAGGCATAGGGCGTGTCCTTACCTTCTGCTTCATCGGACTGGCCGGATCTTGGTGGCTTTGCGGCTCCGTGCGGCGGCGTGGTTCCGGGCGCCTTCGCCGCCACGGACGGCTTCGCAGCTCCGGCTGGTGTCGCGACTGCGGGTGGCTGCGGGGTTCCGGGTGGCTTCACTGCTCCTGCGGGACCGCCCAGCGGCCTGACCACGGGCATCGCGCGTGGCTTCCAGATGCCTTCGGCCGATTCGACCGGAGCGTCCTCGATGCCGTCGCCGTCGTCCGCAGGATTGACGACCTCCCAACCCAGGGGAGCAATTCGCTCCAGTTCAGGATCGCTCGGGATGGCGTCATCCGATTCGTCGAAAGGCTCGTCGACCCACCAGTCCTCATCGCCGTCAGAGTCTTGATCCATCCCTTCGGCGGTGACCTGCTGCGCGCCCTCGGCCTCATCCACAGCCTCTTCGGCGGCCTCATCCGCAGGCGGCTGCTCTTCTTCCGCGGCCTGCGCATCCGCCGGTACTTCTTCATCCTGCTGCTCCAGGGCCGGATCGGGGTCCGGCTCCTGCGCATAGGCGGGGCCGCTCAGTCCAAGGCCCGCTGCCAGCAGCGCCAACAGTGCCCGAAGCAACGTCGGCCCGACAAAACTTGTTCGCATCGTGCGATCCTCCGTCAATAGTTCCAGAGTGGCGCGCAAATCCCTTGGGAGTCAAGAAGATCAATCGAAAGTCATTGGCAGCACGCCGGCTGCCACCCGGCATCTGGCTGCTCGGCATTGCGGCGCTCTTCATGGACGCTTCTTCGGAACTGGTGCACAGCCTGTTGCCGGTATTTCTGGCGAGCGTGCTGGGTGCTTCGATGTTGACGATCGGCATCATCGAGGGTATCGCCGAGGCCGCCGTTGCATTCACCAAGGTGTTCTCCGGTGCGCTCAGCGACTATTTGCGCCATCGCAAGTGGATCGTCGTAGCCGGCTATGCGCTCGCGGCCTTCACGAAGCCGATGTTCCCGCTCGCGCAGTCGATCGGCGCGGTATTCAGCGCACGGTTTATCGACCGCTTCGGCAAAGGCATCCGCGGCGCCCCGCGCGACGCGCTGATTGCCGACATCACGCCGCCGGAGCTGCGCGGCGCAGCCTATGGCCTGCGCCAGGCGCTCGATTCGGCGGGCGCCGTGATTGGCCCCCTGCTCGCGGTCGGTTTCATGATCTGGCTGGCGAACGACATTCGGGCGGTCCTGTGGGTCGCAGTCGTGCCGGCATTCATGGCCGTTGCGCTGCTGCTGTTTCTGCGCGAGCCCGGTGAACTGGCGGCCGGGCCGTCGCGGGCACGCTGGTCCGTGGCGAGCGCTGGCCTGCTGCCCGGGAGCTTCTGGGTCGTCGTGGTGTTTGGTGCAATCTTCACGCTCGCGCGCTTCAGCGAGGCCTTCCTGATCCTGCGCGCGCAGGATGTCGGAATGCAGCTCGGCCAGGTTCCCCTGGCCCTGGTCGTGATGAGTTTGAGTTACGCCGTGTTTGCATATCCGGCAGGACTGGCCGCCGACCGCTTGAATCACCGACTGCTGCTATTGGTCGGCATCGCGCCACTGGTCGCCGCGGATCTGATGCTGGCCACCGCGGACACGTCATGGCAGGCACTCGCCGGCTGCGGGCTCTGGGGCCTGCACATGGCATTCACACGCGGATTGTTCGCGAAGCTCGTCGCCGATACGGCGCCCGCGCAGCTGCGTGGCACGGCCTTCGGCATCTTCGAACTCGCAAGCGGCGTCGCCCTGCTGCTCGCAAGCGTCATTGCGGGCGGACTGTGGACCCTTTACGGTCCGGCCGCGACATTCTGGGCCGGTGCCGGCTTTGCCGTGCTGGCGGGATTCGGTGTGCTCGCCCTGGATTCCGGCCACGCTGGCCGCTGACGGCGGGTGGACGGTCAGCTGGCCGTGAAACCGCGCAGCGGAAGCGTCGGACGCTGGAGCCAGTTGTCGGGCAGATACTCCGTGACGCCGTCGATTGCATGAATGGTGTATGCGTGGCGCGGCTTGTCGCTGAGATTCGGTCCCGACCGGTGCGGCAGCGCGCCATCGAGCAATACCAATGTGCCACGCGTCGCCTCGAGCGCGACGAGCCCCGTGGCCGGATACGGCTCCGGGTCCAGCACGTCCATCACCGCGGCCGTGCGCTCCGCATTGAGGCGCGACCGGGCCTTCACGGGTATCCGGTGCCCGCCCGGCAGTGCCCACATGCAGCCATTCTCAGTCGTTGCATCATCGATCGCGAACCAGAAGCCGACCACGCTTCTCGGCTCCGTCCACAGATACGTGTGGTCAGCGTGGCATGTCACCTCTCCGCCAATGCGCGCCTGCTTGAAGATGTACATGGACTGCAGAAGCAGCGGCTGCTGCATCCCGATGTCACTGGCGAGCGCCGCGAGCTTCGCCGTGCGGCTGAACGAATCGAACACGGGATCCAGATCGTGCATCGCGTGGCCGAGTTTGTTTAGACAGAGGTGCGCATCGGCCCGCAGTTGACCCCGCGCGTCAAATGCATCCTTCTCTAAGAAGCAGCGGATCGCTTCACCGCTGGTCAGGAAATATTCGTCGCTGGCGTGCAACGGCTTGCCGTCGGCCGTGAAGACTGTGGCTGTCTCCGCAGGCGGCACGTACTGCCTGGCCAGATCCATCGCCCGTTGACGCAACCCGAGACAACGCCCTTCATCGACGAAGCCCGGCAGGACCAGAAATCCATCCTGCTCGAAACGTGTAATTTGCGCCTCGGAAAGGAACTTGCCCATCTGCGCGCATGTTCTCAGACACGCGCGCTCATGGGAAGGCATTGAGAGCGGCGATTCAATACAATCGGCGCTGCGATCATCATCTTGGACTTCGAACGGGGGCCCCATGAGATTCCTGGTCGGTTGGCTGATCGATTGGCCGCGGCGCGTGGCGGAGCACTTGCAATGGCTGGCGCCGCTGTTCGCGCGCATCGTGGTCGGCTGGGTATTTCTGTGGACCGGCTGGGGAAAGCTCACCCACCTGCCGCTGGTCACGGAAAACTTTGCCGGTTGGGGCATCCCGGTGCCGGAGATTCTGGCGCCCCTCGTCTCCGGCATCGAATTCTTCGGCGGAATCTTCCTGCTGCTTGGCCTGCTGACGCGGATTTCGGCGGGCGCATTGGGCGTGGTCATGATCGTCGCGGTTCGCGCTGCGCAGTGGGATCAGATCGACTCGCTGCAGACCCTGCTGGGTTTCGACGAAATCATGTACCTGGCCTTGTTCCTCTGGCTTGCCATCGCCGGGCCAGGCGTCATTTCAATGGATCACCTGCTCCAGCGGCGGAATCGCGCCGTTGCGGGAACAAACTGATCGGGCCGCTGACGAACAATCAACGCGGGGTATCAAGGCATGTCAAATACGAATTACCGGCGGTGGCTGGTCTGCGTGGCTGCGCCACTGGCAGCGCTCGCGGCGTGTTCCGGTTCCGGCCACCCGGACGTAGGCGACTCCGCCCCACCCGTTGGTCAACTCAGAAAGACCGTGGTGCCAACCCAATACGGCATCGAGCTATCGATCGACCCTTCAAAGGACAGGTTTTCCGGCAAGGTCGTCATCGACATCACGCTGAAGGAAGCGCAGGACGCGATCTGGCTGCATGGCAAGGACCTGAAGGTCTCGGAGGTCTACCTGACCGATGCAGAATCCCATCGCACCGATGCAACGTATGAAGAGCGCCAGGCATCCGGGGTCGCGTTGGTGACATTGACGAAGGCGGCTCCGGCCGGGTCCGCACAACTTCATTTTGCCTACAGTGCGCCGTTCAACACCGCGGCGGATGCGCTGTTCAAGGTTGAGCGCGACGGCAATTACTACGCCGCCACCCAGTTCGAGCCAATCGCAGCAAGGCAGGTATTCCCCGGATTCGATGAACCCGGGTACAAGGTGCCATTCGATATCTCGGTGATCGCCCGCAAGGGCGACATTGTCGTGGCAACGACGCCTGAGGCATCCACGAAGGACCTGGCCGATGGCAGCGTGCTGCACGTCTTCGCAAGGACGCGGCCGTTGCCGACTTACCTCATCGCATTGGCTGTTGGCCCGTACGATGTCGTTGACTTCGGAATGATCCCCGCCAATTCAGTACGCGACCGCGGCGTTCCCCTGCGCGGTATCGCCGCAAAGGGGCACGGCCACGAGATGAACTACGCCCTGAAGAACACGGCCGGCCTGCTCACGGCGCTGGAGAATTATTTCGGCACGCCCTACCCCTACGAGAAACTCGACCTGATCGCCGTACCGGAAAGCTTTGGCGGCGCCATGGAGAATGTCGGCGCCATCACTTACGACGAATACCTGATGTTGATGGACGAGAAATCACCGCTGGACCAGCGCCGTGCTTACGCAACGGTGCATGCACACGAGATGTCGCACATGTGGTTCGGCGACTGGGTGACACCGGCGTGGTGGAACGACATCTGGCTCAATGAATCCTTCGCATCCTGGATGGAGAACAAGGTGGCGAGTGCCTATTGGCCCGAAGGCGAATTCGACCGGGAAACGCTCAGGGGCGCGCTCGGCGCGATGATCAACGACTCCCTGGCATCGGCGCGCCAGATACGGGAACCCATCGACAACAATGACAGGATCGCCAGCGCATTCGATGACATCACTTACCAGAAGGGTGGTGGCGTCATCGCCATGCTGGAGCACTACGTCGGCGAAGAACAGTTTCAGGCCGGTGTCCGGCTGCACATGAAGCGGCATGCGGACGGCACAGCGACGACGGAAGACTTCATCGCATCGGTCGCGAAGGGTTCCGACCGCCCCGAGGTCGAGGCGGCGTTCAGGTCCTTCATCGAGCAGCCCGGCTTGCCGCTGGTCTCGGCGAAGCTCGATTGTGCGGCTGGCGAAAAACCGCGGCTTGAATTGCGCCAGACCCGGTATGCGCCATTGGGTTCGTCCATCAAGCCAGATGTCGGCGAATGGAAAATTCCGTTTTGCCTTGCCTACGTCGCTGGCGGTACCCGCACACGCAGCTGCACGCTTCTGGCAGGGAAGGAGCAATCCATCACCCTCGAGGCAGCGGCCTGCCCGACGCTGGTGCATCCGAATGCCGACGGCACCGGTTACTACCGATTCGCGCTGGATGAGCCGGGTTGGCAGCACCTGATCGCGGGCGCGACGAAACTGAGCCCGGCGGAAGCCTTGGTGTTTGCAGACAGTCTCGATGCTGCATTCCGGGCAGGCGCGGTTTCCGCCAGGACTTATGTGTCGGGCATGGCCGCGCTCGTCAACCACAAGGCGTGGGACGTGGCGGCAGCGGCAACCGGTTACCTCGAGGAAGTCATGAGGATCATTGACCCGCAAGAACTGGGTCCGGTCGAGCAGGCATTTCGCAAGATTGCGGCGCCCCGCTACGCCAGGCTCGGGGGCGCGTCGGACTCCGCGTCGCAATTGCTGCGCAAGCGGCTGCAGCGTTTCCTGGTCGTGGTCGCGAAGGAACAGGCCATGCGCAAGCCCCTCGCAAGACAGGCGGCAAGAGCGGTCGGCCTCAACGGACTGCCCGATCCATCGGCTGTCCCCGCGAGTGAGCGGGAAACCATCTTCACCGTCGGCGTGCAGGATCTGGGCGAACCGTTTTTCGATCTGCTATTGAAGCAGATGATCGATTCCCAGAATCCTGAATTCCGGAATTCCGCCATTGGTGCGCTCGCGCGCGTGGAGGATCCGGCGTTGGCGCGGAAGCTCGAGGCGGCGGCGCTGGCAGGAAGTTTCAAGGGCACCGAGATGCTGGGCGTCCTGATCCGACAGATGAATCGCCCGGCGACCACCGAGCAGACTTACGCCTGGCTGAAGGAAAACGACCAGGCGATCATCAAGATGATCCCCGAGTCTTTCAGGTCAAATATCTTTCCCACGTTCGGCGCGGCCTTCTGCACGGATGCCCGGGCTGACGAGTGGGAGAAGTACGTCAGATCACATGCCGCAGAGTTGCCCGGCTACGAGCGCGACCTCGCGCAGACGATCGAGAGCATTCATCTGTGCGCGGGCCTGAAGCAGGCGAGTGCCGCGGATCTCCACGCCGCACTCAGCGACTACTGACGATGAATACGATCGACCGGTCGCGCGTTGCCGCACTGATGGAGCGCGAGCGTACGACCTTCCGCCGGCGACACGCGCAGAGCGGTCGGCTTGCCGAGCAAGCAAAGCGCTCGTTGCTGTTCGGCGTGCCGATGAACTGGATGACCCGCTGGCCGGGCGATCATCCTGTTTACGTCGACCGGGCGGCCGGCGCCCGCTTCTGGGATGTCGACGGCAACGAGTTCATCGATCTCTGTCTCGGAGACACGGGCGGCATGGCCGGTCACGCGCCGAAGGCCACCGTCGATGCGATCGCCAGCCAGGCGGGCAAGGGATTCACGCTGATGCTGCCGACCGAGGACGCCACCTGGGTTGGCAGCGAGATGGCGCGGCGCTTCGGCATTCCCTACTGGCAGTTCACGTTGAGCGCCACCGATGCCAATCGCTGCGTGATCCGCTGGGCACGCGAGATCACCCGGCGCCCCAAGATCGTCGTGCACAACTGGTGCTATCACGGATCGGTGGACGAGACCATCGCGACGCTCGAGGACGGTCGCACCGTGGCCCGCCCGGGGAACATCGGCAAGCCGGTGCCGCTCGATGAGACCACCCGGGTCGTGGAAATCAACGACCTTGCCGGACTCCAGGCGGCGCTCGCGCATGGGGATGTCGCCGCCTGCCTGTTCGAGCCCGCGTTGACCAATATCGGCATCGTGCTGCCCGGCCCGGGATATCACGCCGCCGTGCGCGAGCTCTGCAACCGATATGGCGCGTTGCTGATCATCGACGAAACGCACACGATCAGTGCCGGCCCCGGTGGTTGCACGAAGGCCTGGGGTCTGGAGCCCGACTTCCTCACGATCGGCAAGACGCTCGGCGCCGGGATCGCGAGCGGCGCGTATGGCATGACCGAGCGGGTGCGCCAAATGGTGTATGAGCACACCGACGCACGAAACGCCGACGTCGGCGGCATTGGCGGCACGCTCGCGGGCAACGCGTTGTCACTCGCCGCGATGCGCGCCACGCTCGGACAGGTCATGACCGATGAGGCGTTTCTGCACATGATCGCGCTTGGTGAGCGCTTCGAACAGGGCGTCAGCGGCGTGATCGAATCTCGCGGGCTTCCCTGGCACGTGGTGCGACTGGGCTGTCGCGTCGAGTACCTGTTCCGACCGGATGTGGCCAGGAATGGTGCCGAGGCCGCGGCCGGGCAGGACGAGAGACTCGATCCATACATCCATCTCTACCTGTTGAACCGCGGCATCCTGATGACGCCCTTCCACAACATGGCGCTGATGTCGCCGGCGACCACCGCAGCGGATGTCGACCGGCACACGCAGGTCTTCGCCGAGATGGCTGATGAGCTGATCAGGAACGATGTTTGAGGTGTTCGGCCAGCCGGATGGCCAGCGCCACTATCGTCAGAGTTGGATTCGCAAATCCGCCGCCGGGAAACACCGAGCTGCCGGCGATGAACAGGTTTGACGTGCCGTGCACCAGCGAATCCGGGTCCACCACGCCCTCGGCTGCATCGCGGTGCATGCGGGTCGTCCCCATATGGTGCTTCCCGCCAATGGCAGCATTTCGCCATGCCGAAAGATCGTCCTCGATACTGAGCTCGACATATCCGAGCGATGCCCGCCGGAATGCTTCGTCCAACCGCCGCATGAAGTGCCGCATGCTCCGCAAGTCGCGTTCGCTGAGTCGCCATTCGACTCGCGCGAGAGGCCGCCCAAGCACGTCCCTGTCCTGGCTCAGCGTGATGCGATTATCGTGCTGCGATTCGGTCTCGAACATGGCCCTCAGACGCCAGCGTCGTGCTGGGCCGTCGGCGACCATCAGTTTGCGGACTATCGCGGTCGCGACATTGTGGGGCGCGCGCAATGCACGCACCAGGCGTCGACCTGCTCCGCCGGGGACTGATTTCCCGCGCAATTTCGAAATCGCCTCGAGGAAATCCTTCACGCCGTCGGTCGCAAATGCGTCATGTGCCTCGTAGCGCGGGTAGAAGAGGATTGCCCCGTTCCGCAGGCCTTCGCGCTTGACCACTTCTTGATCGAGCGACAGCGCGCCGCGCACGAAGGCCGAACTTCCGCGCGCGCCCGCCGGTTGCGGAAAGTAGTGGCCGAGGCGAAGTGCGCCACCTGTGAGCACCAGATAGCCGGGGTCCATGAAGGGATGATCGGTGAAATAACGGCCGACGAGACCGCTGCCGTTGCCAGGCACTTGCTGTGAGGCGCTGCCCGATAGAAGCAACAAACGGGCATTCTCGATGCCTCCGGCTGCCAGGACGAAGCATCCCGCGCGAACCTCAAATCCATGTCCGTCGATCGTACGCACCACTACGCGCTCAACACCATTCTCCGCGGCGTTCATGTGCAGCCGCATGACGGGCGCCCCGAGAACCAGTTCGATGTTGCGGGATGCCTCCAGTCGAGGACGATACCGGACTCCAAAGTTCAACGCGTTGCCTTGAAAGATCAGGTTTCGAACGTCCTGGTCTCCGGCGAGCAGCAGCGGATGTTGCATCCGCGATGCCCAGTGATCCGTATCGTAGTCGGATGACTTGAGCTCACAGATTTCGTGGGCGCGCTGGTAGAAAGGATCGAGCTCGGTCCGCCCGAATGGCCAGCCGGCGGCCCCATCGCGCGACTCGAAATCGCTTGCCTCGAGCGGCCGGCAGTAACCGGCCCATACGCCGGTGGACCCGCCAAGCGCAGCCAACCGGGTATCGCGCAGCGGAGGATAGTGGTCGCCTGCCGTCTCCCCTTCGAACAGGCTCTGGCTCGCGGCCTCATACTCAAGACCGCCTGCCTCGATCAACGCGATTCGCCGGCCAGTCGATTCGAGTTCGAGGGCCAGCGTAATGCCGGCCGCACCAGCACCGATGATGCAGACGTCCCGGTCGGTGATCCCGCTCGCAGGAATGCGGTCTGCGTCGACGATCATGGACCCATCACCGCCGTGATTGGCCGCCCAGGCAGGACAGGGTCCGCTTCGCGACCCAGGTACTTCAGGATCGTGGGGAGCAGGTCAAGGACATCGTGACCGTCTGATTCCGTCCCCCCGCGGGCACCGGGGCCTGCCGCAATAAACCAGCCCGGACCGGTGTGGTTCCCCGAACGGCCAGAAGGAAGTAATCGGGGAACATCAAACACAAAGCCAGGCAGCATCGTTGATACGAGCCGTTTGGTGCTCGATGCCGGAGGGCCGGTCCAGGGGAAGATCAGGTCGGGGATGAGGCGCAGGGACGCGGCACGCGGATCTGCGTCCCGATATGCGCGCAGTGCCGGGCCTGCGATCGGCACCTGCGATGCTTCATCGCACAAACTCTCAACGAGCGCCTCGATCTCGGCGCAAACAGCGTCATATTCCCGGCCCTCGGAAACGATGCCCTCGCGCTCCCGGCCACACAGGTTGACGCGCAGGTAACCGGCTTCGTCCATGGGCATCGGGAAGTAGCGGGTCTCGGCCCAGTCGTACATGCGTCGTGACCAAAGCTGGACCATGCGATCCGTCACGCTGGCAGGCAGGATTTTCAACATCGGCCTGACCCAGTGATGCGGTAGCTCTTGCTTGAGCCGGTAGAGCCAGCCGCGCTTCGGCGCCCTGCCCGACCTGTGTTCTTCCATCCGGGCGAGAATTTGCGGCAGGAAATCAGACCAGCCGCGATTCGGGCCCATGCCATGCACGGCAAACGCGATCACCAGGGTTCCAGTCGGGGCATGATCGATCACCCGGCCGACGGCTGCGTCCACGCACTCATAGACATCCAGCAACTGCGCCCGGCCCCAGAGATAGTGGCCGGCGCGGTGCGTGGCCCCGAAGACGATGCACGCGAATTGCCATGGGTGGCGGTCCAGCAGGTCGATCGCGATGTCGCGCATCTGCTCCGTCGCGCGTTGCAGCTCGACCATGAGTTCCGACAGCGATTCTTCTGTCTGTCGCCCGAAGTGTTCCCGGGGCATGAGCGGCAAACCGAAACGCCGCTCGAGATCGCGCCAGAGACCGCCCGGCCAGGAACCGCGGGCGAGCAGGTCGTGAGTACCCCAACCGCCCAGGTAGATACCTCTTAATGTCTTCGGCCGGTCCAGAACCATCGGCACGTCGACGATAACGACATCGAGATCTGCTGCTCGAGTCTCCCAGAACGGGCGGGCCGGGACCCAGCGACCGTTGGGCACTTCGACACGCATTCTCTCCGGACGCCACTGCTTGTTGTGAAAGAGCCCATGCGATGTCACGGGCTGCCCCGCGTAGAACGTCGGCCAGACAGCTCCCGCATAACTGTCAGCTGGTGACTGGAGTCGTCCCGTCACCCCGTGATTCAACAGTCCTGCCAGGTTGGGCAGGCGACCGACACCGATCAGACGCCGAATGACGTCGTAGTCGGCGGCGTCGAGACCGAGCATCAATATGCGGTTGCCCTCGTTCAAGCATTGCTCCAGACCAGCCGCCGGTAGACAGCTGTAACTTTCCCGGCGACATCGCGCCAGCCATGACGGGCGACCACCTCCCGGCGAGCGGCATCTCCAAGAGTACCGGCCAGCTCCGGTTCACGGAGCAGGCGAAGAATTGCCGCCGCGAATGCCGCCACGTCTCCATCCGCAACGACGAGACCTGTTCGACCGTCCTCGAGAGGCCCGCGCGAAGTCTCGAATGAGACGATTCCACGCCCGGCCGCCATGTAATTCAGCATCTTTTGCGGAACCCCGTCGCATTGCACCCTCGGATTCACGAGGACGTCACCCTCGGCAAGACGCGCCGGCAGGCTTGCGTAGTCGGCCTTCACTGCAGAGACAGATCCTGCGACTCCGACGGCATTCATCGCGGGAAGGAGTGCGTCAACGTCACCATCCGTAACCAGAACCAGCTTCGCGTTGCCAAGGCTTTCACGTACCCGCCGAAACACCTCGAAGAGCAGCTGCATGCCTTGATACTCCGCGAGGTTGCCCGCGAACAGGATCGTTGGCGCAACCGCTCCCTGGCGAACGCCCGTCTGTGCGACCAGGAAATGATCGTGCTCGACGCCGTTCGGAATCATCGAGATGCGTTCGCCCGGTATGCCGACCTGCAATTCGAACCACTCTCGCATGCGGTCGCTCACGGCGATGACGTGATCGGCCCGGCGCGGCAACCACCGATCCAGTCGCGCTCCCAGGCCTGCCACCATTCTGCGCGGCAGACCAAGGCTGTATTGCGGAAGCTCGGAAGCCAGAAGCGTGTGGGCGTCAAAGACGAGTGGAATGCCTGGAGATGATCGCCGCGCAAGCAGCCCAACGATAAGTCCTTCGTAGTGGTGGGCGTGCATCACATCAAAGGAATTTGCCTTGAGAAGTTTCCTGACCCGCACGTACAACATTGGATCCAGGTAGGCCAGCTTGCGAAATGAAGGGCCGGGCGCGGTGTCGAGGGTCGTTTCCGGTGAACCGACCCGGTCGATCCGGTACTTGACAGGTATCGACGCATCTCCCACTGGATACGTCACAACATGAACTTCGTGGCCGCTCTCGAGGAGTGCCTCGGCCATGCGATGGATGCGGATGGGCGTGCCCCGGGGCCAGGGCAGCGGGCACGCCGCAATCATCAGCACCCTCATGTTGCAGAGCTCCGCACCAGGCCCCGCACCATGCGCCAATAGGCGCGGAATGCACGGTCTGCAAATGGTGCGAGCCATCGGCCGAGACGGCCGCTGCGGGCGTGCCGGGTCAGCGGCAGCGGGACATCCCGCAGGACGGCGCCATCACCCACGCGCCTCGCACGCTGGATGACTCGCCGCTCGGCGCAGAGATATCTCCGGCGGGATGCCAGTGAACGAACCGCGCGCCACCACACGGCAAGATGCCCTTCGCCTGCCAGCCATATCAAATGCATCACCTCGTAGAAAAACAGCGCCGGCGACAGTACGAACAACGTGCGGATCGTGTAGCACTTCGTCATGATGACCCAGCGGTTGACCGTCAAGTAAAATGCGCGTGCCTCGCTCGGCATCTGGCCCGGCCGGTAAGAGAGTCCGGGCGTCCCCGATCCATGCCGCACAACCGCCTCGGGCTGCACCCATAGCGAATGACCGGTGAGCGCCGCTCGCACTCCAAAATCATGATCCTCCAGATTGAAACCAAAGGACTCGTCGAACAGCGAGCCACCTTGCCAGACGCTGCGATTGAACAGGAAGCACGCCGACACCATGGAACTGGTTTGCGCAGGCGTTGTGTCGAGATCACGCAATGACCGGTCGGCGTTTCGCGTGTACATGAGCCCGAGGAAATGACAGTCCGCGCTGTCGAACTGAACGATTTCCGGATCGGCTTCGTAGACGACCCGCGGCGCGACGATGCATGTTTCCGGGTGCTCACGCGTGTGCCTGACGAGCCGCGCGACCGTATCGGAACCGAGGCGGATGTCATTGTCCTGGAACAGGACGAGCTCGCTTGTTGCGGCGGCGAAACCCGCATTGCGCGCCGCGGCGGGACCGCGGTTCTCTTGCAGCCGGATGATCCTCGCGGATGGACACAGGGTACGGGCCACATCCAGGCTGTCGTCACCGGAGGCATTGTCGACCAGCAGGATCTCGGCAAACGACCAGGTTTGCATCCGTACGGCCTCGAATGCTTCCCGCAGGTGCCGGGCTCCATTGAAGTTGATGATGCACAACGTGACGGCCGGGTCCTGCATCATGGCCTGCCGGATCTGAGCCACGCGCCGGACTCAAGGAAACTGCCCGCGAGCGCAACACCCAGCGTTCCGGCGAGAACGGTGAATGACCAGGCCACTGCATCGGCGGCCTGAATGCCCACTAGCGCGCCGAGTCCCACGAGACTGGCCTCACGCACTCCAAGACCCGCGATGGACACAGGCAGCATCAGGGCCATTTGCAGGGCCGCACGCATCCAGACGACCGACAGATAATCCACCGGCACGCCGACCGCCTGCGCAAAGATCCACATCGCCCCCGCATTGCCCAGTTCCTGGACCATCATGCTCAACATCACAATCGCCTTGTCGCGCGCCGGCAAACGCTTGAAGCGGAGCAGGCGGTCGAGGAAGTCACCGAGTCGCCTGCTGCCGGATACCGGCCCCGGAATGGCCGGCTTCCAGGGAAGCCAGACAAGGATAAGGCAGGCGGCGCTCACGCCGATGACTCCGAGCGCGACGAAACGCAGAAGTACGCCAACGTGCGGATCAAGGAGCAGTGCCGCTGCTCCGATCGTCGCCAGCATCAACGAGCCGACTCCCCGATTCACGACGATCGCTGCGGCTGCAGCGCTTTTGTCCGCCCCGTACTGGACGTATTTCATCCACGTCGCACCGCCGCCCGCGAGCGCGCCAGGCAGAAACACGGCATAGAACTGCACGGCGAGCAGAATTCGATACAGGCTGCGCCGGCTGATCATGATGCCCTGACTGTCCGCGATCAGCTTCATCGGGACGGTGGCGAGCGCGCGATTCAGGAATTGCAGCGATAGCCCGGTCGCAAACAAAAGGATGTTGGCACCGGCCAGGGCATCCATGATCCTTGCGGTCGGCACGAACCGGAACAGCAACCACATTGCGCCGCAGGCAAACAGCAACTTGAATGCGAATGAGGCAGCCGGACGCATGCCGTCAGTCTACTAGTCCGGCATCAAGCTGCCGCGGACAAACCGTGGCACGTTATGTTGAGCCTCGGTCGCTAGCCGGAAGCAATCACCCGCCCGCGCCAGAATTCCCGCGCGGACCAGGCGTGCCAGGCGAAACGCAGCCAGCGGACCAGGGCGACGGCAATCCAGAAGGCCCAGGCAAACATCAGCAGCCGATAAATCCACATCGGCGCGCTGATCACGGACGGCTGCGGAAGGGCTGACGCAGTCTGGTCCATGAACCAGGAGAACGTGTTCCCGCCGGAGCCGGGACCGACCACGCCCATGTTGGGTTGCGCCAGCAGGCCGTAGCGGATGCCCGAGAACACCAGGCTGCTCACAGATGAAAACGTGAACAGGGCGAGCAGCACCTGCACCCCATTGAACTGCCAGCGCGGCAAGGCGCTGCCATCCCAATTTTCGCGCCAGCGCATCACGAACAACCAGGCGCCGACGGCCACCAGCACACTCCAGGACAGCGTGGATAGACCGATGCCCAGCAACAGCCACTCATGCGTCCGCAGCGGCGAGTACTGCGAGCGACCGAGCAACCAGGCCATGATCAGGAACACGACAACCTCACCCCAATAGAGGATTGCAGGACCAACACCGCCGCCAAATACCAGCAGCGGCCAGCGGTCCTGCGGCAGGTGCATCGTCGTACGGACATTGCTCGCCGGTGAATTCAAGTCCACCGCGTCCGGTTGCACGCGGAACGCGACGCGCGTGGCCGTCGTCCAGTTGACACCGATCGAGTGGGCGCCGGGCAGCAGTGCCAGGGGCAGTTCGCCGCCGGTCGGTCGCAGCGGAACTTCGGCGCCATCGGCGACAACCTGGGTCACCCGGGCTTCCGCCGGAAGCCGCAGCGTGTGCCGGCCACCCTGTGTACTGCGGTAATTGAAGACCAGGGCATGGTCCGCCGAGCGTGTTCCCACATTGACATCGAGTGCGGCCGAGTCGATGGCAAGCGTCTGTCCCGCGACGGCCTTCGGCCGCGTGATGCGCAGCCTGAGTTTCTCGCCCGGGCGGGCGTAGAACCGATAGGCCCAGGGAACGCCTGACAGGTTATCCGGCAGCACCGCAGCGAAGCCCTCGAAGCTCACATTCCATTGCGGATTGACCATGAAGCTCCACACTTCCGTCCGGTCCGCCTGCGCCGGGCTGACGAGTTCCAGTGTCTCGCTGCGCGCGAGTCCCGAGGACCAGCTCTTCTGCGCTTCGCCGGTGCCCAGTCCGACGAGCGCGATATTTCCGTCTCGGATCTCGATGTCCTCGCTCAACACGGACTCGCCGGTCACCAGCGGCACCTTGACCGTAAACGCCGCACGTTGCGGCGCGACTCGTTCGACGGTCGTCGTCAGACTCCAGTCGAGGTCGAGATTGAAGTAGCGTGTGACCCGCACGAAAGCAGGAAACTCGGCGGCCGCTTGCAGCTGGCTTGCGGCTCTCGTCATCACGCGTTCACGCGTCAACTCCAGCGAGCCGGACAGGAGACGGCCTTCGGTGATGCCGCTCGCCGTCCAGCCCTGGGCATCGACGCGGATGCGCCGCGGTGGCTGCGGGAAGACGAGTTGCAGGGACTCCGTTGCTGCCGGTCGCCCGCGCAGCAGCAGAGTGTGTGCACCGGATGCCAGCGGTATCCACATCGAGCCATCAGGATTGCGGGCAATGGCGACCGCAGATTTGCCATCGACAGTGATGCTCTCGAGCTGCCAGCGATCGCTGGCGCTCGGCACGGCGACCGCCACCGTCGCGAGTGCACTTGCCTCGAGCGTCACGTCGAGCTGGCCCGGTCTTGCTACGACGCGGGCCGACAGGATCTCCGCGCAACTCGGCGCGCACTTGGGTGGCGCGAGCAACCGTTCCTGCAGTTCTTTCAGAAGTGCAGGGTCGGGCGTCGATTGAGCCAGTGCGCTGCCAGGGGTCGCGGCCAGCAAGAGCGCCGCCGCCAATGCGGAGGTCACCGACAGGAGCACTGAAGTGGCCGCGGCACCGCGAGAATTCCGCGAGATCCCGGTGACGCGCCAGCCGCCAGGCAGTGTTGGTCGCAGCAGCCAAACGAACAGGATTGCCGTCAGGATGATGCCTGCGATGCGCCAGAGCGCGAACAGAATGCGGCCGGCGTAGATGAACTGGACAGTCTGCTCCTGCTCCACCGGCCCGGACCAACTGAAGGCGTAGCTGTTGTAACGCCAGTCCGGGATTCCCGGGCCCGTCTGCAGGAGTGTGCCCGGCGCATAGCGCTGGACGACCTGCTGCACGTTGAGTCCCGCGGATTTCCGCACATCTTCGCGCAGTGCCTCGACACTCGAGACGGCCCCGCCCTCCGCCTTGATCTCCATTTCGGCTGCTGGCGCAGGCATTGCCGTCATCGGCGGAAGATTCTGCACTTCGTCGCGCGCGAGTTCAGGCACCACATAGCCCGCCTGAATGCCGTACCAATCGCTCACTTCCAGCTGCGGATACAGTGCGAGGCGCACCTGGCCCCACAAGAATGGCAGCAACATGATTCCGAGCGCCAAGAAGCTGAACGTCCGATAACCAGCGGCAAACCGGCGGAATCGTCCTTCGGGCACGGCAGCGGCCACTGCAATGGCCGCCAGCAGGTTACCCCAGAGCCAGATCTGCTCCGGAAGGGCCTGATACATGAGTAGCAACGCACCCAGCGCGACGGCGGCGACCTTGTTGCCCGCATGCCATTTCGTGAACACGACGACAATCAGTACGCCAAAGAGATTCCACAAGCCCCAGCGTTCCAGCCAGGAGTCCGGCGCCTGATCCGCGCCGCGCACCGCGAGCAACAGATGCCCCGGCGGCAGATGCAAGGTGCCCTGCACGCCATCGAAGCGCGTCAGCCAACCGGTGGCAGGCAAGGTGCTGCGCGTTCTCGCCGTGCGGCTTACGGCCTGCATCGAGAGATCGGGCATGCGAAGTTCGACGCCCGTGACCCCCTCTTCCTTGCCCTCTGTAACGAGCAGTGCATCGGTGCCGATACGGGCGCTCTGCAATGTGAAAGGTCCGGCCATGTCAAGGCGCCAGTCCCTACGCATCGTGCCGGTTATCTCGTCGACAGCCGTGTAGCCGCCGTGATTGAAATCGAGCCAGAGCTGGCGGTTCAGCGTCAGGCGGTTGTCGTCCACGTTGGCGAGACCGCGACTGCGCTCCACGATCTCGAGCTTCGAATCAGCCGCCATTCGGAAGGCGGGAAGCCCCTGCCATTCGGGCGGCACATTGGCCTGCACCGGATCGATGGCGCTCGCGCCTTCGGCGGCGGCGATGCGCAGCCGGTCATTGCCCTGGAAGCTCCACACTTCCTCGCGCGCCCACCGCCCTGCTCCGGGCTCCCCGACCGGCGGCCGGCTGAGCTCGCCCGCCGCACCCGCGCCCCGTGCCGTGATTGCGACCTCCCAGCTTCCGGCTCGCACCTGGGCCCGCAAGCGTCCGTCGGCATCGATCCGTGCGGGCAGTGCACTCTCGAGCGCGAGCGGCGTGAAGCCCGCCGGCAACACCACGGCAAATCGCTCCTCACGCGCATCGCCTGCAACCTGCAGGCGAATGCGGGTCACGAGACGAACCGGAATTTCGTCCTGCACCAGGCGATAGACCTGGACTTCGAGTGCCGCCGGCTGCTCCGCGGCCCGCCGCTTGCCAAGCCAGACGGCGCCATTCGGGCGTTCCGGCTGGACGATTCTGCGGCCGTCCACGGTGAGCTCCACGATGCCGGTCTCGGCCGCGATCGGCAGCGCCTCCGGCCGGGTTTCCCAGGCAAAGCGCCCGGTGAGCGCGTGGGTGCCCGGTCCGAGGCGCACGGCAGGGATACCGTCACGTGCCACGACCGGCGCCGCCGCGCCGTTGATCCGGACGTCTTCGGGCCAGTGAGTCAGGTCGCCGGGCAGGCTGGCCCAGCTGTCCGCATAGACGAGCCAGCGCTGGCTGAAGCCGCCACCGCGTGCATCGACCGTCAGGGTCAGCGGTTCAGGCCATGCGCAACGATGCGACGAGGACTCTCCGGGAGCGCTGGTCGCAAAGAACGGGCAGCGGCGGAATTCATGACCCTGCAACACCCAGTCTTCCCACCCGGCAAGTCCGGGGGGCAGGCTCACGGCGCCGGCAACCGATATCAGACCGGCCGCACAGGCAAGAAAGACAACACGAATTCCGCGATGCATGGAACGCTCCCCAGGATGCGCGGTCGGCATAGAATAGCGTCTTGCCGCGCCTCTTGACTCGAGGATCTCGCCATGAAGCTCTACTATAGTCCGCTCTCGACGTACTGTCAGAAAGTGATGATCGCCTTCAATGAGAAGGGCATCGCTTATGAACCAAAGGTCGTCGACCTGATGTCGCCCGAAGGCCGTGCGGCTTTCGAGAAGATCTATCCGTTCGGCAAGGTGCCTTTCTTCAAACCGAGCGAGGACTGGCAGGTCCCGGAATCCACCTCGATCATCGAGTATCTCGACGACAAGTTTCCGAACACGCCACGCCTGATTCCGGCTGGCGGCGGCGACGCCGCCAGGCAAGTGCGATTCATGGACCGCATGGCCGACTTCTATCTCAATGAACCGGTCGTCGAACTGCAGTTTCAGAAGCTGGGGTTCCGCTCCCAGGACAATGACAAGGCTTCACGTGCGCGCAAGTATCTCAGCATCAATTATGAGTATTACGACAAGCGCCTCGCGAAACAGCCATGGCTGTGTGGCGAGAGCTTCACGATGGCCGACTGCGCAGCGATTCCGCCGCTTTACTTTGCCGAGGCGGTCATGCCGTTCGACGCCTATTCGAATATCGTCGCCTACTGGCAACGCGCGCTGAAGCGGCCTTCGTATGCCAAGGTCAAGGCCGAGTTCGAACCGATCTGGGAGCGCCTGATCAGCCAGCGATCGGCCGCTTAGGTCAGCCCAGGGTCAGCGCAACGGCAGCATTTGCATGTCTGATCTCGACCTCGATTTCGTCCGGGCGCAGTTTCCTGCCTTCAGCGAACCTTCGCTCGAGGGGTTTGCGCACTTCGAGAACGCCGGCGGTTCCTTTGCCTGCCGGCAGACGATCGAATGTCTGGATCGCTACTACCGGCAGACCAGGGTCCAGCCGTACTACGCTTTCGCGCCGTCCAGGCAGGCTGGTGAGCAGATGGACGCGGCAAGAGAGCGCATGGCCGCGTGGCTGAACGTCGGCGCCGACGAACTGCATTTCGGGCCGTCGTCATCGCAGAACACCTATGTCGTCGCGCAGGCGCTCCGCCGTTTTATGTCGCCCGGCGACGAAGTGATCGTCACGAACCAGGATCACGAGGCGAATATCGGCGCCTGGAAACGCCTCGAGGAGGAAGGCTTCGTCGTGCGCGAATGGAAGATTGATCCTGTGTCCGCAGAGCTGAACCTCCGGGATCTCGAGGCGCTCCTCGGTTCCCGAACGCGGATGGTCGCCTTTACGCATTGTTCGAATATCGTCGCGAGCATCAATGCGGTTCGGGAACTCACGGACCTGATTCATCGCGCCGGAGCCTGGGCCTTTGTGGACGGTGTCTCTTTCTGCCCGCATGGCCTGCCGGACGTCGAGGCGCTGGGCGTGGATCTCTATTTCTTTTCCCTTTACAAGGTGTATGGCCCGCACCTCGGCGCGATGTTCATGCGTCGCGATCTCAATGCGGCGTTGCCGAACCAGGGGCATTTCTTCAACAGCGGCAATCCGGGGAAGCGCTTTACTCCGGCGGGGCCGGATCACGCGCAGATTGCAGCCGTCAACGGCGTGATGGATTACATGGAGGCTGTCGCGGAGCGGCATGGCCTTGGCGGCAAGCCGACCCAGGCACAGGCCGCTGGGGTCAGGGACCTGTTGCGACATCACGAGTCCACCTTGCTGCAGCCGCTGCTCGACTATCTTTCGCGGCATCCCAAGGTGCGCCTGATCGGCAGGCATCGCGCGGAGGAACGCGCTCCGACCGTCGCGTTCACGGTGGACGGTCACCGTTCCACCCTGCTCGCGAGCCGTTTGGCGGAGTTGAAACTCGGGGTCGGCGTCGGGAATTTCTACGCCTATCGCCTGCTGGAAGCACTCGGCATCGATACGGAAGACGGAGCCTTGCGCGTGTCCTTTGTGCACTACACAAAGAAAGAAGAAGTCGGGCGCCTGATGAAGGCACTCGACAAATTGATGTGAGTGCCGGCCGACGCCGGCGCTTACTCTGCTCGCGCCATCCGCGCCCGCTCACTGTCGCCCAGCTTGCATTGCGCGGCGAGTTCAGCGCGCAGTTCCTTCGCGCGCTCTTGCTTACCAGTCCGCTCGGCGGCGAGCGCCGCGCCGTGGAGCGAGTTGTAACGCGCCGGCTGCGTGCGCAGTGCGCTCTCGTACTCGCCGAGCGCAGCGGGCGCATCGCCGAGTTCCATCAGTAGATCGGCGAGCTGCTCGCGCGCCGGCAGGAGCGCACCAGGCGTGACCGGATGCTTGCTGGTCGAATCTTCCAGGTCCGCGGCGGCGCGCAGCAGGCGCACGGCCTCCTCGTTGTTGCCTTCGGCATGGGCCAGCCACCCGGCGGCGCCGAGACGTTGGATCTCGATCTGCGTCGCCCAGTCGAAGCCTTTCTGTTGCGCCAACGTGATCTGCTGGATCTCGGTCAGCCGCGCCAATGCCCGACGGGCGCCCTCGACATCGCCCGAGCGCGCGGCCCCGATGGCGCGCGCGAATTCGGTGTTGGCCCTGGCGTATGGGATCTTGTCCCAAGGGAAGAATTTGGGCGGGTCGGGTAAATTGGCCGCCTCGCGCCACTGCCAGCGCTCCAGCGCATATCGTGCCGGCGCCGCCACGATCGAAAAGCCGGCGGCGAAGGACTCCGGATCGTCCAGGGAGGTGATCGCCTGGACGCGCTCAACGAGTTCGCGGGCCTTGGCATCCTGTGCCGTCTGCAGATAGGCATACACAAGGTAGTCCGTTGCGTGCAAAGCATTGAAGGACGCCACTCCCGGATGACGCTTTTCGGCCTCGCGCGCGCCGGCCGCCGCCGAGGCAAGGTTCGATTCGATCGACTCCTGCCACAGCCCGAGCCGGGTGAAGATATGCGACGGCATGTGCAGCGCATGCGTGGCGTCGGGCGCGATCGCGGCGTAGGCGCGCGCCGCAGGCAGCGCAAGGCTCGCGAGTTCCGGGTAGTCGAAGGAATGGATCATGTAGTGGGCAATGCCCGGATGATCCGGATATTTCGGCAGCAGGTCATTGAGGATCGACGCCGCTTCTTTCTGCCTGGCGTAGGTCTTGTCGGGGGGCGAATTGTAGGCAACGCCGAGCAGGGACAGTGCATGGAAGATCGCCGCCTCGGCGTCGTCCGGAAAAGTGCGCGCCGTCTCCGCCATGGCCTGTTCGTAGGCCTTGACGCGGGTGCGGTGATCTAGCGTCCCGGCATCACGGTAGAAAGTCGCGATGGCCGCGATGAAGGCACGCTCGCGCTCCGTCTTGCCGCCCATTTCGACCGCCCGCGCCGCGGCGGCAGCGCCTTTCGCGAACTCGTCCGCCGTGGGTGCCGCCCAGATCTCGTGGAAATAGCTCATCGCGATCCCCCACTCGCCCATGGCGCAGGTCGGATCCGCGTCGAGGACGCCGGCAAATGAAGTGGCGGCTTGGGCGTAACCGAAGGAATGCAGCAGCGCAACCCCACGGTCGAAGAGCGGTTGCGCCTCGGGCTTGCACGATATTGCGAAGTGCACGGTGCCGAGCTTGTCGCCGTGGTCATGGCCTTCTCCCGGATCGTGTGCGATCGCCGGCGACGCGAGCCCGAACGTGACGAGGACGACCGCTGCGAAATGGTTCATGTCACACCTCAACTATGCTGACTCCCAAATCGTACCGTTTCGTATCGAGGACCCCTCCCGTCCAACCGCCCAGGGATTCACTACCTGATCTCCAGGATCTTCGCCTCTCCATCCACCAGCGCCACGATATCGCCTGCGGAGGCGCCGATCAGCAGCCGCGCAATCGGCGAGACATACGAAATCCTGCCATGGGCGGGATCCGCTTCATCTTCCCCGACGATCCGGTATTCGATGCGCCCGCCGTCCTTCTTCTCCAGGATGACGGACGCGCCAAACCGCACCCTGTCGAATGCCTCAGGAGCCGCAACGACTTCGGCCGTGCGCTGCCGCTGGGTCCAATAGCGCAAGTCGCGCTGAACTTGCGCAATCGCTGCGCGGTCCGCCGCCGCGCGAGCTTGAGACAGCGCACCCTGCAACCGCTCGACCGTTTGCTCGATCTGCCTCAGGCCGGCAGGCGTGACGAGATTCCGATGCGGACTGGCGAGAAGTTCCGGGAGCTCCTCCCCTTCCGACCCATCTGATTCTTTGACGAATGCTCTGCTCATATTGAAGTGTTCAGCGTCGCCGTCACATGAAACGGCCCGAGATCAGCCAGCCGCAGACGGCTCGTGCTCGCGGTGATAACGATGGACCGCCCAGAGAAAACTCTCCACCAGGCATTTGTGGCCGAGGTTCTCGATGATATGGCGGGCCGTGTCCAGAGAACGCACCTGTCCCAGCTTCATGTCGGCGAGGCCGAAATAGTCCGACTGATTTCGATACTGCCAAAGCAACTCGCGAACCGCCATCTTCTGCTGATATACCTCCCAGACACCCAATGCCAGCGGCAGGAAGCCCATCAGGAATATCAGGAAGGACTTCAGTGAAACTTCCTGGAACGGGATGATGCGGGCCAGTGGTTCCTTGAACAGCAACAGGCATACGGCCATGATCGCCAGCCCCGCCAGGAGCGAAAACTTGATCCGCTCAAGCCGGTGATGCCGGCGCGTCAGGCGCTGTATCTTGCTCCTGAAATAACCTGCCTGGTTCTCGATCCACTGCTCGCGGACAATCTTCAGGCGTATCGCCAAGTCGTCGGCGCTCTGCGGTTGCTCATGATCAATCCATCCTTCGGCGGTCCGCAGCACGTACGTGATCCAGCTGAATCCGCTGAAGTGACTGATGCCCGTGACGTCCAGCAAGCGGGTAACATTGACCCGCTCGGAGACGCCCGCTACCGACAGGAAGAACCGGGTACGCAGCGTTTCGGCTATGACCCGGTACATCAGCTGCCTGGAAAACCAGTGGCGACGATGGGCGTACCAGGTCACCGCAATGGCGGCCGCAAATGCGGCCACGTAACCGTACATGAGTGCCGGCTGAGCCCAAAGCTTTGCGTACACGAGAAACAGCAGTCCCATGATGGCCGCCAGCCAGCCCATCAACCGGAACACCCAGTCTGAGCGCCGCTGATTGTGGACCGCGAGGTAATCAGCCTTTGCAAACTCTTGCGCCGCATGGGCCAGGGAAGCATGCAGTTCTGGGGGCAGTTCCGCAGGCGCCGCGAGTGTCGCGAGGTTTTCCCGCGACGGAGCCAGCTCGAAAAAGCGACGGTTGTAGTCGTTCAACTCGCGCAGAATCTCGGCAAGCTCTTTCGGCATGCCGCGATGAACGCGCAGGCGGCAAGGCCCGAGTTCGCCGCTCAGAAACAGTTCCTGCGCCGGGAGCGATTCGCGACCATTGTTGCCCGCGCGGCGCATCGGGATCCAACAGGCGAAATCGGGTCCACTCGTGTCACCCGATTCGACGTCGACGAATTGAACCGATTGAAGCATCGCGTCGGGCTCCGGAGGCGCCTGCAAGTAGCGCAGCAACACCTGCGACGTGCCGCCCGCCAGCCCGGAATTGACACCGTCCCAGAGGGCCAGGATCAGGTTGCACTTGCGGGCAAGACACTCGCCCAGTCGGCGGTACAACGCGTCCCTCGCCACGGGACCCAGTGGCACCTCATGCGAGCGCAGGTCCGCCGGTAGCTGCAGCTCGGCCTGGTCAACGCCGGGCTGCGCCAGGATCTCCCGGATTTCGGCCAATGACTGCGGCGAAAAATCTGCAACGTATTCGTGCAGCGGCATGGGCAGCAGGGCCGTCACGGGCAGCCGGTGACGCAATGCCACCCGGACCGCAATGCGATCGCCACCGTCTGCCATGCCGCTCACGATCCGCAAGGGCGTATCGGGCAGGCGCTGGCGCAGATCAGAAAACACGCGGTCCAGTGCGGCCTCGGCGGCGGCAATGTCATCCGGATGCGGGTCGCGGTGACCGGTCACGCCGATCAGCAGCGGTGTCGCCGAGCGTTCGCCGGCGCGAGGGAAATCGGTCACGGTAAGTCATCCGGCTAAGACGCTTCGGCCATCGTACCGGAGATTTCCCTTGTCTCGCCGAATTGACGACCGCCTTGGTCTGCGCCGTTCACCTGCCGCACCTCGTGATGCGGTGCAAAAATCGTCGCGCCAACCCCGATCCCGCTAGACTTCGCGGATGACCGCCACCCTTCCCGCTCTCATGCACTTCGACGAAGATGCCTGGGACGACCTCCTCAACTACATCGAGGAGCGCCGGGTCATCCCGATCATCGGCCCTGAACTGCTGCGAGTCCAGACGGACCAGGGTCTGCGGCCCCTCCACGAGTGGCTGGCCGAAAAGCTCGCCGCGCGCCTGTCGGTTGACACCCAGGCTCTCCCGCAGCCGCCGACATTGAACGACGTCGTCTGGGCCTACCGCAGCCAGCGCGGGCGTCGCGAGGAAGCTTACACCCGCCTGCGCTCGATCCTGCGCGAGGTCGAGTTCGAGCCGCCGCTGGCGCTGCGGCAGCTCGCGCAGATCACGGATTTCGATCTCTTCGTGACGACCACCTTCGATTCCCTGCTCGAGCGCGCCGTGAACCTCGAGCGCTATGGCGGTGAGGCCGCGACCGAGGTGATCGCCTTCGTGCCGAATCGCGTGGCGGACCTGGCGGTGGAGCGCAGCCAGCTGCAGCACACCGTCGTGTACCACCTGCTGGGCCGGCTATCGGCTGCGCCGACCTACGTCGTGACCGACGAGGATATGCTCGAATTTGTCTGCGCGCTGCAGTCCGAGCACCTGGCGCCTGAGAAACTGTTCCACGAGCTCGAGCACAATCACCTGCTGCTGATCGGGAGCAACTTCTCCAACTGGCTGGCACGCCTGTTCCTGCGAATGGCCAAGCGCAAGCGACTGTCCGACCCGCGCGACGTCGGCGAAGTGCTTGCCGACGATCACAGCGGCAAAGACGAGCGGCTGGTGATATTCCTGCAGCAAGCGAGCGCTCGCACGCACATCTACGGCGGTGCAGAGGCGTTCGTCACCGAACTTCACGCCCGCTGGTTGAAACGCCAGGCCACGACGGCTGCCCCGACCGGCCAGACGGCGGTCTCGTCCCGCCCGGCGCCGGTCCCGCAGCGCTTTCTCGCGCCGTCGCGCGAGATGCCGGAAAACGCAATCTTCATCAGCTATGCGCGCGAGGACCTGCACGCCGTACAGCGGCTCAAGGAAGCCATGAGCGCGGCTGGACTCACGACATGGTTCGACCGCGACCGGCTGGAAGTCGGCGACGATTACGACGCGAAGATTCGCGCCAACATCGCTCGCTGCAGTTTCTTCATACCGGTCATTTCAGCGACGACGCAGCGCCGGCACGAAGCCTATTTCCGTCGTGAGTGGGCCTACGCCGTCAATCGTTCGCTGAACATTGCTGAAGGCGGCGTATTTATCCTGCCGGTTTGCATCGACGACACGCCTGAAGCCGAGGCGCTGGTGCCCGACAAGTTCAAGGCGCTGCATATCACGCGGATGCCGGATGGCGAGCCGGCGCCGGAATTCCTGCGTCGTCTCAAGGACCTCTTCAGCGGGCGCCGCGCGTGATTGCAGGTCGGGACGAGCTCGCCGCGTCGGTCGCAATGGATCCCGAGAATCCCTGGGTCGGGCTATCTTCCTACACCGAGGAGAACCGCGCTTCTTTCGAGGGCCGTAGCGAAGAGTCCGCAGAGCTTGCCCGCCGGGTCCTGCGCAAGAACATCACGGTGCTGTTTGGCCAGTCGGGCCTCGGCAAGACCTCGCTCCTGCGGGCCGGCCTGGTTCCGCGTTTGCGCGGTGAGGGCTTCTGCCCGGTCTACTTGCGCATCGATTACGACCCGGAATCGCCTCCGCCGTCGGAACAGATCAAGCAGGCAATCTTCCGGACCGCTGATGCGGCCGGCCACTGGACGAGACCCGGCACGGCAATTGAAGGCGAATCGCTGTGGGAGTTCCTGCACCATCGTGGCGACCTGCTGCGCGACTCGAACGGCGGCACACTGCTGCCGCTGCTGATCTTCGACCAGTTCGAGGAAATCTTCACGCTGGCGCAGACCAACGCCGCGGCCCGGCTCCGGGCAAAGCAGTTCCTCGAGGAACTCGCCGATCTGGTCGAGAACCGGCCGCCGGCGGCGCTGGAGGCGCGACTCGACCGCGACGAAGCCGCTGCCGCGGATTTCGACTTCGCACATGCCGGCTACCGCATCCTGATTGCGCTGCGCGAGGACTACCTCGCCAACCTCGAGAGCGTGAAAGGCATCATGCCCTCGATCACGCAGAACCGGATGCGCCTCGCCCGGATGACAGGCGCCCAGGCGCTGGCCGCCGTCGTGAAGCCCGGCGGTCGGCTGGTGTCCCGGGAGGTGGCCGAGTCCATCGTTCGGTTCGTTGCCGGCGGCGCGGAGCTCGCCAACGCGGAGGTCGAGCCGTCGCTGCTCAGCCTCATCTGCCGAGAACTCAACACGGTGCGCCAGGTACAGGGGCATGCGGAGATTTCCGCCGATCTCCTGGCGGGTTCGCGTGACACGATCCTGTCGGAGTTCTACGAACGCGCGCTTGCGGATCAGCCGCCTGGCGTCCGGCGCATCATCGAGGACGAGCTGCTAACCGATTCCGGCTACCGCGAGAGCTGGGCCGAGGGGCGGGTAAAAAAGGCCATGGCGGCGGCTGGGGCTGCTCCAGACGCCCTGACAAAACTGGTCGATCGCCGCCTGCTGCACATCGAGGAACGGCTCGACACACGCCGCGTCGAGCTGACACACGATGTGCTATGCGGCGTGGTCAAGGCGAGCCGCGAATTGCGGCTCGAACGCGAGGCAGCCGAAGAAGCCGAGAGGCGGGTCGCAGTCCAGAAGGAGCGGGCCGAAGCCGCACGCAAGGCGCTCATGCGATCACGGAAGATCGCCGCCGGCTGCGCGCTGCTGGCCATCATCGCAATCGCCGCCAGCGTGTTCGGCTACATCGGCATGAAGCGAGCGCAGACCACGCGACAGATGGCCGAAACTGCGCGCAGCGAATCTGAACGCCTGATCGTCTACCTGTTCGACGACTTTTCCCGCGAACTCGAGCCAGTGGGCCGGCTCGACATCGTCGCCGAGCTGGCGCGGCACGTGCTCGAGTATTACCAGGGACTGCCACTCGAGTTGCGAACCCCGGATACCGACCGCAATCGCTCGCTGGCGCTGGCACGCTACGGTATGGTGCTGGTCAACCAGGGCAATCTCAGCGAAGCAAAAACCGCACTGGATGATTCAATCCAGACGCTTGATCGGATGCGTCAGCAAGGCGATTCGTCCGAGCCGACGGCAATCGGTCTTGCGCTGGGTCTGAGCGCAAGAGCGCGCGCCTTGCACGCGGGCGGCAGATCGACCGATGCGCTGGCGCCGGCCGAACGGGCGGTTGAAGTGATCAAGCCGGTCGCCACGGCAAACGGCTCATCGGTGGCCGCGCGCCGCACCTACGGCGCGGTATTGACCTATCTTGGATTCGTCCAGTTGCGCCAGAACCAGGCCGAAGCGGCGGCCCTGAACCTGGAGGCGGCCCGTGGCGCCCTGCGCAGTCTCGATGACTTGCGCCTGGCGGACCTGGATGCTGCGGCAAAGTTCGCCGAGACCTCCGCGTGGCTGGTGGAAACCTTCACTGGACTGGATCGCCTCGACGACGCCAGGCGCGTCGGCGACGAGGGACGCGGCGTGGCCTCAAAATTGCTGGAGCAACATCCGACCCACACGCTGGCGCTGCGTGCCCGTGCGCTGCTCGCAGACAGCCTGGCTGACATCGAAACCAGCGAACTGCACGCGGCCAGCAGCCTGGCGCTGCTGGACGAAGCTGCGCATGACTGGGCGACCTTGATCCTGGTCGATCCGAGCAATGTGATTGCCTGGAGCAATTTGGCCGCGTCACGCTTGTCTGCCGCCCGGGTCCTGCTGTCGTTGGGACGGCCGCGCGCGGCCATCGCCAGGCTCGGCGAACTGCAAGTGCTGGAAGCGAAAGCCGAATCGTCGTGGATGGTAGCCGGCATCCTGCAGGGAAATCGCGCGCAAATGGCTCTGCTGGCCGGCGAAACCGGGGACGTCAAGCTCTCCGAGAGGTTGCGGCGCGAGAGTCTGGGCCATTTCGAGGTGGCGGCGCGAGATCTATCAGCGGGTTCTTTTGAGCTGTCCTATTGGCGGCTTGAAAACCTGGTCGGAGACATCGAGATTGCGCTGAGCCAGGGAGATTACCGTCGCGCTTACAGCATCGCCGGCGGTCTGCGCGAACGGATTGAGCAGCTGAAACCGCCGGATGATTATGCGAAACAGCAGAAGATCGAATTGTTGCGCCGCTTCCATTCCGGCCTGGCGCGAGTCGACCTCCGCCTCAAGGACTTCACCGCCGCCGAGCAGAATGCGCGCGCTGCCGTCGGCTACCGCAAGCTGTTACCGGTCGTGTCCATGCTGGAACGACGCGCCGCCGCCTCGGACTCCACTCTGCATGCAATCGCCCTGGCGCGGATCGGGCGAGTGGCCGAAGCGCATCTGGTTATCGAGCCGGTGCTCGAATTTCATCGCAACCTCGCCGCGAAACGGCACGATAACCAGACCGTGAGACTGGAGTTCATCGAGGCGTTGTATGCGTCCGCGCT
>DAITAA010000006.1:0-135199 GCA_036824505.1 Steroidobacteraceae bacterium
TGGTGCCGGTGGAGGGACTTGAACCCCCGACCTCTCGCTTACGAAGCGACTGCTCTACCAACTGAGCTACACCGGCGTTGGGGGCGCGAAGTATAGGCAAGGCGCAGGCTGCGGGCAACGCTTCGGGTCAGCTCCGGCGGCGAACCCGGATCACGACCTCCACCCCGACCGATTCCGTGCCGGGCGGCAGGGCCGGAAGCCGCGAGAATTCGATGGCATCCGGTGGAACGTCGATCAGCTCGCCCGTGCCCTCGACGTGGAAATGGTGGTGCGGCTGCGTATTGGAATCGAAGAGCCCGCGCTCCCGGTCGATGGAGAGCGCCTTCAGCAGGCCTTTCTGCGCGAAGAGATTCAGGGTGTTGTAGACGGTCGCCTTCGATACGCGCGTGCCGGCATTGCCAAGCAGCCGGATCACCTGCTCGGCGGTCAGGTGCTGCTCACGGGCGAGCAGCAATTCCGCAATGCGGACACGCTGGCCCGTGGGATGAATGCCATGGGATTCGAGCAGCGCCGCGAGGCGCTTGCGGTCGGCTGCCGATTTCTGGATTGAACTGTCCACCGGTACAAATATACGCCCCCGCGGATTTCCGCTCAAACGCGGCGGAATTGCAGCAGGGAGCATGCGCGTATCCGGGCTAGCCTCATTGCATGCCACGTGGTTACACCCTGCTCGAACTGCTGGTCGCGCTAGCGCTAACGGCGATCCTTGCCACCATCGCCTATCCGGGCTTCATCGCGTTGTTACTCGACAGCCGGCGCGACGCGATCATTACGACCGCGGTGCACGCAGTGCATGCTGCGCGCCAGTTCGCCGCCACGCGCGATGAACCGGTCGAGCTCTGCGGCAGCCTCGATGCCATGCATTGCTCGGGCCGGGCCGACTGGTCCACAGGCTTGCTGGTCGTCGGTGCCGACGGCACGGTCCACCGAAGCCTTCCAACTCTGCAACCAGTGCATGCACCGACACTGAAATCGAACCGCGCAGTCGTCCACTTCGAGCCAGGCACGAGTTTCGCCAGTCCGGCGACCATGACGATCTGCGACCGGCGCGGCAGCCGCGCCGCGCGTGCGGTCATCGTGAGCCGCAGCGGTCGCCCGCGTGTCAGCCAACGCGACGCTGCGAATCGGGAGCTCCGGTGCTGAATGTCACTCCCGCACGTGGCTTCACCCTGATCGAGGCCCTCGTTGCAATCGCCATCCTGGTGGCGGGTCTCGCCGGATCGGCCGCACTGTTGCTCAGAACGATCCAGCAGGAACGTGAGTCCGGCAGCCGCCGTGCGGCGCTGCGGATTGCGACTTCGATGGCAGATCAACTGCGCGCCATCCGCAGGCCGGACGGGCACGCGCTTCTGGCGATCACCGGAATCGAGGCAGCCACAGCCTGCGCTGACCAGCCTGCCAGCTGCGCCCCCGAGCAAGCCGCGGAACGACTGCGCGCCGCCTGGGTGACCGAGGCAGCACGCTCATTGGCGCAGGGAGCCGCGGTCAGCGTCGCCGTTCCGGATCCGCTCGTTCCCGAATACCTGATCTCGATCGACTGGCCGGCGACCGGCGGCGACAAGGAACGGCTCCGGTTCCCGGTGACGACATGACGCGCTGCCAGGGCCTGACGCTCGTCGAAGTGATGATCGCGATGCTGCTCGCGCTGATCGCAAGCGCCGGAGCACTCGCGCTTGTAGCACATGGTCGCGCGGCGCAGCGCACCAGCGAGGCAGTGTCAAAACTCGAAGAGACGACCGATGCCGCGTTCGCAATCCTGGTCGAAGAGCTGCACATGGCCGGATACCTCGGCCTCGCCGCCCCGGGCAGCCCAGTCATTGGTTCAAGCGCGCTCGGTACTGCGGAAGCGTCCGGCCTGACTGTGTACGGCGGTTGCGGTCCCTCTCTGGCTCACGATCTCGATGCAGTCGTTGCAGCGGCCGACGGTGCCTATCGGGTCAATTCAGCGACACCGCTGCGCTGCGCGGCCGGGCCGAATGGCCGGGTTGTTGCCGGCGCCGATACGCTGACGATACGTCGTGCCTCTGCGACCAGCGCAGCTTCTGACGCGGGCCGCCTGCAGCTCGAATCCAGTCTTCGCGCTGCCCGCCTCATGAGCGACGGAAACGCGCGCCTTGGCACCGCTGCGCGTGTGCACGACCTCGAGGTCAGCGTGTTCTACATCAGCGCGGACTCAACCGGCCAGCGCGGCTGGCCATCACTGCGCCGCAAGCGCCTGATTGGCGGCACCCGTCCCGCATTCCAGGACGAAGAACTGGTCACGGGTGTCGAGGACTTGCAGGTGGAGTTCGGGCTGGACGATCAGGACGATTCAGACGACTCAGTTGATCGCTGGGTCACGCCGGCAGCATTTGCGCCACACAACACGGTGCGCGCGATCCGTTTATGGATCCGGGCACGAAGCGACACGCCGGAAAATCCGGCGATCATTCTGCCGGCACTCGCCTACTCGAATCGCCTCGAATCGCCGCTGCCGAGCCGCTACAGGCGCAAGCTCTCGAGTCTGGTCGTCGAACTTCGCAACCAGCAGGGCCGGCCGTGAAGCACACTTCCAAAGGCGCTGCGCTTGCCGTCGCACTTGTGCTGCTGGCCGGCCTCTCCGCGCTCGCGCTCGCCGCCGCTGCCGCAGCGGTCACGGCACTTGCATTGACAGGGCACCAGCAGGCGGCAGCCATTGCTCTCGAAGCCGCGGAAGCCGGAATCGCGCGCGCATTGCTGGAGGCAACAGCTCATCCAGGTCCAGGCATCGTCGGGCCGTCGCCATATGGCGTTGGCGGTGCGACTGAAGCGCGCTTCGAGGCCCGAACGACGGAGGTGGCCGGCGCTGGTGCACTGCCGCCGGGATTCAGCATCGGCGCCACCGACACGGCATTTCAGTCGCAGCACTACCTCGTCGTCTCCGACGGCCAGGCGACGCGGAATGCGCACCTGCAGCTCGAGCAAGGTTTCTATGTCGTGGTACCCAATCAATGACGCGCCATAAGCTGCTCCATTCCTTGAAGATGGCGGCGAGCCTGGCGCTCGGATTCGCCGGCCTCGCCCTGGCTGACCCGGACGAAGCATGGCTCGTGCGCGCTGCTTTGCCAGCCGGTACCAGGCCACTGCTGGTCATCGTGCTCGATACGTCCACCGCGATGGGCGCGCGGGTCATGATCACGGAGCCATACGATCCCTTGAAGGACTACGCAGCTTCAGCCGTCGCAACACCGGGCTGCGACCCACGGCGTGTGTATTGGCGGCGTGGCCCGGGGCCAGCGCCAGATTGCGCAACGATGACCGGCCTGCCCATCGAGGGCACGACAGCCCTGGGCGGGATGCAATGCCATTCCGCGCGCGAGGCGCTCGCGCGCCACGGCTATTTCGTTTCGGCACGCGCAGCGCAATGGAACCCGGTGGCAAGGCGCTGGGGTGCGCTGCGCAGGGACAGCGCGGATACGGTCGAGTGCCGGAATGACCGCGGGCAGCACGGTCGCGTGTCTGGCCCATGGTTCGCTGCTGACGGTCCATCGGGCCCCTGGAGTGAAATACCGGCCAGGGAAATCGATTGGGAGCGGGCGCCACACGGCGATCCATACATTCTTTATACGGGCAACTTCCTGAACTACCTGGCCGCGACTGGCAGGACAAGGGAATCGACCGTTGCACAGGCTGCAAGCGAAATGATCTCGACTGCGAGCGACGCGACCGACGAACTGGACTTCGCATTGATGCGTACCTCCGATCGCGAGCCAGACCCCGATGGCGGATTCGTCGCACTTGCTCCGGTGCCGGCAGCGCAAGCCGCTGCACAACTGCCGGCGATGTTGGCTGGTTTTTCCCAGAGCGGCTCCGCAGCCCTCGCCGAGACCATGACCGAAGTCGCGGCATGGCTGTCGGGCGGAGCCGTGCGCTTTGGCGAGGATCCGCGTGCCGATGCCGCGGCCCTTGATCCAGAGAACCTGACGCGCTACCAGTCTCTCTTCACTTGTCCGTGCCGGCCAATCACTGTTGCGCTGGTGACGGCCGGCACGACTTCCCGGGACGATGGAGCCGCGGCTGTGGCAGGGAACTGGCCCGGATTCGCAGAACTGACCGGCGGCTGCAACACGAACTGCCTCCCCGCCATCGCGCGGTGGCTGGCGCAATCCGACTTGAGCCCCGTTCTGCCGGGACGGCAATTCGCATCGCTTGCCTGGCTCACGACCTCACCCGCGCCATCCGTCATCGCGGAGTCGCTGAACCACGCGGGAGGGAATACAGAGCCTGTCGGGGACCCGCTGGCATTCGCGAATATCGTTGCACGCACCTTGCAGCACGATTCGGCAGTGGCGGCGAACGCGCAGGTATCGGCGGCCGGTCTCCTGGCTGCGCGCGATTCCACGCATGAGCCGGCCGTACTTTATGGCTTGTCGGCACCCCAGCCGCGGCAGCGCTGGCTGGGAAACCTGCTGCGATACGGGCTGCAGGCCCCCGCGAGCCCACTCGTTGCACCCATCGTGATCGGACGCGACGGCGAACCGGTTTTCGATCCGGAAACTGATTTGCCCAGACCGGAGAGCCAAAGCGCCTGGAGCGATCGCCCGGATGGCGCCGCGTTGTTGTCGGGTGGCGCCGCAGGCCAACTGCCCGTCGCCGGATCGCGGCGCCTGTTCAGCGACATCTCGAGTGAAGCGCTGACATCCGCAAACAATCGCCTGACGCCGGGTAACCGGTCATTGAGCAGGGGGCTTCTTGGCCTGGGACCGCACGATCAGGAAACGCCGGATATCGTCATTTCCTGGCTGCTGGACCAGCGCCAGCTCGGCGACCCCGGCCTGAGGGCACCCGCCAGCGTGGGCGATGCGAGTACCGGCAACCGAACCACGTTTCTCGCGACCCATGACGGGTTGCTGCATGCATTCGATACGGAAACAGGCGTCGAGCGCTGGGCATTCATTCCCAGACAATTGCTGCCGCGCCTTCGGGAGCTGATGCGAAACGAAGCAACCGTCGTTCGAAGCCACGGCATCGATGGCGCACTGGTTCTGCATCGTCACGATGCCAACGGCGATGGCCGCATCGACCCGTCGGCCGGCGAACACCTCTGGCTGATATTTGGGCTGGGCCGCGGCGGCAGCGGCTACTACGCACTGGACATCGCGGCACCCGACGAGCCGCGATTGATGTGGTCGCTCGGATCAGCCGCACTTGGCGGCGCTGCCGAGAGCTGGGCGGAGCCCGTCATTTCCCGGCTGACGATCGACGGAGTTCGTCAGGCTGCCGGCTCCTGGGTCGTGCTGCTGGCCGGCGGATATGACCGCGCCTACGATTCTGCGGGTCCAGTTGCTGGCTCGACCGGCGCCTCGCTGTCGGTTCTCGATGCCGAAACAGGCGGCCTGCTCTGGCGTGCCGCGGGCAGCGCATCGCTGCTCCCCAACCTCCTCGCCACCGGAATGGCCGCAAGCCTGGCATCAGCGCCGCGCGTGCTTGATCTCGACGGCGACGGCTTTGTTGATCGCGTTTACGCCATCGACGTCGAGGGCGGCTTGTGGCGCATGGATCTGCAGAATGGGGCTGCCGCTGCGGGACTCGCTCGCGCTCGAATGGTTGCGCGGCTCGGCGGCGACGGTCAGCGTTTCTACTCGTCTCCGGACGTCTCGATGATTCGGGAATCCGCTGGGCTGCAGGCCGTGATCTCGGTTGGTTCGGGCTGGCTCGCCAGACCTCGCGACAAAAGCATTATCGACAGGGTTTACTCGATTCGCGACCAGGGGCCTGCCGGCTCCACCCTGCGCGAAAGTGCCCTGCATGATGCGACGGCTGGCCTGGCGATGCCCGCCGGTGCCCCAGGCTGGTTCGTTAGATTGGATTCGCACGCCGGCGAGAAGGTCATTGGTTCAGCGCTGACATTCGATCACCGTCTGCACTTCCTGACCTACCAGCCGGATACCGCGCCGCCGTCGGCCGTTTGCGGACCACCGCAGGCAGTGCGGCGCCTCAGGATCTTCGATGTGCGAACCGGTCTGCCATCAACTCGCGTGAAATTTTCGGGAGATCCGGACGAACTGGAACTGCCCGGTTCGGGTTTGCCTTCCGCGCTTCGATTCGCATTTCCGGGGCCCTGGGAAGGCGCCTGCCCGGACTGCCGCCCAAGGTCATTCGGCCTGGCCGGCCCTGAGACATTCGATGCCGGCTTTTCAAACGACCCCGTCAAGACGTCATGGCGCAAACTCGCAATCGAACCGGATTCACGCTGATCGAGGTCACGATCGCGCTGCTCATCGTGGCGGTTACCGCGTCCTATGCCCTTGCCTCCTACCGACGCTACCTGTTGCGCAGCCACCGTCTCGAAGCTGTCCAGGGCCTGCTGGTCGCTGCGGCAGAGCAGGAGAAGTTCCACCTGGCGCATGGGCGATACAGCGACAGGCTGGATTCCTCAGCCACGGACAGTCCGCCGGGCCTGACCGTGGCTTCGATCACGCCTCTCCGCAAGTACGGAATCAGCATCGAGCTTGCCGACGCGGGGGCTTTCAGGCTGGTTGCCGTGCCGTTGGCGGTTGGCGGGCAGCACGACGACACGGACTGCAGACAATTTTCGATCGACGAAAGCGGGCGCCGCCAATCACGCGATTCGACCGGGGACGATTCGACGAATCTTTGCTGGTGATTGTGCTACAGCGGCTGCGTCCTCGTGACTGCGCGCAGCGCCTGCGGCAAGCCGAACACGACCTTTTCCTCGCGCCCGACGATTTCCACGCCTTCCAGCCCGCCCCATTCGCGCAGGCGAGCCACCACCTGCTGCACGAGGGTCTCGGGCGCCGAGGCGCCGGCCGTGACGCCAACTGCTTTCTTGCCTTCGAACCACTCGCGCCTGAGGTCGTCTGCGCCGTCCACGAGAAAGCCCGGGAGGCCGCGCGTGGTCGCGATTTCGCGCAGGCGGTTGGAGTTGGAACTCGACTGCGAGCCGACCACGACCAGCACATCGCATTGAGCAACCAGTTGCTTGACCGCATCCTGGCGATTCTGCGTCGCGTAGCAGATGTCTTCCTTGCGCGGGCTGGCGAGCGTCGGAAAGCGTGCGCGCAGCGCCGCGACGATCTTCGCCGTGTCGTCCACCGAGAGCGTCGTCTGCGTGACCAACGCAAGTTTCGCCGGATCCCGCACTGCGAGCCGTTCGGCGTCAGCGACGGTTTCAACCAGATGGATGCGCCCGCCGAAGGAAGCATCGAAGCGCCCCATCGTGCCTTCCACCTCCGGGTGTCCGGCGTGGCCGATCAGGATCACGTCGCGGCCGTCCTGGGCATAGCGGCCGACTTCCATGTGGACCTTCGTGACCAGCGGGCAGGTCGCATCGAACACCGAGAGTCTGCGGCGCGCGGCTTCGATCTCGACCGAGTTCGGGACGCCATGCGCGCTGAAGATCACCGTGGCGCCGTCGGGCACCTTATCCAGTTCGTCCACGAACACCGCGCCCAGGCCCCGCAGGCGGTCGACCACAAAGCGGTTGTGCACGACTTCGTGCCGGACATAGATGGGCGCGCCAAACAGCGAAATGGCGCGCTCCACGATGTCGATGGCGCGATCGACACCCGCGCAGAAGCCGCGCGGATTGGCGAGCAGCACTTTCATGCGGGGGGCGTCTTGGTGCGGCGCGTGTGCATGAGCGCGTCGATGACCAGCATGATCGCGCCGGTCGTGATGCCGATGTCGGCGACATTGAATGCCGGGAAGTAGGCATCCTGCCAGTGAAAATGCAGGAAATCGACGACGTGCCCTTCGGAAAAGCGGTCGATCGCGTTGCCGATGGCCCCGCCGAGAATCATCGCAAGCCCGATGGAGAGCCACGGATAACCGCGCGCCGGCAGCCGGTACAGCCACAGCACGATGGCCACGCCGATCGCGCCGGCAAGACCTATGAAGAACCAGCGTTGCCAGCCACCGGCCTGCGCCAGCAGGCTGAACGCCGCGCCGGTGTTATGCAGCCGCGTCAGCTCAAGGAATGGCCCGAGCGGCATCACTTCGTAAAGCTCGAACCGGCTGATGACGAACCACTTGGTCAGCTGGTCTGCTGCGACGATCAGCATCGAGAGCCACAGCCAGACGAGTGCGGTCGCCTTGGGGAAAATATCGTCCTTCACGCGTAACGCCTCGATTCGCCGGGGCCTTCCAGATTGCTGACGCAGCGCCCGCAGATATCCGGGTGCCGCGGCTCCACGCCAACATCAGGTCGCCGGTGCCAGCAGCGGGCGCACTTGGGCGCATCCTGCACATGGACCGTAATCCAGGCGCCGGTCTTCGCGACCGATGTCGCGGGCACCGCATCGGCCGGCCGTTCACTGGCCGGAAGCATCCGCGCCGACGACGTGATCAGCACGAATCGCAGCTCATCGCCGATCGCCGCCATGCGCCGATGCTGCACCTCGTCGAGATAGACGTCCACCCCGGCCTCCAGCGGCGCACCGAGTTTGCCCGCCGCGCGCAGTCCTTCGAGCTCGCGCGAAACGTCGGTCTTGAGCGCGATCACCGCATCCCAGTCAATCTCTTTCGATGCCTGGACGTCCGGAAGCGGCCACCAGCTCGCGAGCAGGACCGATTCGTCGCGCACGCCGGGCAGGTATTTCCAGATTTCTTCCGCCGTGAATGACAGGATCGGTGCGAGCCAGCGCACCATGGCCTCGGCGACCTGGTACATCACAGTCTGCGCGGAACGGCGTGCAGGGCTCGCAGCCGGCATCGTGTAGAGGCGGTCCTTCAGGATGTCCAGCCAGAAAGCGCCCAGCTCGATGACACAGAAGCCGTGCACTTTCTGGTAGACCAGATGGAAGTCGTAGTCGCGGTAGGCCTTGATGACTTCCTGCTGAAGCGCCCTTGCGCGCGCAAGCGTCCAGCGATCGATCTCCAGCGTGCGTTCCACCGGCAGCGCATCGCGCGCCGGGTCAAAACCCGCCAGGTTGCCGAGCAGGAAGCGCAGCGTGTTGCGCATTCGGCGGTAACTGTCCGACATGCGCTTCAGGATTTCGTCAGAGACACTCATCTCGGAGCTGTAATCGGTCGCTGCGACCCATAGTCGCAGCACGTCGGCGCCCAGCGTGTGCATGACCTTCTGTGGCGCGACCACATTGCCGAGCGACTTGGACATCTTGCGGCCCTTGTCGTCCACGGCGAAGCCATGCGTGATGACCTGCCGGTAGGGCGGGACGCCGCGGCCTGCAACGGAGGCGAGCAGCGAGCTGTGGAACCAGCCGCGGTGCTGATCCGAGCCTTCGAGATAGACATCGACCGGAAATGGAATGACATCCGGCCGCAGGGCGGGCAGGCAATGATGCACCACGCCGGAGTCGAGCCACACGTCCATGACGTCCTCGCATTTCTCGTAGATGAGTGACTCGTCGCCGATGAGCTGGCGCGGATTCAGCGCGAACCAGGCCTCGATGCCGCCCTCCTCGACCAGTTTTGCAACCCGCTCCAGCAATTCCGGCGTCTGTGGATGCGGCTCGCCCGTTTCCTTGTGCACGAACATCGCAAGCGGCACGCCCCAGGCGCGCTGGCGCGAGATACACCAGTCGGGGCGCGTCTCGATCATGCTGGTGATGCGCTGCTCGCCCCAGTCCGGTATCCAGCGCACCTTGCGGATGCCCGCGAGCGCATCGCGCCGCAGCCCCTCCTTCTCCATGCTCAGGAACCATTGCGGCGTCGCGCGGAAGATCACCGGCGTCTTGTGGCGCCAGCAATGCGGATAGCTGTGCTGGTAGGGCTCGTGATGGATCAGGCGGCCGGCGGCCTGCAGCGTGTCGATGATCGCGGCATTGGCGTCGAACACCGACTGCCCTTCGAACAATGGTGTGCCGGCGACAAATCGTCCGTCGGGCCCGACCGGATTGTCGATCGGCAGGCCGTATTTGCGGCCCATTTCATAGTCGTCGGCGCCGTGGCCCGGCGCCGTGTGCACGGCCCCGGTGCCGCTTTCGAGGTTCACATGCCCGCCCAGGATCACGGGCACCTCGCGCTCATAGAACGGATGCTCCAGCCGCATGCCCTCGAGTGCTGCGCCATTCGTGATGGCGATTACCCTGCTGGCGGTTGCTCCGATGCGCGCGGCAACGGCGCCGGCAAGGCCTTCGGCGATGACCATCCGCTCCGTGCCCGCCGGTCTGTCGAATTCGACCAGCACATAGTCCAGCTTCGGATGCAGGCACACAGCCTGGTTCGCCGGCAAGGTCCAGGGCGTGGTGGTCCAGATGGCAACCGTTGCGTCCGCGAGATCCTTGCTCGTCAGCTTGAAGCGCCGCGCGGCATCGAGCGAATCCACGATCCGGAATCGCACGTCCACCGATGGTGACGTGTGCTCCTCGTACTCAACCTCTGCCTCCGCGAGTGACGAACGGCAGTCGAGGCACCAGTGCACCGGCTTGAATCCGCGCACCAGATGACCGCGGCGGATGATTGCGGCAAAGGCGCGCAGTTGCTCCGCCTCGTAGCGCGCCGCCATCGTGAGATAGGGATTGTTCCAGTCGCCGATGACGCCGAGGCGCTGGAAGTCCGTGCGCTGGACTTCGACCTGGCTCGCTGCGTATTCGCGACAGGCCTTGCGGAAGGCATCCGCGTCCAGCTTCTGACCCACGCGACCGAATTTCTTCTCGACCTGCTGCTCGATCGGCAGGCCGTGGCAATCCCATCCCGGCACGTAGGGCGAATCGTAACCGTCGAGCGAACGCGACTTGACGATGATGTCCTTGAGGATCTTGTTGACTGCGTGACCGATGTGGATCACGCCGTTGGCGTAGGGAGGCCCGTCAAGAAGCACGAATTTCGGGCGCGCCGCGGCCCGCTGGCGCAGCTTTCCGTAGATGTCGTTGCGCAGCCACGACGCAACGAATTCCGGTTCGCGACGCGCGAGATCCGCCTTCATCGGGAAGTCGGTGTTCGGCAGGTTGATCGTCGACTTGTAGTCCACTTCTATCCTCTGGCGCCGAGCAGTTCGCGTGCCTGGCTCGCGTCCCGGCGAATCTGCGCAACCATTGTCTCAAGGTCCGGATAATGCTCTTCATCCCGCAGTTTCGCGATGAAATCGACCATGAGCCGCTGTCCGTAGAGATCGCCGTCGAAATCAAAAAGATGAGCCTCGAGAAGCATTTCAACACCGCCGACCGTGGGCCGGGTGCCCACGGCGGCCACGCCCGGATGGCGGTTGAGACCCGCTCCGGATACGCGTGCGGCGAAAACGCCCGCCACCGGCGAGACACGGCGGTACAGCCGGATATTCGCGGTCGGAAAACCGATCTTCCTGCCCAGATGCATTCCTTCAATCACAAGACCGGGAATGCCGTAATCGCGGCCGAGAAGCAACTTTGCTTCGTCCAGGCGGCCCGCCGCAAGCGCAGCGCGGACGCGTGTCGAACTCACATACCCGCCACCGACGTCAAGGAGTAATGGCACGTCGTGCACGTCGAAGCCACGCTTTGCGCCTTCGGAACGCAGCAGCGCCACATCGCCCGACCGATTGCGCCCAAAACGGAATCCCGCGCCAGTCACGATCTGCTTCGCACTCATCCCGCGGTCCAGGATCCGGTCGATGAATGTCACCCCATCCCATGCGCTCAGGGCCGCGCTAAAGCGCAGAACACGCAGTTCGGATACGCCCATGGCATCCAGCATCTCTGCCTTGTCCCGCAGGCGCATCAGGCGCGCTGGCGCCGACTGGGGAGCGAAGAACTCGCGCGGATGCGGCTCGAATGTCAGCACCGCGGCGGGCAACCCGCTCTCATGGCTGCATGATTTGAGCTTTTCGAGAATGGCCTGGTGACCCAGGTGTAGCCCGTCAAAGCTGCCAATCGCGACCACACAGCCGCGGCTTGCCGCTCGGGCGGATTCGATACCGCGGATGATCAACATCGTGTGGGAACGCCGGTCGGAACCAGCATCAATTATATTGATTTCAGGTCGCGTGGGCGCGCGCCCATGAGCCACAGAGCCAGGGCATAGACGACCAGGCCGCCGCCGACACATAGCGCGAGCTGCAACGCCCTGGCAGCGGGCTTCCACTCAGTCCATGCAGCCCAGTCACCGGACATCCACCACAGGAAACCTGCCATCGCCGCGCACGCGAATCCGACTTGCGGCAACAACCGGCGCCAGTGCGCGGAAGGCGCATAGACTCCCTGGCGGCGCAGCCCGCGATACAGGAGCGATGCATTGATGATCGCCGAGAGCCCAGTGGACAGCGCGAGCAGCGCATGAGGCACGGGAAACCCGATCCGATACGCCGGAACGACGACCGCCAGGTTGAATGTCATGTTGATCGCCAGCGCGATGATGCCGACCTTGACCGGCGTCTTCGTGTCCTGGCGAGCGAAGTATCCTGGCGCCAGCACCTTGACCAGCGAAAAACCCATCAGGCCCAGCGAATATGCCATCAGCGCGTAACTGGACATCAGCACGTCGCGCGTACTGAAAGCGCCGTAACCGAACAGCGTCGCCATCATCGGGCCGGACAGCATCAGCAGTCCCACTGATGCAGGTGTCGCGACGATCATCGTCAGGCGCAATGCCCAGTCGAGCGTGGCCGTGAACTTCTGCGGCGATTCGCCCGCGTGGTGCGACGAAAGCCCGGGCAGGATCACGGTCGCGAGAGCGATCGAGAACACGCCCATCGGAAACTCGACCAGGCGATCCGCGTAATACATCCACGAGATGCTGCCGGCCATCAGGAAGGATGCAATCAGCGTATCCAGCAGGAGCGAGACCTGCGCGACTGAGGAACCGAAGATTCCGGGCAGCATCAGCCGGGCGATGCGGCGCACGCCTTCGTGCGCGCGGTCCCATCTCGGTCGTGGCAGCAGACCGAGCTTGTGCAGCGCCGGAAACTGGGCCAGGAGCTGAATGAAGCCGGCCACGAACACGCCGATGGCGAGCACCAGGCCCGGATTCTGGAAATGCGGCGCAACGGCTCCGGCTGCGATGATCATGATGACATTCAGCAGGATCTGGTTGAAGGCCGGCACCCAGAAGCGGCCGTAGCTGTTCAGTACCCCGCTGCCAAGGGCCACCAGCGAAATGAAGAATAGGTATGGAAAAGTGAAGCGCAGCATTTCGACGGTGGCATCGAACTGGCTGCCGTCATCGTGGAATCCCGGGGCAAAGAGAAAGGCCAGTACCGGCGCAGCGATGACGCCGATCACCGTGATCACGAACAGCAGTACACCGAACACACCGGTGACGCCTGCGACCAGCTGGCGCACCTCGGCGTGTTCCCTGCGCACCTTGTATTCGGTGATGACGGGCACGAAGGCCTGCGAGAAGGCGCCCTCGGCCGTCAGCCGGCGCAGGAAATTCGGGATTTTGAACGCCACCAGGAAGGCGTCCATCATTGTTCCGGCGCCAAAAGCCTGCGAATAGACCATGTCGCGGACGACGCCGGAGATCCTGGACAGCAGGGTCAGGGAACCGACAACACCAGTGCTGCGCAGGAAGCCGCGAGTCATGCGGCCGGCACTATACCGCGTTGACAACCCGTCCCCGCATCCGCAGAATGCGCGCCCTTATGGCCAATACGAAATCAGCGGAAAAGCGGGCCCATCAGGCCGTTGTGCGCCGCGCCCAGAATGTCACGCAGCGCTCGAAGGTCAGGAGCGCGGTGCGCAAGGTCGTCGCAGCGATCCAGTCGGGCAACAAGGCCGAAGCCACCGCGGCGCTCAACAAGGCGACCCCGATCATCGATGCGATGGCGCGCAAGGGCATGATCCACCGCAACAAGGCGGCGCGGCACAAGAGCCGGCTCGCCCGCCAGGCCAAGGCGCTGGCCGGCAAGTAACGGTCCATTGATCTGAATGAAAACGCCGGTCCGGGACCGGCGTTCTTGTTTCCGCGGATAAAAGGGATAAAAGGGGACGCACCCCTTTTCTTCCGAAGAAAAGGAAAAAAAGGGGCGCGTCCCCTTTTATCCCGCAGCAGCAACCGGGTGCTGTTCCAGGTGCGTCATGACCGCCTGGCACAATTGCCGGGTGCCCGCACCGGTGATGCCCGAAATCCGGAACACCGGACCTTTAAATCGCAACCGCCGCACGATTTCCTTGCAGCGTGCTTCGCATTCGGCGGGTGGCAGCAGGTCGATCTTGTTGAGCACCAGCCAGCGGTCTTTCTTTGCGAGATCCTGGCTGAATTTCTTGAGCTCGCCGACGATCGCGCGCGCGCCTTCGACGGGATCAGCATCGGGATCCGGCGGCGCGATGTCGATGAGATGCAGCAGGATCCGCGTGCGCTGCAGGTGTTTCAGGAAGCGGATCCCGAGGCCGGCGCCTTCCGCGGCGCCTTCGATGAGCCCCGGAATGTCTGCCATCACGAAACTCCTGAGTGGCCCGACCGCGACCACGCCGAGCTGGGGGTGCAATGTGGTGAACGGGTAGTCCGCTACCTTGGGCTTCGCAGCCGAGATTGCCCGGATCAGCGTGGACTTGCCGGCATTCGGCAGGCCCAGCAGCCCGACATCGGCCAGCAGGCGCAACTCGACGCGCAGGCTTCGCGCCTCGCCCGGCAGGCCCGGCGTGTTCTGCCGCGGGGTACGGTTGATGGAACTCTTGTAATGCTGGTTGCCCCAGCCACCCTTGCCGCCCCTGGCGACCAGCAGGATCTGGCCGGCCGCCGACAGGTCCCCCATCGTCTCGGAGGTATCATCGTCAAAGACGACCGTGCCGACGGGCATCGGAATATAAAGGTCATCGCCGCCTTTGCCCGAGCAGTCCTGCCCGCCGCCAGGCTCGCCATTCTGCGCGCGGAACGTACGCCGGATCCGGTAATCGACAAGCGTATTGATGCCCTCCTGGGCGCGCAGATAGACGCTGCCGCCCAGGCCACCGTCACCACCATCGGGTCCGCCGAATGGCACGAATTTTTCGCGCCGAAAGCTGACCGCGCCGCGACCCCCGTGGCCGGCCACTACCTTCACGATTGCTTCGTCGACGAACTTCATGTCGGCTGTCGCCCCAATGAAAAACCCCGGCCGGGCCGGGGTCTTTATAAAAGGGGACGCGCCCCTTTTCTTCCGAGGAAAAGGGGTGCGTCCCCTTTTTTGCCCGGCTTACTCCGGCAGTACGCTGACGAAAGTGCGGTTTTCGGCGCCTTTCTTGCTGAACTGGACGCGGCCGGTCTTCTTCGCGAACAGCGTGTGATCCGTACCGACGCCGACGTTATCGCCGGCACGATAGGGCGTGCCACGCTGGCGTACCAGGATATTGCCGGCCAGCACGCGCTCGCCGCCGAATTTCTTGACGCCGAGGCGCTTTGACTGCGACTCGCGGCCGTTCTTGGTACTGCCGCCTGCTTTCTTGTGTGCCATCTCGGTCTCCTGCTGCGCTCAGGCCGCCGTGATGCCGGTCACCTTGATTTCGGTGTACGGCTGGCGGTGGCCCTTCTGGCGCAGGTAATGCTTGCGGCGACGGAATTTCGTGATGCCGACCTTGTCGGCCTTGCCGTGCGCCTGGATGGTCGCCAAGACCCTGGCACCCGTGACATAAGGCGTGCCGACGGCGACGTCCGCGCCCTCGCCTACCAGCAGGACCTGGTTGAATTCGACGGAGGCGCCCGCATCCGCGTCGAGCTTCTCGACGCGCACGATGGTGCCTTCGCTCACCCGGTACTGCTTGCCCCCGGTGGCAATGACGGCGTACATGATTGACTGGACTCCAAAAAGAGCCGGCAATTGTAGTGAGCAAGGGGGGCCCGGTCAAACCGGACCCTGCAATCACGCATTTCCCGCAACTGCATTTGCCGCTAGGATGCGCGAGCCCCCGAAGCCGCCAGGAAGCCATGCAACTCAAGGACATACGAGCGCTGGTCGCAGACGATCTCGCCGCGGTTGACCGCGAGATCCGCCGCCAGCTCGCGAGCGACGTGGCGCTCGTGAGCCAGGTCGGGGACTACATCGTCGGCGGCGGCGGCAAACGCCTTCGGCCGCTCCTCGTCGTGCTCGCCGCACGCGCGGCCGGGGCGACCAATTCCGCGCATATACCGACGGCTGCACTGATCGAATTCATCCACACGGCGACGCTGCTGCATGACGATGTCGTGGACGATTCCGCGAAGCGCCGCGGCCGCGATACGGCGAACGAAATGTTCGGAAACCCCGCCTCGGTGCTGGTCGGCGATTTCCTATACTCGCGCGCCTTCCAGATGATGGCGGCGCTCGACTCGCCCGCGGTGATCCGCGTCATGGCTGATGCGACGAATACCATTGCCGCCGGCGAAGTGCTGCAGCTGATGAATTCAGGCGATCCCGACACGACAGAAGTGCGGTACTTGGAAGTCATTTACCGCAAGACCGCGCGGCTGTTCGAAGCCGGCGCCCAGATCGCGGCGATCATCGCGCAGGCGCCGCCCGAGGTCGAGACGGCCCTCACCCGCTACGGCAAGCATCTGGGCATCGCATTCCAGCTGATTGACGATGCGCTCGATTACCGCGGCGACGAGGCCGAACTCGGCAAGAATGTCGGGGATGATCTCGCCGAGGGCAAGCCGACGCTGCCATTGATCCACGCACTGCGCCAAAGCGACGCGGCAACGACCAAGATGATCCGCGATGCCATCGAACAGGGCGGCACCGAAGACCAGGCGCCGATTGTCGCCGTCATTGAAAGCACGGGGGGCCTTGATTACACTGCCCAACTCGCTGAAAGCGAGGTGGATCTGGCTCTCGAGGCGCTGGCCAAGGTTCCCGCATCGCCTTACCGCGACGCGCTCGCAGCGCTCGCGCGGTTTACGGTGACCCGCAAGGCCTGACCGGTTCGATTTCCCGCCAATTCGGGGTGTAGCTCAGCCTGGTAGAGCACTACGTTCGGGACGTAGGAGTCGCAGGTTCAAATCCTGTCACCCCGACCAGCTCACTCAAGTGCTCCCATCATTCTTGTCGACGGCGATGCTGGTCGGAGTCGCCGCGTGGGAAACTCTCGCCGAGCTGGAACTGCCTGGCCGGCCTGCAGTCCCATTCTTCAAGCTATCTACTGCCCGCTCGCGCGCGTACCGTGGAGCGAGGCCCTCTCGCAAGGCGGTTTTCGCGCAAGTGACAGCAACCATCCGTCGCAATTTACAAGCGAACGTCCTCGCGGCGCTGGGGCTGCTGGGTTACGCAATGCTCCTGCCGGCAATCGGGTGGGCGGACGATGCGACGCTTGCCCGAGTCACGGTTCGCGTACTGCACGAGACCGCTCCGATTCGCGGCGCAATCATTGATGCAGGCACGATGCGCGCGACGACCGACGTGAGAGGCGAAGCCCACCTGACGCTGCAAGCCGGCGGCAATGCGATCCGCGTCGAACGCTTCGGATTTGTAACCGAATCGTTGGCGGTCAACGTTGACCCGGGCGGCAATCCGCCGATTACGGTACGTCTTCGTGAGGAACCGCTGGAGTCCGAGGCCGTCGTGGTCACGGCCACGCGCTCCGGCACCGTGATTGGCGACCAGCCGATCCGCGTGGAAGCGGTGCCTGAAGAGGAGATCGAAGAGAATCTGACGATTCAGCCGGGCAATCTCGGCTCGCTCCTCAATGAGCTGGCCGGCGTTCGCATTCAGTCCACGGCACCAGGCATTGGTGGAGCGACGCTGCAGATCCGCGGGCTGCCCGGACGATTGACGCAAGTGCTGAGCGACGGACTGCCGCTGCTCGGCACGGAGTCCGGCGGCTTTGGCCTGCTGCAGACGCCCCCGCTCGATCTGCGCAGAGTCGAGGTGATCAAGGGTGTCGCTTCGGCACTTTACGGCGGGTCTGCGCTCGGCGGCGTCCTGAATCTGGTCTCACGCAAGCCTGGCGGGGAGCCTGAAGTGCTTCTGAATGCCACTTCACTCGGCGGCACCGATGCCGTCGGCTTCGCCGCCGGATCCCTGGCGCCGAACTGGGGATACACGCTGGTCGGTGGCGCACATCATCAGGAGCGCAAAGACCTGGACCACGATGCCTGGGCGGACCTGGCACGCTACCAGCGCTTCACGCTCAGGCCGCGCATCTTCTTCGGCGACGATTCCGGGCGGTCTCTCTTCATGACGGTGGGCGTGGTCGATGAGGATCGCAGCGGCGGGACGATGCCGGGCCGTACTTTGCCTGATGGCACGGTGTTCCTGGAGGGGTTGCACACGACCCGTGTCGATGCCGGGGCCGTGGGACAGATTCCGCTGGGTGACAGTCGCATATTGAGCGGACGTTTGTCGGCGGCCCAGGCGGATCACGACCGCACATTCGGTTCGCAGCGCATCCACGACGCCCAGACCAACCTGTTCGCCGAAACGACCGTGAGCGGGCGCGGACAACTTAACTCCTGGGTACTTGGAGCCGCAATCGGGCAGGAGCGGTTGCAGGTCAGCGACGTTCCCGGCGTCGGCTATTCGTACACCGTGCCGTCCATCTTTGCGCAGGATGAGTTCGCGCCGGCTGACTGGGTGACCCTGACGGCCAGCGGCCGCATCGATGTGCATAGCGACTACGGGACATTCTTCAGCCCGCGTGTCTCCGCAATTTTCTTTCCGGCTGACCGCTGGACTCTACGTACGTCGATCGGGACAGGTTTCGCGGCCCCGGCGCCATTTGTCGATGAGATCGAGACAACGGGACTTGGCGCGCTGGATCCCCTGCGGGACCTTCGGGCGGAACGTGCCCTCAGTGCCTCACTGGACCTGCAATGGGCCGCAAACGGGTGGGAAATCAACACCAGTATCTTTGCATCGGAGATACGCCACCCGCTTGATGTGCGTCCCGCATCGGTGGCCGGCCGGCTGGAGCTCGTCAATGGCGATGGGCCGCGGCGCGTGCTTGGCGGCGAAGCGCTGCTGCGGTATGTCGCGGGTCCGCTTCACTTGATCGGCAGTTACACGTTTCTTGATGTCACCGACGCGGAATCAGGCGGCGCACGACGCAGGGCCGACCGGGTGCCGCGCCACGCGGCGGAACTCGCCGCACTGCTCGAGGACGAGACGCGCGGGCGCCTTGGAATCGAGATTTCCTATACGGGACGGCAGGCGCTCTCGGACAATCCATACCGCAGCTCAAGTCCGTCATTTGTGGAATTGAACGCGCTGGCGGAGATCCGGTTCGGCGAAACAGCAATCTTCCTGAACGCGATCAACCTCACCGATGAGCGTCAGAGTCGATTCGATCCGCTCCTGCTTCCAGCACCCGGACTGGGTGGTCAGAGAATCACGGAATTGTGGGCACCGATCGCCGGTCGCGTATTCAATCTGGGCATACGTCTCGAGTTCTGAAACCGGGTGCGCACGCGGGGGAGCCCGTGCCACTAACGACGCGCCGCCCGCCGGTAGTATCATTCAACGGTTTACGCGGCTACGACCCGCCGACAAGGACTCCCAAAATGGCGTTCAAGGTGATGATTCTCGGCGCTAACGGCTTCATCGGCAGCGCGCTGAGCAGCGCCGTCCTGCGGAGCCGTCCGTGGGAGGTCTACGGAATCGACCTGGCAGACGACAAGCTCCGCGGGCTCGAGTCCAATCCGAGATTCCACTTCGTCGAAGGCGACATCACGATCAACCGCGAGTGGGTCGAGTACCACGTCAAGAAATGCGACGTGGTGGTGCCGCTCGTGGCCATCGCCAACCCGGCACAATACGTGCTTCATCCGTTGCGCGTTTTCGAACTCGATTTCGAGTCGAACCTCGACGTGGTGCGGCACTGCGTCAAGTACAGGAAGCGGCTGATGTTCCCGTCCACGTCCGAGCTCTACGGCATGTCACCCGACAGCGTGCTGGACGAGGAGACGAGCCCGCTGACCTATGGTCCGATCAACAAGCAGCGCTGGATCTACGCCGCCTCGAAGCAATTGCTCGACCGGGTCATCTACGCCTACGGCGTGCGGGACGGCTTCGACTACACGTTGTTCCGGCCCTTCAATTTCATCGGCCCGAATCTCGATAATATCGACGAACCCAAGGAAGGCAGTTCGCGGGTATTCACGCAGTTCCTGTCGGCAGTATTTCACCGGCGCCCGATCAAGCTGGTCGACGGCGGCACGCAAAAGCGCTCATTCACCTTCATCGACGACGCCATCGATTGCCTGCTGCTGATGATGGACAATCCCGGCGGCAAGGCGACGCAGCGCATATTCAACATCGGCAATCCGGATAACTGCGTGTCGATCGAGGACCTCGCGCGTCGCGTGGTGCGCATCGCCGGTGAATTCCCGGTGCTGGCGGAGCGGGCGCGCGCCACTACCATCGAAATGGTCACCGCCAACGACTACTACGGCAAGTACTACCAGGACATCCAGCTGCGCGTGCCGCGCATCGATGCAGTGCGCGATGCCCTGGGATGGAGGCCCACCACTGACCTCGATACCGCAATCCGGCGGACGATCGAGTACTACGTCAACAAGGGGCCAGTTGGTGCCGGCGGACCGGACTGACGTGTCGCGTCGCAGGATCCTGGCATTCTGGCTGCTGTTGGCGGCAGCGTGGTTTGCAACGGGCACGATCCGCCCGCTGCTTGAGCCCGACGAGGGTCGCTACGCCCAGATCCCGCGCGAGATGTTGCTCACCGGCGACTGGGTGACACCCCATTTGAATGGGCTCCTCTACTTTGAAAAGCCGCCGCTGCAGTACTGGGCCACGGCGGTTGCCTACACGCTCTTCGGCGTACATGAATGGTCCTCGCGGCTGTGGTCACTCCTGCTGTCGCTGCTCGCGCTGCCACTTGTGCATTCAGTGGCATCGCGCCTTTATGGCTCCCGCGAGGCAGGCGTCGCAGCTGCCATCACATTGGCCGTGAGCCCGTACTTCGCTCTCTCCGGCCAGATCAATACACTCGACGGCGCCTTCTCGACGATTCTGCTCGCCGCCGTGTTCGCGATGGTGCTTGGCCAGCGCGAGCCAGATGCCGCCCGCCGTCGGCCGCTGCTGGTTGCAGCCTGGGCAGCACTCGGTCTGGCAGTACTGTCCAAGGGAATCGTCGCCCCGCTGCTCGCCGGCAGCACGCTCGCGGCATATTCGCTGGCAACGCGGGACTTCTCACCGTGGCGGCGGATGCACTGGTTGCCGGGCCTCGCGGTTTTCGCGGTGATCGTCGCACCGTGGTTCTGGCTGGTCTCTGCGCGCAACCCCGATTTCCTGTACTTTTTCTTTGTCCACGAACACTTCGCCAGATTCCTGACCACCGTGCACGACCGTGTCGAGCCCTGGTGGTTCTTTGGCCCGATATTCCTCGTGGCGTTGTTGCCGTGGCTGCGGGCGATCCCGGGCGCGGTTCGTGCAGGCCGTGCGGCCGGTGAAACGGCTACCGGCTTCCGGCCGGCGCTGTTCCTCGGACTCTGGCTCGCAATCGTGATCGTGTTCTTCTCTTTGTCGGGGTCCAAGCTCACGAACTACATCCTGCCGTGCATGCCGGCCGCCGCGGTGCTGCTTGGGCCGCAACTGCTGCGCGAGCCTCGCAATGTCGCGGTCGCAGCGGCAACCAGCGCGATCCTGATATCGCTCGTCGCCCTCGGACTATGCATCGCGGCGACACGCCAGGCCGCCGACGGCAAAATCCCGATGGAGCTCGGTGTCTGGGCGGGCGTTGCCGTCGCGGTGGCGCTGGCGGGATGGTATTGGTCGCGGCAGCCGGCCGATTGTGTTTCGGATCCAGTCGGCTGGGCGCCGGTCGCCGTCGCTGCGATTCTTGGATGGCAGTCGCTGCTCATGAGCTACACGGCTTTGCCGCCCGTACGAACCACGAAGGCGCTGGTTGCGCAGGTCCGGCACCTGGTGGGGCCGGCGACGCGCGTGTATAGCGTGGGAGCGTACTGGCAGACGATACCCTTCTACCTCGGTCGCACGGTGCAGTTGGCTGCGTACAGCGGAGAATTCGAATTCGGGCTCAAACATGCCTCGGCTGCCGAAATCCCGACGCTCGAAGCATTCGAAGCGGCCTGGCAGCGCGAAACCGATGCGGTCGCCTTCATGTCACCCCGCATGCAGGCCTTGCTCGCCGCGCGCGGGCTGCCGGGCAGGATCGCCGCCACAGGCGGCCGTACGATTGCGATGGTGCGCCAATGAGACTGTCGGATTTGTCGCTGCTGCTGTGTGGCGTGCTGCTCAACACGGGTGCGCAGCTCGGCCTGAAAACGGCTACCCGCGCCACCGGCCCCATCGACGTGGCAGCCGCGAATCTGCGCGATGCCGCCGTTGCGCTCGCGGCCGAGCCGGCTTTCTGGGGCGCGCTCACTGCCTATGGCCTGAGTGTGCTGGTGTGGGTGGTGGGCCTGTCGCGCGTGCCGGTCAGCCAGGCCTACCCTTTGCTGTCGCTCGGTTATGTCCTCAATGCCCTGCTTGCGTGGTGGCTGCTGGGCGAGGCGGTAAGCGCGGTGCGCATGACGGGCATCGGCGTCATCATCGTCGGCGTGGTGCTGGTCGTCAGATCCTGAGAGGTTGCCTTGTAATGTCATCCCTCGGCGAGTACCTGCCGTTTACGCGTCCCACACTCGATGAGGACACGATTCAAGGCGTCGCTTCGGTATTACGATCCGGCTGGATTGCCACTGGCCCAAATGTCGCCGAGCTGGAGCGCGCGTTGTCCGCCTACGTCGGAAACCGCCCGGTGCGCGTGCTGACCTCGGCGACGGCTGCGCTCGAGATCGCCCTGCAGGCTTGCGGCATTGGCCCGGGTGATGAAGTCATCACGCCGGCGATGAGCTTCGTCGCGACCGCCAACGTGATTACCCGTGTCGGCGCGCGCCCGGTGTTCGTCGATATTGACGCCGACACGCGCAACATTGACCTCGACGCCGCCGAAGCAGCCATTGGCCCCCGCACCCGGGCGATCATGCCGGTGCACTTCGCCGGACTGCCGGTGGACATGGACCGCCTGTATGCAATTGCAGGCAGGCATCGCCTGCGCGTCATCGAGGATGCGGCCCATGCGATCGGCTCCGCCTGGCGCGGACGACGCATCGGCAGCTTCGGTGACCTCATCTGTTTCAGTTTCCACCCGAACAAGAACATGACGACCATCGAGGGCGGCGCAATCGTCGCCGACTCGCAGGCGGAACTCATCACTGTGGAGCGGCAGCGCTTCCACGGCCTGGTCAAGTCGGCAGCGGATCAGTTCGACGTCACGCTCGCCGGCGGCAAGTCCAACCTGACGGACGTCGCCGCGCGCGTCGGCCTGGGACAGCTCGCCCGCCTCGATGAATTCAACGCGACCAGGCGCCGGCTGGTCGCGCGCTACTTCGAACGCTGGCACGCCGGCGCTCCAGTGCGCCTCCCTGCCCGCGGCGACGAGGGACACAGCTGGCACATCTTCGCGCCCTTGCTGCCGCTCGGACATATGCGAATGTCGCGCCTGGAGTTCATCGGCGCGATGGAACGCAATCGAATCGGCGTGGGCGTGCACTACCCCGCCATTCATCTGTACTCCGTCTACCGCGCGCTCGGATACCGGGACGGGCAATTCCCCAATGCAGAGCGCGTGGGGCGCGAGACCGTCACGCTGCCGTTGTTTCCGGGCATGCAGATCGCAGACGTGGACCGCGTGGTGGATGCAGTCGAGTCGATCCTGGGACCGGAGGTCGCGTGAAACTGTCGGTCATCGTTCCCGTTTACAACGAAGAGCTGGTGTTGCCGCTGCTGTTCGAGCGCCTCTATCCTGCGCTCGACAAGCTGGGCATCAGTTACGAAGTGCTGTTCGTCGACGACGGCAGTGCTGACCGCTCGGTGGCACTGCTCCGCGAGCAGTTTGCGCGCCGGCCGGACACCACGCGGGTGATCCTGCTGGCCCACAACGCCGGGCAGCATATGGCGATCCTGGCTGGCTTCGAGCGCGCCCGAGGCTCGCAGGTCGTGACCATCGACTCTGACCTGCAGAATCCACCGGAGGAGATCGGCAAGATCGTAGCCGCGATGGACGCTGGTGCCGACTATGTCGGCACGATCCGCCTGATGCGCAAGGACGTCTGGTGGCGACGCGCGATCTCGCGCCTGCTGAACCGGTTGCGCGAGCGCACGACCCACATCCGCATCACCGATCAGGGCTGCATGTTGCGTGGCTACGATCGCAGTGTGATCGAGGCCATCAACCAGTGCCACGAAGTGAATACCTTCATCCCGGCGCTGGCCAGCGTGTTCGCGCAGCGGCCCACGGAAATCGAAGTCGCTCATGCCGAACGCGCTGCCGGCGCATCCAAGTATTCGCTGCTCAGCCTGGTGCGGCTCAATTTCGACCTGATGACCGGCTTTTCCATCGTGCCACTGCAGATGTTCTCGCTGGCCGGCGTCACCATCGCCCTCGGCGCGCTGGCATTCGTCGTCTTCCTGTTCATCCGGCGGCTCGTCGTTGGACCCGAAGTCCAGGGCGTGTTCACGCTGTTCGGTATCGCGTTCTTCCTGATCGGCGTGTCGCTGCTCGGGCTCGGCATCGTCGGCGAGTACGTCGGGCGCATTTACCAGGAAGTGCGTCGTCGGCCGCGTTATCTGGTGGCGGCCGTCCTCGAGCGCGACGCGGCCGGACCATGACCCGGCCGAGCGCGGCCGTATTCGCGTATCACGACGTCGGCGTGCGCTGCCTGCGCGCCCTGCTCGCCGCGGACTTCGACGTTCGACTGGTGGTGACCCACGCCGACGACCCGGGCGAGACGCGCTGGTTCGACAGCGTCGCCGAACTGGCGCGTGACCTTGATCTTCCGTGCATGACGCCTGGCGCAGGCGATGATCCGGCCGTACTCGAGCGGCTGCGCCCGGCGCCGCCGGATTTCGTCTTCTCCTTCTACTATCGGCACCTGTTGCCCGACGCCGTTATCCTGGCCGCGAGTCGGGGTGCGCTGAACATGCACGGCTCGCTGCTGCCACGTTATCGCGGTCGCGCGCCGGTGAACTGGGCGGTGTTGCACGGCGAGACTGAGACCGGCGCCACGCTCCACTACATGGTGGCGCGCGCCGATGCCGGCGACATCGTCGACCAGATGGCCGTGCCGATCCTGCCGGACGATACGGCAGCCGAGGTGATGCGCAAGGTGACGGTTGCCGCCGAGATCGTGCTGGTGCGCTCGCTGCCGGCACTGGTCGCGGGCACGGCACCGCGCCGTCCGCAGCGCATCGAGCCGGGGCAGTATTTCGGGCGCCGCGGGCCCGAAGACGGACGCATCGACTGGCGGCGGCCGGCCTTGGAAGTTCACAACCTGGTGCGGGCGGTTGCGCCGCCATTCCCCGGCGCCTTCACCGACCTGACGGATGGCCGGGTGTGGATCCATGCCACGCGCCTGGCTCCCGGCATTGGCGCGCCCTCGACGTCGACAGGCTTCTTTGAACGGGCCGGGCGTTGTTACGCGCTCTGCGGCGATGGCACCGTGCTCGAGGTTCGCGCGGCCGCCGATGCGAACGGCCCGCTTGCGCCCACCGCGCTGACCCGCCGTTCGCCCAATCGCAAATAGGCGTCACATGCCATTCATGGCGCTGAAAGTCGACGTCGACACCATGCGCGGCTCCCGCGAAGGCGTGCCAAGGCTTGCCGAATTGCTGGAGCGCAAAGATATCGGTGCGACATTCCTGTTCAGCGTCGGGCCTGATCACACCGGGCGCGCGATCCGGCGCGTGTTTCGCCGCGGCTTCGTCGGAAAAGTGCGCCGCACTTCGGTGTTGCAGCACTATGGCCTCAGGACGCTGCTGTACGGCGTCATCTTGCCAGGGCCGCACATCGGGCGGCGCTGCCGCCAGGAATTACGCGCGGTGGCGGCGGCGGGCTTCGAGGTGGGCCTGCACGCACACGATCACGTCCATTGGCAGGACGGGGTCGCAAACGCGAACGAAGCCTGGACGAGGCGCGAGCTGATCTGCGGCCGCGACGCCTTTGCCGAGGCGTTCGGCTTTCCGCCGACGGTGCACGGCGCCGCCGGCTGGCAAATGAATGAATTTGTACCGTCACTGCAACGCGAGCTGGGCATTACGCTGGCCTCGGATACGCGCGGTATCGGGCCATTCATGCCGATCGCGCGCGGCGTCGAGGTGCCGGTACCACAGCTGCCGACCACCTTGCCGACACTCGACGAACTGATAGGCCGCCGGGACCTCGGCGACATTGACCCGGTGCAGCAGCTGCTGGTCCTGACCGGGTCCGGGCGCGGGCGCGACCACGTTTATACGCTTCACGCCGAACTGGAGGGCGGCGCGTACCTGAACTCCTTCGAGGCCTTGCTGAATGGCTGGCGCGCCCAGGGATACACACTCGGCAGCCTCGGTCATTCCGCGGCGCGCCTGAATCTCGACGCACTGCCGCGTTGCACGATCAATCAGGGGACAGTTGGGGGTCGTGCCGGCTACCTGGCGGTGCAGGGCGCCGTCGGCTGAAATGCTCCGCTGGATGCTGGCGAGACCGCTCGTGCCATCTCGCGCCGACCGTTTCAGCTCAGAATCCCGTGGCCTTCAGGAATTCCGACAGGGCGGCTTGGCGCACCTGCCATGCCTGGTATGTCGTCGGCTGCCCCTCATCATCGATCAGCGCGACGGCAACCGGTGCGCCCTGGCCCAGCTGCGCGAGCTGAGCTGTCGAGATCGGGTACCAGGCCTCGGTAAAGTGCGCCTGCGGTTCGACGAACACCGGATCGGTGAGCCCGGGCGCTGAACGGCCGTTTTTTGCCGGCAGCAGCTCGAGCTGCGCGGCAGGCCAGACCAGTCGTGCCTTGCCCGGCTGGGGGGATGCCGCGTCCGGCAAGGGACTCCGGTCAATCGTGCTCCAGGCGATGATGCCGAGCCAATACGCGCGGGTTCCAGCACGATTCGTCTCGACCACGCCGACATTCAGATAGTCACGGGCGTTGGCGGCGAGCATCGGGATGTCCCGGGAATAGATCCACGGCTCGGCCATGATGGTGACATTGACCGCTGTATTCGGGTCGAGCCGCTCTTCAGGCCAGAGTTCGCGTTCGACACATCCTGCCAGCAGCAGGATCATCAAGAAGGTGGCTGGCACCCTGGACCACATGTCAGAAGGCTACGCGATAACCGAGACTGAACCAATAGCGATTGGATTTTTCCTGGTCGATCGGCAACTCGCGCGACATCCACTCACCACCGGCCTCGAACTCGATCGTGGTGCGCTCCGAATGCCAGTCCACGCGCAGCGCGGGGCTTGCCATCCACTGCGTCGAGCCATCCGCATTGAACTCACGATAGTCAAGACGTAGCCGGGGTCCGGCGCGCAGGCGGCCCCAAAGCGGGAAGCGTGAACTCAACGACAATGACACGGTCCGGGCGACATCTCCCTCGTACCAGCGCAAGCCAAGAATGGAGACATCTCCAGAGCGTAGCAGGCTGTTGCCAATCAGTTGCGCCCCAAGACTGAGTTCCGTGCCCGTTCCCGGGACCGCCGCAACACCACCCGAGGCCGGCATGTCTGAAACCCGCGTGGCAGCGGCATCAGCGATCCACTGGAAACGCGTGCCCACCGGGCGCGAGATGCCAAGCGACACGCTGTCGACGTCGGCCGTGCGGTCTTCAGCCAGGGCGCGAACGCCAGGCTCGCCGAACAGGACGATCAAGTCGCTGAGCGACTCCATGGGCTGACCGGCGAGCGCATTTCGCGTGGTCAGGAACGGACTCTTGCGATGATCGAGTGTGCCCGTAACCGTCCAGCGGCCCGGCAGCTCGAAAGCACCGAGCAGCATCGCCATGTTCAGCGCGGCGTAGTCGATGTCATAGTCGATGAGGCCGACAATCGTCCGGCCGGGCGTGAACCAGCGGACCTCGCTGCCGACCGCTCTGCGATCGGAAACACCGTCATAGGTCTGATCGACCAGGAACGGACTGATTTCCAGGCCCTCGACCCAGCCCGTCAAATTCGCGCTCAGACTGACAAATTGCCGATCGCTCGAGAATGAGTCCTGCGTCGAGTCGATCGGGTTGCCGGCCATGAGATTCAGACGCAGTGCCGGCAGCACGCGCCAGCCCAGGTAAAGACCATCGAATGTTCCGAGGACGCCGCCGTCGTGCCGCGATTGGCGGCCGAGCCGCCCATTGATCCCGAATCTGCGATCGTTGAGATCCGCATAGGCGACACTCACCCGCGTCTGGCTGCCCTCGCCCTGCGGCAGCAGGTCGTAAAGATATCCCGCGCTGATCCGAGTCTGGAGGTCGAAGCGTTCGCCGCGACCACGCAACGAAAAATCACCGTCGGTTATCACCATCGACTGGCTGGTAAAATTCGACGAAAAATCCGCCGTATCGAGCGATGTCGTATCGTAACGGTACTCCTGCGACCAGCCTCCGAATCTCGACCATTGCATGCCACCCTCACCCTTGGAAACGGCGGCGACCTGCGGCCGGGAGTCCAGCGTCGCAAGCGCCGCGAGACGCTGGCCGACCCGATCCGCGGCCGGGCCGTCCGGATAGCGGCGCAGGTATTCCTCGTATTCGGCCTTGGCGTGTGCCAGCTGGCCGCTGCGCTCGCGAGCCAGGCCCAGCAGTTCCTGAGCCTCGGCACGTCGCGGGTGCTCCGGGTATTCGATCAATCGCGTCAACAGGCGAATGGCAGACTGCTGGTCGCTGGCATCGAATGCAACCTTGGCCTCCAGCCATTGCTTCTCCAGAACTTCTGCGGAGGGCAATGTGCGCATCACCGGCGGAGCGGGCGCCGGCGTCCTGGTTTGCAGGCGCGGGCGTGAAAGTGTGACTTTTCCAAAGACTGCTACATCCAGGCCCAGAAAATCGGGTGTCGGCCGAACCGTGACATCAACGGGCGAACCGAATGCGAGCGTCAGCACCAGCGCAGTGCCAACCTGTTCGAGGCGAACGTCTCCGAGCCCGGCGGCATTGCCTGCCGGCGCACGCAGCGCGCTTTCCACGACATCCGTCGGCAGGCAGCCCGGCAGCGGTACGAGGCTGATGCGCAGGTCGGTAACGCCAGTCGACGGAAAATGCGTCGAGTAGCGCAGCGGACAGCCGAATCGCACGGACACCCGGGCCCCGTCCCCGAGCGGCATGACCTCGACTTGCTCAAGGACGCGGCCTGCAAGGTCAGCAGCATCATCGGCCGCAGCGACACCGCCGAGGCCGGCGAGCAAACATGCCACCAGAAAGGCACAGCTGCGCATGTCAGAACTCGCTCGACGTGACCCGGAGTTGGTAACGATTAATGGTCATGCGCGTTTGACATCAATTGCCCCATGAGCCGGCATTGACCCGATGACACCTTCCACAATTGCGATCCACGCTGAGCGAGGTGTGTCTGTCCACGCCCGTTCTATAGTCATTCGCATGACAGCCTGCGCAGTCCGGTCGATAAAGCGGGAAAGTCCACGTGGCCGCGTCTCGGTTCGCATGACACGCTGTGCACGGCGGCGGGCCACGGTGATTGCCCGGATAATCGGGCGACGTGTGGGTATGGGTCACCGGTGTCCAGGCGGTCGTGCGGTGACAGGCGTCGCACTCGAGCGTGGTCAGCCAGTGACCGCCGGGCTTGCCGGTGGCCGAAGTGCCGTTGTGGCACTGCGAGCAGGTGCCGGGCGCGACGTTCGCGTGGCTGAACTGCGCCGGCAGCCAGGCGATGGTGGAGTGGCAGGCGTCGCAGCTTGCCGTCGTCGTGATGTGCGTGGGCGTCTTGCCGGTGGCCTTGGCGCCGTCATGGCACTGGGCGCAGGTCCCGGGCGCGACTCCCGTGTGATCCCACCGCGCAGGTATCCATGCGGTCGTGACGTGGCAATTGTCGCAGTCGAGCGTTGTCGACAGATGCTTCGACGGCTTCCCTGTCGCCTTGGTGCCGTTATGGCAGCTCATGCAGGTACCGAGCACCTCGGCATGATCCACGCGCAGCACTGGCTTCCAGGTGCTGGTGGTGTGGCAGGCGTCGCAGGCATTGGTCGTGCTGATGTGCTGCGGATTCTTGCCGGTGGCGCGCGTCCCGTTGTGGCACTGGAAGCAGCTGCCGGGCGCCACGTTCGCGTGGCTGAACTGCGCCGGCAGCCAGGCGATGGTGGAGTGGCACGCGTCGCAGCTTGCCGTCGTTGTGATGTGCGTGGGCGTCTTGCCGGTGGCCTTGACGCCGTCGTGGCACTGGGCGCAGGTACCGGCCGCGACGCCGGCGTGATCGAACGTCGCTGGCGTCCACGCAGTTGCCACGTGGCAGCTGTCGCAGTCCTGCGTCGTCGGGATGTGGGTCGGCGGCTTGCCGCTTGCCTTCGTGCCGTCGTGGCAGCTCGAGCAGCTGCCGAGCACCTCGGCATGATCCACGCGTAGCACCGGGATCCACGCGCTGGTCGAGTGGCAGGCATCGCAGGCATTGGTCGTTTTGATGTGCTGCGGATTCTTGCCGGTGGCGCGCGTCCCGTCGTGGCACTGAACGCAGGTGCCGGGCGCGACACCCGTGTGATCGAACTGCGCCGGCAGCCAGGCGACGGTCGAGTGGCAGGCATCGCAGCTTGCCGTCGTCGTGATGTGCGTGGGCGTCTTGCCGGTGGCCTTGGTGCCGTCGTGGCACTGGGCGCAGGTCCCGGGCGTTACACCTGTATGGTCAAAGCGCGCCGGAGTCCACGCGGTCGCTACGTGACAACTGTCGCATTCGAGTGTCGTCGGCAAGTGGGTCGGCGGCTTGCCGCTTGCCTTGGTACCGTCATGGCAACTCGAGCAGCTGCCGAGTACTTCAGCATGATCGACGCGCCGCGCCGGGCTCCACGCACTGGTGGTGTGGCAGGCATCGCAGGCATTGGTCGTTTTGATGTGCTGCGGATTCTTGCCGGTGGCGCGCGTCCCGTCGTGGCACTGAACGCAGGTGCCGGGCGCGACACCCGTGTGATCGAACTGCGCCGGCAGCCAGGCGACGGTCGAGTGGCAGGCATCGCAGCTTGCCGTCGTCGTGATGTGCGTGGGCGTCTTGCCGGTGGCCTTGGTGCCGTCGTGGCACTGGGCGCAGGTCCCGGGCGTTACACCTGTATGGTCAAAGCGCGCCGGAGTCCACGCGGTCGCCACGTGGCAACTGTCGCACTCAAGCGTCGTCGGCAAATGGGTCGGCGGTTTGCCACTTGCCTTGGTGCCGTCATGGCAGCTCGAACAGCTGCCGAGCACTTCGGCATGATCGACGCGCCGTGCCGGGCTCCATGCGCTGGTGGTGTGGCAGGCGTCGCAGGCATTGGTCGTGTTGATGTGCTGCGGATTCTTGCCGGTGGCACGTACCCCGTCGTGGCACTGGGCGCAGGTCCCGGCGGTAACGCCGGCGTGATCGAAGGTCGCCGGCGTCCACGCAGTCGCCACGTGGCAGCTGTCGCAGTCCTGCGTCGTCACAATGTGGGTCGGCGGCTTGCCACTCGCCCTGGCGCCGTCATGGCAGCTCGTGCAGGTCCCGAGCACTTCGGCATGATCCACGCGTTGCGCCGGGCTCCAGGTGCTGGTCGTGTGACAGGCGTCGCAGGCATTGGTCGTGTTGATGTGCTGCGGATTCTTGCCGGTGGCACGCGTCCCGTCGTGACACTGGGCGCAGCTGCCGGGCACGACGCCGCTATGATCGAATCCCGCCGGTGTCCACGCCGGTGTCCCGTGGCAGGCGCCGCAATCCTGCGTGGTCGGGACGTGCCCGGGCGGCTTGCCACTGGCCTGCAAGCCGTTGTGGCAACTGGCGCAACTGCCCTGCACTTCGCTGTGATCGAAGCGGCTGGCTGGGATCCAAGCTGAAGTCGTGTGACATTTTTCGCAGTTGCCGCTGCTCATGACATGTGTTGCGGGCTTGTTGGTCGCACCGATGCGGCTGCCAGGTGTGTGGCATGAATCGCAATTCCGCGGTGTTCCGCGGAAGATTGCATCAACATGGCAGGACTCGCAGGGCACCAGCCGGTGCTGACCGGTGAGCTCGTACCCGGTCGTCAGGTGATCGAAGACAGGGCTTGTCGGGGCCGCGTGCGACAGGCCGGACAGCGCCAGCAGCAGCGTCGCGAAGATCCCATTCAACACTGTCGATCGCATTTTCATGGTGCAGACCATCCCGAGGCTAATGCCTCGTCGCTCCGCGGAATGACTCGGTGCCGTGACAACGGCCGCAATCGAGCCCGAACTGACCGTCGTGGACATCATCGGCACGGTGACAGGAAGAACACTCGCCCGGCAGGCTCAGATCATGGTCCGGCTTGCGGTGGCAATCGCGGCAGCCCAGGCGCTTGTGTGCCCCGGTGAGGGCGAAGTCGGTCTGGGTACCATGGTCAAATTGCCAGAATTCCCAGCCATTGGGATTGTGGCAGGACCCGCAGTCCTCTTTCAGGCTTCCCTTGTGCACATCCTTCGACCGGTGACAGCTGAAGCACCGGTCCGGCGCATCGCGGAATGCCCGGCTCGCATGACATTCCTCGCAGGGGACGCCGACATGCAGGCCGACCAGCGGAAACTTCGACAGGTCGTGGTCGAACTTCACTTCGTCGCGCCAGCCGCTCTCCTTGTGGCAGTTCTGGCAGTCGCGACCCATCGAATTCTTGTGCACGTCGTCAACGCCATGGCAGCCGGCGCAATCCTTTGCCACCTTCTGCTGCTTGAGCACGCCGGTATGGCAGCTGTGGCAATCAAGCTTCGCATGCGCCCCCCGCAGCGCAAACTTGCCGTGTTTCTCGTGATCAAATGAAGCGATCTTCCATTTGTCCTCGACATGGCAGTCAGCGCATTCCGTACCGAACCGTCCGGAATGGGTGTCCGCTGCCGCATGGCAGCCATTGCACTTCCTCGGCAGCGGCGCCTTGAGATCGCCGCCGCGATGGCAAGTGTCGCAGGCGAGATCCGCGTGCTTGCCCAGCAGCGCGTAGTCGCTCGCCTTCACGTGGTCAAAGCGTGTCTTCTTCCAGTCTTTGGTCCCGTGACAGCTTGCGCAGTCCGGTCCGCGGGAACCATGGTGTTCGTCATCGGCTGCGTGGCAATCCACGCAACGGCCCGGCGCGCCCTTGAAGGTCTGGTCCCGGTGGCAGCCGAAACATGCAACCTTGGCATGCGCGTCGTGCAGCGGGAACTTGGTCTTCGCATGATCGAATTTGGCGGGCCGGAATCGCGCCGCATCATGGCACTTGTCACAGTCCAGGCCGAGCTTGCCGGCGTGCACATCGTCCTCGCGGTGGCAGTCGTTGCAGCCGCGCGGCGCCTCCCGGTACTTCTTCCCGGTCTTGTGGCAGGTCTTGCACTGGACCGAGACATGCGCCCCGGACAGCAGGAAATCCGTGCGCGCGTGGTCGAATGCCTCCGGGGCGAGCCCCACGGTATCCGCGCCGCGCCCCTTGTGCTCGGTATGACATGCGTTGCACTGCGAGGTGGCTGCCGCCCGCCCGTGGAATCCGGATTTCGTGGCAATGTCGCCGGCAATTTCCTTGTGGCAATCGAGACAAAGCTGCCGCTGGCGGGTCTTGTCACCGGAGTCATGGCACTTGCCGCACTCCGCCTCGTGTTTCGCATGGGCAAGCGCCAGCTGGCCCGGCATCAGCAGCTTCTCCAGCTGCCCGGCGTGCGACGGAATCGTCAATGTCGCAAGACCTGTCGTCATTGCCCATCCAATCCAGGACGCCGCGCGCACGTCAGTAAACGTGCACCGCGATCACATGCACGACGCCTACGATCACGAGGATAAAGAACAGCGGCAAATGCAGGATGTGCCAGGCGGCGAACAGCCGTTCTGACGCCTCGAACTCGGCGACGCGACGGGCGGCCATCAGCCGCGCCCTGACGTAGCCGCTCGCCGCGAATGTCAGGCGTTCGTTCTGCCCGTGAATGACGCGGGAGCGCGCTGCCGCGATATTGACGGCATGCCGGATAAGCCGCGTGATACGGCGTGACTCGCGTCGCTGCCGCCACGCGGCGACGAACGGCCGGATGAGCAGTGGCATCGGCGCGGCGATGTGCTGCTCAGACTTTTCGACTTCGTTCATGAGGCCGGGCAGCAGGCGCAAGGCGCCCGAATGCTCGCGCAAGTTCTCGGCATCGCTGGTCAGTTCGCGCAAGGTCGCGCGCCTGCCATAGAGGCCATGATGGATGCGCGCGTACAGGTAACGGCCGAACAGACCGCTGCCGGAGACGATCAGCATGCAGAACAGCGCGACATTGCTGTTCGTTGCGCCGAGACTGAAATTCGAGTGATACAGGATCGCGAGAGGCCCGACGATGCCCAGGACCATGTGGGTCCTGAACCAAAGCCGCACGCTGCCGATCACGGCGAGGGCCGGCATCCGCTTGCGCATCGGGTAAATCAGGAGGGCGAGCATCAGCGAGCCACCCATGATGCCGAGCCAATAGCCAAATCCGTCCTGGGGCGACAGGTAATTCTCGGTCGGCAGGACCAATCCCGCGATGATGACAACCAGCGTCAGCCACAGTCCGATATGGGACAGTCGGAGGCGCTTTTGCGGCACTTCGACGACCGAACTCTGACCCGCCGATTCCACAACCGCAGCCATCAACTGCCCTGCCTGTCGGAGACCGGCGGGTTCCGCGCCAGCGCATCGGCCTCGACAATGTTGGCGGCGATCACTCGCGCATCACTCGAGCCCGCCGTCACCAGCGTCTCCAGTTCGCGCCAGGTGGCCGCGGCTTGCGCGTAATGTTGCTCCTGCAGTTCGAGGCTCGCGCGGAGCCACAGCGCCTTGCGGTGCCTGGGATTGATCTTGATGGCCTGCAGGATCGCATCGCGGCTCTTAGTCAGGTCGTTGCCCGCGGCTGCTGCCGCGCTATCCGCGAGGTCCGCCCAGGCGTCCGCATCCATCGGATCGGCTTTCACGGCCTTGCGGTACACAGCCTCCGCTTCCGCAAAGCGGCGCTGCACGCGCAGCTGCTGCCCTTGCAGCACCAGCTGCCGGGCAGCCGCCTGTCCATTGGCAGGCGCGCCCGATAACGTTTGAGCAGTGTCGTGTATCGATGCGCGATTGAGGGCAACGGCGGCCTCGACGATCCATTGGCTCGGAGCGACCGGCGCAGGATCCGGCCGCCAAAGAAAATAGCTTCCGGCAATCAGGGCGACAGCCAAAGCGAGGATCGCAAGTGTCTTTGTGTACTTCACTTAATCCACGCGTCACGAGTATAAAAGGAGTATCAACCAGGCTGGGAAGTTCCGTTGCCGCATCCTGTCGCCGTGCCGCGACATTCTAAGGTCGGATTTAGGCGTGCATCTGCAGCAAATTCTTGAACCTGTGCATGTGTGAGCTGTCGCAAGAATCCGTCTAAGTCCAGTTGACATAGGGCAGCGCGCGGCGTCAGCTTCACTACGCTGCGCTAGGTGCGCGCGGCCCCCGGCCCTCCTTGCCCGCAAGATGTAATGGAACTGCTCATCTACCTGGTACCGATTGCGATCGCCCTGGGCGTCTACTCATGGCGCCGGCATCGGCTGCATACACAAAACCTGCGCGCCCATCAGGAGGCCTTGCAGGCCGGCCTCGGGGAACCTGCATCGCTGCACCCCGTCGTTGACCAGCTGACATGTATCGGCTGCGGCTCCTGCATCAAGGCCTGCCCCGAGCAGCCCGAGCACACCGTGCTGGGGCTCATCAACGGCAAGGCCCAGCTCGTCAATCCCACGGAATGCATCGGCCATGGCGCGTGCCGCACGGCATGTCCAGTCGGCGCAATCCAGCTGGTCTTTGGCACGGCTACGCGCGGCGTGGACCTGCCGCGGGTGACGCCGTGGTTCGAGACCAATGTGCCTGGGATCTTCGTTGCCGGCGAGCTCGGCGGAATGGGTCTCATTCGCAATGCTGTCGAGCAAGGGCGACAGGCGGTGGAACAGATCCACGCGCGCCGTCCGCGCGGCAACGAGGATCTCGATCTCGTGATCATCGGTGCCGGCCCGGCCGGATTCTCCGCCTCGCTCGCGGCATTGGAGCGACGCATGCGTTTCGTGACGCTCGAACAGGAATCGCTGGGCGGTTGCGTCTTCCAATACCCGCGCGGAAAGATCGTCATGACCCAGCCGGCACGCCTGCCGATCATCGGGGACATCAAGCTGCGCACGACCAGCAAGGAGGAGTTGCTCGAGCTTTGGCACACAATTGAACGAAAGACTCATCTCAAGATCAATTGCCGCGAACGCGTCGAAGGAATCCAGCGAGTCAACGGGGGCTTTCTGGTGCGCAGCACCGGCGGCGAGTACCGCAGTCACAATGTGCTGCTCGCCATCGGGCGGCGTGGCACGCCACGCAAGCTCGGTGTGGCCGGGGAAGACCTGCCCAAGGTTACCTACCGGCTGATCGAGCCGGAGCAGTATGCCGCCCAGCATGTGCTGGTCGTCGGCGGCGGCGACAGTGCGCTCGAGGCGGCGGCCAGCATCGCCGAGGCGAACAGTACCGGCAGCGTCATCCTGTCCCACCGCGGCGACGCCTTCGGCCGCGCCAAGCCCCGTAACCGGGAACGCGTTGCCGCTGCCGAGCGTGGGGGCCGCCTGAGAGTGATGCTAAATTCAAAAGTGGAACGCATCGAGCCGCAGTCGGTCACACTTCAATCGGCTGGCGTTGTCCGCAATGTCGAAAATCACTCGGTGATTGTGAGCGCCGGTGGCATCCTGCCGACCGAGTTTCTTCGCGAAGCAGGAGTCGAGATCGAAACCAAGTTTGGGACTGCCTGATGCGCCTGGCTGCGACGATCCTCACGCTGGCGTTGATTGCCGGCGCACACGCCGCCCATGCCATCGACCTGGAGCCGGCACGCGATGCGATTCGGCGCCATGAATACGAGCGCGCGGTCGGCCTGCTGCGCCCGGGCGCCGAGGCCGGTGACGCGGAAGCGTCGTTCATGTTGTCGCAGTTACTGCGCTATGGCCGCGGCGTGACACTCGATCTCGCTCAGGCCTGCCGGCTTCTCGAGTCATCAGCATCGGCCGGTCATGCCCGCGCCGCGGGGAGTCTCGCCGCAATGCTCGACTCCGGAGAATGTGCCAGCTCGAAGCGAACCGCGGAAGAGTGGCGCAATGCTGCGCATGGCGCCGGCTATGCTCCCCCAGCCGCAGCGACCAACCAGTCGGGCGAGGTCTCAGCACCTTCCGCCGAGCACCTGCTGCGCGCCGCGCGCGCCGGTGACCTGGACCTGGTCCAGCTACTGCTCAAGTCACTGCCGATCGACGTCAAGGATGAATACGGCCGCACGCCGATCATGCTGGCAATCGAAGCTGAAAAGATGCCGGTCGCACGAGAACTCGCACAGCGCGGGGCATCCCTCGCTGCCGCCGACAGGAATGGCGACACGCCGCTACTCCTGGCCGCGCGTACCGGCAACACAGGGCTGCTGTCGATATTGCTGGAACAAGGCGCGCCCGTGGATGTGGCAAACAATTCAGGCACCACGGCCCTCATGGTCGCCGCACGTACCGGCTCGCGCGAGCTCTGCACCCGGTTGCTCGCTGCCGGCGCGAACCCGGGTTTGCGCGACACCGCGGGGTTGCGCGCCGGAGACCACGCAGCAAGCAGCGGATATCCGGAACTGGCGGCACAACTCGGCGTGCGAACAAGCCGATCGGCCGCTGGTCCCACCAAGAGCGATTCATTACACGCCGGTCAGACGCCGCTCATGATTGCAGCGGAGAGCGGCGACCTGAAGACCTTGAAAGCGCGTCTGGCTGCTGGCGAGGACGTGAACGCGAGCGATGCCAATGGCATGACGGCTCTCGGGCTTGCGGCCCGCGCCGGCCAGGCGGCGACGGTTGAAGCGCTGATCGCCGCAGGAGCCAACGTGAACACCCGGGACCGCAGCGGCTGGACGCCGCTCTGCCAGGCACTCCGTTCTGGTCACGCGAATACGGCGCGATTGCTGCTGCTGAATGGCGCGGATGTGCAGGCACGGCAGGCGAATGGCCAATCACCGCTGCATGTTGCCATCGAATCGAGCGGCGTCGATGCGATCCGGATGCTGGTGGACGCCGGTGCGGACCCCAACAAGGGTGACGATGCCGGCATGACGCCACTGATGGCAGCCGCATGGGCTGATGACGCCGATGCGATCAAGGTCCTGCTCGCTGCTGGCGCACGCCCGGAAGGCACCGATACGCACAAGTGGACTGCGCTTTGGTACGCGGCAAGCCGGAATGCGCCGCGCGCTGTTGCCGCATTGGCTCCGCGGTCTGCGCTGAATGCCGCAGACGACGAAGGCAATACTCCGCTCGCCGTCGCAGCAGGCCGCGGGTATCGTCAGGTCGTGGAGGCGCTGCTGAAGGCCGGCGCGAATGCGCGCACCACGACACGCACCGGCAACAGCGCGCTCCACATTGCCGCTGCTGCCGGTCAGGCTGAACTCATCAAGCTCCTGATCGCAGCCCACGCCCCGATCGATGGAGTCAATGCTCACGGCGACACCGCACTGATGCTTGGTATCAAGGCTCGCTGCATCGCCTGCGCCAGGAGTCTCATCGCCGCCCGTGCAAGCACCCGCATGCGCAATAACGACGGGCAATCGGCCCTCGACATCGCCCGATTATCGAAGGACGAGACGCTGGTCGGGCTGCTTGACTGAATCCTACGGCGGGACACTGCGCAACAGCGTCACCGTTGTTTGAGTCCCGAGATCAGCCGCGCGCCGCGCTCGAATACGAGATAGGACCACAACCACTGAATCACGACGATAACGCGATTGCGCAGGCTCACGAGGAAATAGATGTGCGCCGCGCCCCATAACCACCATGCGAAGCGTCCTTGCAGCCGCAGGCGCCCATAAACAATGACTGCGGCCTTGCGCCCGATTGTCGCGAGCAGGCCGCGATCGCGATAGACGAATGGCGGTGGCGGCGCCATTCCAAGAATACGGGCCTCAATCGATCTCGCGACATAGTCACCCTGCTGCTTGGCGACCGGCGCGATTCCGGGTAACGCCTGGTCAAGCACGATGGCGGTGTCACCGATGACATAAACGCATTCGTGACCGGAGGGTCTGAGATCCGGCCCCACCGGGACCCGGCCCGCGCGATCGCCCGCGATGCCGAGCCACCGCGCGGCTGGTGAGGCCATGATGCCTGCGGCCCACACAATTGTCCCGGCCTCAATCAGTTCGTCCGCGACAGCCACGCCATTCACGTCACAGTGAGTGACCGCCTTGCCAAGACGCACCTCGACGCCGAGGCGCTGCAGCGCCAATTCGGTGTAGCGCGACAGCGCCTCCGGAAAGCTTGGCAGTAGTCTGGGCCCCGCTTCGAGCAGCAATATTCGCGTCCGCGCCGGATCGATCTCGCGGAAGTCCCTTGCGAGCGCCCTGCGCGCAAGTTCAGCCACGGCGCCCGCCATCTCCACACCGGTCGGCCCACCGCCAACGATCGCGATTGTGAGCAGCTTCGCGCATAGATCGGGACTCGATGCCATCTCCGCGCGCTCGAATGCGAGCAGCAGACGCCGCCGGATCTCGGTGGCATCATCAAGATCCTTGAGACCCAGCGCGTGTATTGCCCATTCGTCGTGACCGAAGTAACTGTGCGTCGCACCGGTCGCCAGGACCAGCCAGTCGTAGGCAAGCGGGCCTTCGCCGAGCATGACGACCTTGCGCGCCGGATCGACGCCGGTTACCTCGCTCATCAGAACGCGTGTATTGCTCTGACGGCAGACGAGATGCCGTATCGGCCAGGCAATGTCCGCCGGCGACAGGCCGGCAGTCGCCACTTGATAGAGAAGCGGCTGGAAAAGGTGGTGGTTCTGGCGATCGATCAGCGTGACATCGGCGGGAGCTGCGGCAAGCCGCCGAGCGGCGGTGAGACCGCCGAAGCCGGCACCAACAATGACAACGCGCGGGCGCGTCGAGATCAGTTGAGCCGCCATAGCGCAAGATTCAGCGCGAGGGCGAATGTTACCCACGCCGCGTACGGGGCCAGCAGCCAACCGGCAATCCGGTCCACGCGCCAGAATACCAGTGCATTGACGATGATCGCGGCAAGCAGCACCACGATCTCCCCGAACGCGACGCCGATCAGGCGCGCACCGAAGAACATGAATGACCAGGCGAGGTTGAGGACCAGCTGTAAGGCGTAAACCGTCATCTCAAACCGTGCGCCCGCCAGGCCGCGCAGACGCCAGACCCGCCAGCCCGCGACCGCGATCATGAGATACAGCACCGTCCATACCGGTGCGAACAACCAGTCGGGCGGATTGAATGCGGGCTTGTCCAGAGCCTGGTACCAGGTTGCGACGCTTTTCGCCGTTGCCAGACCGCCGACTGCCGAAACGCCAAGACATAGCGCGATGAACGCGACCAGACCGAGCAGGTCGCGCGCGCGCCCCGGCGAGCGCGTTGTGCTGGCGTTCATCATCCTTTCTTTGCTGCGCGGTAACGCGCTAGCGTGCGCCGCCGCGCATCTTCATGACGAACGATCGGTGCCGGGTAATCGCGGCCGATGACACACCGCGCCACTTTCTGCTGTTGTGCGTCCATTTCCCACGGAGCGTGCAGATATTTGCGAGGCACAGTCTTCAGCTCAGGCAGCCAGCGGCGAATATAGGTTCCCTCGGGGTCAAATCGGCGTGACTGCGTCACTGGATTGAAGATCCGGAACCAGGGCTGGGCAGCGCCGCCGGTAGATGCACACCACTGCCAGCCGCCATTGTTGGCAGCGAGGTCATAGTCGAGCAGCTCCCGCGCAAAATAGCGCTCTCCACGCCGCCAGTCCATACCGAGGTCTTTTATCAGGAAAGTCGCAGTCACCATCCGCAGGCGGTTGTGCATGCTTCCGTTCGCTTTCAGTTCGCGCATTGCTGCGTCCACCAGTGGGTAACCTGTGCGTCCTTCGCACCATGCGAGCCACGCAGTTCCCGAATGATTCCAGCGCAACCGGTCATATTCGCGGTGAAATGCATGATTGACAACGTCGGGGCGTGCGAAGAGAACCGCAAAATAGAAATCACGCCAGATCAGTTCCGAAAGCCACGTCGCTGGCCCTGCACCATTTCGTCCATATGCATAGCGCACAAGCTCGCGGATCGAGATCGTGCCGAATCGCAGATGAGCCGAAAGTCGCGAAGTGCCCGCAAGCGCGGGTCGGTCGCGCTTTGCGGCGTAATCATCGATCCGCCGCCGAAATGCCCTCCAAAGCCGCGCACCACCCGACATGCCCGGAGACACGGCAAGCAGGACGCGATCGAATCCCAGATCGTCGAGTGAAGGCATCACACTCGATGGCGCTGGCGCAAGTCTTGCGGCGCTACTGCCGATTTTGCAGACTGCCAGGTCGCGGGGCTCAAGTGTCCGCAGCCATGCCCGCTTGTACGGCGTGAAAACCGAGAACGGTCCCCCGGACGCCGTGCGCACCTCATCCAGCTCGAAAATAACCTGGTCCTTGAATGTCCGGAAATCGATTCCCATTTCTCGCAGCCGTGCACCGACCTCGTCGTCCCGCGCCACGGCGTCCGGTTCATAGTCGCGGTTGGCATACACCGCGGCGACGCCGAGCTCCCGGGCCAGCCGTGGAATCTCATCGCGCGCACGCCCGCGCAGTACGCGCAGCCCGCCGCCCTGCGCTTCGAGCGCGGACTTCAGTTCGCGCACGCTGTCCCAGATGAAAGTGACGCGCCGGTCGGCACGCGTGGTGAGCGCGTCCAGGATCTCGGTGTCAAAGACGAATACGCAATGAACGGCGTCGTGCGCTTCGAGTGAGGCACAAAGGGCCGCTTGGTCGAAGTTACGCAGGTCGCGACGAAACCACATCAGTGCCTCGCCAGGCTCATGGTCCGCGGCGGATCCCGGCTTTTCGTGGCTGTACATTATTTGTATACTATTTATTAGGTGTATATTGCCTAATGTTTCTTTATTGTATAACATTTGTATAGATATTATCGGAATAAGCCCGGAGCGACATGCAAATCATGACAGGCGAGACACTGCCGATGCGTGCCGTCACCCGCCTGACCGGGGTGAAGGCCGGCACCCTGCGCGCCTGGGAACGGCGCTATGGCGTGATCCGCCCGCTGCGTACCAGGAAGGGGCATCGTCTGTATACGCACGAACACGTGGAGCAGATTCGCCGCCTCCTTGCATTGCTGGAGCACGGTGTGACGATCAGCCAGGCACAGGGAATGCTCAAGCCGCCGGTCGCGGGTACCGTCACGCGTGGCGCCCGCGGCCCCTGGAAAGATTGCATCGAGCAAATGTCAGCCGCCGTCGCGCGCTTTGACGAACAGGAGCTGGACCGTCTGTATGACCAGGCACTCGCCGTCCATCCGATCGAGCACGTCACGCAGCAACTGCTATTGCCTCTGCTGGCACACCTGGGTCAGCGCTGGAAGGAACTTGGCGGGGGGATTGCCGAAGAACATTTTTTTACGATGTACCTTCGCACTAAACTGGGCGCCCGCCTGCAGCACCGGATGCGCTACTCCGATGGACCCCGCCTGCTGGCGTCATGCGCACCGGGTGAGCAACACGAAATCGGTCTGCTGCTGTTCGCGCTGAAGGCGCACGCAGCCGGCCTGCGCACCATCCTGCTTGGCGCCGACATTCCGCTGGCAGAGCTCGCAATAGCACAGCGCCAGGCCCGGTGCGATGGCATTGCCATTTCCTCTTCGCTCGATCCCGAGTCCGATGTCATCGAACAGGACCTGGCACAACTGGTTCATCAGACCGGCGTGCCGGTATTTGTCGGTGGAGCCACTGCAATGCGGCATCGCAAGGCAATTTCCGGTGCGGGCGCTATCGCGCTTGGAACCGACTTAGAAGACGCGGTGCGGCTTATCCGGATCACCCTTAAGGCGCGAGTCCGGCCATGAGAACATCCGCCCCGCTTGCACTGAACTGGATCGAACAAGGCTATGTCCCGGATGCCGTGATCCGGAATGGCATCCGCCGGCTTTGCGAGCAGCGGCTGCGTGAGCTTGCCCATGATGACGCCATCGCGGCTGCCGAAATCACCGAGTCCTTCGTGCGCTCAATGGATTCAGCCGAACTGGCGCCATTGCCGCATCGTGCGAACGAGCAGCATTATGAAGTCCCGGCTGCGTTCTTCGGTCTGGTCCTTGGCCAGCATCGTAAATACAGCTGTGCCTGGTGGCCGCAGGGCACCGACGGCCTGGATGCGGCAGAAGCGGCCGCGCTTGCGGTCACCTGCGTCCGCATTGCGCTTGCCGATGGGCAGCGAATCCTTGAGCTGGGCTGCGGCTGGGGTTCACTCACCCTGTTCATGGCGCAGCAATACCCGCAAAGCCACATTACCGCGGTCTCCAATTCCCATTCGCAGCGCGAATACATTCAGGCGGAAGCCGCGCGGCGTGGCATCGGGAATATTGAAGTCATCACTGCCGATATGAATCACTTCAATACGGACCGCAGTTTCGACCGCGTGGTTTCGGTTGAGATGTTCGAGCACATGCGCAACTGGCGCGAGCTCTTCGCACGCGTGCATCGCTGGCTGCTGCCAGGCGGGCGATTCCTGATGCACGTGTTCTGCCACCGCGCGACGCCCTACGCATTTGTCGACAGCGGGCCCTTCGACTGGATGAGCCGGCATTTCTTCTCGGGCGGCATGATGCCGAGTGACGAGCTGCCGCTGCGATTCCAGGAACACCTGCAGCTGATTCGCCGATGGCGCTGGGACGGCACTCACTACGAGAGAACGGCCAATGCCTGGCTCGCCAATCTGGACGCGCGTCGCAACGAAGTGTTGCCGATACTCGCCGCAACCTATGGTGAGCCGGATGCCGCGCGCTGGCTGCAGCGCTGGCGCATCTTCTTCATGGCATGCGCGGAGTTGTTCGGCTACCGAAATGGCCAGGAATGGTGGGTGAGCCACTACTTGTTCAGCCGGCCCGGCAGTGGGGCAAACTGATGGGAGTCGCGGCAAATGTGCTGCTTTCGCAGCTGGGCTGGTTCGCCTGTGTCCTCGGCGCCGCACAAGGCCTGCCGTGGATTGGCGTTCTGGCTGCCACGCTCGTGATTACCTGGCATCTTCTGCGCGCCGCCAAACCGCGCCGCGAACTATGGCTGATCGTGTCGGCTGCAGTGCTCGGCGCACTGTTCGAAACGATTCTTGTGCAGACCGGCCTGGTTCGATTTGGCAATGGAATGCTGCTGGAAGGCGCCGCGCCCTACTGGATGGTAGCGCTCTGGGCGATCTTCGCAACGACACTCAATGTCTCGCTGCGATCCCTCCGCCCGCGCCTGTGGCTCGCCGCCGCGCTTGGCGCGATGGGCGGGCCGGCCGCGTACTACAGTGGTGCACGGCTCGGCGCACTCGAATTCATGAGTGCCGGCACCGCGCTCACTGTGATTGCTGCCGGATGGGCGATTTTCGTACCGATGCTGTTTGGCGCCGCACGCCATCTTGACGGCTACACACGCGCATGACAACTCCACTCCTCTGGCTGTCCGCGTTGCCGGCGATGCTCGGGATGGCACTGGTCGCCTGGGGTGTGTCCACGGCGCGTCGCAACGTCGGCCTGGTTGATATCTTCTGGTCGCTGTTCCTGCTGCTCGCGCTTGTACTGTATGTTGCCCTCGCTTCCGTGCAGTCGGCGCGCGCATGGCTCGTGCTCGCGCTGGTCGCAATCTGGTCGGTCCGGCTGGCTGCCTACCTCGCCGCGCGTAACTGGAGCGCAGCCGAAGATCACCGCTATCGCGCGATCCGCGAACGCAATGAGCCCGGCTTCGTCTGGAAGAGCATCTATCTTGTCTTCGGACTGCAGGCGGTACTCGCCTGGCTGATCTCGGCGCCGCTCGCCGCCGCAGCCGGTTCCCGGGATCCGCTCGATGTATTCGACCTGACCGGCACTGTGCTGGTGGTGCTGGGCATCTGCATCGAGTCGATCGCCGATGCGCAACTGGCGCGCTTCAAGGCGCTCCCCTCGAATGCTGGTCGCGTCAATGACCGCGGCCTCTGGCGCTATTCACGTCACCCGAATTACTTCGGAGAATTCCTCGTCTGGTGGGGCCTGTTCATCATTGCACTGGGCACCGGCGCCTGGTGGACGGTGTTCTCGCCGGCTCTGATGACGGTGCTGCTGCTGAAGGTCTCAGGAGTCGCATTGCTTGAAAAAGACATCGGCGAGCGGCGACCTGCCTATCGCGACTACCGGGCACGCACCAGTGCGTTCTTTCCCTGGCCACCACGGAGTGCATGATGCGCACGTTGCTAATTGCCGCCCTGCTTCTTTCCCAGTTGCCTTCCGCGCATGCCGGGTCACGCGACTGGAATTTCCGCGTACTTCTCGATGATCGCGAGATCGGTCGTCATACGTTCACCGTGCTCGTGCAAGGCGACGCGCAGGAAATTCGCAGCGAAGCCAGCTTTGACGTGAACCTGCTGTTCGTCAATGTCTTCCGCTACCGGCACGAGGCGGCCGAAAGCTGGCAGGGTAATTGTCTCCAGGCACTCGTTTCACACACCGAGACCAACGGCAAGCGCGAGCAGCTTGTTGCGTCGTCATCTGGCGGGCGGCTGGTCGTGAAACGAATGAATGGCCGCGACGAGCACGACGGCTGTGTCATGAGCTTTGCCTACTGGAACCCGGAGATTCTCCAGGCGAAGCGCCTCCTGAACAGCCAGACAGGCGAGCTGCTGCCGGTGACGGTGGTGCACCAGGGGGAGCAATCCATCAGCGTGCGCGGCCGGCAGATCCAGGCCGAACACCACCGTATCAGCGCGCCGAATCTCAGCATCGACCTGTGGTTTGCCGATGGCCAATGGGTTGCGCTGGAGGCGCCGGCGAAGGGCGGCAAGCGCCTGCGCTACCAGTTAATTTGAACAAGGTAACAACCATGATCACCCGCGCACTCGTCCTACTCACGCTTCTGCTTGCTGGTTGCCGGAGCACGCCGCAGGCGCCGCTGGCGATCGTGCCCGAGGTCGACCTCGCCCGCTTCATGGGCGACTGGTATGTCATCGCCAGTATCCCGACATTCATCGAAAAGAATGCGTACAACGCCGTTGAGTCGTATCGCCTGGCCGCCGACGGCACGATCGAGACCACGTTCACGTTCCGCGCCGGAAGCTTCGAGGGCAAGGAAAAACGCTACACACCCCGCGGCTTTGTGGTCGACCGCGAAACCAACGCGGTTTGGGGCATGCAGTTCTTCTGGCCGGTCAAGGCCGATTACCGCATCGTGTATCTCACGCCGGACTACGGACAGACCGTGATTGCGCGCGAGGCCCGTGATTACGTGTGGATCATGGCGCGCACGCCGGAAATCCCCGAAGACAACTACCAGCGCCTCCTGCAGTTCGTCGGCGAGCAAGGTTACGACCTGTCACAGATCCGGCGCGTCCCGCAGCGCTGGACTTCGGGTCCCGCAAGCCCTTAGTGCCCGCCATGCTCATTCAGGACGTCTGGCCGGCATTATGTCGTTGGTTCGTCGCCGATTCCGTCGCGGAACCGGAGGCAGCGGGAGATGCGCGCCAACTCGACTGGCCGCGTGTGGTGCCGTTCCTGATGCTCCACGCCGGCTGCCTCGGCGCAGTCTGGACCGGCGTCAGCCCGTTGGCAGCTGCGGTGGCGGCCGCTTTGTTCGCGGTCAGGATGTTCGCGATCACCGCCTTCTACCACCGGTATTTCTCGCATCGCGCGTTCCGCACGTCCCGCGCCGCGCAATTCGTGTTCGCGGTGCTGGGTGCCTCAGCCGTCCAGCGTGGCCCGCTTTGGTGGGCCTCGCACCACCGCCATCACCACGCGCACGCCGACCGCGCGACCGACAGCCACACGCCGCAACAGGGCTTCCTCTGGAGCCATATCGGCTGGTTTCTCTCGCGGGCGAACTTTCCGACACGCCTTCGTCTCGTGCGCGATCTTGCGCGCTTTCCCGAGCTGCGCTGGCTCGATCGCTATGACGTGGCGGTGCCGGCGCTGCTTGCCATCGGCCTGTATCTGCTCGGCGACTGGATTGCTGGCGTTGCGCCCGGCCTTGGCACCAGTGGAACACAGCTTCTGGTGTGGGGCTTCTGCATCTCCACCGTGGCGCTTCATCACGCTACTTTCACGATCAATTCCCTTGCGCACCGGTTTGGCACGCGGCGCTATGCCACGCACGACGATTCGCGGAACAATCTCTGGCTTGCGCTGCTGACATTCGGCGAGGGCTGGCATAACAATCACCACCGCTACCCGTCTGCCGCACGCCAGGGCTTCCGTCGGTGGGAGATCGACCTGAGCTATTACGGGCTGCGCCTGCTTGCACTACTCGGCGTCATCTGGGACCTGCGGCCGGTGCCAATCTCGATCAAGCGGTCAGGCGCATGAGAATCGCAATTATTGGCAGCGGCATTGCCGGCAACGTGATCGCATACCGGCTGCATCGCGAACACGACATTACCGTGTTCGAGGCAGACGGCCACATCGGCGGTCACACCCACACCCATCGCGTCCTGCAGGCGGGGCGCCCGTACGATGTGGACACCGGATTCATCGTATTCAACGATCGCACCTACCCGCATTTCGTCGCGCTGCTGGACGAACTCGGCGTTGCATCGCAGGCGACCAGCATGAGCTTCTCGGTGCGTTGCGAGACCAGCGGCCTCGAGTACAACGGCACGACACTCAATACGCTCTTTGCGCAACGCCGTAACCTGCTGCGGCCATCCTTTCTCGGCATGCTGCGTGACATCCTGAGATTCAATCGCGAGTCCCTGGCGCTGCTTGGCGAATCCGGCGGCGAACTCCCGCTTCGCGATATGCTGGAACGCGGACGCTACAGCAAGACCTTCATCGAGCATTACGTCATCCCGATGGGCGCCGCCATCTGGTCGACAGACCCGGAATCCATGCTTGCATTCCCGGCACGCTTCTTCGTCCGCTTTCTTCACAACCACGGCATGTTGACCGTGAACGACCGTCCGGTCTGGCGCTCCGTCTGCGGCGGCTCCGCACGCTACGTCGAAAGGCTGACGGCACCATTTCGCAACCGCATCCGGCTCAGATCACCGGTGGAGTGGATCCGGCGACTTCATGGTGGCGTGATCGTCAAGACACGGGGGCACGACGCGGAGCCCTTCGACGCGGTATTTCTTGCCTGCCACAGCGATCAGGCGTTGTCATTGCTCGCTGATCCGACCGCCGCCGAGCGTGAAGTGCTCGGTGCAATCCGTTTTCAGGAGAACCAGGCGGTGCTGCACACTGATCCGAGTCTGCTGCCGCGGGCGCGTCTGGCATGGGCGGCGTGGAACTATCACGTCATCCCCCAACGTCGCGGACCCGTTGCATTGACGTACAACATGAACATCCTGCAGCGACTGGATGCGCCGAAGCCTTTTCTTGTCACATTGAACCGGACCGACGCGATCGACCCGGCAAGCGTCATCAAGCGCATCACCTACCGCCACCCGTTTTTTACTCCGGCCTCCGTCGCCGCCCAGGCGCGCCAGCGGGAAATCAATGGCCCGCAGCGCACCTACTACTGTGGCGCCTGGTGGCGCAATGGATTCCATGAAGACGGCGTCGTAAGCGCCATCGACGCGCTCTCACACTTCGCACACGATCATGCACAGCGCCCTGTATATCGGACGGCTTAGCCACCGGCGCTTTGCGCCGCGTCCCCACGCCTTCGGGTACCGCCTGTTCATGGTCTGGCTCGACCTCGCCGAACTCGATCAGGTGTTTCGCCGTCGCTGGCTGTGGTCCACACGGCGCCCTGCACCGGCATGGATGAATCGCGCAGATTACCTGGGCGACGAGCACGTGCCGCTTGACCAGGCGGTGCGCGACCTGGTCGAACGTGAGACCGGTGCGCGGCCCCCAGGGCCCATCCGTCTGCTCACTCACTTGCGCTACTTCGGCCACTGCTTCAACCCGGTGAGCTTCTACTACTGCTATGACTCGAGAGGCGAGAACATCGAGACCGTCGTTGCGGAAATCACCAACACGCCATGGAACGAACGCCACGCCTACGTACTGCCAGTACGGGCAGGCGCGATGCAAGGTGCGCGGCTGCGATTTCGTTTCGGCAAGCGCTTCCATGTCTCGCCATTCATGCCGATGGAAATCGATTATGACTGGCGGTTCACGAGCCCCGCCGCGCGGCTCGCCGTGCACATGACGAACCTGTGCCACGGGAAGCGGGTGTTCGATGCTACGCTCACGCTCGAACGGCGTGAGATCAGCGGCGCAAGCCTCGCAGGCGCCCTCGCCCGGCACCCATTCATCACGTTGCGTATTGTGGTCGCAATCTACTGGCAGGCATTGCGCCTGTGGGTCAAACGCATCGCGTTCCACGCCCACCCGGCGCACCGGACCGAGGAGACGAAAGCATGAATGACACTGCATTGGTCGAGCTATCACGCGCCGTGCCGCGCACAAAGCCACTCGGCACGGTCGCGCGCCATCTCGTGCTTGCGCGCCTCGCAACGCTGCGCGATGGGCGGCTCCGAATCTGCGACGGTGGCGAGTTGTTCGAATTCGGCCCGCCGGACGCGGCCGCAGCCGCGACGATCACGGTAAATGACCGGGCCTTCTACGCAGAACTGGCCTTTGGCGGCTCCGTTGGCGCCGCCGAATCGTACATGCTCGGCCATTGGCGGGCTGACGATCTCACTGCGCTGATGCGCCTGATGCTCCGCAACCGGCACGTGCTCGATGACCTGGAATCCGGCCTAGCGCGCTTCTCGGCGCCGTTGCGCCTGGCAGCACACTGGCTGCATCGCAATACCCGCGCCGGCAGCCGGCGCAACATCTCGGCGCATTACGATGTCGGCAACGAGTTCTTCCGCCTGTTCCTCGACGACACGATGATGTACTCCTGCGCACTCTTCGAGCGGCCGGGCATGACGCTGGCCGAGGCATCGACCGCCAAGCTGGATTCCATCTGCCGCAGGCTGGCACTCGGGCCGCAGGATCACGTGCTGGAAATCGGCACCGGCTGGGGTGGTTTTGCGATTCACGCCGCCGGCCGCTACGGCTGCCGCGTGACTACAACCACGATTTCGCCAAGCCAGCATGAACTGGCACGAGAGCGTGTGCGGGCAGCCGGACTCGACGACCGGGTCACGATTCTTCTCGAGGACTACCGCGATCTCAAAGGCTCGTTCGGGAAGCTCGTGTCCATCGAGATGATCGAGGCCATCGGCCCTCGCCAGTTCGGCACATTCTTCCGCGTGTGTGCCGAACGTCTTGCCCCGCGTGGCAGCATGCTGCTGCAGTCGATCACCATTGCCGACCATCGCTATGCAAGCGCCCGCGACGAGGTCGACTTCATGAAGCGCTACATCTTTCCCGGCTCCTGCATTCCGTCTGTCAGCGCACTCGCCCAGGCAATGGCGGATTCAAGCGATCTCAGGATCGTGCATCTGGAGGACATCGGGCTGCACTACGCGACGACGCTGGCACACTGGCGCGATAATTTCATCAGGAATCTGCCACGCGTGTACGCACTCGGGCTGCCTGAGAGCTTCGTGCGCATGTGGGAGTTCTACTTCTGCTACTGCGAGGCCGGTTTCGCGGAACGCGCCCTGGGGGATGTCCAGATGCTGCTCGTGAGAGAGGGCTGACAGCCCCTGACCTTGCGCCCCGGCCCGCCACCGGGGTACGCTGCCCGGTGGCTTGGAGGGTGCCATGTTCCGTATCGTCGTGCTGAATCCCAAGGGAGGTTCCGGCAAGTCCACGGTCGCGACCGGGCTTGCGGCGATGTATGCGGCCCGCGGCTACCGTCCGGCTCTGATGGATTTCGACCCGCAGGGCACCAGCACGCGCTGGCTCGAGAAGCGCTCACCCGAGAGGCCCAGTATCCACGGTGTCGCGGCCTATGCGCGCAGCATTGCCGTCACGCGGAGCTTCCAGCTGCGCGTACCGCCTGAGGCCGATCCGGTGATCATCGACACGCCGGCGGCCCTGCAGGCGCAGCACTTCCTGGAACACGTCAAGGATGCGAACGCGGTGCTCGTCCCGGTGATGCCCTCGGACGCCGACATTCACGCCTGCTCGCGCTGCATCGGGCACCTGCTGATCGCCGGCAAGATAAAGCGCCGCGAGAATCGTCTCGGCGTCATCGCAAATCGCGTGAAGCCAAACACGATCATCTGCCGCACATTGATGCGGTTTCTCGACCAGCTGCAGATTCCCGTGATCACGACGCTGCGTGATTCGCAGAGCTACGTGCATGCCGGCGAACTGGGTCTGGGAATCCACGATCTGAACCCGACGCGGGTCCATCCGGAACTCGTGCAGTGGGAACAGCTGTGGTCGTGGCTCGAGTCACGGCGCCAGGCAACCGCGCCTGCTGCGACGGTCGCGACGGTCGCGGCAGCTCTCTGACCGCCGCTTCACGGCAGACTCGGCACATCGCATTCCTCCCGTTGACCGTTCACTCGGGTCATCGGACGTGCTGTACGCTCGGGGCGTGCCCTTCTTCTCGATTATCATGACTACGTCGAAGCACAAGCCATTTGCCTCCTGCCGGGGTGGTCACATTGTGGTGTTCGGCCTGAACAAGACCGTGCGGTTGGGTATGGCGAATCTCCAGACCGCTCTTGTGCTGTTCAGGGCGCGCCGCTACACGCCAGTTGGCGCACGGCAGCTTGCAGCCCTGGTGCTCTGCACGGCAAGCGTCGTGACCGGCGCCCTGGCCGAGCTCCCGGATCCGGCGGGTGCCACCACGACCTCATGGCCCAGCGACGCCGAACTGGAAGCTCGGCAGGCCCGTATCGGCCTGGTGAAGATAAACAGCCGGCCAATTTTTGACCCGGAAGTGCCCGGCGAGAACAACGCCTTTTTCAGGCTTGCCGACCGCTTGCACATTGACACGCATTCCTCCGTCATCGAGGCGCAGCTGCTGTTCCGGCCTGGCGATCTTTATTCGCGCCGTGTGCTCGACGAAACGGAACGAAATCTTCGCACTCTGCGGTTCATCAGGGAGCCCAAGATCCGCATCGTCGCGTATCACGATGATCTGGTTGATCTCGAGGTCGTGACGCACGAAGTCTGGACTCTCAATCCCGGATTCTCATTCGGTCGTGCCGGTGGCAAGAATTCGACGGGATTGACCCTGGACGAATTGAATGTGCTCGGTTATGGCAAGCGCCTTTCATTCAGCTATCACGACAATGTCGATCGCAATTACTACACCCTCATATGGGAGGACCCGAATGTTGCCGGCAGCCGCTGGCGCAGCCGGATCGATCTGACCGACAGCAACGATGGCGAAGACCAGGAACTGGATCTCGAGCGGCCTTTTTATTCGCTCGACTCGAGATGGAGCGCCGGCATGAGCCTGAATCGAGGCGACACCATTGAAAGCATCTACCGGCTCGGAAAGATCGTTGGCGAGTACCGGCGCGCCGTGAGAGACGCCGACCTCCGTTACGGCTGGTCCAAAGGGCTGCAGAATGGATGGGCTAACCGCTGGATCGCAGGTCTACGTTACGAACAAGCCCGGTTTGCCGAATCGCCGGATTCCGCGACGCCGGTGATCCTGCCCCTCGATCGCGACCTCGGTTATCCGTATCTGCGGCTGGAAGGTGTCGAGGACGATTTCCAGACCGCGCTCAATCTCGATCAGATCGGGCGTACGGAAGATCTGCCTTTCGGGAAGCGCTATGCCCTCGAACTCGGCTGGGCCGCGACCGCCTACGGATCGGATCGTGATGCGGCGATGGTGCGGGCCGAGGCAAGCCGCGGGTTTCACGTCGGCGATAACCGCTCGCTGTTTCTCGCCAGCAGCCTGACGAGCCGGATCGAGGATGGCTCGGCGCGGGACGCGCTGCTCTCAGGCTATCTGCGCTATTACTGGCAGACCAGCCCGCGCAGCACTTTTTTTGCCTTGCTGACCGGCCAGGTCGGCCACGAACTCGATGCCGATCACGAGCTGCTGTTGGGCGGTGACAACGGCCTGCGCGGTTATCCGCTGCGTTATCAGACGGGCAGCGGTCTCGCCATGCTGACCATCGAGCAGCGTTACTACACGAAGTACTCGATCTGGAAACTGGCCCGGATCGGTGGCGCCGTATTCTTTGACATGGGACGCACCTGGGGTGAGTCGGCTTTCGGTCCGACCGCCGGGCTCGGCCTGTTGAAGGACATTGGCTTTGGCCTGCGGCTCGACAATACCCGCTCCGGACTCGCCAACGTCCTCCATCTGGACATCGCATTTCCGCTCGATGGCGACCCGTCCATCGACCAGGTTCAGATCCTGGTGCAGTCGAAGCGCTCGTTCTGATCGCAGTGCCAATCGCAGGGGTGGCGGCTGACTGGCAGGTTCACCGTGGAATTGATCTTCAGGAACCTGGCCGCCAGCCAAGTGTTGCAAGCAAGAGCGCAAACCCCGCCAGGTAGGCGACCGCGATTAACCAGCCTTCCCCAAGCCATTTTGCGGTAGAGCGGGCTTCGGGAAAGATCCCGCAGATCGCAACGCCTGCCGAGGATCCGAACCACAGCATCGAGCCGCCGAAGCCCACCGCATAAGCAAGCAATCCCCAATCGTAGCCACCCTGTTTCAGTGCCAGAGCAGTCAGCGGAATGTTGTCGAATGCGGCTGACACAATGCCGAGTGCCAGCGCCGATTGCCACGATGCGGCGGGCAGAGACTGGATCGGCATCAGCGACGCCGACGCGACCAGGCACAGCAGGAACAGGGCTCCTTTGAATGCGCCCGGCAATACGCGCCAGTCTGGCTGACGGATCGGGATCGTAGTCAACAACGCAAGTGCCACGGCAACGCCAATGAACGGAAACCGCCCCGCGCTTTCCGGCAGCTCGAGATTCACGAAGACATTCACCGCGACGGCACTTGCGAGAACCCATGCCACGACGATCGCACGTGTCCAGTCGACCTGCACCGACGATTCGGCGTCCCTGATGATCGGGGCGAATCGCTGCTGCCGGCGTGCCGCGGCGATACCGAACACCAGGAGCGCCGCAACAGCCGCGACATATGCATGCGCAACTTCCATCGGCGCAATGCCGCTGATCCACATCATCGTGGTCGTGGTATCGCCGATGACGCTGCCCGAGCCACCGGCATTCGAGGCTGCGACGATAGCTGCGATGTAGCCGACACTTACGCGCGCGCGGAACAAGGTATGTGCCATCGCCCCACCGATCAGCGCCGCCGCGATATTGTCGAGAAATCCGGACATCACGAATACGATGACCAGCAGGGCGAATGCGCCGGTCCAGTCGTCGGGCAGGTAGCGCGGCAACGCGGCCGGGATCCGGCTCTCTTCGAAGTGCCGCGACACAAATGCGAATCCAACCAGCAACAGCAACAGGTTTGCGAGCAGGACCCACTCGTGCGAGGCATGCGTGACGAGACCGGCCCAGCCGGCGCCCGCCGGAAACTGCGTGAAGATCCATTGATAGCACAGCAATGCCGCGAGTCCGCAGGCTGCGATCGGCAGCGAGTACCGATGGAAGACCGCGACACCGAGCAGTGTGAGAGCGAAAATCAGGAACTCGACCGGGATCATTATTATCCTGTTTTATCAGTATGTTAGGAGATCTTCCTCAGTCCTGTTCTTGTGATGCTGCTGGCGCGCCCGCGGCACCGCGCCACGCAGTTCGCCCTGGCCTCGGCCATCGATCAGCAGCGATTCGTTCGACCAGCTCAACATGTTGATGAATCCCGGCGCCACCGCCCGGCCGTCCCGAGCCGTCGTAGATCGTGCCACCGTGCACGATGAGGTCGTAATCCGGTCCGGTTGCGCAGGACCAGAGTAAAGGCAGCGTCAGGGCAAACAGCAATTGGAGCAGGCACTTCATGGCGGGAGTGATGATCAGCATAACAAAGAGCTCCCGCGCACCGGAAAGACGACGCAGCCCGGTCGTGTCCGGGCTGGCTCGCGTCCTGAGCCACCCGGCCCCGCATGCTGATCGCACTGGTGCCGGGGCACCCTGGAGACGAACATGCCATCTTCCCTTGCGATGGAAATCTCTGCGCAGCTGCAACAGATGTTGAGCCAGTCGGGCTGGTTGCGGTCGGAGCTGCGCAGCCTGGAACAGGCGGGCCAGGGCCACCGCGGCATGCGCGAACTCTGCGACCAGCTCGATTCGCTGGATTCCAGCATCGTTTGGGACCTGCGCGACGAATTGCATGAACTGTCGGGCCAGGCCACGCCGCAGGCGGCTCGGATCCTCGACTGGCTACGCGCCGATGTCGACCCGCTGGTTGATCTGGTCTGCAGGCTCGATCGGGACTGTCCCAGTCACCCGCTCGTGAGCGTCGCGATGATCGCCTGCGGCGATATCGTCGGGCGATTCAGGGAAATCGAGGGCGCATTGATGCCGGAACGGCACTTGCCGCGTGCCAGGCCCCGCGCGCCCCGCCATCATCCTGTCCAGGCTGCAGAACCGCCGCGTCTTTGCTAGGGTTCCGGGGTGCCGAATACCCGGATCGATACCACGGAGTTCGCGGGCCGTGTGCTGATGGTCGGCTGCGGCAGCATCGGCCAGACGGCCCTGCCCCTGCTGCGGCGCCACCTGGCGCTGCCCGCGGACGGCCTGACGGTGCTCGAAGCGAGCGAACACGGGCGCGCATTGGCGGGGGCGAACCAGGCGCGCTTCGTGCACTGCCACCTGAAGCCGGCCACCTACCAGCGCGAACTCAGGCGCCAGCTGAAGGCCGGTGACCTGCTGCTGAATCTCTCGGTCGATGTCTCCAGCGTCGACCTCGTTGAGTGGTGCTCGGAGCACGGGGTGCTCTACGTGGACACCTCGATCGAACCCTGGCCGGGGGTTTTCGACAACCCCATGCTGACGATGCGGGAGCGCACGAATTTTGTCACACGCGACGACATGCTGAAACTGCGCAAGCGGGCCGGCTCCGGCATGCCGACCGCCGTTGTCGACCATGGCGCCAATCCCGGTCTCGTCTCGCACTTTGTCAAGCAGGCGCTGCTGGATCTCGCGACCGGGCTCAAGCACACGGCGACGGAACCCGCGGATGCCGCCGGCTGGGCCACGCTCGCGCGCGACCTGGGCGTCACGCTGATCCAGATTTCCGAGCGCGATACGCAGGCGACCGACCGCCCAAAGCGGCCCAACGAGTTCGTGAACACCTGGTCAATCGACGGCTTCATCGACGAGTTGATGCAGCCAAGCGAGTTGTCGCTCGGCACTGCGGAATCGGGCAAGCCTGCCGGCTCGCAATGGCATCGCCGCAATTGCGGTTCGGTGTATCTGCACCGTCCCGGCGGCGCGACATTCGCGCGCAGCTGGCTGCCTTCCTCTGGAGGCTACCAGGGGCTCCTGATGACCCATGACGAGGTTTTCTCGATTGCCGATTACCTGTCGTTACGCCAAGGATCGCGATTCGAGTATCGGCCGACGGTCATGTTCGTCTATCACCCCTGCGACGACGCGATGCTGTCCGCGCTCGAGCTGGAGGGCCGCGGCTGGCAGCCGCAGCCGGCGCGACGCATCATCAGCTCGGAGATCGTGACCGGCATGGATGAGCTCGGCGTGCTGCTCGCGGGTCACGCGAGAAATGCATACTGGTATGGCTCGCAGTTGTCGATCGCCGAGGCGCGACGGCACGTACCCTATTCCAATGCAACCTGCCTGCAGGTGGCAGCGGGCGCCCTGGCAGCGACGATCTGGGCGATACGTCACCCTCGGGAAGGATTGCGCGAGGCGGACGATCTCGATTTTCGGGAATGCCTGAACGTCGCGCGGCCTTACCTCGGGTCACTGGTCGGTGCGTACACTGACTGGACGCCATTGCAGGGTCGCGGCGAACTGTTCAAGGAACAGCTCGATTCAGACCGGCCATGGATGTTGCGCAGCGTCAGGGCGCGGCAATGGCCGGCCTGAGAAGTGACTTGAATCGCTTTCTCCCGGCATTGGCGATGCTGCTGGCAGCTGGCGCCGCTTGCGCCGACGCCACTGGTCGCCACCCGATCACGCACGAAGACTTGTGGCTCATGAAGCGCGTCGGTGCCCCCGCCCTGAGCCCGGACGGACGCTGGGTCGTCGTGCCGGTCGCGGAGCCGGCTTATGCGGAAGACCAGAAGGGGAGCGATCTCTGGCTCGTACCGGCTGATGGCAGCGCATCGCCCCGCCGATTGACCTCGAGCAGGAGCCCCGAGTCCAGCGCCGCATGGAGTCCGGATTCAAGGCGGATTGCCTTCGCTGCCAAGCGCGAGGGCGACGAGGAATCCCAGATCTACGTGCTCGACGTCATGGGTGGCGGTGAAGCGCAGCGCGTCAGCAGCGTGTCGACGGGTGCGACGAGACCTCAGTGGCGACCAGATGGCCAGGCATTGCTGTTCAGCAGCATGATCTTTCCGGGCGCGATGACGGACGCCGACAACCGCGCACGACTCGAGGAGCGCAAGGCGCGCAAATACACGGCGCGCACATTCGACGGCTTTCCGATACGCCACTGGGATCGCTGGCTCGATGAGCGGCGTCCCACGCTGATGCTGCAGCCGCTCGCCGACGGAACTGAAGCACGTGACCTGCTGGCAGGCACCGAGCTCGCGCGCGGCATTGGTTTTGGAGGGCAACTCGACAATGACGGCGAGCAGCTGGATGCCACCTGGTCGCCCGATGGCAGCGCGATCGTGTTCACCGCAACGACGGTGCGCGATCAGGCGGCATATGCGGACGTCGTGCAGGCGTTGTTTGTCCTGCCGGCCGGCGGCGGGGAACCACGGCGCCTGACGGGGGATGAAGCGAGTTATTCTGCTCCGCAGTTCGCGCCCGACGGGTCGGCCCTTTATGCGCTTGGAACTCCGAGGACCAGGCATGTCTACAACGCCGCGCGTCTCACGCGTTTCGACTGGGGCGGCACGTCGGCGCGGCCCGTGGCGTCTGGATTCGACCGATCGGTCGACGAATACGGTGTCGCGCCCGACGGCGAGCGCATCTACGTCCTGGCAGAGGACGAGGGTCACGACCGCCTCTACTCCGTTGCTGCGACTGGCGGAGAAGCCCGCGAGTTGGGCCGGCTCGAGGCGGGATCGATCACCGGATTGCGGGTCGGCGGCGACGAGGCGGAACCGGTCGTCGTTGCGAACTGGGAGAGCGCGATCAGCCCCGCTGAGACTGCGCGCATTGATGCGAGAACGGGTGCGCGCCACGCCCTGACGTTTTTCGATGTCGAGCGCGCGGCCACGATCGACTGGCAAGCGGTGCAGGAATTCTGGTTCACGTCCAGGCGTGGCAGGCGCATCCACAACCTGATCGTACTGCCACCGAATTTCGACCCGGCACGCAAATACCCGCTGTTCGTGCTGATCCACGGCGGGCCGAACTTGATGATCAAGGACCAGTTCTTCATTCGCTGGAATTACCACCTGCTGGCGCAGCCCGGTTACGTGATCCTGATGACCAACTACTCCGGATCGACCGGATTCGGCGAGGCCTTTGCCCAGGCTATCCAGGGCGATCCGCTCGCGGGACCAGCGGATGAGATCAACCAGGCCGCAGATGAAGCCATACGCCGCTACTCCTTCATTGATGCAACACGCCAAGCCGCGGGTGGCGCAAGTTATGGGGGGCACCTGACCAACTGGCTGGCGGTCACGACGACCCGTTACCGGGCACTGGTGAGTCACGCGGGTCTATATGACCTCAAGACCCAGTGGACAACGAGCGATATCGTCTACTCGCGCGAGCGCAATCTCGATGGCCCGCCCTGGCGCGGCAGCGCCGCCTGGCACGACCAGAGTCCCTTCTGGAGATCGATGAAACTGAAGACGCCGATACTGCTCACCTTCGGAGAAAAGGATTTCCGGGTCCCGTACAACAATGGACTGGAATTCTGGACCGTGCTTCAGCGCCAGCGGGTTCCCAGCCGTCTCGTATTGTTCCCCGACGAAAATCACTGGATCCTGAATGGCGAGAATCACCGCTATTTCTTCCAGGAAGTTCAGGCCTGGCTCGCGCAGTATCTCGCGCCGCAATGATCAACCCGGTCGCACTGCTGCAATTTCCGGGATGGTTGCGCAATGCCATTGCGAACGGCCAGTCGCCGTCACTACTGGCGGAACTGCTTGGGACGATACCAGCCATGGTCACCCGGATCGTGGCCTCGGTGCCTACGAACCCGGCCGAGGTCAGCCGCCTGGCGCGCCGGCTCGGAGTCGATTATGAGTCGCTGCGGGCATTCGCGGACGATACCCTGCAGCCGCTGACGGGCTTCGACGCCCAGACGAAATTGATGCTCCGGATGTGGCAAAGACTCGACGCGAAACGGCGCGCAGCAGTCCTCGTCGTGCTGAAGGACATGGCGGGGGGCAAGCGCCGTCGCAAGGTAAAGAAACCAGTTTGAGCGAATGCGGCCCGCACTCAGGGCAACTGGATGCCGCCGCCGCCCTTGCCGCCGATGCCCTTGATTGCTGCAGCGCCTGCATCGGGAATGACGATCGACGATGCGGCCTGGCGCCGTATCTCCTGCAATTCGCGCGCCGCTTCCTCTATTGCCTGTTGCGCTGCGGGTCCGAACCTGGATACGGCCTCACTCAGGTTCACGGCATCCAGTTCGAATGACAGGGGCAGCGAACCCATCGGCGTCATGACCGTCGCCTGGCCGATGAACAGCACCGGCCGCGACGCATCATCGCTGCCGTCTGATTTCACCGGTGTCATGCGCCGGATCGTGCCGACCCGCTGGTCGGTGAAGACCTCTTCTCGGTACAGGGTGGCGGAGTCCATCCTGGGCTCGCCGGAGTGTTCGTTGTTCATGGTGTGATTTTATCCGAATCAGCGAGCGACCGCGAAGTCGCGGTTTGCCGGGCTCCATTTTGGCGCTGTTTCGATCGCATGCAGCACGGCCTCGGGTTCCGTCACGACGGACCACAGGCCGCCGTGGCGGTTATCCATGAAGCGGCCGTCGATCGCGGACGTGAGCTGCGCCAGCAAGGGATCGTAATAGCCCTGCGTGTTTACCAGCACGATCGACCCGAGGAACAGCCCCAGCCGCTTGAGCGTCATTGCTTCCAGCAGTTCCTCGAGTGTCCCGGTGCCGCCCGCAAGCGCGACAACCGCAGAGGCACGGGAGAGCATTTCATGCTTGCGCGTGCGCATGTCCTCGACGACGTGCAGCTCAGACAAGTCATCATGGCCCCATTCCAGATCGCGCATGAATCTGGGAATGATTCCCACCACGCGCCCGCCGGCTGACAGCGCGCCCTCCGCCAGCGCTCCCATGGATCCGGAGCGGCCGCCGCCATAGACCACGGTACAGCCCGCCGCCGCCAGCAGCCGACCCAGGCGCTGCGCCACGTCATGGTAAAGCGCGTCGCAGGCCTGGCTCGATGCGCAGTAGACGCACACGCTGCGCCCTGGCGTCGTCAGTGCCAGCAATTCCCCCATGTGCCCTCCTTGCCCCGTTTAACCGGTTGCCTGAAGCCCAAGTGCAATGCCGGTTACGCTCGCCAGCAGTGCGTCGAAGAGCTCGCGATCCGCGCGGCCACCAGCCCGCCAGCGGCGCAGAAGGTCGACCTGCATCAGGTGCATCGGATCGAGATATGGCGCACGCAGCAGCACGGATCGCTGCATCTGAGGCCGGCTGTCGAGCAGATCGATTTCGCCCTTGACCCAGGTGATCCAGCGCTTCGCCAGCGCATGCTCGCGTTTTATTGCTTCGACGATTCCGGCAATCGGACCAGTCGAAAGCATGTCGTAGTGCGCGGCGATCTCGAGATCGGCGCGCACCAGCTCCATTTCAACGTCATCGAGCAGATTCTGGAAAAATGGCCAGCTGGACCAGGCCTTCGCGAGTCGATCGGCTCCGAGTTCACGTGCGGCCGCATCGAGCCCGGTTCCCATGCCGAACCAGCCTGGCAGGGAGTGCCGGCTCTGGCTCCACGCGTAGACCCAGGGTACGGCCCGCAGCGCCTCGATACCGCTGCCGTCGCGATGGGCAAGTCGCCCCCCGATCTGCATTCTTTCGATCACATCGATCGGTGTGACATCGCGGAAAAAGCGCTGGAACTCCGGATCTTCGTGGACGAGCGCGCGGTATCGGGCGCGACTGGCATCAGCGACGTGTTTCATCATCGGCAATTGCTGCTGCGCCAACACGGCCGAAGAACTCGAGCCGGTGCAGTCCAGCATGACGGCGAATAGGGCCTTTTCAAAGGTGCGCAGCGTGATGCGCCGCAGGCCATAACTGTTGCCGATGCCTTCACCCTGCTCCGTGGCGCGAAGCCGGCCATGGGTCGCGCCGGGCGGCGTGCTCGCGACCAGCCGGTCGAGCGGCCCTCCGCCGCGGCTTACCGTGCCGCCACGGCCGTGAAACAGGGCAAGCTCGACGCCGCCTTCAGCGGCCGCCTTCATCAGTTCGGCCTGCGCGCAGTACACGAGGTGCCTCGATGCGCCGATGCCGCATTCCTTGTTGCTCTCGGAGTAGCCGACCAGCACCGTCTGCCGGTTACCGCGGGCGGCGAGATGACGCCTGTATGTATCTTCGCTCAGCAATCCGCGCAGGATCTCACCGGCACCCTCGAGAGCCGCCGCGGTCTCGACGACTGGCGCGATATCCAGCGGGACTTCGCCGACGCTTCGATCCGTGATGTCGGCCCAGCGTGCCAGCAGCAGCACCGACAGGACGTCATCCGGCCCTTCCGTTCCACTGACGACATAGTCGCCTGTCGCCCGGTCACCATACTTGTTGCGGCCCTGGATCAGGGCCTCGAACACGGCCAGCGTGCGGCGCCCGACCGCATCGAAGGACCCGAGCGGACCGCGATCACGTGCCAGGGCCTCGCGCAATACCGCGCGGCGCGCATCGGCCTTGCGCCTCTTCCAGTCTGTGAGGGCAAGCCCCTGACGAACGACTTCGCGATGCACCGATGCGTGCTGCCGCACATCCAGTGTCGCCAGGTGAAATCCAAAGGTCCGAGCGCGGCAAAGCAGGCGCTCGACCGGGAACTGGCCGGCGTGCCGGCCGTGATTGGCGCGCAAGCTCGCCGCCACGATTTCGATGTCGCGGACGAAGTGTTCAGCGGACTCATAGTGATTCGGGCGGCCTTCATAGGTCGTCCGCAACCGCTCCGCAACCTGCGACAGGAACACGCGGTAGGGCATGCGGTCGTGTCGCGACGAACTTGCCTGGCGCGCGGTCGGCAGCAGGATCTCGTATTCCGCGATTCGTTCATCCAGTTCACGGCTCACGCCGACCCGGCTTGCACTCTGCGAGAGTTTGCCGGACAGCGCGCGGCATTCCTCGTAGTAGGCCGAAATGATCCGCTGCTGGTGGCGGTGAAGTGTCTCGCGGATGGTCTTTGCATGGACCTCCGGGTTGCCGTCCATGTCGCCACCGACCCAGGTCCCGAAGCGCAGAAGCAACGGCATGCGTTCCGCGTCCGAAGGCACTCCGAATACGCTCTCGAGCCAGTACGCGAGCTCTTCATAAAACGCTGGCACCACGCGATAGATGACTTCCGCCAGATAGAACAACACATGCTCGCGCTCGTCGGCGACCGTCAGCCGTTCACGCGGGTGCACTTCGGTCTGCCAGCCGGAGGTCACCTCCATTCGGATGCGCTCCCAGACCGAGCGGCGCTCGGCCGGCGTAAGCGTCGGATCGAGGCGCTCGATCATGAGGTCCGCGATCTGCTGCTGCTTGCGCAGCATCGTGCGGCGGGTCGACTCGGTGGGATGCGCGGTGAACACCGGGTAAATCGTCACGTTTCGGAGCAGCGCCAGCACCTGCTCACCGTCGAGACCATCCGCCTTGAGCCGGTACATGCAGTCGCCGATTCCGCCCGGCTGCGGCCGGTCGCCGCGATTCATGTACTCGCGGCGGCGGCGCACGCGGTGCACGCGTTCAGCGAGATTGACCACTTCGAACCACTTGCTGAAGGCGCGGATGAGGTCGCTTGCCTGCTGCACGGGCCGGTCGGTGGCCCGCATGTCCAGCGTCACCGTGCCCTCCGGTACGCCTTCGCGGCGCCCGATCGCCGCGACACGGTCCTCCTCGACAAGTTTGAGGAGGCTCTCGCCGCCCTGGTCGCGAAGAACTTCGCCAACCAGCGAACCCAGCGCATGCACGTCCTCGCGCAGCGCGGTTTCCTTGGTCGGGAACTGCAGATTGTGACGATGCATCACGATGGGCTCACCGGCAGCGCACAAATGCGCGCGACATCACGATTCAGCCAATAGTCAGTGCTTGTGTCCGCCCGGCCCATGGACATGGCCATGCGCGAGCTCCTCTCGCGTTGCCTTGCGCACTTCCGTGACCTCGACACTGAAATGCAGCGGCTTGCCGGCCAGCGGGTGATTGGCGTCTACCGTGACAAGGTCCTTCTCGACACGGGTCACGGTCAGCATCCGCCCGCCGTGCGGTCCGTCGGCATGAAACTGTTGACCCGCCGCGAGGGCGGCTGGATCGGGGAAGCGGTCGCGGGGAATCAGCTGGACCAGTCGCTCGTCGCGTAACCCGTAGCCCATCTCCGGGGCAACGATGACGTCCACGCGGTCGCCCGCGACCTTGCCGGCCAGAGCCTGCTCCAGACCGCGGACAATGCCTCCATTGCCGTGCAGATAGGCGATCGGGTCGCCTCCATCCGAAGAGCCGAGCAGCGCGCCTGCGGCATCGCGCAGCGTGTAATGAATCAGGACGACTTTGCCATCGCCGACGTTCATGTGGATTCCTGGGGTCGATCCCAATTGCCAATGGTAGCGCATCGCCCGGTTATAGTTGGCACTCGTAACCACCCCGCCAGGAAGCACTCGATGTCAAATCGCTCGACCGGCACTCGTCAATTCATCGCCTGGCTCGGCATGCCGACCTTGCTGGCCGTATTGCCCGCCTCGGCATCCGATGCACTGCCTGAGCTCGAGATGGTCACGGTGGTCGGCAAGATCGCGCAGCCACTGTCGGAGGTTGCCGCCATGGTGTCGATCATGACGGCCGAAGATCTTCAGCTGCGGCTTGCATTCGACCCGGGCGACGTGTTCCGCGACCAGCCGGGCGTGTCGGTTCGCCGTGACCCGAACCGGTTTGGCTATACGGCCATCGCCGTTCGCGGGCTATCCGGGAATCGCGTATTGCTTGAGACTGACGGCGTGCCCGCACCAAACACATTCTCGATCGGCAGCTTTTCGGACGCCGGCCGGCAATTCACGGATCCGGAACTCATCCGGCGCATCGAAATCCTGAAGGGGCCCGCATCGACCCTGTATGGAAGCGATGCCATCGCCGGCGTCATCGCCACGACGACCGTGGATCCTGCCGATCTGTTGCGGGACGATGCGAGCCATGCCTTGCGCCTGCGTTCGGGCTACGCGAGCGACAGCCACGCAGCGATGGCCGGCGTGACAGCGGCCGCGCGATTCGAGGCTTTCGACGGGATGCTGTCCATCACGCGGCGCGAGGGCAGCGAATTGCAGAATGCCTACCGCACCGTCGATGCGAATCCGCGGGACTTCGAGGCTGACTCTGTGCTGGGTCGCGCCGTAATCCATGCCCCCGGCGGACCCCTGCGCCTGACCTTGGGCTGGGATCGCCAGGCTGCGCTGACGGACGTGGATTCGCTCGAACTTTCGGGCGGGAGATTTGCCAACACGACGTTTCTGCAGGGCGATGACAGCGTCAAGGCATTGCGCTTCATCGTGGACCAGACGCTGGATGACCCGGGCCCCTTCGAGCAGATCGATTGGCGCTTGTATTACCTGGAGACCCGGATTACCGAGATGACAAACGAAGAACGCCGGCCCGCGCCACCGACTTCAGCGCTCGCGATTGACCGTGATTTCCGCTACCAGGAATCCGTGACCGGCGGTGAAGTGACTGCGGTGCGTCATATCGATGGCGCCCGCGGCACGCAGCGGCTGGTGGGCGGTCTGGAACTCTCCCGCACGCGTGTCATCGAGCAGCGCAATGGCCAGCAGACGAATCTTGCGACCGGCGACACAACCAATGTGATCCTGGGCGAGGTCCTGCCGGTCCGCGACTTCCCGATCTCGGACCTCAGCAAGGCCGGCCTGTATGTCCAGGACGACTGGCGACCAGGGGAGGGACGCTGGACGCTGATTCCGGCTCTGCGTGTGGACTGGTACCGCCTCGAACCCGCGGTCGATGCGATGTACGCGGCCGATAACCCGGCTCAGCGCCCGGTATCCATCGAACAGTGGTCCCTGGCACCCAAGTTCGGCGCGAGCTACACGACCAGCGACTTGCTGATGCTGTTCTTCCAGTACTCGCACGGCTTCCGCTCCCAGCCGTTCGAGGACGTCAACATCGGCCTCGATCTGCCTCAATTCAACGTTCGCGCGATCCCCAATCCGGACCTCAAGCCGGAAAAGAGTGACAGCCTCGAGGTCGGCGCCCGGATTTCCGGCACAGCGATATCCGGCAGCGCCAGCGTCTATTACAGCCGCTATCGCGACTTCATCGAGTCGAAGGTCAACATCGGACCGGATCCCGAAACCGGCACGACGTTGTTTCAGTCGCAGAACATCGGCAAGGCGGAAATCTACGGCGCCGAAGCCTCATTCGGATTCGATCTCGGTGCCTGGCTCGAGAAGCTGCACGGCCTCAGTGGCAGCCTTTCCGTCGCGTGGACCCACGGCGAGGATATCGTGCGAAACCTTCCGATCAATACGATCGACCCCGCGCGCGCCACGATCGGGCTGCGCTACCTGGCGCCGTCGTCGCGCTTCATGGCGCAGCTCACGCTGACGGCGGTCGATGGCGTTCATCGTGTGGACGAATCGCGTAGCCCGTTGTACCAGCCGTCCGGTTTTGCGACCATCGACCTGACCGGGCAATGGCGCATCAGCGACCGGTGGCGCCTCAACGCCGGTATCTTCAATCTGGCGGACCGCAGCTACTATGAATGGGCCGACGTGCGCGGGCGGATACCCGACGATCCGCTGCTCGAACTCTTTCAACAGCCGGGCCGCAACCTGTCCGTCACGCTGACCGCGACATACTGAGGACGCAGGCCGCGCCGGATCCGGTTCCGGCGCGTCAGTAGATATCGTGCGTCGTGTTGTAGACGTTGAACTTGCCGGTCGGCGTGATCAGGCGCGGATCCTTGATGACTGCCTTCAGCGTGTGCGTCCGGTCGTCGACCACGACGATCGCCGAACGCTGGTCCTTGCCATTCCAGACGGAGAACCACACCTCGTCGCCTGCCTTGTTGAACTCGGGGTGCACCACGCGCTTCGGTCCCTCGCCAACGTCGGCCCATTCAGCGATCGGCAGCACCTTGTAGCCGGCCTCCAGGTTGTGGATGTCGAACACCGCGACGCTCTGGCTGATCTTCGCATCGGGATTCAGCGGCGTGTCGACGTACAGGCTGCTCGACTTCGGGTGCGTCTTGACGAACAGCGAGCCGCCGCCCTGCCCCTTCAGCACCCGGACGACTTTCCAGGCCTGATCTGGATGATCATGCGGGTCCGTGCCAATGAAGGTTATCTTCTCGTTACCGAGCGCGCTCGTAATCCACACCGGACCGAATTTCGGGTCCTTGATATTGGCGCCCCGGCCCGGATGCGGGATCTTGTCAACGTCAATCAGTCCCGTCAGTTTCTGGGTCCTGGAGTCGATGACCGCGATCTTGTTCGACTGGTTCGCCGCGGTCAGGTAATACCGTTTCGTGGAGTCCCAGCCGCCGTCATGCAGGAATCGGGCTGCACCGATCTGAGTGACCTTGATGTTGTCGATGTCTTCGTAATTGACGAGCAGGATCTGGCCCGTTTCCTTGACATTGACGATCCATTCCGGATGCTCGTGTGATGCGACGATCGCCGCCACGCGCGGCTCGGGATGGAACTCCTGGGTGTCCACGGTCATGCCGCGTGTCGACATGATCTTCAGTGGCTCCAGCGTCTCGCCGTTCATGATGACGTACTGCGGCGGCCAGTAGCTCCCCGCAATCGCATAACGGTCTTCGTAGCCCTCATATTTCGACGTCTCCACCGAGCGTGCTTCCAGGCCCACCTTGATCTCCGCGATGATGCCAGGCGTCTCCATCCACAGATCGATCAGGTCGAGCTTGGCGTCACGCCCGACGGTGTAGACATAGCGGCCGGAATGGGACAGGCGCGAGATGTGCACGGCATAACCGGTCTTCAGGATATTGATGATGCGCTTGGTGTCGCCGTCGATCAGCGCAACCTCGCCGGAATCGCGCAGCGTCACGACGAAGATGTTGTCGATGTTGAAGTCATTCATCTTGCGCGTCGGCCGCTCCGCGACCGGCACGTTCACCTTCCAGGCCGTGCGCATCTCCTTCATGCCGAATTCCGGCGGCATCGGCGGCACGTGCTGGACGTAGCGCGCCATGATGTCGACTTCCTCGGGAGTCAGGTCGCCCGAAGTGCCCCAGTTCGGCATGCCGGCGGGCGAGCCGTAGTTGATGAAGACCTTCAGGTAATCGGTGCCCTTCTTCTGAGTGATGTCCGGGGTCAGCGGCTTGCCGGTCGCTCCCTTGCGCAGCACACCGTGGCAACCGGCGCAGCGCTCGAAGTAGATCTGCTTGGCATGATCGAATTCCGCCCGGGTCATGTCCGGGGCACCCGCTGAAGTAACCATCTCGATCTGCTGCGCCACGGCGCCAACCGGCGACGGCGCGCCGCCGTACTTCAGTTCAGCGACCGTCGTGCCTGGATGCTCCGTCGCCGAACCGGCCTCCTGCTTGGGTTTCGGGCCGGCGCGGACGGCGGTGACTTCGGCCGTCGTGACGCTTCCGAAGGAATTGCCCCAGGAATTCATCACGTAGGTAAGCGCGTTCGCGATCTCGGCGTCGGACAGCTGCGCCATCGGCGGCATGACCGAATTGAACTTCGCGCCGTTGACGACCACCGGGCCCTGCAGGCCATTGACGACGATGCGGATCGCCCGGTTCTTGTCGGCCTTCAGGAAGTCGGAGGCAGCCAATGGTGGAAACGCGCCCGGCAGCCCCTGGCCATTCGCCTGATGACAGGCCATGCAGGCGGCCTCAAATACCTTGCGGCCGGCGTCGAGCCTGGCCGGGGTTACGGCTTCCTGATTGCCGGCGGCCGCTTCAGCGCGGTGGACGGCGAGCGGATCCTCGGCCCCCGCAGTGCGCAGCCCAACGATGCCGGCCATGGCCAGCAGTCCGCCGGCAAACGCCAGCCCCACTGTCCGCTTGCGGGTCGCGTTCATCCCGACAAATGCGTATTTCATGTGCGCACCCATTTGGAGGAGTCAGGCTCCCTTGTGGCAGTGTCATGAAGCGCACATTGGCCAGCAATGACTTGCGTCAATTCGGGTCAGGCGGGGAAGAACTCGATTGGTTTTGTAGTCGTGATGGTCTCGACGTCCTTGGCTTCGAACTGGAACATCCGGATGCGGGCCACGAGCTTGCGCTCGAGATCAGCGTCGCCAAGCTCGCTGGACAAGACACGGCAGGAAGTTACTTCGCCCGAAGGCGCAATTGTCAATTCGATGACGACCTTGCCCTGCAATTCCGGCCGGTCGCGCAGTGCCCGGTTATAGATCGCATAGATCGCCGCCTTGTTGCGGTCGAACACCATTTCGATCTCCTCGCGGCTCCGCGACGCCTTGCCGCTCTTGCCGCTGCGCGCCGCCTCGGCCTTACCTGCGGCGAGCGCATCTGCGAATGACGCCACCCGTTGCGTCGCCACCTGGCCCTTCAACGAGCCCGTTCCACTGCCGTACGCGCGGCTGAGCGCCGACGTATTGATGCCGCCGCTGGATGTTGCGACCTGGGAGGTGATCAGGGAGCGCTCGGCGCGGCTTGGGCCGTCGGTTTTCGCGGTGAGGTTCTTGGTCGGCACGAGCGAGCTCGTGTCGAGCGTCTCGCGCAGGTCCTCGAGCTGGTCCTTCATCGCGAGCAGGCCAGCCTGGTTCGCCTTGCGGCGCGCGTCCTCCTGGCGATCCGGCACCGGGCGCTTAACTTCCGGCTTGACCGGTACCTCGAGCGGCAGCGGCTTCTTGACCGGCGGTGGCGGTTTCGGCACCGGCGGCGGCGTCAGCACCAGGTCAATCACTTCGTCCGGCAAGGCGGGCGCCGGGGGCTGCATCGGTTCCGGCAGCAGCGGCAGGACCAGCCCGGCGATCACGAACAGACCGAGCGCGATCTTGAGCATGCGGCGGAAACGGCGCTCCTCCTCGGGCGTGGGAGGCCATGGCAGGTCGAAAATCCGATAATTGGCCGCAATCGCCGTCAACGCCGGTCTCCCTCAGGTCCCGATGGGCGTGTATGCACGCTCTTTCTCGATCACGGCGAGTGACAACTTGCCGTACTTCGCCGCGGTGCAGGTCATCATGATTCGCTTCAGCACGCTGTATGGCAGCTCCTTGTCGGCCAGCAGCGTTAATTCGGGTGCTTCGGCCGCTTTGCCGGGCGTCACGCGCCGCGCTTGCGAGGCTTTGACCAGCGCGGCCTGCAGACGGGGATCCACGACCGCATCTCCGGATCTCAGGTCGACGACGCGGGTCGTTGCTGCGCCATTCACGAACACCATGTCGCGCGTGACCATCACGGTCACGCTGTCGCGCGGCTTCGATTCCGACACCGACTGAGGAATGCTGATGTTCTTCGTGTTTGGCAGGATCTCGTAATCCGCCGAATGGACCAGCAAGTAGACCACCATGATCGTCAGCATGTCGATCATCGGGATCAGGGCCGGCATTCCGTGGCCGCCCTTCATGCCACCGTGCCGCTGGCGGCCGCGCCGGAGGGCCCTCATGTAGGCGCGTCCCCGACCGAGACCAGCGGGAACAGCTCGCCCCTCGCGGGCTCGCCATCGACGGTGCCTTCGAATGACTTGACGGTGTCCATGACCTGCACCATCAGGTCGTAGGTCACATCAGGCTCGAGCAGCACCGTGGCGTCACGCTTGTCAGGGAACTGTGACTTGACGCGTTGCAGGAACAGCGAAAGACCGGCCAGATCCTGGCCATCCGCTGTCATCGGCAGCGTGCGCAGGACGCCGGTGCTGCGGTCTGCGACCTCAATGACGTTCTTGCGTATGACCACCTCCAGCTCGAGCACCTTGGGAAGCTCGAGCTGCTGCGTGGCATTGGCCGGCAGATTGAGTTCGAGGATGTGCGTCTTCGAGAAGACCGCCGTGAAGATCAGGAAAAATACCAGGATCGTCATGACGTCGAGCATCGGAACGATGTTGATATCGTTCCGGCCCCGGTAGCGCGCATGGTTGCGCATCTGCCGTCGCGCGATCCGGGAACCTCTCATGCGCGCGCGCCCCGGGCAGTGGGCGCCGCCTGCGGTTCGGTGCGCCCTGCGGCCGTCCCACCCGCCTGCGACTCAGGATCCGTCTTGCGCTCGTGCAGCGCATTCAGGAACTTGACCGAGGCGATTTCGAGCCCATCCACGATGGTCGTGGTCCTCGTCTCCAGGTACATGTGCGAGAGCAGCAGCGTGATGGCGACGATCAGGCCAAGTGCCGTGTTGTTCATGGCAACCGAGATGCTCGCCGACAGCAGGCTCGCCTTTTCGGCGGGGTTGGCCTGTGATACCGCTGCGAACGCGGTGATCAGGCCCACGACCGTGCCGAGCAGGCCCATCAGCATGCCGATGTTGGCGAGCGTCGCCAGATAGTGCGTGCGCTTTTCGAGCTTCGGGATCACCTCGATCAGGCTTTCCTCCATTGCCTTCTCGATGTCCTCTCGGCGACGCGCGGAGCCAATCCGCGACATGCCATAGCGCATCACATGCCCGAGCGCGCTGTTCGAGTTGGTGACCCGTGTCATTGCCTCGCGGAACCGGCCGCTCTCGAACATCGGCTGCAATTCATCCCACAGCCTCCGGTTGCCGTGTGCGGCACGCGTCAGCTCGATGAACCGCTCGATTGCGATCACGATGCCGATTACCCATATGAGGGCGATGGGGTACAGAAAGACCCCGCCCTGCTTGAAGAAATTTACGATCATGTCCCAAGATTCCATTCGCGCTGCTCCTGTTGGCCGAAATCACGACCTTATGGCGCCATCCTGACAGTCAAACCGATCCTCGCTCCCGATTCCGTGGCTCACTTCTCAGCTGCCGCAGCTTGTGGCTGCCCGGACGCCGAATCCGTGGCCAAGGCTCCGAAATAGTCCAGCTCGCGCCGAAATACGTCGCGGTCCACGGGCGCCAGCACCTCATCAAGCAGGCTGTTCACCGGCCGCCCTTTCAGGTCGCCAAGGGCCGCCTTCTTCCAGGGCACGACATACATGACCTTCGGCAATTCCCGGTTACCGGTGATCGTCGTCGACTCGAGTTCCAGGCGGTCCAGCACCTTCGACGGCGAAGGCGCCGGACTGGCTGCCGGCGGCGCAACGGGTGCTGGCGCAGGCTCGGCGGCCAGCGCCACTTGCCCCAGCAGATACAGACCGAGCGTCACGACAAGTTTCCTCATGGCACGACTCCTGCGGTTTGGGCCGCGGGGGCGACACGCTGCTTGAGCTCCGCGATCCATGCGGACACCTGCTTGTCCGAGGCTCCCGTCAGCAGCATGTAACGCTCGAAATGCGGCAGCGCTTCGGCCGGCTGCTGCAGGTAGAGATCCAGCAGCACCCCGATGTTTCGGTGCGTGGCTGCGCGATCCGGCTCCGCTGCAAGCGACGCGCGGTACACCGCTTCAGCGTCGCGGAACCGCCCGAGATTGCGGTAAGTGATTCCGAGCGCATCGAGCACACCGGCATCGCCAGTCGCGCGCGCCCGCGCACCTTCCAGTTGCTCGAGGGCCTGCGGCCATTCGCCACGATGCATGGCAAGCAGCCCCAGGTTATAGGCGGGAGCCAGGAGCGAAGGCGCCCGGGTCCCAAGGTCGGTCCAGATGGCGGCCGCGTCACCAAGTTTCTCTTCGGCGACGAAATTGCCAGCGGTCTGCAACAGCACCTCGATCATCGGATCAACCGGCGGCGGGCCCGGCACCGCGGCGACCGCGGCGCCGTCCGTTGGCGCTGTCTCCGGGGCGACGGTCGCCGGGGGCACGATGCTCACGATGTAGTCGCTGATGATTTCTGTCTTGCCGTAGCGCGCCGGCTTCAACCCGGCAAGCGCGACAAGACTCTTTCGCACCCATTCGTCGTAGACTTCGTTCGCGGTTCGGGCCGCATTGATCGCATGGACTTCGATCGCCTTCTCCTCGAATGGATATGCCTGTTCCTCGAGCAGCGTCACGTATTGCTCGAGCGCATCGGCGTCGAGCCCGGGAGGCCGCTCCGAATCGATCAGGTCCTTGCCGAGCCGGCGATACAGCTCGGCGAGTTCGAAAGTCGCGGCCGTCGTGACTTCGGCAACGGCGTAAGCGGCCGTCGCCGTGTAGGCCTGCACCGCGGTCTCCATTGCGGCTTTCTTGGCCGCGAGGGAGGTCTTCAACGGCACCGTCAGGCGGATTGCGTAAAAGGCATCGCGTGCCGGCGACGCGAGTTCGAGCGACGCCCGGGCTGCCAGGTAGCGCGTCCGGTCGGTACGGCCGCCGCCTGCCGCCGCATCCGCGGCGACGATTTCCTTGAGCCAGCGCTGCCGGCCCGGCGCGTCATGCGACAGGTCCGCGAAATCCGCAAGCTTCTGGCGCGCCTCGATTGCCGGAGCGGCCGGCTCGGGATATCGCTGCACAAACGCCGCCCAGTTCACGGCGGCGCGCTCAGGGTGCCCGCCCTTTTCATTCAGGTCCGCCGCCTGCTCGAGCGCCAGACGGCGTGCCTCCGCGGATTCGGTCGCCGTATCGGAGATGCGTTCCAGTTCGACCGCCGCGTCGAGCGGGCGGCCTGCCTCGATATACGCGGCGGCAAGCCGTCTCGGCACGTCGGCGGCGAGCGGGCTCGTGCCATGATCGCGGCGGAATGCCTCCAGCACCTCGATCGCGCGCGGCCACTGCTTCTCGCGCAGCAGCAATGCGCCGGCATCATACTCGGCATTCACGCGGATACTCGCATTCGGCGCGCGCGCAGCGATGCGCAGGAAGTCGTCGACCGCGCCGTTGGCATCACCCGCAGCTTGCTTGGCCTCGGCCTGCTTGTAGATCGATGCCGCGATTCGTTCGTCAATGGCCTCGCGGGCCTTGTCACCCGGCGGCACCAGCGGCTGCAGGCGCTCATAAGCTGCTTCGGCACGATCGAAGCGCGCAAGTTCAAACTCGGAGTCGGCAGTGACATTGAGCGCCAGGCGTTCGCGGTCAACCGGCATCGGCGGCAGCCCGGCCAGCACCTTGCCAGCCTCGATGATCGCGCGCTCGTAATCGCGGCGCTCATACAGCTGCTGCATCGCCCGCACCTGCACTGCCGGCGCCTCGGCATGAGCCGGGAATGCCGACGCGAACCGCAGTTCGCCCTCGATCGATTGGGCGCGCCAGGCATCGAAATCCGCGCCACGCAGCGATTCAGCGTGGCGATCGTATGCGAGCAGCGACGAATAGGCAGCAGCGGCACTGCGGGGCCCGGGGGGCCGGTCGTAGGCTGTGCGCTCGTACTCGATCGCCGCATCGCGGAACTGGCCGCTCTCGAACAGCAGGTCGGCCAGCAGGTAATTGGTCTCGGCGATATCCGGCTCGTCCGGGAAGGATTGCAGCATGTCGCGATACCAGCGGGCCGCCTGCTGATAGTCGGCCGGCTTGCGGCTCTTCTGTGCCAGAGCGTGATAGTGCTGCGCAAGGTCGTGCAGATTCGACTTCAGCTGGGCGACGACTTCCGGCGCGCTCTCGCGCGTGCGCGAATTCCAGAATGGTCCGTCGAATGCATACAACTCGACATACTCACGCTTGCCCTGCAGCGCCAGTTCTGCGAATCCGCCTTTCAGATATGCCTCGATGGCGCGACCCTGCAGCACCGGCGAATGCACATCGCCCGGATGCTGCGCCGCATAGGCCCGATAGGTGTCTGCCGCGTCCGTGTAGCGCTGCTTTTCGACCAAGAGGTCGCCCAGCGCTCCATGCAGGCGCCAGGCATAGGCCGGCGAACCGTGACGCGCAAGCGCGGTGGAAAGCGCACCAGCCGGATCGTCGGCGGTGAACTGGATGCCGAGAACACGCATCGTGTCGTCCACGAGTTCGCGGTCGGCGCGCGACAACTTGTCCATGCTTTCGATTTCGACGGCGGGCGAGACCAAAATCTTTCGATCCAGGACCGCCATGAAAGAAACGGAGCTCTCATCGAAGCGCGATTGCTTGAACAGCGCCCAGCCGTGCTTGTAGAGCGCCTGCTCCTGGAATGCCGTTCCGCTTCCGCGCTGGATGACCGCCTCATAAGCGGCCTGTGCATCCGCCCAGCGTTTCTCGCTGAACAGGATTTCGCCGCGGCGGAACTGGGCCTCCTCGATATGACGGCTTTCGGGATATTCGGCGACCAGCCGATCCAGGTACATCAGCGCGCGTTCGGGATTGCCTTCCGCTTCCCAGGCGCGGCCCAGCTGATAGAGCGCTGAATCGAGCCGCGGATGGTCCGGTGCCTCGACAAGAAGCCGTTCGTAGAGCAGGATCGCGGCGCGTGTCTGTTCGACGCCGCCGGCGGGCGCGCTGCCATCACCGCGTTCCGCATCGGCCGCCTCCAGTTCCAGATCGGCAAGCCGGCGCAGCGCCTCTGAGCGCATCCCCGGGTCGCCGGCATTCAGCTCCAGAAATCGCCGGTAGGCCTCGCGGACCTTCCCGGAATCAACAGGCGCGGCAGGACCCACCTGGACCGGCGCGGTCTTCTTGCGCAGGTCGCCGACGGTCTGCGCAGCGCACGCAATCGACGCGGTCGCGATCACGAGGCCGGCGAAACCGGAGTGCCAGCCGCGGTTCATGGCGCTCCCGCACTGGCGCGATCGTAAATCGTTGCAATTGCATACCGCGCCTGCACGGAATACTCGTCCAGGCGGCTGCGTTGCTGCTCGAGCTCATTGATGGCGATGTCTGCGAGGCGGCGGCCCTGCGCCGCTTTTGCCGCCTCGACGCGAACCGCAAGATCCGCAACCCGCGGGGACACTGCATCAACGCGTACCGCAAGTGCGGCTGCGCGCTCCGGCGCGCCCTGGCGAGCCTTCACCGACGCTGCCTGGCGCGTGCGGGCGTCGTAGACAGCCGCGTCGAGTTCGCGCATGGCGCGCTGCGCCCGCCAGAGGCGGGTCTTCCAGGCAGCATCCAGATTCCAGATCACGACTCCACGCGCGAGTCGCGCCTTCTCGCGGGCATCGTCGAAGCTCGCATCGCCTGGGTGTGTCGCGAGTTCCGCCTCGACACCGGCCAGCATGGACAACCATTCGCGTTCACGGTCGGTCGCGAGAGCGGTGACGTCGCGATCATGCAGCGCGGTTTCCAGACGTGCGCGCAGTTCATCGCGACGCCGGTTGATATCAGCGACATCCACTGTCGCAAGACGGTTGTCGGCGGCCGGCAGCTTTGCGGCGAATGCGCTCTTGCGCGTCTCGATCATGTCGGAGAATGCGCCGAGACTGGTTGCCCAGCCGCCGAGGTTCTGCGACATCGCCTCGAGCGACCGATAGGTCTTGAGGCCTTCCTGAAATTCATGGCCCGCCAGCAGGTGATAGAGATACCGCGACTCTGGTGCATCGGGAAGGTTTGTCAGCTGGGCAAACCAGTCAGGCCGCGTGCCGCTATCGGCGTTGAGTGCCGCAGTCAGCAGCCGCCCGGCGCGGATCGCCCCGATCGACTCTTCAATTCGGGCGCGTTCGGCATCGTAGGCTTCGATCGCCTGTTCGTAGTAACCGACCGCCTGCCCGATCGCCGATAATTCCGCATAGGCATAGGGAACCGCCAGGTAGGATTCCTGGACCGCCGCATCGAGCAGGTCACGCCCGTGCAGTTCCGCCCAGGGCACCAGCGCCTGCTGGTAGTCTCCGCTCGCAGCGTCAGCCCAGCCTGCGCCCAGCAGCGCTTTGTTCGCCTGCGGCCCCTGCAGCCGCACCCGGTCGAGCGCGATGCGTGCCGCGGCCGGCTGACCGGCCTGCAGCAAGGCGTAGCCCAGCGCGAGATTGGCCTTGTCGCGCAGCGAGAGCAGCTCCGGGTCGGTCGTTTCCAGCAACCCGACCTGCTCCAGCATCGCGTGGCCGCGCTCGACGCGACCGTCGCGCACCAATGCCACACCCAGATTGAACTTCCCATAGGCGGTCCAGCGGTCCGGGCCCTGCCAGCCATCGAGCTCGGCGATGGCCGCGTCGAATTGCCCGCGGTACATCAGCCCCTGCGCGATCAGCAACCGACGCTCGGATTCGAGCTCGATCGGAAGACCAGCCGTGACTGCGCGCAAAGCCCGTTCGGACTGCTCGAATTGCCCGCTCGCGTAGAGAACCTTGCCGAGATAGAACCACGCCCGATCGCGGATCGGCGCCGGCGTCGAAGTGTCAGCCAGAAGGCGTTCAAATATCTCGCGCGCCTCACGGTGCTGGCCAAGTGAAAGATACAGGCCGCCACGCAGCAATTCGGCATCGCGGGCATGCGGCTTGAGATAACCCTGCTCCTGATACGCAGACAGGCGCACCAGCGCGTCAAAATGATCGCGGGAGTAGAAATGGAACAGCACGTCGCCGTAGTGCAGATCCTGCACCTTGACGGGCGGTAGTCCTGCAGGATCGGGCACGCTGATCCGCGCAGCACCCAGTTCCGGCCTGGTCGCCACGGGAGCCGGCTCCGCCACCGGCACGGAGCCGGCGACCGGCGCAGTCCAGGAGGCAAACACGGCCATGGCGATGATCAGGCGCAGGACCAAGGGATCACTCCCAGACCCGCACGACAAATTCGGGCTGCAGCTTGCGCAGCCGGTCGCTGATGCGAAGCTCGACGTACTTTGCGCCGACACCCTTTTCGACCGTCAGGGTGGTCCCGCGCTTGTAGTCGCGCTGATGCGTGCCCTGCCCGGTGAAGAATGCAACCAGCTCATGCTCCCCCGCCTTCATGTTGCCGAGCCAGACCCGCTGCACGCCACCGCGCAGCAGTGCCTCGCGCTCACGCGCGGTGTACAGGTAATTCGCGACTTCCTTGCCGTCGATACGGATCTGCACCGCGTCGAGATCGAAGAAAGTGCCGACGTCCATGGAGACGAATACGGCGATCTGCGTACTCGCCGGAAACAGCAGGTCTTCTTCAAGCATGAACAGGTCGCGATTGAGGTCAACGACCTCGCGACGCAATTGCTGAACCTCCGCATCGAGCGCCGAGCGTTCCGGCGCAGGCGGCGGTGGCGGCTCATCCGCCCGGCTCGTTGCCAGGGACAGCAGCATGATTGCGGGTACCACGGTTGCCTTCATCCAAGCTCTCATGTCGGGTGTTCCTGTCTATTCATCGATGAGATCGCGCAATTGCACCAGCAGGCCGCGTTCCTCGCGCTCGTCGAGCGCGTCGTAACGGGCACGGATGACACCGTTCCGGTCGATCAACAGGATCAGCGGCAGGCGGTCAGCCTCATAGGAGCGGCTGACCTTCTTGCCGGCATCCACCAGCACCGGATAATCGACGCCAGCGGCCGCCGAAATGGGCGCAGCACTGGCTGGCTCCTCGTCGAGGTTGACCGAAAGGACGACGAGACCGGCGGGCGCATAGGTCTTCCGCAGTTTTTCGAATCGCTCGAGTTCGCGCCGGCAGTCGCCGCACCAGCTCGCCCAGAACAGGAGTGCTACGACCTCGCCACGGTGTTCGGACAGGCGGTGATTGGTGCCCGCGATGGAGCGCAGGGCGAAATCAGGCGCGGTTGACGCCATGACCGGCGCAGCGAGCGTGATCAATACGGTGACGGCGGCAACGAAGCGCCCTACGCGCCGGTCGTCGTCCCCGAGATCCCGAGTTTTGGCCATCTTGTTGGTCCGTCGGACGGTCGACGGCTCATGCTCCTGCTGTTCGTCCCGGGTGACATAATGCCGAGGCAGCGGGCACGAAACCACTGCCGTTTCAGGCATCGTCTGCCGCGGCCCGGCTGAGTTCACACGATCGTGCCGCTAACTATCGGGTTGAACGCGATCAGGCTGTCCTGCAGGGTCGCCGAGCCCAATCCGTGACCCGGGAACAGGGTTCCAAAGTTCCCCTGCTCGCCGTGCAATGCCATGTAGTTCAGGATCACTGTCTCCACCAGCAGGTTGACGTTGTTCGCTGCCGGAGTGCCGGCGGTTTCCACCGACGCGTCCTGCCGGAACCAGCCGATCTGTTGATGCTGCTCCGGGGGGCGGCTGTCGCCCGTGTAGAGCTGCGACCGGCCCCGCGGATTGTAGACGAGGAAGAACGAGGCGGCAGTCTGCTGGTTGTCGCTGGTCCAGTCGAACTTGCCGCGCCCGTCGACACTGTTGTCCACCTGGCCGTCTGCGGACAGCGAACCGTCGCTGAAAACATAGAGCATCAGCGGCACGCCACGCCGCGCCGCGTATTCGAGACAGGCACCCATGCAGCGGCCGGCCCGCAGGTCGCGCAGCTCTCCCGTCGCGCGTCCCTGGCCATGGTAATCATAGCCGCCCATCGTGATCGTGCCGGCGCCGGCATAACCATTGATGACGAGTTTCATGACCGCTGCGGTCTTGCGGAACTCCTCGTCATTGTCGAATTCGGCGCGGCTGAAGATGCCCGTTGCCCCGACGATGTCCGGATCGAGCTCTGGATTGAGCGCCGACGGATCGCCATAGCGATCGGTCAGGTCGGCCGCCTTGACGTAGTTGCAGCGCACCAGGTCCTTGATCACCGCATCGCGGGTGATCATCGTGTTCACGCGCGCGAGCTTGCGATCCGACAGGCGCTGGATCGACTCCATGACGCGCACTGCATCGGCCTGGTCAAGGAGCCCCACGAGCTTGCCGGTGTCCACCAGGCCCGTGACGTCGCTGGTGCGGTCCACCTTGGTCGGCCGTACCGAGGCATCGACCATGGCGATGGGCGACATCGAATTGCCGCCCGATTCGGAACTTTCCGAGCCGATGAGCGTCAGCAACTCGCCATTCGCGCCGGCGCGATAAATGCCGTACATCGGATTGTGCGGATTGTTCCCGGTATCGTTCTCGGAGCGCGCCGGGATTACTGCGCCGTTGATCGCAGCAGCCGTCGTCGGGCTGACGCGTTCGACGATGCCGCGCTTGAAGGCGCTGTCCAGATGGAATGCGAGGCCCAGGCTGCGATCCACGAAATCATTGGTCGCGCTCGCCGGATTCGGGGCATTCGGCACCATGTCGCCCGGCAGGCCGAGGCGCCCATAACCGGCAACCGACAGGAAGTCGAGCTGGCCACCCGTGCCGCCGACCAGCACGTTGGAACCGACCATGTTGGCACCGCCCGCAAGGTCGATGCAGATGAATGGGATCTTGCCGGCGCCCTGCACGGCAATGCCGCAGGCCTGCTTCAGCGCCTCGAGATCCGGTGACAGCGCGGCCTGTGCCGCGCGCGGAATCGCGAACAGCCCGAAGACAGTGGGCGCGATCACGGTTGCCGCACCGCTGATGAAGCCCTGCGAGATGAACTGGCGGCGCGTCACCGGCCGCGGGTGGTCCGGCTGGCGAAGCGGCTCATCCGGATGGAGCGCCCTGCGACTGGTTTTTCTCCTCATCGGTGCAAGTACCTCATTGCAGCAGCGTACTGGCGCTGCCGACCACAGCCGAACAGGCGGATTTGACGACGACCATCGTGCGGTCCGCGGCGCAGCCAGCACCGCAAGCGGTCAGTCTTCCGAACAGCGCGTCGATCTCGTCCGTGACTTCCACCGCCGACGGCTGCGTCAGGATTCCGGTGCCGACCGCGCGCGTCACCAGCGGCCCCGTGATCAGCGCGCGCTTGGCAGGCGTGTCGAATGCGGTGGCGGCAGCCGCGCTGAAATCGAATCCCGGGAAGTACGCCGCGCGCCGGGCCGGATCGTCCACGAGTTCGTTGCAGTACTCGATCGCGAGCTGGGCTGTGCCGACCTGGTGCGATGACAGGAAGCCCTCGATGTTCTCGACCGTCGGCAGCTGCTCGCGCACGCGGCTGTAGGTGTCCGTGACCGCGGTGTTGGTCACCGGTATGCCGGTCATGACCGACATCGAGGCATTGATCTCCTGGAAGGTGCGCAGGCCGATCTCGGGCGCCGGCGCGCCATCGGGCGGGGGCGGCAGCGGGGTCGGTGCGGGCTCGGTGCGCACATGCGTGGTCGAGCCGATGCGCTCGAAGCTCAGGAAGAACTGGTCCGCGGACGGGCCCTTGTCGAGCGCAACGACCGTGCCAAGGCTGGACAGCGGATAACCAAGATTGCCCCCGACGTTGTAGCCGGAAGCCATGACTGTCTGGTTGAGCGGGACATAGGCCTGGCCGACCCGCGCCTCGGCGCCATTGATGCCGATGCGCACGCCTTGGATCGGCAGCTGGTCTGGCGTCACGGACGTATCGAGACTGATGAATGACGGCTTGTTGAACAGGTAAGAATAGCTGTCGAACTGGCTGCCCTCGAACATCACATAGCTCTGCGGCACGCTCGTCAGGTGCGCGACAGAGAACAGCAGGTAGAAGCGCTCGCCGACACCGGCTTCGAAGTTCTGCTGGATCTGCGCCTGGGTGAGCGCGCGGTTGTGGATCGCAACCATGCGCACGACGCCCTGCCACGGCCGGTCATTCGACACTTCATTGCCGAGCACCAGTGCGAAGGTGTCGTTCCAATCGGTCAGCAGGCCAGGGGTGACGGGGTCTGGCTGGGTGGCCAGCACGCCATTGACGTAGATGCGGCGGCCATTGACCGGATCATAAGTCGCGACCACGTGCTGCAGCGTGGCCTGCAGGACTTCGTCGGCCGACGGCGTCGAATGCGCGGGCGTGCCATTGGCGCCCGTCGTCGTCTCGCGGTTGAGGAAATCGTAGTTGTACATCGTCTGGCCGAGCGTGAAATTGCGCGTCGTCGTGCCGCCCGAATATCCGACTATGAAGGCATCTTCCTGCACCACGTTCGCCGGCGCGACCCAGGCCTCGATGGAATATTCGCCGGTCGCCCCGATCAGGTCATGCAGCTTGCGGCTGGAAGTCGTCGTACCCTGGGCCTTGCCGCCACGAATGTCGATGCCCCAGCCACCGACCCAGGTCACGCTGCCCGTCAGTGTCAGGTTCAGGGCCGGTTCGACGCCCGACGTGTCATAGGCGACCGTCCCGGTGCCGGTCTTGAACTCATAGAGCGCAATCGCCGCGTTGTCGTAGCGGTTGCCGCCGCTTGCGACCGTACCCTCGTACAGGGTCAATGCCTTGGAGAGCACGAGCTGCGGATCGACCTGCGTGAGCGGCACGCGGTCCGCAAAGTCCTGGATCGCCGCCTGCATGATCGCGGCACTCTGGCTGCAGTCGGTCCAGCAGTTGTGGAACTCGTCGCGCTGACGCACCACCAGTCGTGAATCGGCTGGCGTGTCCAGGTTGATCTTTGCGCGTACCGCCGCGTAGGCGACGTCGACGTCGCCTTCCGCAAAGAATGGTGACTGCGGCGTCGCGGCACCGGATGAGTGGCAGCGCGAGCAGTACTCGGCGAGCAGCGGGTAGACAGTCACGGCGAACGCGCCGGAACTCGTCGGGAATGACTTGCTGGCACCGACATCATGGAGCGGCGGCGGCTGCAGGTTTACGCCCCGCGAGCCGCCGAGCGCAGCGCCGGCCCAGTTGCGGATCCAGACCGTCAGCTGGTCGGCGCAGGCGGAATCGGCCGCGAGCCAGCAGTTGTGGCCGCCGCCAACCTTGGTGACCATCGTCGACGCGCCAGGATTCCCCAGATCGACGACGCCGTTGGCAGCTTCATAAGCCAGATTGATGTCGTCATTGCGCACGAACCGCGGCACCTGACCGCCCGTGCCGTGGCATTTGCCGCAGCGATTGCTGGTTTGCAGGTTGTCCCAGACATTGAGCTTGAAAGCCTGCACGTCCTGGCTCGCGGGGGGCGGGCCGCTGTAACCGGCCGGGGGCGGCGGATCGATGATCGGATTCTCTGAGGTCGACGCACCGCCACCGCAGCCGGCAACGAGCCAGACGAGCGCCAGCGGCAGCACGCGCAGGAGTCGTATCAGCGACGCTGTAATTTCGTTGCTCATGGTCCTCACTGGCCCATGCAGTAGGTGGCGGCATCGGCAAACGCCTGCTTCAGGCGATAGCCGCTGGCCCGGAATGAACTGACCATCGAAGCGATCTGGCTGCGGTCGCCACTGTCGACCGGCGAGCGCAGACAGACAGTCCGGAAGACTTTTTCGACCTGACAGAAGGCGAAGGCATCGCTATTGCCGAGTTCCTGGCCCAGCGACTTCGCCCCGCTGCCTGAGCCTGGCAGCGACTGGTCCCATCCCAGCAGTGCATTCGGGCCCTGGCGCCAGCGGTTTTCCCAGCTGTCATTCGGTGTCACGAATCCGTACTTGAATGTCTCCGAATTGATCGAGTACTTCGGCTGCACCGAGCCCGCGGTATAGACGAGCCGACCCTGTGTGTCGTCGTAGGTGTAGTACGCAAAGGCCTGCGCCATCGGGTCCATGCCCGAGTGGCAGCCCACGCAGTTGTTCAGGAACAGCCTTGCGTCGCCTCCCGGGCTGCGGCTGACGTCCTGCCGGATGCGATCCGGCGGACGCGTCGTGTCCTGGATCTCCTCGAGATCGCGACACATGTGGTTCAGCATCGTGAAGCGGAACATCGCGCGATTGGTGCCGGCGATGAAAAACGCCTGCGCAGCTGCACGGCTCGTCATCACGCCGGCAGTCGCCACCGCAGGTATGCCGTACACGCTGGACTGCGTCGTGCGTCGCAGGCCGGTGCGCAGGTCGACGCCACGCGCTTCCATTTGCTCGTAATGCGTATTGCTGCTCGCAGAGACCGCCGGCAGGCCAAGACTGGCTTTTCCAACATAGAGGATGTCGCCGGAAAGCAACTCATTGAATGGCACGTCGTCGCGCACCATGCCGATGACCGTCGCGGTGTAGTCATTCAGCGGCTCAAACACCGTCTGTTGGCGGTTGGTCCACGGCGTCACGAGGTTCTTCAGCGTGACCGAATAGAACGCCGGGTCGTTCATCGCGCGCAAGGCCGCCTGTTGCGTTTGCCCCGCAGCGATATCGGCCTGCATGGCACTGAGTACGGCGTCAGACGGCGGCACGCCCGCGATGCGGTCGTGCATCCGCCTGGCCTGTTCGCGCGGACCGGCTCCGGCGGCGAAGGCCAATGCCAGCGCGGCCGCCGCGGCGGTGACGCGCATCACGATCGTTCCGGTGTGGCGTGGCCACAAGTGCATTTCCGTGCTCCACTCGCTCGTAGTTGCAGAAGCCGGCGTCGAATATATCCGCGGGTATCCGGGCACATAATGTCTCTGAACAGCGACATTCACCTGAGACGCCCGTCGGGTTACTCTCAAATCATGAATGGCCGCCAAATGCGCAAATGCCTTGAGACAAAGGGAACACCGCAGCTCCAGCGTGCCCGCAATGCAGTGCTGCACCCGCATTCTGTTATGCAGATCGTCATGAATCGCGGTGCAGAGACCGGAGTGATCTGAGATGCCCGTCACGAATAATCGATGCACAATTCTGTTCTTGGCGGCCGTCGCGATGGCCATTGGCGGCTGCGCAACAGGTCATGACGGCGACATCAACATCGGCGGCGGGCAGGATCCCGATCCGGTCGTGCTCGACTTTCCGATCGCATATGTCAAAGGCCCGCTGCCCGAGGGAACGGAGGACGTGCGCGAGCTGGAAACCTTCCAGGCAGGCTCCGATCTCTGGTTGCGTGACCGCGCAGCTCCTGATTCGCCAGAACGCAATCTGACTTTCCCGATCACCGGCGGATTGTGGAATGTGCGCGATGTCGATGTCTCGTTCGACGGTACCAAGCTGATCTTCGCGATGCGCATGCCGCTGATCCCGGGCGCAATGGACAGCGAACAGCCGACCTGGAACATCTACGAATACGATCGCCCGACCGACACGCTGCGCCGCGTAATCGCCTCGGACCTTATCGCCGAGGAAGGCCACGACGTCGCTCCGCACTACCTGCCGGACGGCCGCATCGTGTTTTCATCGACACGCCAGCGCCAGTCGAAGGCCGTGCTGATCGACGAAGGCAAGCCGCAGTTCTCTGCCCAGGACGAGGACCGCAATGAACACGCCTTCGTGCTGCACGTGATGAATGCGGACGGCAGCGGCATCCGCCAGATTTCCTTCAACCAGAGCCACGACATGGATCCCGCGGTGCTCGCGGATGGTCGCATCGTGTTCAGCCGCTGGGAGAACGCAAGCGGCAGTTCGATTCATCTATATACGGTCAACCCTGACGGCAGCGGCCTCGAACTGCTGTACGGTGCCAATAGCCACGCGACTGGAACCGGCACAGAGGAGGTGCAGTTCCTGTCGCCGCGGCCGCGGCCGGACGGCAGCATCGTCGCGCTGCTGCGCCCGTTCGACGGCACGGAACTCGGCGGTGACCCCGTATCAATCGACGCCGCGAGCTTCGTCGAAATCCAGCAACCGACACTGGCCAATGCAGGCCTCGCCGGTCCGGCCCAGACCCGGCTCTCCCCCAATGACGTGCGCACCGACCCCGGTCCTTCGCCTGGCGGGCGCTATGCCTCGATCTTCCCGATGTGGGACGGCTCGAATCGCCTGCTCGTCAGCTGGACCCTGTGCCGGCTGCTGGACGGACCGCGCACCGTGCCATGTAGCGCAAGCGCGCTCGCCGATCCGGCGGCCGTGACGGCGCCACCGCTCTATGGCGTCTGGATCTACGATCCGCGCGACCGCACGCAGCGGCCGGTACTGGCGCCGACCGAAGGCATCCGTTATTCGGACGTCGTCTTGATGGCGCCGCGCGTGCCGTTGCCGACCGTGATCCTCGACGCGGTGGCTGGCGTCGATTACGACGCTGACCTGGCGGCGGAGAATGTCGGCATCCTGAATATCAAGAGCGTCTATGACCTGGATGGCGTGGACGTGGCGCCGGGCGGCATCACGGCGCTGCGCGATCCCGGGCAGACCACCGCGGATGAACGGCCGGCCCGGTTCCTGCGCGTTGAAAAGGCGGTCGGCCTGCCCGATGACGAGGTCCGCGACTTCCGCGGCACGGCATTCGGGGCGGCTGGTGGTCTCGGCATGCGGGAAATACTGGCCTACGCGCCAATCGAGCCCGATGGCTCGGTGCAGATCAAGCTGCCTGCCGGTGTGCCATTCGCGGTCGGCGTCGTTGATCGCAATGGCCGACGTCTGACGCCGCGGCACCTCAACTGGATGCAGTTGCGGGCCGGCGAGCTCGTGACCTGCAACGGCTGTCACGTGCCGGCCGGTGCGCAGACGCCGCCTCCGGTTTCCCATGGGCGCCGCGCCTTGACCACCTCCGTAAATCCGGGTGCGCCGACCGCGGGCCAGCCATTCCCGAATGCCAACCCGGCGCTGTTCGCCAACATGGGCGAAACGATGGCGGAGGTGCGCGCTCGCATCAGTTGCCAGACCGATTGCGCCGCGCTGTTGCCTTCCGTCAACGTCATCTACGACGACGTGTGGACCGACCCGGCCGTCCGGACCCCCGACGCATCGTTCAGCTATCGCTACAATCAGCTGACAACGCCCTCGCCGACCAGGGCCAGCTGCGAGACCAGATGGTCCTGGCTGTGCCGCATCGTGATCAATTACCCGAATCACATCCAGCCGCTCTGGACATTGCCACGGCTGACCCGGGACGCGGGTGGCGCCGTGATAGCCGACCGCACCTGTGTCTCCTGCCACAGCCCGGCCGATGCCGCCGGGGCGGTCCGGGTGCCGGCCGGCCAGCTCGACCTCTCGGGTGTTCCGTCACCCGACGAGGCGGACCATCTGGTCTCCTATCGCGAACTGCTGTTCACGGATAATGCCCAGGAAGTTAACATGGGCGCGCTGCAGGACATCCTGGTGCCGGGCCCGCCGGATCCGGTCACCGGTTTGCCGACGCTCGTGCCTGTGCCCGTGAGCCCTTCGATGAGCGCCGCGGGCGCCGGGGCTTCGGTAACGTTCTTCAGCCGTTTCGATGCGGGCGGATCGCATGCCGGCGACCTGACCCCCGCGGAACTCAGGCTGATCGCCGAGTGGCTGGACATCGGTGGGCAGTATTACAACGACCCGTTCATGGCACCGACGAATTGAGGCGATGAGACTTCTCATCGTCTGTGTACTGCTGCTGTGCGCCGGCGCCGGCGTTGCAGCCGACCGTGATGCGCTCTCGGTCATCGTCGTCGATCCGTACCTGGAGCTTCGCACGGGTCCCGGCCGCGGCTTCCCCATCGTGCAGGTCGTGCCGCGCGGCGAGACCGTCCAGATCCTCAAGCGGCGCACCGACTGGTTCCAGATCCGAGACGCCGCCGGGCACGAAGGTTGGGTCCATCGCAGCCAGATTGCCGAGACGCTGGTGCCCAGCGGCGCGAAACTGGAAATCGACGATCCTTCACGCGAGGATTTCACTGCCCACCGCCGCGAGGTCGGCGTGCTGCTGGGCGATTTCGGTGGCGCCAACGTGATCACGGTGTATGGCGCATACGCATTCAATTCGCATCTGTCCGGCGAACTCGCGCTGTCGCAACTGCTCGGCAGTTTTTCCGATGGCCAGATCGCCACACTGGGCGTCACCCACGTGTTCGTCCCCGAGTGGCGCGTCCAGCCATTCGCGTCGATGGGCACCGGAGTGATTCACGTCGAGCCCAAATCCATCGTGGCACAATCACCCCAGCGCACTGACCAGCTGGCCTATGTTGGCGTCGGCGTTCGCGCCTACCTGGCGCGGCGGTTCATACTGCGGGCCGAATACAAGGACTATGTGGTCTTTGCAAACCGCGACGAGAACGAGGAACCATACGAATGGAAAATCGGATTCGCGTTCTTTTTCTGACAGCGGTTCTGGGCATGACCGGCTGTGCGTGGATGCCGTGGCGCGACAAGCCTGCGACGGGCACGGTTGTGGATAGTCCATCCGCAGCGAGTGAGCGTGTCGGTGGATCCCCTGCCCGGGCCACTGGCACCAGCGCATCCGGCGGCGACGAAAACCCGGTCATCGTCGAACCCCAGGTCGAGCGGCGCAACATCCGTCCTGCCCGTATCGACACGGAGAACTGGGAGGCCGGCCCTTATGTCGGGTCCCTGTCCGTCGAGGATTTCGAAGTCAATATGGTGTACGGCGCCAGGCTTGCGTACCACATCAACGAGGACTTCTTTGCGGAGGGAATCGTTGGTACGAGCGATGCGGGGCTCTCCAGTTTCGAGCGCCTTTCGGGTTCGGCGCCGTTATTGACCGACAGTGAGAGGCAGTTCACTTACTACAGCCTGGGCTTCGGATGGAATGCGCTTCCGGGCGAAGTCTTCCTGGGCGGCAAGCGCGCCCTGAACAGCGCCATCTACCTGACGCTCGGTGCCGGCAGCACGAAATTCGCCGGCGGCGACCGCTTCACGGTGACGCTGGGTGCGGGTGCGAGGGTGCTGGTGAAGGACTGGCTCGCGGCCCACCTGGATATCCGTGACCACGTGATGGAGATCGATGTCCTGGGCAAGAACAAGACTGCCCACAACTATGAAGCGACGCTGTCGCTGACGGCGTTCTTCTGAGGTCAACGCCGATGTCACTGAGTGGAAAATCCGGTTTCGCTGCGCTGCTGACGGGGCTGCTTGCCCTGGCCTGGCCGGCATTGGCAATCGATGGCGCGCCTCCCGCCCCGGAATTCAGGCTTGCGAGCCGCGCCGGCGGCGAACTGTCGCTGTCCGGCCTGCGCGGCCAGGTCGTCATGATCAACTTCTGGGCCAGCTGGTGCGGGCCGTGCCGCCAGGAATTTCCTGCGCTCGACGAAATGTACCGGAAGTACAAGCCCATGGGTTTCGCATTGGTGGGCATCAATGTCGAGAGCGACAAGACCGACGCCGAACGCTTTCTCGGCATGCAGTCAGTGAGTTTCCCGATCCTGTTCGACCCCGATAACCGCGTCAGCGGCAGTTATGGCGTGAGCGCAATGCCGACCACCGTACTGGTCGACCGCAAGGGTCACATACGCTGGCTGCACCGCGCATACAAGCCGGGTGACGAAGCCGAGTACATCGCACAGATCCGCGCGATGCTCCGGGAACCGTCGTGAACCGGTCGCGCACGCTGGCGGCCGCACTGGCGCTGCTGGCGCTCTCCGGCTGTGCGCGCATCGAGCCCTGGGTCAAGCCCTACGAACGCGAGAATCTGGCGGACCCCATCATGGCCTGGGACCGCGATCCGGTTTCGTCTTCGTACATCCAGCATGTTTACGAGTCACGCGAGGGTGCCCGCGGCGGCACTGGCGCGACCGGCGGCGGCTGCGGATGCAACTGAGCCTGTCAGCCCGCTCCCTGGCTTGCCTGCTGGCCGCAGCATGCCTGCTCGGTCCCCGAGCAGCGTCAGCCGGCGTGCTGCCCGACGACCGCGCCGACCTCATGTACCACTACTACGACGGAGGCGGCGTCACGATCGACGGGCCCTCGGTGCTGGTGCGCAAGAAATTTGCCGAGAAATACGCCGTCAACGCCAGCTATTACGTTGACATGGTCTCGAGCGCTTCCATTGACGTCGTCACGCGGGCCAGTCCGTACAGCGAGCAGCGCACCCAGTACGGGTTCGGCGTCGAATATCTGCGCGACAAGGTCACTTACGCCGCCAGCTTCAGCAACAGCAAGGAAAACGACTATAACGCCGACACGACCAGTTTCTCGATCAGCCAGGACATGTTCGGCGACCTGACCACCGTTGCCCTGTCGTTCAGCCGTGGCCAGGACGACGTGATGCGTCGTGGCGCCTCGTCATTTCGCGAGCAGGTCGACCGCCGGATTTACGGAATTGACGTCTCGCAGATCGCAAGCCGCAAACTGATCCTCGGACTGTCCTTTGAGACGATCAGTGAAGAAGGGTTCCTCAACAACCCCTATCGCGAGGTGCGTTACTGCGTCACGAGTCAGTGCCTCGACTATGACTACGAGTTCGAGCGCTACCCGCGTACGCGCACCGGCAACGCATTCGCCGTACGCGGGCGTTATTACCTGCCCTATCGCGCCGCACTGCAGGGCGACTATCGCTGGTACACCGACACCTGGGACATCAGTTCGCATACGTTTGAAGTCGCCTATACGCATCCGGTCGGCGAGCGCCTGACGCTCGACGCGCATTACCGCTTCTATACGCAGAACTCGGCGGACTTCTACTCGGACCTGTTTCCGCGCCAAAATGCGCAGAATTTCCTTGCGCGTGACAAGGAACTGGCGGCGATGAGCAGCCACACCGTGGGCTTCGGCGTCGCCTATGAATTCAGGATCCGGGGGGTCGGGTTCCTCGACAAGACGACGGTCAATCTGAGATACGACCGCATGCAATTCAGCTATGACGATTTCCGCGACCTGCGCCCCACCGGCACCGCCCGGCCGCCAGGCACCGAACCGCTATACCAGTTCGACGCCAACGTGGTCCGGCTGTTCTTCTCGGGCTGGTTCTAGGGAAACTGCGGGCCGCCTTCCGCGGGAGGCGCCAATCCGCTCGAATAGAGCACGTGACCGTCGCTGCGCACGATCACCGCATCGACGCCTTCCTGCTTTTCAATCAGCTCCATTCCCCGCTCGGGTCCCATCACGAACACGCTCTTCGTCAGTCCCTCGGTAGTGACCGCCTCGGGGCCGATCACTGTAACGCTGCGCACGCCGACCGGGCTCTTGCCCGTGTGCGGGTCGATGATGTGGTGGTAGCGGATACCACCCTCGTCGAAATAGCGTTCATAGTCGCCCGAGGTCGAGATCGCCGCATCCTCGAGCGGAATCCTGGCGATGATTCGGTCTGGGTCGTCGGGATGCCGGATACCCACGATCCAAGGCCTGCCGCGCCGGTCGCCGAGGATCCGGCTGTCACCCCCGGCGGTCACGGTGCCGTTCGTAATGCCAAGGCCGCGCAGGATCTGTATCGATGAATCGACTGCGTAGCCCTTCGCAATGCCGCCAAGGTCAATGCGCACGCCCGGCTGCAGGAACCGGACCGTCGATGCCTCGCGATCGACGACGACATGCCGCCAGCCGATCGCCGGCAGTGCCGCCTCGATCTGCTGCTGGCTGGGGTGGCGGTGCTGCCGATAGTCGTACAGGTAGCCGACGCTCGCGTAGGTGATGTCGAAAGCGCCGCCGGACAGCTCCGAGAACTCCAGCGCCCTGGCGATGAGATCGACGAGTTCACGATCCACCTTCACCGGCATGGCAGCCGCATCGCGGTTGATCCTCGAAAGCTGGCTGTCGGGCTTGTAGCTCGACATCAGCCCGTCGATGCGGTGCATTTCGGCGATTACCGCGTCGATCGCCGCTTCGGCTTGCGCGGAGTCTTCGTGCCAGACCTCGACCGCGATGCGCGTGCCCATGATCGCGGCTTCGCGCCAGTGCCATTCGGCCTCCGCCGCGGCCGGCATCAGCAGCAGCATAGTGACGGCCATTACGAATCGGCGCATCATGACCATCGCAGTTTGGACGATAAGGCGTCGTGCTGTCGATTGGCGCGACCGCGCTGTCGCACAACGGCTACAATACCGCCCGCGGCCCGCACGCCCGGGAACCTGTCACGATTGGCACGGTCTGTTGGCTCGGGCCCTCAACAGGAAACACCGACATGAAATTTCCCGGATTCGTCCTTGGCACGGTCCTTTTCGGCGCCCTGATATCCGTGCACGCCTCGGCCGTCACGCGCGAGGAAGCCATCATCCAGAACGCGTCGGTCGTGCTGCGCGAGTTGCAGGCGATGCCGGATTTGCGGATCCCGGATCAGCTGCTGGCCCGGGCGGAGGGCATCGTGATACTGCCCGCCGAGGTCAAGGTCGGATTCATCATCGCTGCGCGGTTTGGCAGTGGCGTGATGCTGGTACGAAATGCGAACCGCGACTGGAGCAATCCAGTCTTTGTCAAGACCGGCGGCGGCAGCTTTGGCTGGCAGGCCGGAGGCCAGGTCGCCGATATCGTCCTGGTGCTGACTACCCGGCGCAGTGTCGAGGGCATCAGCGATGGCAAATTGACCTTGGGTGCCGACGCCTCGATCGCTGCCGGCCCCGTGGGCCGCGAGGCGACGGCCTCGACCAGCCTGAATTTCGATTCCGAGATCTATGCCTATTCCCGTACTAAGGGGCTGTTTGCCGGCCTTTCGCTGGCGGGCAATGGCATCTTCATCAGTACAAAGGGCAACCGGCGTTTCTACAACGGCGTGGACAGCGCGACGACCATCATGGCGAGCACACAGGCGCCGCCGCCACCGGCCGATGAACTGGTCGCCGAAGTCCGCCGCATCACATCCACTCCGGGCCAGGCCACTGTCGAGAATCCAGCGCCCGCGGCGGAAAAAGCGCCGGCCGACGCCCGTACCTATCCGATGCCTGACCCGGAGCCTGGCGCGGAGCCTGGCGCGGAGCCTGGCTCATCGCGCTCTGGTTCGTAGCAGGAAAGAACTGGCGTGAAAGTCGGCGTGATCGGCCTCGGCACGATGGGCCAGCCCATTGCGCGCCGCATTGCAGGCGCCGGTCACGAGATACTTGCCTGGAACCGCACGCCTGGCCGGGCCGACGGCCTGCCACGCGAGGCAGCTGTCGCGGTGCGCACGGCAAGTGAGGCCTGCCAGGCCGAGCTTGTGATAACGGTGCTCTCCGATGACGCGGCCGTCGAAGCGGTAATGTTCGACGGCGGCAGGCTCATCACGAGCGGCGTGCCCGGCCTCATTCATGTCTGCATGAGCACGATCAGTGACCGCCTCGCGCGGCGCCTGGCAGCGGCGCACGACGATGCAGGGCAGGCTTATGTCTCCGCCCCGGTATTCGGGCGACCCGATGCAGCAGCGGCGGGGCGGCTTCTCATCGCCGTGGGCGGGCCGCGAAATGCCATCGAGCGGGCGCGACCAGTCCTCGAGTTGCTGGGCAGGGTCCAGTTCGTCAGCGAGGACCCCGCAGCGGCCAATGTCGTGAAGTCAGCAGGTAATTTTCTCATGGCTGCAGTGGTCGAGAGCCTGCGCGATGCCATGCTGATCGTGCACGGCGCAGGCGTCGACCCTCGCGAGTTCGCCGGCGTCGTCACGCAGTCGCTGTTTCCGACGCCGGTCTACCAGTACCTCGGCGGCCTGCTGGCCGCGCGCCAGGCCCAGGGCGGCCCACGCGTACCCAATCCCTTCCTGCGTGGGGCCCGGCAGTGCGCCGACACCGCGCAGCAACTCGCCATCGACGCACCACTGGTCAATCACATCAGTGGTCAGTCCGGCGGGATAGGGCGCAGCTAGGGTGGCAGGATGACTGGGTCGAATCCCGCCGCTGTAATGGCCGCGATGACTTCTTCAGCATGCCGGGCATTACGGGATTCGATCGTAAGTTCAAGGGTCGCCGATCTTGCCGGCAGCGTGACGGACAGCCGGCGATGATCCACCTCGAGGACGTTGGCACCCAAGTCGCTGATCGTCTGGCTGATCCTCGCGAGGTATCCCGGCCTGTCGGGCATCGTCAGACGCATGCTGACAATGCGCTTCTGGCGAACCAGATCGCGCACAATCACGGAAGCCAGCAGATTTGGATCGATGTTGCCGCCGGTCACGACGATCCCGACCTTGCGCCCATGAAACCGGGCAGGGTCGGCAAGGACGGCGGCGAGCCCCGCAGCGCCCGCCCCTTCTGCCACGGTCTTCTCAACATTCAATAACATGGTGATGGCCCGCTCCAGCTGAGATTCGTCCACCAGCACGATATCAGCCACCAGCCGGCAAACCAGCTCGCGGGTGAGCAGTCCAGCCGCTTTCACGGCGATGCCTTCGGCAATCGTATTGCCGCCACAGACGAGGGCGCTGCCATTCATCGCAGCCAGCATCGACGGAAAGCTCGCCGTCTGCACCCCGATAATCTCGATTCCCGGCTTACAGGCTCCGCCAGCCAGCGCCACACCGCTGATCAGCCCGCCGCCACCGACCGGAACGATCAATGAGTCAATGGCAGGATGCGCTGCCAGCATTTCCAGAGCCACGGTGCCCTGGCCCGCAATGACTGCCGGATCGTCATAGGGATGTACGAGCGTCAGACCCTTCTTGCGGGCGAGTTCGCTGGCGCGCGCAAAGGCGTCCTCCAGGGTCTCGCCATGCAGCATGACTTCCGCACCATGCGATCTCGTCTGCTCGACCTTCACATAGGGCGTGTGGAGCGGCATGACGATGACGGCTGGGATGGCGAGCCGGCTCGCGTGATACGCGATAGCCTGGCCGTGATTGCCGGCGGACATCGTGATGACTCCGCGCCGCCGCTCATCGGCATCGAGCTGCAACAGACAATTGAGCGCACCGCGCTCCTTGAACGAAGCCGTGAACTGGCAATTCTCGAACTTGACGTAAATCTCCGCTCCCGTGAGCTTCGAAAGCTTCAGCGAGTGCAGACAGGGGGTCTGTGCGATCCGGGAAGAGATTCGCTGCGCAGCCGCGTCGACGTCGGCCGGGCAGACTGTGGGCGCAGTATGTGCCGCTCGGCTTAACATGCGGCCCGCGCATCGGCAGGCTGCGACTCGAGCAGCAGCGCAGAGCGGACGTCGAACAGCTTTTGAATCTGGCGGATCAGGACGTCGTACGACCGGTCTTCGGTTGCCACCTCGAGCCGCAAGACCATCGCATCGGAACCCGCATCGTTGCGCGTGGTGATCCCGGTCACGGTAAAGCCGCGCCGCTCGATCAGGGCGATGGCGCGGACGATCGCCCCCTCTGCGCGTGCCAGTCGCAGTTCGATCACCCTCGTCATGTCATCGCTCCTTCGAGCATGGTTGCGTTGGTGTGCCCCGGAGGCACGAGCGGCCACACGTTTGCCGCCGGGTCGATAAGGCAATGCACGAGCAGTGCGCCGGGATGATTCAGCAGCGCATCGATCGCTTCCCCGATCTGGCCGCGCGCATCGATGCGCAGGGCGTCGACGCCGAAAGAACGCGCGACTTCCGTGAAGTCGGGATTGTCAGACAGGTCCACTTCGCTGAAGCGGCGATCAAAGAACAATTCCTGCCACTGACGCACCATTCCGAGCGAGCGGTTGTCAATCAGCAGGATCTTCACGGGCAATCCGTAGCGGCGCAGTGTCGCCAGCTCCTGGATGTTGATCATGATCGAGCCGTCACCGCTGACCGAGACGGCGGTTCGCGTCGGATCGGCGTAGTGCGCGCCTATCGCCGCCGGCAGCCCGTAACCCATGGCGCCGAGACCGCCGCTCGTCAGGTGTCGTTCGGGACTGCGAATCAGGCAGTGCTGCGCGACCCACATCTGATGCTGCCCGACATCACAGGTCAAGGTCAGCTCGCCGTCCGAGGCCCCCGACAGCCTGCGCAGGAGATCCGGAGCGTAAATGCCCTCGCCCGGCGCGTCGTATCGCCAGGCGTGCTGCAGCTTCAACTCGAGGCAATGGCGCCGCCACGCGTCGATGTTCGGACGGACGTGCAGCGCGGCGAGCGATGCGGAGAGATCGCCGGCCAGCGCCACATCAGCGTGGCGGAGTTTTCCGATCTCGGCGGAGTCAATGTCGAGGTGGATGATGCGCGCACGTGGTGCGAAACCATTCAGCTTGCCGGTTGCCCGGTCGTCGAATCGTGCCCCGACCGCGATCAGGAGGTCCGAATCCTGCACCGCGCTATTCGACGCTCGCGTGCCATGCATGCCCATCATGCCAAGAAACAGCGGCTCATCCGTTGGCACGGCGCCGAGTCCTTTCAAGGTGCTGATGACCGGAATACGGGTCGCCGCAACGAACTCGCGGAAGGCCCGAAGGGCCCCGCCAATTCCGATCCCGCCACCGGCATAGATGACCGGCCGTTCGGCGGCGGCGATCAGTGCCGCCGCACGATCGAGCAATACTGCACTGACCTGGGCGGCCGGCGGCTGCGGCTCGACCAGGGGCGTTGCACCGTGCGCATCGCCGGCAGCGATGTTCTTCGGCAGGTCTATCAGGACGGGGCCTGGACGGCCGCTGGAGGCGATGTTCCATGCCTCGTGAATGATTCGCGGCAGATCCTCGATCCGCCGAACGATGAAGCTGTGCTTCACGATCGGCAGCGTGATGCCGAAGATGTCGACTTCCTGGAAGGCATCCGTGCCCATCATTGGTGTCGCCACCTGGCCCGTGATGGCGATCAGGGGCACCGAATCCAGGTAGGCATTGGCGATGCCGGTAACCAGGTTGGTCGCACCAGGTCCCGAGGTCGCAATGCAGACGCCGGGACGGCCGCTGACCCGCGCGTAGCCATCCGCTGCAAACGCGGCGGCCTGCTCGTGGCGGACCAATACGTGACGGATGCCAGAGTCGATCAGCGCGTCGTAGACCGGCATGATGGCGCCGCCCGGGTAGCCGAATACCGTGTCGACTCCCCGCTCACGCAGAGCCCCCAGCAGGGCTGCGGCGCCTTTCATGCCATTTCCTGTCGCAATTTTGCGTTCCGGCTCAAGCAGCCGCCGAACGGCGCAGCCAGCTCATCCGCTCGCGCAGGCTTTTCCCGACCCGTTCGATGGGATGGTTGAGGTCGCGCTGCAACAGCTCGCGATAGTTCGGCAGTCCGTTGGCGTTTTCCTCGACCCACTCGCTGGCGAACTTCCCGGAACGGATCTCCTCGAGGATCGCCTGCATCGATGCCTTGACGTGATCGTCGATGACCCGCGGGCCGCGCGTCAGATCGCCATACTTGGCGGTCTCACTGACGAACTGGTGCATCTTGGCGAGGCCGCCCTCATACAGCAGGTCGACGATCAGCTTGAGCTCATGCATGCATTCAAAATACGCAACCTCGGGTTGATACCCTGCCTCGACAAGCGTTTCGTAGCCCTTCAGCACCAGCTCCGTTGCGCCGCCGCAGAGCACCGCCTGTTCGCCGAACAGGTCGGTCTCGGTCTCCTCGGCGAATGTGGTTTCCAGCACGCCGCTGCGCGTGCCGCCGATGGCATGCGCATAGGCGAGTGCCCGCGCCTGCGCCCGGCCCGTCGCATCCTGTGCCACAGCGATCAGGCATGGCACACCCTGACCCGCCTCGTACTGGCGGCGCACGAGATCGCCGGGTCCTTTCGGCGCGACCAGGACCACGTCGAGTGACGCGGCCGGCAGGACGCGGCGGTAATGAATGCTGAAGCCGTGTGCGAACAGCAGCGTCGCTTTCGGCGCCAGATTCTTTTCGATCTGCTCAAACAACGCGCGGTGGCTCATGTCGGGAGTCAGGATTGCGACCAGCGTCGCGCCCTTGGCCGCTTCCGCTGGTGTGCGTACGTCAAAGCCATCGGCCCTGGCCCGCGCCGCAGTCTTGCCATCGGGCCTCAAGCCGACGACGATCTTGTATCCGCTGTCGCGCAGGTTCAATGCGTGGGCGCGCCCCTGGCTGCCATAGCCGATGACGGCAATCGGTCCGTCGGTCAGTACTTTCGGATCTGCGTCGCTCTCGAAGTAAAGCTTCATCTTGGTCTTCCTCAATCAGACTTCATTCGATCCGGTTTCCCGGGGCCCAAAAAACGACAAACCCCGCAGCGGCTTGACCGGTGCGGGGTTCAGATTTGAGTTTGGCTTCTGGCCGTCAGCTCACAACCACCCCGTACCTCTGGTAATGAGGATTACGAGCAGGCTGACGACAAACAAAGAACCGGCGAGAACGCCATTCACCGGCGATGACACCGGTATCACGCTTGAACTGGTCGAATGCGGGGGCGCACTACGCATGCAAGGCATATTCTTTTAACCAATCTGGCAAGTCAAGCACTTGCGCAAGAAGGCTCGAAATGGTCAGAAATCGCGGGCTAAACCCCGCATGGATAGGCCCCAAGCACCTTGAACAGCGACGCAGTCCGGGCCAACTCCTCGAGCGCTGCCGCCACCTTGGGGTCCGTCGCATGACCATCGAGGTCAGCGAAGAATACGTAATGCCATTTCCGCTGACGGGATGGCCGCGATTCGATCCGCGTCATGCTGACCCCGTACCGGGCAAGCGGCTCGAGCAGCCGGTGCAGCGCCCCCGGCGATTCCGTATCGGCGATCGACATCAGGATCGTGGTCTTGTCGCGTCCGCTGGGCGCGAGCAACGTGCGTCCGACGACATGGAACCGCGTCGTGTTGTCGGGACGGTCCTCAATCTCGGCGACCAGCGTTTCGAGTCCGTATATCTGCGCCGCAACTTCGCTGGCGATAGCGGCCGTGCCAGATTCGTCGCGGGCTCTGCGCGCACCCTCGGCATTGCTTGATACCGATATCTTCTCGATGCCCGGCAGGATGCCGTCAAGCGTCGCACGACATTGCGCCAGCGCCTGGCCATGGGCGCAAACGCGGCGGACATCCTCCAGCGAGCGCATGCGACCCAGCAGGTGGTGACGAATGGAAAGTTCCACCTCGCCACAGATCTTCAGTGGCGACGACATGAACATGTCGAGCGTGTGGCGGACTGTGCCCTCCGTTGAATTCTCGATCGGTACGACGCCGAAGTCGGCGCTGCCCGACTCGACTTCGTGGAATACATCCCCGATGTCCGGCAATGGCAGGGCACGCACCGAATGCCCGAAGTGACGCGTGACCGCGGCATGCGTGAACGTGCCTTCGGGACCGAGAAACGCGACCTTCAACGGTCCCTGCTGCGCCAGGCAGGCCGACATGATCTCCCGGAACAGCCGCAGCATCTCCTCGTCCTTCAACGGTCCGCGATTGCGCGCAAGGACCTGGCGCAATACTTCTGCCTCGCGCTCCGGTCGATAGAATTCGATCGTGGCACTGGCCTGCTTGCTGGCGCCGACCTCGCGGGCGAGCCGTGCACGGTCGTTGATCAAGGCCTGGATCTGCTCATCGATGGCGTCGATGCGCCGGCGGATCTCACCAATGTCGCTATTCATGATCGCTCCCTGTCGAGTCCACAAACAAAAACCCCGCAGCGGTCGGCCGGTGCGGGGTTTCGGGTATTGCCTGGAATTCGCTACGTGCAACTACGCCGTCGGCCGACACCTCCGAGTGGTCGCAAAAAAGAAGCCAAATCGACGGTTCTTGCACATGAACCGATCATCGACGACCTGCGTGCCTGCTGTCAACAACGGTGGAGTTTCGCCGCAGGCTGCGGCTATCATCAAACCATGACCGGATCGCATAAACGCAGGTATTCCCGGCTCGTCGTCGACGGCGCTGAGCGGTCGCCGAACCGCGCGATGCTGCGGGCGGTGGGTTTCAGCGATGCGGATTTCGCTCGCCCGCAGATCGGCATCGCTTCGACCTGGAGCATGGTCACGCCATGCAACATGCATATCAATGAGCTGGCCCAGGCCGCTGGCGAGGGCGTGCGTGCTGCCGGCGGCCGCGACGTGCTGTTCAACACGATCACTGTTTCGGATGGGATCTCGATGGGGACGCCAGGCATGCGCTTCTCGCTGGTGTCGCGCGAGATCATTGCCGATTCGATCGAGACCGTCGCCGGTGCTCAGGGTTTTGACGGCGTCATCGCCATCGGCGGCTGTGACAAGAACATGCCGGGTTGCCTGATGGCCATCGCGCGACTCGACCGTCCGGCGGTGTTCGTCTACGGCGGCACCATCCGCCCCGGAGCCGAGGGGCGCGACATCGTCTCGGTATTCGAGGCCGTGGGCCGCCATGCGAGCGGCGCACTCGACGATTCAGGCCTTGCCGAAATCGAGCATACGGCCATTCCCGGGCCGGGCTCCTGCGGCGGCATGTACACGGCCAACACCATGGCTTCCGCCATCGAGGCGCTCGGCATGAGTTTGCCGAACAGCTCCGCGCAGGAAGCCGTTTCCGACGCCAAGCGGCTCGATTGCCGGGGCGCGGGTGAAGCAGTCATGCGGCTCCTGGAACGCGATCTGCGCCCGTCGGCGATACTGACCCGCGAAGCCTTCGAGAACGCTATCACCTCGGTCATTGCGCTCGGCGGATCAACTAACGCGGTTCTGCATTTGCTGGCGATGGCGCGGGCCGCTCGCGTGCCGCTCGAACTCGATGATTTCACCAGGATTGGCAAACGTGTCCCGGTACTCGCAGACCTCAAGCCGAGCGGCAAGTACCTGATGTCGGAGCTCGTCGCCATCGGCGGCCTGACGCCGCTGCTCAGGATGCTGCTCGACAAAGGCCTGCTGCATGGCGATTGCCTGACGGTGACTGGTCGAACAGTCGCCGAGAATCTAGCGGGGGTCAATGGCTATCCGCCCGCTCAGAAAGTCGTGCGCGGCTTCGACGATCCGATCAAGGCCGACAGCCACCTGGTTGTCCTGTACGGAAACCTGGCGCCGACCGGTGCGGTGGCGAAGATCACCGGCAAGGAGGGAATGCAGTTCACCGGCAAGGCGCGAGTGTTTGACTCCGAAGAACAATGCCTGCAGGCGATACTGGACGGTGGCATCGAACGCGGCGACGTGATCGTGATCCGCTACGAGGGTCCAAAGGGCGGACCGGGCATGCGCGAGATGCTGGCACCGACCTCGGCGATCATGGGCCGCGGCCTCGGCAACGCCGTAGCGCTGATCACCGACGGCCGATTTTCCGGAGGCAGCCACGGTTTCGTCGTGGGCCACGTCACGCCTGAAGCCGCCGTCGGGGGACCGATCGCCCTGGTGCACGATGGCGATGAGATCACGATTGACGCGCAATCCCGCGCGATCCACTTGCGCATCTCCGAAGGCGAGCTCACCCAGCGCCGCAAGGCATGGCGCGCCCCGACATTCGACGTGCTGAGGGGCGTGCTCGGAAAGTATCGTCGCCTGGTGGGTAGCGCCGCCGAGGGCGCCGTCACCGATTAGCAGTCGCAACCGGCTAGAGGCGCTCCAATACGGCGGCTCCCGCCGCGCGCGTGTCGGCGGCTTCCGTGCCTTGCGCCGCGAGATCGGCCGTCAGCACACCGGCGGCAATCGCGCCGGCAATTGCCGTCTCGAGTGTCGCCGCTTCGCTCTGAAGGCCAAGCGAATGACGCAGCAGAAGCGCCGCGCTCCCGATCGCACCATATGGATTCGCGATACCGCGTCCGGCGATATCCGGTGCGGAACCGTGGATCGGCTCGTACAAGCCAAGCGTGCCTTCGCCGAGCGACGCCGACGGCAAGAGGCCGAGCGATCCCGCGAGCGCTGCGGCCTCGTCGCTCAGTATGTCTCCGAACAGATTTTCCGTCACAATTACGTCATAGCTGGCCGGTCGCGTCAGCAGCAGCATTGCCGCGGAATCGACCAGCTGATGCTCGAGTTGAAGCTCGGGAAACTCGCGCATTACCTGCGTGACGACCTGCCGCCAGAGACGCGAAGTCTCAAGGACATTGGCCTTGTCCACTGATGTGACCTTGCGCCGTCGTGCGCGCGCGAGCCGCGCGGCAACGCGCGTGATGCGTTCGACCTCCGCTACCGTGTAGCGGCATTCATCAGTCGCCGCATCATCCTCCCGCTGCTGACGCCCGAAATAGATGCCGCCGGTCAGCTCGCGCACGATCAGCAGATCGACGCCATCCAGCATCGCATCTTTCAGTGGCGATGCATGACGCAGCGCCTTGTGCGGCACGACGGGGCGCAGGTTCGCAAACAAGCCGAGTTCACGCCGCAGCCCCAGGATCGCCTGCTCTGGCCGCAGCTTTGCTTCCGGATCAGCGTAGCGTGGCGAACCGATGGCACCAAACAGGATGGCGTCGGAGTCGCGCGCGAGCGCGAGTGTCGCGGGTGGCAACGGTTCCAGACCGGCGTCCATCGCCGCGGCGCCGATCGGCGCCTCAACCATTTCGAAATCATGGTGGAATCGCGCGGCAATTGCGCGCAGACAGCGCACCGCCTCGGCTGTCACTTCAGGACCGATGCCATCGCCGGGCAGGACTGCGATCCGTGCCCTCACCGCGTCCTGGCCCGCTCGAATGCGGCAATTGCAGGCGCCTGCGACAGCAGGTAACCGATTTCGTCCGTCCCTTGCAGCAGGCAATGTCGCGCGAATGCTTCAATCGGAAACTTCGCAAAGCGGCCGTCCGGCAGCGTGATCGTCGTCGCTTCGAGATCGATCTCGACCTCGGCACCCGGATTGGCCAGCAGCCATGCGTGGAAGTCCTCGTCGACCAGCACCGGCAGCAAGCCGTTCTTCAGCGAATTATTGAAGAAGATATCGGCGATCGCGGTGCTGATGACCGCGCGGATGCCGTGGTCGTATAGCGCCCACGGGGCGTGCTCGCGTGATGAGCCGCAACCGAAGTTGCGGCCAGCCACGAGGATGGCGCAACCGGACGATTCCGGGCGATTCAGCACGAACTCCGGGCGCGGGCGGCCATTCGCATCGAAGCGCCAGTCCGCGAACAGCGCACGGGCAAGTCCGTCGCGAGTCGTCGTCGTCAGGAAACGCGCCGGGATGATCTGGTCGGTGTCAATGTCGGCGGCCGGCAATACGACCGTGCGCGAGCGGATCCGTCGGATGGCTTCCATGCTTCAGTCACTCCACCGGTTCAGGTGATCAACTCGCGCGGATCGGTGATGCGCCCGGTGACCGCTGCGGCCGCCGCGGTCGCAGGGCTCGCGAGCAATGTTCGCGCCCCCCGCCCCTGGCGACCCTCGAAATTGCGGTTACTGGTGCTGACGACGTAATGACCCGCAGCGGCGGTATCGCCATTCATGCCAATGCACATCGAGCAACCCGATTCGCGCCATTCGGCGCCCGCCGCCGTGAACACGTCGTGCAGGCCTTCCGCCTCGGCCTCGCGCTTGACCTGCTGCGATCCGGGCACGATCAGCGCGCGCACGCCTTGCGCTACCTTGCGGCCGCGCATCATGGATGCGGCGGCCCGAAGATCCGACAGCCGGGAATTCGTGCAGCTGCCGATGAATACGACGTCGATTCGTTTGCCCGCAAGTGCTTCGCCCGGCTCGAAGCCCATGTAGTGCATTGCCTTCAGGAAGGCCTCGTCTCCGCGTTCCGGGATGCGGCCGCCAACCGCTGCCACCATTCCCGGGTTCGTGCCATAGGTGATCATCGGCTCGATCTGCGCAGCCCCGATGGTCACGACCCGGTCGAACTCCGCGCCGGCGTCGCTCGGCAGGTGCCGCCAGTCATCGAGCGCACGTTCCCATGCCGCCCCGGCTGGCACGCGCGGACGGCCACGCAGATACGCGAAGGTCGTTTCGTCCGGTGCAATCATGCCGGCTCTGGCGCCGGCCTCGATGGACATGTTGCAGACCGTCATGCGCTCGTCCATTGAGAGTGCGCGGATCGCGTCGCCGCGGTATTCGATGACCTGCCCCGCCCCGCCCGAAACGCCCAGGCGGCCAATGATTGCGAGCACCAGGTCCTTGGCGCTGACACCGGGCGACAGTCCGCCGCCGACCTCGACCGCAAGTGTCCTGGGCTTGCGCTGCAACAGGCATTGCGTCGCCAGCACATGCCCAAGCTCGGTCGTGCCGATGCCGAAGGCGAGCGTGCCAAATGCGCCGTGAGTGCTGGTGTGGCTGTCGCCACAGACGATGGTCATGCCCGGCTGCGTCATTCCGAGTTCGGGACCGATGACGTGAACGATGCCGCGCCGCTGATCCTTGAGTCCCAGCAACTCGATCCCGAAATCGGCCGCATTGCGTTCCAGCTCCGCGATCTGCCGGGCAGCCGATTCAAACCGGATCGGGACGCCACCGAAGACCTGCCGCGAATCGGTCGGCGTCGAGTGATCGAGTGTCGCAAGCGTGCGGTCGGGCCGGCGCACTGGAATTCCGCGGGAACGCAGCAATGCGAAGGCCTGGGGCGAGGTGACCTCGTGGACCAGGTGCAGATCAATGTAGAGCACCGCCGGCGTTTCGGCGGATTCCGGCGCAACCTCGTGCGCACGCCAGATTTTTTCGAACATCGACAATGCGGTCATGCGGCTCCCTGCACGGCCTGCTCATTGCCGGCGGACCGCGGCGGCTGGCGACCACTCTGGCGTGACAGCTCGATGCGGTTGACGACCTCGAGAAAAGCCCGCACGCCGGACTCGACGATATTTGTACTGACGCTGCTGCCGCGATAGGTGCGGCCGTCGCACTCAACGGTCACCAGCGCCTCGCCCTGGGCGTCCTCACCTTCACTGACGCTGCGCACCTCGAACTTGCGCAGCCGCACCGGTAGCCCGATCGCCTCCTCGATCGCCGTCAATGCGGCGTCCACCGGACCGTCGCCGCGCGCAGCCTGACTGATTCGCCGGCCGTCAGCATGGGCCAACTCGACGGTGGCTTGCGCAAGTTCACCGGTCGAAGCGGAGGTAGCGAGCCGCTCGAGCGTCCAGGGCCCGCCGGTGCCGCTTTCAATTTGCAGCACCAGCGCCTCGATATCGCCGTCGAAAAGCTCCTTTTTCAGATCGGCAAGCGCCTTGAAGCGAACAAAGACCCTGCCGAGCTCTTCCTCATCTAGTTCGAAACCCAGCTCCCGTACGCGCTCGCGAAACGCATGCCTGCCGCTGTGTTTACCGAGGACCAGATTGCTGCGCGAGAGCCCGACATCCTGCGGCCGCATGATTTCGTAGGTGGTCGAGTGACGCAGCATGCCGTGCTGGTGGATACCCGACTCGTGCGCAAAGGCATTCTCGCCGGTAATTGCCTTGTTGCGCGGAATCGGCATGCCCGTGATGGCCGACACCAGCCGGCAGGTCGGATACAGGCGGTGAGTGCGGATTCCAGTGCGCACGCCGAAGGCCCCCGCCCGCACCGCAAGCGCCATGACGACTTCTTCCATCGAGCAGTTGCCAGCGCGCTCGCCGATGCCATTGATCGTGCACTCGATCTGGCGCGCGCCCGCGCGCACGGCGCTCAGGCTGTTCGCAACCGCCATGCCCAGATCGTCGTGACAGTGCACCGACAGCGTGACGCCTTCGATGCCACGCACCCTGTTTCGGAGGTGGGTGAATGTTTCATTGAATTCCTGCGGCGTCGTGTAACCGACCGTGTCCGGGATATTGATCGTTCGGGCACCCGCGTCCACGACCGCCTGCACCACTTCGGCCAGGAAGTCGAGATCCGTCCGCGAAGCATCCTCCGGCGAGAACTCGACGTCATCGCAAAGACTGCGAGCGTGGCGCACGCCCTCAACCGCCAGCCGGATGATCTGGTCGCGAGCCATCTTGAGTTTGTGTTCAAGATGAATCGCACTGGTCGCCAGGAACACGTGCAACCTCGGCCGCGCTGCCGCCCCGAGAGCGGACCAGGCGCCGTTGATGTCATCGCCGTTGCAGCGCGCGAGCGCGCAAATGACGGGCCCATGCACCTGTTCGGCGACCGCAGCCACGGATTCCCAGTCCCCGCGCGAAGCGGCCGGGAACCCCGCCTCGATGACGTCGACACCGAGGTCGGCAAGCGCCCTGGCGACACGCAGCTTCTCTTCCAGCGTCATGCTGCAGCCGGGCGATTGCTCGCCGTCGCGCAGGGTCGTATCAAATATCTTCACGCGATCGACGTCCGGGGCGTTCATATCACAATGATCCTTTCCGATCTCACGGTACAAAAAACAAACCCCGCATCGGCCTGTAGCCGGTGCGGGGTTTCTGGATTCCAGATCTTTCCGGGTGTCAGCCCGGCAGCCCGCACCTGTGCCGCCTAAGCAGCAGCTCGCCGGGCAGCAGCGCAGACGAAATCATCGGGCGCGCGGCGGTCGTTACGCGTATCGATGAGTTGGCAGTCACGGGTCGCTGGTGCGTCATGGCCTCGCTCGGTGCAGGGACGGCGCATGACAGCATGGCGAAGATGCGACTGTCAACAATTCGCCCTGCCCGCAGCCTGGCTCACGCGATGCCGAGTTCCGTCGGGCACGCGACCCCGGTACCGTCGAGGCCGCAAAAGCCGGCCGGGTTCTTGGCCAGATACTGCTGGTGGTACTCCTCGGCGTAATAGAAAGCCGGCGCCGGCAGCACTTCCGTCGAGATCGGCCGGCTGTGGCCGGCGGCGGTGAGTGCGCGCTGGTAGGCTGCTTTCGATTCCTGCGCCAGACGCAACTGCATCTCGTCGGTCGCGTAGATAGCAGATCGGTATTGCGTGCCGACGTCGCCGCCCTGACGCATGCCCTGGGTCGGGTCATGCGATTCCCAGAAGCACTTGAGCAACTCGGGATAGCCGATGCGCGACGGATCGAACACGACTCGCACGACTTCGGTGTGTCCCGTCATGCCCGTGCACACTTCCTGGTAAGTCGGGTTCGGCGTGAATCCGCCTGCATAGCCCGCGGCAGTGGAATGGACGCCCGGCAATTCCCAGAACAGCCGCTCGGCGCCCCAGAAGCAGCCCATACCGAACATGGCGAGTTGCAGACCCTCAGGAATCGGCGGCGAGAGACGATTGCCATTGACGAAATGGCGCTCCGGCACCTGCATCGGAACCGGGCGTCCCGGCAACGAGTCCCTGGCGGTCGGCATCGTCGTCTTGCGCATCGTCCGGCTATCTTACAATGAGTGAGTGACGACCTCCGGCAGTACGCCAAGAATCCGGGTGACGCAGGCACTCTACCTGCTGGTTCTCGCGCTGGTAGCGACGAGCGATGGCCGCATACTGCAGGGCGGCTTTACGATGCTTGCCCAGGCCGCCGGATTTCTGCTGGTCGTCGCGGCCGTCCTGGGACGGCTCTGGATCACGCTCTTCATCGCTGGCCGCAAAGACGAACAGCTCGTGCGCGAGGGCCCGTTCTCCCTGTGCCGCCATCCCCTGTACCTGGGTTCCGTTGTCGGAGCGACCGGCATTGGCCTGACGACGCTTTCGCTGACCATGACGATTGCACTGCCGCTTGCGATCGGCGCGATTGTCTTCACGGCCGCCCGCCGGGAAGATGCGGCGCTGCTGTCGGCGCATGGCGAGGCCTGGCACGAATACTGCGCGTCAGTACCCGCATTCTGGCCCGACTGGTCGCAGAAGCGGATGCCTGAGTCCGTCACCGTGCCGCTGCGGATCTACCGCAAAGCCTTCCTCGATGCGGCATCCTTCCTCGGCCTGTGGCTGCTGGTCCTGGTGATCGAGCAGCTCCGTGCGGGGGGTGGCTGGCCGGCGCTTTTCCGGCTGCCCTGAAGCGCGCTGATGCAGCTACTGAAGTCCGATTTGTTCGGCCGGATGATGCTCGAACAGGAGCGCGGGCAGGCCGTCGTGGTTCGCGACCCGGGAACCGCGCGCTGGTGGCTGTCCTGGCTTGCGCGCCGCCTCTGCCATCGCGAAGCGCAGGCCCTGTCCCGGCTCGACGGCCTTCCGGGCACGCCGCGACTGCTCGGGGTCGAAGCCGACTGCCTGCGCCGCGAATGGATTGAAGGCCGCCCGATGCAGCTCGCAAGTCCGCGCAATCCCGACTACTTCCGCCGCGCTCACCGGTTGGTCGCGGCGCTGCACCGGCGGGGCGTGGCGCACAACGACCTCGCGAAGGAGCCGAACTGGCTGGTCACCCCGCTTGGCGCGCCGGCACTTGTGGACTTCCAGCTTGCCACGGTGTCGAAGCGGCGCGGCCGGCTGTTCCGCATGCTGGCGCGAGAGGACCTGCGGCACCTTCTGAAGCACAAGCGCAGCTATTGCCCGGAGCGGCTGACGGCTCGCGAGCGACGCATCCTCGCGACTCCGGCACCGGTGTCGCGCCTGTGGATGGCGACCGGCAAACCCGTGTACTGGTTCATCACGCGCAGGTTGCTGGGCTGGGCGGATCGCGAGGGCGCCGGCGACCGCCGGTTCTAGGGAAGTGCATTTGGCGCGCCGGCACGGATTCGCTATCGTGACGTCATGGGCATATCGAACGAACACAACCTGAGCGCACCGCTCCCCGCGGCGCGGCCATTCGGCATCCGGGTCCGGCTGAGGCCAGGCGACCCGTTTACGAAGCTGGTCGGCCCGGACTGGCAGACGTTGCATTGGTTTGGGAGCGTGCGGGAACGCGATGCAGTGCTTGCCGACATGGCGAGCCGGCATCTTTATTCACGCCGCGGCGACGAGCCTTCGATCGTCCTTGAAGAAATCGAGCAGGCCTAGCGCGCGCGGCCCAGCAACAGGTAGAAGCTGCGCCCACCGAACTCGTCCACACCGGCGGCGAGATAGATCGGGCCCAGGAAGGTATCGAAGCCCAGGAAAGCCGCACCATTGAGACGCGCGGAGTCGAAATCAATATCGCTGCGCCGCGCCCATACATTTCCGATCTCGATCGACACGCCGGCATAGGTCGGCATGCTCAGGAACCCTTCACCGCCGCTGCCGATGCGCCGATAGTAGAGTGCGCGCGCAATGCCGAAATGCGGGCCGCTCAGCGATCCGGCTGGCAGGCCCGACAGGTTGAACAACCCGCCCAGCGAATAGAAGTCCTGGACCGCGTCCAGCGGACCCGATACGACGGCACCGGCCGTGGTCCACAACAATACGGTGCTTCGATCCCAGGAATGCGCCAGCATCCAGTCGAAGGAGATCCGGTCCGCGCTGCCGTCCGCGCCCAGCCCCTTGCGCGAACCGTTCCACTGCAATGTCAACGATTCGCCATGCCGCGGGAAATAGACGTCATCCAGCCCGTCCAGCGTGAAGCGCGAGTACATCTCGCCGCGTTGGAAGTTCGATGTTGGCGGCAGGTCCGGATTCGCAGGATCGCCGACCAGCAACCGCTGGTCACCCTGGCCACGGATCAGGCCGAGGCGCAATTCACCCCAGTTGCCGAACTCGCGACCGACATCCAGCCCCGCTTCCTGGTTGCGCAAACGGTAGGTTGCGAGCCGCTGGTCTTCGGAAATGATGTCGAAGTTTCGCCGCTCGACCAGCAGCCGCGGGGCGACGAACCAGTTCCAGGCATAACCGATCGGCTGGTAGAACTCCGTGCTGAAGCGTGGACTCGCTCCGACACGCAGGTCCGACTGCCACTCGGCACCGTACTTGTTGACCTCGGTCACCTGGACCCGGATGCCGGCATTGAAGCTGTTGGAGCCTTCGAAGTCGTCCTGCAGCTCGAAAACGAACCGGACGTAGTTCGGTCCCCAGCTCTTGCGGCGGGCGGCTACCTCGATGCCCTCTGCCTCGTGATCCCGGACGATTCTGTAATCGAGCGATTCGAAGTTATCGTCGCCGTACAGACGCGACATGCGTTGCTCCAGCGTGCCGGGATCCAGTCTTTTCCCGACCACCGGCGCGAGTTCCGTCTCGATGCGATCGCGATAACGGCCGGATTTGGCGTCAACTCGAACGAACCGGACCTCCGGGAGTTCCGGCTTGGCGGCTGCCCGAGCGGCGACGAATTGCCGCCACTGTGCATCGTCGACACGGAGCGCAGCCAGACGTGTCGCCTGCCCGCGCGCACCGTCGATGCCTAGCGCGATCGTGCGGTCGATGACCGTGAAATCGACCGATCGCATGACGCCAAACTGTGGCTCGATCAGCACGTCTCCATCCACGAGCAGTTCGCGCTGCCGGTCGGTTTCGCGCTGCATCATGATGGTGAGCATCTGGTTGGAAACCGCGAGCGCCGAATTGAGTTCGCGGCGATCAACCGGCTGCGATCCGACATCCACTGCAATGACGATGTCGACACCCATTTCCTTGGCGACATCCACCGGCAGGTTTTCGACCAGGCCGCCGTCAACGAGCAGCCGGCCATTCAACTCGACCGGCGCGAACACGCCGGGCGCGGACATGCTGGCACGCATGGACTCGGTCAGGTCACCGTCCGCAAGCACGCAGCGATCGCCGGTCTCGAGGTCGGTCGCGATCGCACGAAAGCGGGTTGGCAGCCTGTCAAAGTCAGTCACGGCTGCGACCGCGATGGTTTCGCGGCGCAGGATCTGCGCCAGTTTCTGTCCCTGGATGAGGCCGCGTGGCATGCGGAACCTGCCGGCCTTCAGGCCAAGCGGGAAGCGGACCAGGAATTCGCGATCATCCTGCTTGCGCCGGGGGCTCAGGTCGCTGCGCGGCGGGCGATCGCTGAATGCGGAATTCCAGTCGACCGACCGCACCAGCGAATCGATTTCCGCCGCCGTCATTCCCGAGGCGTAGAGGCCGCCGATAACTGCGCCCATGCTGGTGCCTGCGATCGCATCCACCGGCACGTGCAGCTCATCGAGCACTTTGAGCACGCCGACATGTGCAAGGCCACGCGCACCGCCACCGGACAGCACGAGTCCGATGCGCGGGCGCGGCGCCGGTTCGTCAGCAGGCGCCTGCTGCGCCAGGGCGGGTGCGGCGATCAGCAGGCAGAGCGTGAGCGTGCTTAGTCGGGACATCTCGGGGATCCATCCGGCCCGCCCGATCGTAGCACGCGCCTGGCCCGGCATTATTCAGCAGCATCTGCGGACGCCTTGCCAGCGAGCGGTCAGATCGGCCCGGAAGAACTGCTCACGCGACATCGGCGGAATCTCGGGGTGATTTGCGCGCAGGTGCGCAAGGTATTGCTCGTAGGCCAGCAGGCCCGATGCGCCCCTGACGATGTCGCGAAATCGCGAGCCGAGCCTTGCAGGGATGTGACAGATCGCTTTCAGGATTGACCGATCAGGCATCGGTGACTCCCGCGTACTGCGTACGCTGGTACGGCGCTTCTGCGGCCGGAGTGAGGGGTTCCCCGCGATACGCGCGCCAGCCAACCCGCAGCATGTCGAGAATTACGGCCCACAGCACCAGCAGGAAGAATGCGGTCAGCGCCGCGTCGACCCGCAGATTGACCATGAGCTTTCCCGCGACGGCCGCCTTGTCCGCGTCCAGCGCGCCGGCCCCCAGTTTTCCGGCAAGATCCGCCGCGCCGGCGAGAAAGCCCACCTTGGGATCCGTGCTGAACAATTTCTGCCAGGCCGCCGTCGATGTCACGACAGCCAGCCACGCGAGCGGAACCCCGGTGACCCAGCAATGGCGCGCACGACCGGTCTTGATGAAAATCGCCGTTGCAATGGTCAGCGCGATGCCCGCGAGCATCTGGTTCGCGATGCCGAACAGCGGCCACAGGATGTTGATGCCGCCATAAGGGTCGATGACGCCGACATACAGGAAATAACCCCAGCCGGTCACCACCAGCGCGCTCGCCAGGATCACCGAGGGATACCAGGACGTGCGGCCGAGCGGCTCCCAGAACTGCCCGAGTGCATCCTGCACCATGAAGCGTCCGACGCGCGTACCCGCGTCGAGCGTGGTCAGGATGAATACCGCCTCGAACATGATCGCAAAGTGGTACCAGACCGCGAGCAGACGGGCCCCGAAGACGCTCGAAAAAATGCTCGCCATGCCGACGGCGAGTGATGGCGCGCCCCCGGTACGTGCAAAAAGTGTCGCCTCGCCGACTTCATTCGCAAGCGCCTGCATCTGATCCATCGTCACCGGAAAGCCCCAGGACGTCAGCGTCGCGACTGCAGCAGCCGGCGTTCCCCCGAGCGCCGCCAGCGAGCTGTTGATCGCAAAGTACACGCCGGGATCCAGCAGTGTCGCCGCAATCATCGCCATGATCGCGACGAAGGACTCGAGCATCATCGAGCCGTAGCCCACGAGCCGCACGTCGGCCTCGGTGCGGATGAGTTTCGGCGTCGTGCCGCTTGCGATGAGTGAATGGAAACCGGAGATCGCGCCGCAGGCGATCGTGATGAACACGAATGGAAACAGCTTTCCGGAAAATATCGGGCCTGTGCCATCGATGAAACGCGTGAGCGCGGGCATCTTGAGTTCGGGCTGCATGACCAGGATCGCGATCGCAAGCAGCATGACCGTGCCGAGCTTCAGGAATGTGGACAGGTAATCCCGCGGCGCGAGCAGCATCCAGACCGGCAGGATCGCGGCGCAGAACCCGTAACCCATCACGAACCAGGCGAGTGCGGGGCCATCGTGATCGAACCACACGCGAAGCACCGGGTGATGATCGACCCAGCCGCCCCCGACGACGGCGAACAACAGGAGCGCAATGCCGATAGCCGAGCCCTCGACGACGCGGCCCGGCCGGATGCCGCGCATGTAGAACCCGACCAGCATGGCGATCGGTATGGTCGCGAACACCGTGGCACTGGCCCAGGGGCTGTGCTTCATCGCGTTCACGACCACGAGGCCAAGCACCGCGATCAGGATGATCATGATCGCCAGCGTGCCGAACAATGCCGCGAAACCGCCGACGGGTCCGAGTTCATCGCGCGCCATCTGGCCGAGCGAGCGGCCATTGCGCCGCGTCGAGAGAAACAGGATCACCATGTCCTGGACGCAGCCGCCGATCACGGATCCGATCAGGATCCAGAGCGTGCCGGGCAGGTAACCGAACTGGGCGGCGAGCGTGGGTCCGATCAGCGGCCCGGGCCCGGCGATCGCCGCAAAGTGATGCCCGAATACGACCCAGCGCGGGGTCGGCACGAAATCGCGGCCATTGTCGAGCCGCTCTGCCGGTGTGGCACGGGTGGCATCCGTGGCGAGCACCCTGGCCGTGATCCAGGCCGCGTAGAACCGATAACCGATCGTGTAGAGGCAGGCCGCCGCCGTCAGCAGCCAGATGGCATTGATGGGCTCGCCGCGATGGAGCGCGATGCCGGATACGGCCAGGGCCCCGATGACCGCCAACGCAATGCCGATCAGCTTCTGCATGCCAGTCCCCCGCGGGGTTCGCCGCGACAATCTAGCGCATCCTCGCCGATAATCGCAGCCGTGCCCAAGCCAGCCGGTATTTCCGCCGCGATTTCACTGCTCGCGATGCTACATGCGCCAGCGGCGGAGTCGCTCGACGAGGTGATCGTCACGGCCACGCGAAGCCCGCTCGCAATCATGGACTATCCGGGCAGCGCGACACGCGTCGAAGCCGGCGCAATCTGGCTGACCGGCCCGACGCATTCCTCAGAACTCCTGAACCGCGCGCCCGGGACGATGATCCAGCGCGGCAGCGGACAGGAATCGCTGACGGCGTTGCGCTCGCCCGTGCTGACGGGCGCCGGCGCCTGCGGCGCCGTGCTGGTACTCGAAGACAGCATTCCGATCCGGCCGGTCGGGTCCTGCAATGTCAATGAACTCTTCGAGGTCAACGTCGAGCAGGCCGCGGCCGTCGAAATTCTTCGCGGGCCCGGCAGCGCATTATTTGGATCAAGCGCGGTGCACGGCATCATCAACATCATTCCGCCGCTGCCGGACCAGTTGCCGGCAATCGGCGTCGCGCTGGAGGCCGGCAACGACGCCTACCGGCGCATCCGGTTCATGGCTTCCGACGAATCGGGTCGACGGGGACGCGGCGTCGCATTGCATGCAACCGACGATGGCGGCTGGCGGGAATCTTCTGGTTTCACGGAGCAGAAGCTGAATGCCGTAATGACGCAGCCGCTCTACACCGGTGAGCTGACGTTGCGACTGTCGGCGACGAATCTCGACCAGCAGACTGCCGGTTTCATCGTCGGTGAAGACGCTTATCGCGACGCGGCGCTGGCGCGTTCGAATCCGAATCCCGAGGCCTATCGAAAGGCGCAAAGCGGGCGATTCACGGTCCGCTACCGGAACGGCTCCGGTCTCGAACTGCGCGGTTACCTGCGCAGTTCGCGCATGGACTTCCTGCAGCACTTCCTGCTCGGTCAGCCGGTCGAAGAGAATGGCCAGGACAGCGCCGGGCTCCTTTTCTCGCAGGCTTTCGCAGATGTTGCCGGCGGTGAGCTGCTGCTCGGTGCCGACTCGGAGCTCGCGGCCAGCAAGCTGCTGCAATTCCAGGACGGCCCGACCACCGGCGGCACGCCGGCGGCGAATGCCATCCGCCCCGCCGGCCGCCACTACGACTATGACGTGGACTCACGGGTACTTGCAGCCTACGCACAGTGGCGGCGGACGTTTGCATCGACCTGGTCGCTCGAAGCCGGAGCACGGCTCGAGCAGGTTGGCTACGACTACGACAATCACATGATCGACGGCAACACCGACGAGAATGGCGTGCCCTGCACGGGTGGCTGCCTCTATTCTCGGCCGGCCGATCGTTCCGATGACTTTGCCAATTTCGCGCCGCGACTGGGCCTCGTCTGGCGGCCTGCCGAGGGCATCGCCGCATACCTTGCGCTGGCCAGCGGCTTCCGCGCGCCGGAAGTCACCGAACTCTACCGCCTTCAGCGCCAGCAGTCTGTCGCCGGTCTCGACTCCGAACGCGCCGACGCTGTCGAACTCGGGTTGCGCTGGCGCGGCGCGTCAGCTGCACTGGATCTCGCCGCATTCACGATGGACAAGCGCAACGTGATCCTGCGCGACTCCGCGGGTTTCAACGTCAGCGACGGACGCACGCGGCACCAGGGTCTCGAGTACGACTTCGACTGGGGCTTCGCCGGGCGATGGACAATTGCCGGCAGCGGAACGATCGCAAGGCACGAATACCGGTTCACGGCGGCTGTCGAACAAGGTGAGCAGATCACATCGGGAAATGACGTCGATACGGCGCCGCGCGAGATTCATTCGCTCTGGCTGCGACATGATGCAGCGACGCTCGCCGCGGAGCTTGAGTGGCTGCATGTGGGCCGCTACTGGGCCAACGCCGCCAATACGGCGCGCTATGATGGCCACGATCTCCTGAACCTGCGACTATCCTGGCAGCTTCGCTCCGCCTGGACCATTGCAATGCGCGTGACGAACCTGCTCGATGCCGAATACGCCGACCGCGCCGATTTCGCATTCGGCAACTATCGTTACTTTCCAGGCCGGGGCCGCGCAGCTTTCGTCGAGCTGGCCTGGCGGGAGGACTGAGATCATGTACTACGCTGCGATGATCGTGACTTCACTGGTCGGCGCGTCTCTCGCCGTTCAGATCGGCGTCAATGCAACGATGCGCCAGTACGTCGGCTCGCCGATGGCAGCTGCCCTGATCAACTTCGCAGTCGGCACGCTGGTGTTGTTCCTGATCGTCCTGCTGGGCCGCGGATCCCTGCCCGCGCTTGCGCAGGCGGGTGATGCGCCCTGGTGGGCCTGGAGTGCGGGCCTGCTGGGTGCCATGTTCATCGCCGCCTCGACCGCATTCGGACCGCTGATCGGTGGTGCCACATTTCTGGCGCTGCTGGTCACCGGGCAGATGATCGCCGCGCTCGCCATCGATCACTACGGCGTGCTGGGATTTCCGGTACGCGCCGTGGACGGCTGGCGCGTCGCCGGCGCATTGCTGGTGATCAGCGGCGTATTCCTGCTGGCGCGCCGCTAAAAAAGGGGACGCGCCCCTTTTTCCAGAAACGGCAAAAAGGGGCGCGTCCCCTTTCTTAACGGCGCCGCGCTGGCCGCGGCTGCTGTTGCGTAATGCAGTGGATATTGCCGCCGCCCAACAGGATTTCACGCGAGGGCAGGCCAATGACCTTGCGGCCGGGGAACAGCCGCGAGATCTGCGTTTTTGCGCGCCGGTCCGTGCGCGCATCGAGCAACGGCATCACGATGTGGCGATTCGCGATGTAGAAATTCACGTAAGACCCTGCGAGCCGGTCGCCGCCGCGGCGTTGGCGGCTGCCGGGCACCTGCTCGATGCCGGCGGCTTCCCCGTCCGTCATGAACAAAGGACCGGGTTGCTCAATCTTATGGACTTTCAGTGACTTGCCGCGCGCATCTCGAGCGGTTCGAAGTACTTCATAGGCCTCGTGAGAGATGTCGTACTGCGGATCATCGGGATCATCGCACCAGGTCAAGGCCACTTCGCCCGGCCGCACGAAGCAGCACAGATTGTCCACGTGGCCGTCGGTCTCGTCCTTGTAGACGCCGCGCCGCAGCCAGATGATCTGCTCGACCGCAAGATAGCGCTGCAAGAGCGTCTCGATCTGCCCGCGCCGCAGATCGGGATTCCGGTTCGGGTTGAGCAGGCATTCCTCGGTGGTCAGCAGCGTCCCGCGGCCATCCACGTGAATGGCGCCGCCTTCCAGTACAAATGGTGCACGGTAGCGTTGGCAGCGCTCGATCTCGAGAACCTTCGCTGCAACCTGTGCGTCCAGATCCCATGGACAATAGAGACCGCCGGATCGTCCGCCCCAGGCATTGAAGATCCAGTGCACGCCGCGCACCCGACCACGCTGGTCCACGACGAATGTCGGCCCCACATCGCGCATCCAGGCATCGTCCGATGACATCTCGACCACGCGGACGGTCGCCGGCAGCGCGGCGCGCGCCTTCTGGAACTGCTGCTCCGAAGCGCACATCGTCACAGGCTCGCTTCGCGCGATAGCCGCGGCTACCGCCGCATAGGCCTGCTGCGCGGGCACTGCGCCAGCGCGCCAGTTGTCGTGACGCTCGGGCCACAGCATCCAGGCGCCCGAATGCGGCTCGAACTCCGCCGGCATCCGGAATCCATCCTGGGCTGGCGCGCGATTGACTATCGGTGCCGTGATCTTCCGCTGCTGCATGGCGCGATTCTACGTGATGCCGTGGTATTTCAGTTTCCCGGCCGCCGAATGGCGATTTCCTTGATGGCCGCGTAGATCGCCGGAATCACGATCAGCGTGAGAATCGTCGAGGAAATCATCCCGCCCACCATCGGCGCCGCGATGCGGCGCATCACTTCCGAGCCGGTGCCAGTGCTCCACATCATTGGCAGCAAACCACCCATGATCGCCATGACGGTCATCATTTTGGGCCTAACCCGGTTCACGGCGCCTTCCATGACGGCCGCACGGAATTCCGGCACGGTCGCCTTCTTCCCTGCCGCCGCGCACTTCGCCTTGGTCGCCTCCCAGGCGTTGTCGATATAGATCAGCATCACGACACCGGTCTGGGCTGCCACTCCGGCAAGCGCAATGAAGCCAATCACCACCGCGACGCTGATGTTGTAGCCGAGCAAATACATCAGCCAGACGCCGCCCACCAGCGAGAATGGCACCGAAAGCATGACAATGAGGCTCTCGGTGAGCCGCCCGAAGTTGAGGTACAACAACACAAAGATGATTGCGATGGCGAGCGGCACGACGATCTTGAGCTTCGCCTTCGCGCGTTCCATGTACTCGAATTGCCCGCTCCAGGTGACGTAGTAGCCCGGCGGAAACGTGACGTTGTCGCGCACGGCCTTCTGCGCGTCAGCGACGTAGCCACCGATATCACGGTTGCGGATATCCACGTAGACGTACGCCGCAAGTAGCGCATTTTCCGTGCGGATGTTCGGCGGGCCCTTGATCAGCCGTACTTTCGCCAGCTGCCCGAGTGGCAGCATTGCGCCGCTCAGGGTTGGCGTTGCAGCACCCATTGCGACCGGTGGATCCGTGCCCATCACGGGTACCAGGACCTGCGAGGCGATTGCCTGCGGATCGCTACGGAAGTCGCGCGGGTAGCGCACGATGACGCCGTAGCGCTCCAGGCCCTCGACGGTGGTGGTGACCATGTCGCCACCCAGTGCCGTGGCAATCACGTCCTGCAGGTCACCCACAGCGAGGCCGTAACGGGCAAGCGCCATCCGGTCGGGCTCGATATCGATGTAATAGCCGCCGGTCAATCGTTCCGCATACGCGCTGGTTGTGCCCGGAACCTTCTTCACCACCGACTCGACCTCCTTCGCGACACGCTCGATCTCCGCCACGTCCTTTCCAAAGACCTTTATGCCGATCGGCGTCCGGATTCCCGTGGCCAGCATGTCGATGCGCGCCCTGATCGGCATGGTCCATGCGTTGGCGATGCCGGGAAACTGCAGCGCAGCGTCGAGTTCCGCGATCAGCTTGTCCGTCGTGATGCCCGGGCGCCATTCGCTTTCTGGTTTCAGGTTGATCACGGTCTCGAACATCTCGGGGGGTGCCGGATCGGTTGCCGTATTGGCACGCCCGGCCTTGCCGAAGACGGATTCGACCTCCGGGAAGCCCTTGATGATCTTGTCCTGTGCCTGCAGGATCTCCGCCGCCTTGGTCATCGACAGTGACGGCAGCGTTGTCGGCATGTAGAGCAGCGTTCCCTCGTTCAGCACCGGCATGAATTCGGTGCCGATCTTCAACGCCGGATAAACCGTGATCCCAAGCACGACCATGGCGGCCAGGATCGTCAGTTTTCGCCAGCGGAGCGCAGCGTCGATGATCGGCTGGTAGACCCGGATCAGAAAGCGCGACAGCGGGCTGCTGCTCTCCGGCGGAATGCGCCCGCGGATGAACAGCAGCATCAGCACCGGCACCAGGGTGATCGACAATAGCGCCGCTCCTGCCATGGCGAAGGTCTTGGTGTAGGCAAGCGGACTGAACAAACGCCCTTCCTGCGCCTCCAGCGTGAATACCGGCATGAACGAAACGGTGATGATGATCAGGCTGAAGAACAGCGCCGGACCCACTTCCTTGCATGCATCGACGATCGCGTCGAGACGCGGCGCATCGGGCGCCAGGCGTTCGAGGCGCTTGTGCGCGTTCTCGATCATGACGATCGCCGCGTCAATCATGGCGCCGATCGCGACGGCGATGCCCCCCAGGCTCATGATGTTCGAATTGATTCCCATCCTGTGCATCACGGTGAAGGCAATGAGCACGCCGATCGGCAGCATGATGATCGCAACGAGCGCGCTTCTGACGTGCGAAAGGAACACGAAGCAAACCAGGGCGACGATGAGGCTCTCCTCGAAAAGCGTCCAGGTGAGTGTGTCGATCGCGCGTTGGATCAGCTCAGATCGGTCGTACACCGCCCTGATCGAGACGCCCTCCGGCAGCGCAGCCGAGATCTCGGCGATCTTGGCCTTCAGGTTGCGGATTACGTCGAGCGCGTTCTGGCCGTAACGCGCCACGGCAATTCCGCCCACGACTTCGCCTTCGCCGTCGAGCTCAGTGATGCCGCGCCGCTCCTCCGGCACGAGTTCCACGCGCGCCACGTCGCGGATCAGTACAGGCGTGCCGCCCTCCGCCTTGACAACGAGCAGTTCGATATCGGCGACGCCTCGCAAGTAGCCGCGGCCGCGAACCACATATTCGGTCTCGGCCATCTCGACGACGCGGCCGCCGACGTCGCGGTTGCTGTCCCGGATTACCTGTATCACCTTCATCAGTGGCACGCCGTAGGCCTGCAGCAATCGCGGGTTGACCGTCACCTGGTACTGCCGCACGAACCCGCCGACGCTGGCGATCTCCGATACCCCCTGCGCCTTGGTGAGCTGATAGCGGATGAACCAGTCCTGGATCGATCGCAATTCCTCCAGTGTGCGGTTCTTCGCCAGCACCGCATACTGGAATACCCAGCCCACGCCGGTTGCATCCGGTCCAAGCGAGGCCGTTATGCCGCGCGGCAGTCGCCCGGATACGTAGTTGAGGTACTCGAGGACCCGTGAGCGGGCCCAATAGATGTCGGTGCCATCCTCGAAGATGACGTACACGAATGAGGCGCCGAACACCGAGAGTCCACGAACGACCTTGGATTTCGGCACCGCAAGCATCGCGGTCGTGAGCGGATAAGTGACCTGATCCTCGATCACCTGCGGCGCCTGGCCGGGATACTCCGTGTAGACGATGACCTGGACGTCCGAAAGGTCCGGGATCGCGTCGACTGGCGTCGTTGATACCGAGTAGACGCCCATCACAGCGACGAAGAACGTTGCAAGCAGGACGATCGGGACATTCCGTGCCGACCATTCGATGATCCGGTTCAGCATGTCAATGCCCTTTGTGCCCGGCGGGGTCATCCTGGCCGCCGAATGCTTCGAGTGCCGCCCTGAGGTTGCTTTCCGCGTCGATCAGGAAGTTGGCCCGTACCACGACCTGCTCTCCCTCCTGCAGGCCTTCTGCCACCTCGGCGTAACCGTCTGCGCGCATGCCGAGCCTGACCGTGCGCGGCTCAAACAACCCCTCGCCGCGGCGCACCAGTACGACCTGGCGTGTGCCGCTGTCGAGTACCGCAGATTCCGGAACCGCCAGCACCTCACCGCGAGCGTCACCGGAAACCAGCTCGACATTGGCGAACATCGCCGGCTTCAGCAAGCCGCCAGGGTTGGCGAGCTCGATGCGTACCTTTGCGGTCCGGGTTCCGGCGTCGATGGTCGGATAGACAAACATCACTTTGCCGGAGAATGCCGTGCCTGGATAGGCGACGATGCCAAGCCTTGCCTCCTGGCCCGGTTGCACGAGACCGATGTCCTGCTCGGAAACATCTGCGAGCAGCCACACGGAGGACAGGTCGGCGATTTCGAACAGCACCTCGCCCGGCATGAAACGCATTCCCTCGATTCCCGGCTTCCGCAGCACGACGCCACTCGCAGCCGAGCGGTAGACCAGCAGCCTGCTGGGCTTGCCGTCACGCTGCAGCGTTTGCAGTTCCTGATCGGCGATCTCCCAGTTCCGCAAACGGCCCAGCGCATCGTCGGCCTGGCGCTGCATCACCGCCCGCGCTCCGGCACCGCTGTCTTGCAGTTCCCCGGCGCCGCGCAGCGCGATCAGATACTCTTCCTGTGCGGTCACCAGATCCGGGCTGTAAACCTCCATCAACGGCTGCCCGCGTACGACCGACTGCCCGGTTGTATTCACGTAGAGCTTCTCGATCCAGCCCTCGAAGCGTGGCGCCACCTGGTATAGCAGCCGCTCATTCGCCTGAATCGTGCCGACCGCATGGATGGTGCGTGTCAGTTCTCGTGGAAGCGCCGGCTCGCTTCGCACGCCGAGCAGCTGGACCTTGTCAAGACTGATCTTCACCATGCCGCGGGCCATGTCCGGTTCCGGCCCGCCGTCTTCGTAGACCGGGACATAGTCCATTCCCATGGAATCCTTCTTCGGCACCGGCGACGTGTCGGGAAGCCCCATCGGATTGCGGTAATAGAGAACCTTGCGCTCCTTCTTTACAGGCTGCGCCGCCTCCTGCGGCGCCTGCATCGCGCTATGCGCTCCCATCCAGTAACCCACAGCAGCCACCACGCCAGTGAAGGCGACGATTCCGACCCATGCCATGCGATTCATGATTCCACCCGTCCTAATGTCGTTCCGATTGGCCGATTCAAGGCAGCGCCTTCCCGGTGAGCAGCTCGATCTGTGCCAGCGCGATGTTGTAGTTCGAGAGCGCCGTTGCATGGCTGATTTCGTATTCGAGCACCGTCATCTGGCTGTCCAGCAGCGTCAGGAAATCGGCGCGATTCACGCGATAGGCGGAAAGTGAAGATTCCACGGCAAGCCTGGCCTGCGGCAGGATTCCAGTTTCGTAAAGGCGTGCTGATTTCAGGTTTTGTTCAGCGCTGGCTACCTGCTGGCGAAGTTGTGCGGAAATCTCATTCAGTTGCGCCCAGTACATGTCCGTAGCCTGATTGCGCATTGCGATCGCTTCCGCGACGGCCGGGTCGCGCTTCCTGCCCCTCCAGACTGGCAGATTGACAGCGACCGTCAGGCTCACCATGTCGTCGCGGGGCTGGTTATCGAGCGTATCCTCGCGCTGGCCATAGGAGAGCTTTACGTCAAAATCCGGGTAATAGTCCCTGCGCGCAAGGTCGAGCGTCTTGCCGCTGCGATCAATCAGGCTTTGAAGTCCCAGAAGCTGCGGGCGCTCTTTCAGCGCTGTCTCGCGCAATGACTCGAAGTGCAACGCGGTCTCCGGCAGCCGTAGCGCCGCCGGCGCCGGCAGAATTGCGTCCGACCTGCGGCCGAGATTGCGGATCAGCTCTGCTTCGATCGCCTGTCGTTCGCTCGCAAGCCGGATCAGTTCGTCCTCCATTCTCGTGAGCTGGGTCTGTGCCTTCAGCACATCGGCCTGTGTCCCCTGCCCGACCGAATAACGCGATTCCGAGATCTTCAGGAACTGCTCGAGGACCCGCCTGTTCTCCTGCACCAGCCGCGTCGATTCGACGACGAGCGCGAGTTCGAAATACGCCGCCTTGACATCCCGCGCGACCCGGTTGACGGTTTCCTCGTAGGCGTAGGAAACGGCTTCTGCGTCCTTCACGGCGACTTCCTGGCGCAGGCCGCGCTTGCCCGGATACGGAAACCTCTGCGACAAGCCGAGCATCTTCATCGTCATGTCTTCGCGCCTGAAGGCCTGCGATGCCAGTGGGGCGTTGATGACTCCGGCCTCGAGCATCGGGTCTTCGAGCGCACCCGCAGGCAGGACGCGCTGCTTTGCAGCTTCAAGTTCATTGCCGGCCGCCAGGATCTCCGGGTTGTTGCGCGCCGCCTCCGCAAGAAGTTCCTGAAGTTGCGGATCCGGTTCATCCGCGGCTGCCGTGCAAATTCCCGCCCATGCCGCGGCAAGCAGCAGTGGCACGAATACCGGGCCTGCAAATAGTCCGCAAAATAGTTTCTTCATTGCCGTGCGCTCCAGGCGGTAGGCCTGAGTTTCAAATGACAAAGACATGCCGAATCCTGCGTAAACGCCGAAAAAAGTCCGGACGGCAGGAACGGCTATTTCAGGTAGGTGCAGTAACGCTGCTGGATGGAAGCGCGAGCGACGGGCGTCGGTCGGATCCTGGCCTCACGCGAAGGACTGATGCCAGGTGAGACTGGGTCGAAATCCGGAAATGAGGGAGGTGGCGCGGCCTGCGGCTGCAAATCGTCAACCTGGCTGCGCATCATGATCGCCTGCCCCTGTGTCAGGCAGTCGCCCGCAATGACCGTCGCGCATGGCGCGTCAGAACCGGAAGTCGCATCCGGACAATGACCGCAACTCCCGGCCGGCATCGAGCCGTGATGTGACGAGCCAATGTGCCCTGTGTGCATTGACGCCTGACAGGGCGTGGCCGCCAATCCGAACCACGCGACCGCAATGAGCGCGGCAACCAGGCGCGGAGCCCGCAGAGGTTGGCGACGAAGATTTGCCAACAAACTCATGGTACGGCAGACAGTACGCTGGACCCTGTGGACCGTCAATGACATGCCCTCGGGATTGCCGCCCGCATCACGATCGGGCGCAACCCGGGGCGGCCCGGGCCCTGTGCTAAAATTGCCGCCACATCGAGGAATTCCCAAGCACATGAACGCAGTCACCATCGCGCCGCCTGCTGGCGGCGAAAAAATCCGTGTTTCCGCGGGCAAGCTCCAGGTTCCCGACCGGCCGATCATCCCGTTCATCGAAGGCGACGGCACCGGCCCGGATATCTGGCGGGCCAGCGTGCGCGTGCTCGACGCCGCTGTTGCCAGGGCCTACGGCGGCCGCCGCCGCATTTTCTGGATGGAGGTCTATGCCGGCGAAAAAGCCAATCGGCTGATGAATACCTGGCTTCCCGACGAGACCGTCGCGGCCTGCCGCGAATATCTCGTGTCGATCAAGGGACCGCTGACCACGCCGATCGGCGGCGGAATCCGCTCGTTGAACGTTGCGCTTCGCCAGATGCTCGACCTCTACGTCTGCCTGCGCCCGGTGCGCTGGTTCGTCGGAGTTCCATCACCCGTGCGCTCACCCGAGAAGGTCGACATGGTGATCTTCCGCGAGAATACCGAGGATATCTATGCCGGCATCGAGTTCGAGGCCGGCACCGACGAGAACCGGAAATTCCTCGGATTGCTGAAGGAGAATTTCCCGAAACTGTACGGCAAGATCCGCTTCCCTGAGAGTTCAGGCATCGGCATCAAGCCGGTCTCGCGCGAGGGCACCGAGCGCCTGGTACGTGCCGCCATCGAATACGCGATCGTCAATCGCCGCAAGAGCGTGACCTTCGTGCACAAGGGCAACATCATGAAGTTCACGGAAGGCGCGTTCCGGAACTGGGGTTATGCCCTCGCCGAGCGCGAATTCGGGAACCAGACCTACACCTGGGACCAATGGGAGCGAACGCGCGCCGCCAAGGGCGATGCAGCGGCGGGTGAAGAACAGAAGAAGGCCCTCGCCGCGGGCCGCGTGCTGATCAAGGATGCAATCGCCGACATCACGCTGCAGCAGGTCCTGACGCGACCAGAGGAGTTCGATGTCATCGCGACGATGAACCTCAATGGCGATTACCTGTCTGACGCACTCGCGGCGCAGGTCGGCGGCATTGGCATCGCGCCCGGCGGCAATATCAATTATTTGACCGGCCACGCGGTATTCGAGGCCACTCATGGCACGGCGCCGAAATACGCAAATCTCGACAAGGTCAACCCGAGTTCGGTCATCCTGTCGGGCGAAATGATGCTGCGTTATATGGGCTGGACCGAGGCTGCTGATCTTGTCATCCGTGCGATGGACAAATCGATCGGGGACAAGGTCGTCACCTACGATTTCGCGCGGTTGATGGAAGGCGCCACCGAGGTCAAGTGCAGCGAATTCGGCGACGCGCTGATCCGCCAGATGGCCTGACGCGCGGGCGTGCCGCGCCGCGCCGCGCCTGGCCGTGACTGAGACCCCGCGATCGGCGGACGATTCCGCGCTTGCCCACGAGATTGCCGGCGCAATCGTCGCCGCATTTGCGCGCTACAACTCGGAATATCGCGCTATCACGCGGCGCGCGCCCGAGCGATTCGAAAATCGCGACTGGCTCGGTGTGCAGGCGGACGTCGTCGAGCGCCTGGACCTCTACTCCAGCATGGTCAACCAGAGTGCGGCCGCGCTGCGCAAGCAGCTGGGCGCGCGCGCCATGGACACCGGGCTCTGGGCGGCGATCAAGGCGAGTTATGCCGGCCAGATTGCTGCACTGAACGATCCCGAGTTCCTGAAGACCTTTTTCAGCTCGATCACCAGGCGCCTGTTTGACACCGTCGGCGTGGACGCCGCCATCGAGTTCTTCGCGCTCGACGTTGACCCGCTGCGCAGCATCGATTCGCAGGTCGGCACGAATCGCTACGTGAATCGCGGATCGATCGAGCTGCTGTTCGAGGAACTGCTATCCGACTTCAGGTTCCGCACGCCCTGGCGCGATTTCGAGAGCAGCGTCAGGCATGTCGCGACCGACGTGGAGTTACACCTCGAAAGCATTGGCAGGAGTCGCGGGCTGCAGCAAGTCGAGGTCATCCGGCCGGTTTTCTACCAGATGAGCCGGGCCTATGTGGTCGGCAGGATCTGGGGCAAGGGCTGGATGCTCCCGCTCGCGATCGCATTCCGCAATACGCCGCGTGGCGTGCTCGTCGATGCGGTGATGCTCCGTGAGAGCGATGTCGCGATCCTGTTCAGCTTCACGCGCTCCTATTTCCACGTCGATCTCGAGCGCGTAGGCGAGGTCGTGTTGTTCCTGCACTCGATCCTGCCGAGCAAGCCGATCTCCGAACTGTTCACGGTGCTTGGTCGCGCCAAACAGGGCAAGACCGAGCGCTTCCGCGAGATATTCCGGCATCTCGCCGAAACCCGTGACCGGTTCATCCGCGCGCCGGGCGAGCGCGGCATGGTGATGGCATGCTTCACGCTCGAGAATTTCGACGTGATCTTCAAGGTGATTCGTGACCGGTTTCCGGCCGTCAAGAACATCCAGCGCGAAGAGGTCATGGCCAAGTACGACATGGTCTTCAAGCACGACCGGGCCGGGCGGCTGGTAGATGCGCAGGAGTTCCGGCGGATACGGCTGCCGCGCCATCGCTTTGAACCAGGCATGTTGCAGGAGCTGATCGATGAGTGCGTGCTGGACGTGCATGTCGAAGGCGACGACGTCATTGTCGATCGCGCCTACATCGAGCGGCGCATGACGCCGCTCAACCTGTACCTGCGCAGCGTGACTATCGAACAGGCTGAGCTCGCGGTGATCGAGTACGGCCAGGCGATCCGCGACCTCGCCTACACGAATATCTTTGCGGGCGACCTGCTGCTGAAGAATTTCGGCGTCACGCGCCACGGCCGCGTGATCTTCTACGACTACGACGAGCTGTGCCGGATCACGGACTGCCGGTTTCGCGATCTGCCGCAGGCGCCGACCGACGACGACGAAATGCGCGCCGAGAGCTGGTTCTATGTCGCCGACAACGACGTGTTTCCCGAAACATTCCTGAATTTCCTGGGATTCGAGGGCCGGCTGCGCGAGGTGTTTCTCGACAAGCACGGCGAGATTCTCACGGCGGGCTGGTGGCGCACTCTGCAGGAACGGCTGCAGGCCGGCGACGTCGTCGAAGTACTGCCCTATCACCCGCACCGCGTGCGGGTTGCCAGCAGCATCTAGGCTTCCGAAACGCGCGACAGCGCGGCCTCGAGATCCGCAATCAGATCGTCGGTATCCTCGATGCCGATCGAGAGGCGCACCGTCCCGTCACCGATGCCGCTGATCGCGGCCTGCTCCGCGGTCAGGCCGCGGACTTTCAGCAGCTGTGCCGGCATTACCAGTGATTCGACCGATCCCAGGCTCGGCGCGATGGCAAAGAATTCCAGGGCATCCGAGAACACACGGGCGGCTTCGAGGCCGCCTTCGAGATCGAAGCAAACGACCGAGCCGAAGTCATGCATCTGCTCGCGGGCGAGCGCGTGGCGGACATGGTTGGCCAGCCCAGGATAATGCACCCTTGCGACCGCCGGATGACCCGCCAGGAATGCGGCAATGCGGGCTGCGCTGGCGACCTGCGCTTCGTGACGCAGGTAATAGGTCTTCATGCCACGCATGACCAGAAACGCGGCATGCGGGTCGAGCAACGCACCCAGCATGATCGTATCGCGCCGCATCGCCCGGATCAGGTCGTCCCGCGCGATGATCGCACCACCCATCACGTCGCCGTGCCCCGCCGCGTATTTCGTCAGGCTGTGCACGAATGCGTCGATGCCGTACTGGCCGTGGTTGTGAAAGCCCGCAAAGGTATTGTCGAGCACGGTCAGCGCGCCATGCGCGTGCGCGGCGCGCGTAATGCGCCCGATATCCGCGATGCGCGTGACCGGATTGGTCGGGCTCTCGAACCAGACGAGCCGGGTCGGCCGCCCCGCAAGCACGCGTTCGATGCCCGCGTCATCTTCGATGGACAACATCGTGTGCTCGACTCCAAAGCGGCTCAGCATTCCCTGTATCAGCTGGCGGCTGGGCGCGTAGGTCTCGACGAAGCAAAGCACATGCTCACCGGCACGGGTGAGCGACAGCAGGCAGCCGGCAACCGCCGCCATGCCCGAGCCAACTGCAATGCAGTCATCGCGTCCCTGCAGTTCGGCCAGTAATTTCTCGAGCTGCCGGGTCGTCGGATTCGCCTGACGCGTGTAGTAATAGCCCTCCCGCTCGCCGCGGTAGGCACGCATCGTTTCCTCGAGGCTTTCGAAAGCAAACTTCACCGTCTGGTGAATCGGCGCAACCAACGGGCGGTTGTCCGCCGGGACGATGGCGTCCGGCGGATGATTGACGCGCGTGCGCCCCTTCATCGGCGCCGTCAGACCCTGGTGGTCCAGCCTGCCGGCGTCGGGATCTCGCCCCGCTGCATCGATACAAGCGCGGTGCGCAGTCGGCGCGTGTGCGGGCCGACTTCGCCGGTCCCGACCTTGTACTCGCGCCCGCCACTACACACGAGCGTACCGACACCGGCCAGGACCGCGGCTGTGCCGGAGAGCGCGGCCTCGCCGTCCTTCACCCAGTCGAGCATTTCCCCGACCGTGAATACGCGCTCCTCGACCTTGAAGCCGAGATCCGGCGCGATGGTGAGCAGAGAATCGCGGGTGATGCCGTGCAGGAACGTCGTATCGAGGCTGCGGGTCAGGATCCTGTCTTCGCGGATCAGCAAGAAGTTGGCCGCGCCGGTCTCCTGGACCTCGCCGCCAGGGCAGAACAAGACCTGGTCAACCTGATGTTTCTGCCGGGCCGCCATCGTCGGCCCCATCGCCGCCGCGTAGTTGCCGCCGGTCTTGATCATGCCGAGATGCGCGGCGCAGCGCATCGATTTCTCCTCGACATAGATGCGAAGCGCCTTCGGGCCGGTCGTGAAGTAATCCCAGACCGGGCTCGCGAGCACGATCAGCAGGGCTTCCGTCGGTGGCGACGACGCGCCGCCGATACTCGCACCCGTTCCAATGAGCATCGGGCGGAGATACAGCGCACCCGGAGGCTCCGGGACTTCGTTGCGCACCCGGTCCACGACCGCGGTGACCATGGCCGCGACCTGCGCCGCGTCCGGCTCGGGCATCACCAGTCCGCGTGCGCTCTGGCCAAAGCGGGCGATGTGCCTGTCCATCCGGAAGATGTTGATGCTGCCGTCGGCCCAGCGGTAGGCCTTGAATCCCTCGAAGCATTCGCTTCCGTAATGCAGCGCGTGCGCCGCCGGGCTGATTTCGATCGGTCCGTACTTGCGCAGCTCATGTGTCGACCACTTTCCGTCCCGGAAACTGGCAACGGCCATGGTGCCCGCCATGACGGTGCCAAATGCCGGGCGATTCTCCGTGATGGCTGCGGTCTTGGACTGCATGACTTGTGCATTCATGGTGCTCAATCCTGTATGAAGATTGTTGCGGGGTGTTCCAGGCGCTCTTTCAGCGCCTGGATCATTGCGGCCCCGTCGAATCCGTCGACGAAGCGATGATCGAAGGAAGACGAGAGATTCATGATCCGGCGCACGACGATCGTGCCATTCATCACTACCGGCCGCTCCATGGCCTTGTTGACGCCGATGATCGCCACTTCCGGCGCATTGATGACCGGTGTCGAGGCGATGCCGCCAAGCTTGCCGAGGCTTGTCACGGTAATCGTGGACCCCATGAGTTCCTCGCGAGTGGCTTTGTTGTTGCGCGCAGCCTCCGCCAGGCGCCGCATCTCCAGCGCAAGCTCGGTGAGCGAGCGCGCCTCGGCGTTGCGCAGCACCGGAACCTTCAGGCCGTCCGGGGTCTGGGTCGCGATGCCGACGTGCACGGCGCGGTGCCGGATGATCACATTGCGTTCGGCATCGTAGATGGCATTGCATTGGGGGAATTGCACCAGCACGCGGGTCAGTGCGGTTACGAGGAAAGGCAGGTATGTCAATGGCGGCGCGCCTTTCTCGAGTCTTGAATTCAGGTACTGCCTCAGCGCTTCGAGTTCCGTGACATCGACTTCTTCGACATAGGCAAAGTGCGGGATATTGCGCTTGGCCTCGCTCAGGCGCTGCGCGATCAGGCGGCGCAGGCCAATGACCTTGATCTCCTCGGTACCTTCACGCTTCGAACGCAGCGCCGGTCGGATCACGGTGTCGCCAGATCCGTTGATCACGGCCTCGAGATCCTGGGCGGAAATCCGCCCGCCGGGACCGGAGCCGCTGACGGCCGCGAGGTCGATGCCTGCGGCATGGGCCTTGCGGCGGGTGGCCGGTGATGCCATCACTCGGGTCCCGGGCGCTGCGGGCGCGGCGGCAGCAACAGAATTTGGCCGTGCGACAGGGGCCGGTGCAGACACTTGAGGCGGCGACGTGGCCGCTACGCTGTCCGCTTTTTCGAAGACGATCAACTCGGCGCCGACAGCCACCATGTCACCGGGCTGGCCCGTGATCGAGACCACGCGACCGCTGACCGGCGCAGGAATCTCGACCGCCGCCTTGTCTGTCATGACCTCGGCGATGATCTGGTCCTCGGTGACCATATCGCCGACCTTTACCTTCCATTCCACTACTTCGGCCGTGACCGTGCCTTCGCCCAGGTCCGGCAACTTGAAGACAAAGCGGCTCATGCGGCCTCCATGACCGTCTTCAAGGCCTTCGCGACGCGCATCTGTCCCGGGAAGTATTCCCACTCGAATGCGTGCGGATAAGGCGTGTCAAAGCCGGCCACCCGGCCGATCGGCGCCTGCAGGTTCCAGAAGCACTGTTCCTGGATCGTCGCCGAGAGCTCGGCGCCGAACCCGGCGAATCGTGTCGCCTCGTGCACGATCACGCAGCGGCCGGTGCGGGCGACCGAACTGCAGATCGCGTCGGTATCAAGCGGCACCATCGTGCGCACGTCGATGATCTCCGCATCCAGCCCCAGCTTGCGGGCAGCGGCCTCAGACACGTGCACCATCGTGCCATAGGTGACGATGGTCAGGTCGTTCCCGCTCCTGACGATTTCCGCCTTGCCGATCGGCACCGTGTAGTGGCCGTCCGGCACCTCGCCCTTGGGATGCGCGCTCCATGGCACGGCCGGCTTGTCCGGCTCGCCGTCGAAGGGGCCGTTATAGATGCGCTTCGGCTCGAAGAAGATGACCGGGTCGTCATCCTCGATCGACGCGATCAGCAACCCCTTCGCATCGTAGGGATTTGACGGCATCACGACCTTGAGCCCGGCGACGTGCGCAAACAGCGCTTCCGGGCTCTGCGAGTGAGTCTGTCCGCCGCGGATGCCGCCGCCGCAGGGCGTGCGCACCGTCACTGGCGCGAAAAACTCGCCCGCACTCCGGTAACGCAGCCGCGCCAGTTCGCTGACGATCTGGTCGTAGCCCGGATAGATGTAATCGGCGAACTGTATTTCGGCCACCGGCCGCAGGCCGTTGACGGCCATGCCGATGGCCGCCGCGATGATCCCGCCTTCCGCGATCGGCGTATCCAGGACCCGGCTCTCGCCATACTTGCGCTGCAGGCCCTCGGTGCAGCGGAAGACCCCGCCAAAGTAGCCGACATCCTCGCCCATCACGACCACCGACGGATCGCGCTCGAGCATGATATCCATCGCCGAGTTGAGCGCATGGATCATGTTCCGCTGCGCCATGGCTCAGCCCTTCTCCAGTTCGGCCCGCAATTCGGCCTCCTGCCTGCGCAGGTGCGGCGGCATTTCCTTGAATACGTCCTCGAACATCAGGTGCGGATCCAGGCGCGGCGGATCCGTCAGCGTGCCGTAACTGATGGCTTCCTTCCAGGAGGCGGCAATATGGGATTCCAGTTCCGTCGTCAACGCGGCGTGCCGCTCCTCGGACCACTCGCCAAGAGCAATCAAATGCGCCTTCAACCGTTCGATCGGATCCCCGAGCGGCCAGCGTTGATAATCTTCTTTCGGCCGGTAGCGGGCCGGGTCGTCGCTGGTCGAGTGAGCGGCGGCCCGATAGGTCACGTGTTCTATCAGCGTCGGGCCGTAACCGGTCCGCGCGCGCTCGGCCGCCCATTGCGTCACGGCGTACACCGCCAGGAAGTCATTGCCATCCACGCGCGCGCCGGCAATACCATAGCCGGGTCCGCGTGCCGCAAAACTCTGGCGCTCGCCGCCCGCATGACCCTGGAATGTCGAGATCGCCCACTGGTTGTTGACGACACTCAGGATCACAGGCGCCCTGTAGACGGAAGCGAACAACAGCGCGTGATGGAAATCCGCCTCGGCGCTCGAACCCTCGCCGAGCCAGCTGGCTGCGATATCGTCCTGGCCCTTGATGGCCGCCGCCATCGCCCAGCCCACGGCCTGCGGGAACTGCGTTGCGAGATTGCCGGAGATCGAAAAGATCCGGCCCTCGCGCCAGTGGTACATGACCGGCAACTGGCGTCCCTTGCACATGTCGCGGGTGTTTGAAAGGAGCTGGCACATCAGGTCCACGATCGGGCGCCCGCGCACCATGTACAGGCCCTGGTTGCGATAGGACGGAAACAGCATGTCGCCGGGACGCAGCGCCATGCCCATGGCGACCGAAACGGCCTCTTCGCCCATGGAACGCATGTAGAAGCTGATCTTTCCCGAGCGCTGGATGCGCTGCATGCGGTCGTCGAACACGCGCGTCAGCAGCATGTGGCGCAGCGCGACCTGCAGTTCCGGCGGATCGAGGCGCGGGTTCCAGGGACCGAGCGCCTGATGCTGGTCGTCGAGCACGCGCACGAGCTCTTCCGCGAGAAACGGAATGTCCCGGACCTTGGCACCGGTTTCGGGGCGCTTGACCGCACCCGCGGGTGACAGCTTGAGGTAGCTGAAGTCCGGCGCTTCGCCGGGCCGGGCAGGCGTCGTGGGAACGTGCAGGCGGGACTTGGTCGACATCGGTCCTCGCACCGGGGCCGGAGGGGCGCCGGCTGGTCATTCTACCCGGCCATTACTTCAATACCGTTGCAATCCTGTGCTGTAATGCAAAATAGTGAAAAATTATGGTCTAATTAGTTCCAGAAATGAAAACTAAGTTGCAGATTGCGCTTGACCGCAGCGACCGCCGCATTCTTGACGAGTTGCAGCGCGACGGCGCGCTGTCGGCAGCCGAACTCGCGACCAAGCTTGGATTATCCACCACAACCTGCTGGCGGCGCATCCAGCAATTGCAAGAGAGCGGTGTCATCAAGCAGCGCGTCGCCCTGCTCGACCGCGAAGCGCTCGGGCTCGACGTCATGGTCTACGTGCACGTGCGTCTGTCGACCCAGGGTCGCGACGCGCTCGCCCAGTTCGAACAGGCGATCCGCGACCGGCCCGAAGTGCTCGATTGCTGCACGCTGACCGGCGAGTGGGACTTCTGCCTGCGGATCGTCACGCACGACATGAAGGAATACGAGGCCTTCTTCCTCGATCACCTGTCGAAGATCCCGAACGTGCAGTCGGTCAATTCGTCGATTGTCGTCACGGTGATCAAGGAATCGACGGTACTGCCGTTGGCCCGGGATTAGGACCTGAGCACCCCTGCGCGTGGCTTCAGGCGGTTTTTGGCGTATGCTTTTCGCGCCGCCTTCGAGGGAGACAACGACCGCGGTAACTCGACAACAAACGAGGGGGGATCCACATGAATGAATCCACTACGACTGTGGGCACTGCCACTGCCGAGGAAAAGCAGTGGGCCATGTTTGCGCACCTGTCCGCGCTGCTCGGCGGCCTGGTGACCGCCGGCTGGGCCGGCAGTGTCGGCTTCTTTATCGGGCCACTGGTCATCTATCTGATGAAGAAGGACACCATGCCCTTCGTCGCAGACCAGGCCAGGGAAGCACTGAATTTCGCTATCACGGTCTCGATCGCCTGTTTCGCGCTGTTGATGCTGACGATCCTTTCCCTGGGCATCGGCGCGTTGCTGACCATCCCGCTGATGATGATCATCGGCATCGGCGCATTGGTGCTGGTCATCATGGCGGCGATCAAAGCCAACGAGGGCGTCGCCTACCGTTATCCGTTCGCGCTGCGCCTCGTGAAGTAACTCGGGGAACTTAAAGTCATGCAAGCCAGTGAATACCTGGTGGTGATCACGTGCGCCCTGGGAATGGTCACGGCTGCGCCGATGGCGCGCGGTGATGCGCCCTGCGACAAGGGTTATCGGGATACCACGCCGGCCGAGCGCGCCACGATGACGGCGGTTCTCCTGGCTGCGAAGAAGGCCCTGCCGCCGGCCCCGACGGGATGGGTGATGCAGGGCGACGATCAGATCTCCGTAACCACCAGCCTTTGCCGGGATTACGAAGGCGCTCCCTGGAATTATCACTTCAATCGCGAGTACCAGCGGGTCGACGATCAGGAAGCGCGAAACAAGATCTTGGGGGATGCGGCGACGGCTTCGGCGGCGGCACAGGCACTGAAGCAACCGCGACTCGATGCGATCATGGCCCGGATGCAGAAGCTCACCGAGAGGCAGGTGGCCCTCTTTCAGAAAGGTGACTACGTGGGTGCGGGGGCGCTTGACGCGGAGGTGGCAAAGGCCCAGGAGGAGTATCAGAAGATCCTGGACGAAGGCGACAGTCAGGCGCAGATGGACGCCGCTGTGGCAAAGGCGAGCCGCGATCAGACGATGTATATCGACGTGGTCGTCAACTCCAATCAGGAAACGCCTGACGCCACTGCCAAAAGCCTGCCGCTGCCACCCGGCGCGCGTGCCGCCTTTCGTTGGAGCACCACACGGGGAACTGTCGTAGAGGACCATGCGCTGATTCTTCTCGGTCAATGGCAACGCAGCGCGGATGGCAGCTGGAAACGGGTCCGGCACCCGGAAATGGCGCCTACTGCCGCACAAGTCATTTCGATCAGTGTCACGGCCGATCCGGAGCGGCTCAACGCAATTCTTGGCTCGATCGACGTCAAGAGTCTCGCGGCGAAAGTCCCGAATTAGCCAAACGGCGGCGTGTCGGCTCGCTTCAGCGGCGGTCGCCTGCGATCAGTCTCGCGACGTGTAGGCGGTGAGCCCCTCATAATTTCGCTTGTCGATGCGATCCATCCGCGCGTCCAGCGCCGGATGAGTCTTGTACAACTGCGCCAAGGCTGCAGACTTGCTGCCGAGCGCGGTCATCTTCTGCAAGACGGAATACAAGGTCATTGGATTCATCCCGGCGCGCGCAAGGTAGATCTCCGCAGAATTGTCAGCGCGATACTCGGCTTCGCGGTCGAGCGTGGCCAGCATGATGGTCGCGCCGTGCTGCTCCACATAGTTCCTGGCGAAGGCGACGGCCGGGTTCTCGGTTGGAGTATTGACGTTACTCAACACCTCGTCCTTGCCCATGGTTGCAATTTCCTGCTTGCGGATCACGTTGTAGTGGTCGCGCTGCACGCAATGACTGATTTCGTGGCCAAGAACTGCTGCGACTTCACCATCCGTCGACAGCAGCTCATAGAGGCCACGCGTGACCAGGATGTATCCTCCAGGCGCGGCAAACGCGTTGACCTCCGGTGTATCAATTACTCCAAAGGCCCATGGCAGGTCGGGGCGGCTGGTCTGCAAGGCGACCCAGCGGCCGATCAGGTTGACGCGCTTCTGCGCCGCGGCATCCTTCCACAGTGGGCGAGCGCCGAGCACGCGACCGGCGATTTGCGGGCCAAGCGCCAGCTCCTCCGCCGAAAGCTCCTCTTCCGACTTGGGCGCCACCTTGGCTGCTTTGCCGAACAGCGACCCGAGCCCGCTGCCAATTGAACTCAGGACATTGCCGCCGGATTCCAGGGCAGTCTTTCCACCGCCGCCCTTGCCGCGCTTGGCCTCGCCGTCGTACGCAACGCTGGTCGCCTGCCGGCCCTGCTCACCGGCATAGGCGGTGGCGGCAGCGTCATCAACGCGATTGCCGGTCATCGCAGTCAGTTGCGCCTCATCGAAAGCTGCGGATTTGAGGTCGCTTTCATCGATCCCGCGCACGCCGGCGGTTTCGCTGACGCGGCCAACTCCTGCCTTGCCGCCCATCAGCACGCGCATATTGGCATCGCCACTCTCGGCGCCGGCATAGTCGATGCGCACGTCGTTGACCCGCACATAGCCGGATGTACCCGCGGGCATCTGCAGCTGGTACCACAGGCCCTGCTGCGCTGAGACGTCAACCTTGGCGTCACGCTTCAAGGTCGCGACCTTTGGCGCGTCGAGTTTGGGCTCTGCGCGCACGTCAACACTGGGTTTTTGCACGATCCCGGATAGTGCGGCCGCATTCAGGCTCGACATCATGAACGCAGTCGCGATCAGGACGAGGGAAATAGCGCGCATGACTATCCTCCTGAGGAATCACCAACATGAACAGAAAACGCATCGCGTCGTGCCAGCGGCACCTCGGTTGATGATGCCAGCAGCTGGCCGACCGACTCGCGCAGGCGCAGGCGCTTGCCGCGTTTAGAATCATCGACATCATCGTCGATCTCGGCGCAATCAAATGCAAGTCGCACGCTGCCATCATCGGGCAAGCGCGCATCCTGCTCGGCCAACTGGCGCTCGAGTCTCGCGAGGTCATGCATCGCAGCCGCACGCACGCCAGTTTCGCTCTCGCCATGCCACACCAGCACCATCAGGTTATTCAAGGCCGCATGCAGGTAGCTCTTGCGCTCGACCACGCCCTCCAGCATCACCGCATCGCTGCCGGCATATAGAAAGCGTCGCAGCCGGCGATGATATTCGCGCCAGCGTCGCGCCGCCGCTTTCTTGTCGAGATTGGCATCCGGCACAAAGCGCAGACGCGCGATCGCCAGCCAGCGGTCCCTGGCGGGATCGTAAATCGGCAGGTAATCCTCATGGCCGACTGCGCGGCCACGTTGAATTCCCGCGTACACGCGGCACAAGCCGAAGATCATGCTGACGAAACCGACGCTGGCGAAGATATCGAAAAAGAACCCGAAAAAAGTGAGCCCGACGAAAGCGGCGGTCAACATCGCCAGGTTGGTCGCAACAAAGACCGAGTCGATGTCGGTCGCCGGCTCGCCGCGGAAGAAGGCGAATGTGGTCAGCATGACCATCAACGTGGCCAAGACATATTTCAGCGACGTTGGCGGCGTACGGATCGCACTGTCGGCAATCAGCGCTTCGGTAGCCTCCGCCAGGACCTCCACGCCAGGCATCACCGGATCGACGGAAGTAGGCTTCGCGTCGTTGAGACCGGACGCGGTGTAGCCAACCAGGACCACGCGATCCTTTAGTTCGGGCAACGCCGTTGCTGCGTCGCGGCAGACGGATTCGCCAGCGGCCAGCAGGTCGGCGGCGCTGATCCGTGGCAGCCTTGTGTCCTCGCGCCAGTTCGGCCGCACTGCGGCAGCGAAGCTTTCCGGTGATCGCGACATGACGGTTGTCGCCAGACGTAACGGCAGCGCAGGCAAGCCCCAGTCGCCGATGGTCTCGCGCAACGGAATGTCGCGCAGAACGCCGTCCTGATTGCGGGTGACATTGACGATCGCGCTGTATCTGGCCATTGCCTCGCCATAAGGCAGCAGCAAAGCGAGCTTCGGGTCGTCCTGCGGCTGCGGCTTCAGCGCAAACGCGCCGGGGGCCTGAGAAGCGCGCAATGACGATCCCTCATCATAGTCCGGATGCAGCCGCGTGGAGCCGAAGACCAACCGACCGGCGCCGCCCGCGGCCATGGCCTCGAGGGCTTGATCGCCGGCCGGATCGTCCCGTGCGGGATCGGTGAACAGGACGTCGTAGCCGACTGCGCGCACGCCGGCGCGATCCAGCAGGTCGAGCAGATCTGCATGCCGTTGCCGGCTCCACGGCCAGCCGCCTTCGCCGCGGGCGCGGAAGTATTCGATCGAGCACTCGTCGATTTCGACGACGACCACACGGCCGGAGGGTTTCGGTTCAAATGGCCGCCATTGCACTACACGATCAAAGATCGCGTTCTCTGCGGAGTTGAGTGAACGTGTGTGGCTCCAGTCCCAGCCGAGCCAGACGATCGCGCCAATGGCAAGCAGCGGGTAAAAGGCGAATTTCAGCCAGGCGGAAAACCGCGACGATGGCCGCTTGTAGCTGCGCTCGACCTTCGTCCACCAGCGGATGAAGCCGTCGCCGAGCGCCGCCAAGGTGGCGTCGAGCCAGGAGAGCATGCAACGC
>DAITAA010000060.1:0-4351 GCA_036824505.1 Steroidobacteraceae bacterium
TGTCGAGTCCGCCGATCATCGGGGCCAGCAGCAGACGGTCGTTGTCGCTGAATCGATTCAAGCCCAGCCACAGAGCAGCGGCACCAGCGACCGCTGCGACGAGAAACAGCGCGGCAACGAACCGTCGGCGCTTAGCTGCCGTGCTCGATCGGCTGGCCTGGGACGCCGGCATCATCGCGCCGGACCGAGCTCAAGCCCGGCCATAGTCACATGCTTCGTCAAGACGTCCGTCGATCGGAACCAGCGACGGTTCGATCGCGCTCGATCCATGACCACGTGCGGAAAACAAGAAGCAGCGTGAGCAGTACCCAAAAACTCAGCACCAGCGTAAATACCAGGTGCATCTGCTTGGCCGAATCCTCGTAGCCATTACCAAAGATGACAGCAATGATTACCGGGTAGGGGAGCAGAGCGAGGGCTGTTAGCAGCGAGGCCAGCGCTGAATCGCCGATGCGTCGGAATGCAAAGAGGCCGGCGACGATAACGCTTGGCCCGATGACCAGCGCGTAGATCAGCCAGAGAGAAAATCCGTCGAGAATCCTGCTCCAGCTGAACCACCCTTCGGGCAAAGGCGCTCGCCGTTTGCCTTCGACGACACCCAGATGAGGTTCGCCACGATAAATGCTGGGGATCCACGGACGAATGTACATCAGGCTGCGTCCGACGAAGCGACCGAAGACCTTCGGCTCGACGATTGCCAGTCCCAGCAGACGTACATAGGAACTATCTACGACTTCGCGGCACGGATGGTTTGCCGGGTTCTCACGCACGGGAGGCAGATACCAATTCAGGCCGGCGTAGACGCCGCAGCGTCGCGGGATGCCGATGTTCTCAGCTGTGCGGTAAGGATCGTCGGAGAGCGGCAGAACCGTGGTTAGCACTGTGCTCGTGAGATTGGCGAGCCGCATCACATCGTTTTCCGGGTTGCGCAGATTGGTCGCCTGCAGCGCCAAGCCCACCGTGCCGCCGACCGCAAGGGCGACCAGTACTCGGGCGTTGACCTTCAAACCGAACAGCAGAGGCAATCCCATCAAAACTGCCAGAATCACCCCCAGCCCGATGTGTTGAACCTTGGTGCCGACAAACGCCGCTACCGCGAGTGCCAGCAACGTGAACGCCATGATCCCGGGCGGTCGGTCGCGTCCGATCAACAGCGCTGCGCCGGCAATGCTCGCATAGCCAAAGAGCACCGTCGCGAACTCGGCATAGAAGCCGCTCAAGTACAAGGTCACAGCGGGGTCGGTCAACACCAGGGCCGCGACCGCCGCATTCGCGAGCGCGGCGCCCGGTTTCGACTGGCGCCACCAGGCGATCGTGAATCCAACCACGAAGGCGAAGAACACCACGAACTTCACCATCCCGATCCAACGGATTGAGAAGCTGCCATCGGCGGTGCGCAGCGACTCGGCTTTGAACAGCGGTCGCGCTATGCGCGCGAACAAGACTTCCGTCGAATTGAAGCAGGGCGCGCCCACGTCGTGGCGGAAGCCGTATCGCTCAATCGGCGCATCAGCATTGCCGGCCTGAGGCGGAATCTCGGCGGGCCGCACTGGGTAGGCCTTGATGCAACCCTGCACGCGGATCATGTCGTAGTTGTTGGCCAGCGCCAGCAGGGGATCGCTGAGCAGGATCGCGACGCCGCGGTAGAGCACGACGCCGAGCAAGGCAACGGTCAATGCAACCAGGAAAGGGCGCCGAATGCGTTGAAGGCCGTGCTGGGTCATCTGAAAGGGCATCGAACTACGAAGCGGAGTCCGCGGGGCGTCGGTCGAGGAAAACGAAGGCCCGGCTGGCAAGAAAGAACAGCGCCGTGTAGGGAACGACACCCGCGGCTTGAGCGACGTAGGCGTCAACCGCGGCGAGATCACGCAGACCGAAGACGACTGCCAGATTGGCCGTGTAGGCGAGCGCAAATGCGGCGAGGAAGCGAAAGAGTGCTGGGCCGATGTCGCCGCGGTCGCGGAACGTCCAGGCGCGATTCAGCACGAAACTGGCAAGCAGCCCAATCGCGTAGCCGAAGGCATTGGCTGCAAGGTCGCCCCATCCGAGCAGGGCTTTCGCGGCGAATATGACCGCCAGTCCCAGGGCCGTATTGAGAGCGCCGACGACGATGAATCTGGCAAATTGAACGCGCAGGCCTGCGGTCATCGGAAGTCGTAGGCGTAATACTGCGCGCCGAGCGGCAGCCACTTCATCCAGTGCTCCAGCGGTCGCAAGTGTCGCAGCGCGCGGGGAAAGAAGACTCGATAGCGCACGGCGGCGCCGGTGAAGCCGGCCTGCACCAGTCTCTGCCTGAGTGTGCCGGCGCGCAGCAGGATCGCGTTTTCGTCGAATGGGCAGGTGCGCACGGCGCGAACCGTCAGTGGATTGAGCGGATTGTGCTCGAAGATCGTGATCAGGCCTCGCGGACGCAGCACACGCCGCAGCTCCGATAGCAGTGCGACATGCTCTTCCGGCTCGATGTGGTGAAACACGCAGGCGGAGAAGACGCAGTCGAAACTCCCGTCGGCGAAAGGCAGACGGTGCCCGTTGAACGCCACGAAGTCGGCCGTGCCGTTGAACCGCCCCGCGCCGATCCGCAGCGACGCCAATGACACGTCGACGCAAGTCAGTTTCGCGCCCGGGAAGTAGCGCCGGAAGTGCTCGACGGAGGTGCCGACACCGGCACCGAAGTCGAGTATGCGTCCGGTGGGTCCTGGCAGGCCCACCCTGACGCAGAGCTCCCGAAAGTCCCGTATCTTGTACTCTGCAAAGTACTCCGGACTTTCGCCCGACGCGGCGATGTTGGCCCTGTGCAGATCGGCATACTCATGCGCAAACTTGTCGAACTCGGAACTCTTCATCGGGATCGCGATTCCGCAGCCTTCGAGACGCGTCGCTTCCGGCTCTGCTTCCGCTCCCGGGCGACCAGCTGAACACTGAACCTCTTCAAATGACCGCTCTTTCCATTGTTGTGCCCTGCTACAACGAGCAGGAGGCTCTGCCTGAAACATCCAAGCAGCTCGCGGCTTTGCTGGATCGGCTTGTCGAGGCCGGCAAGATCTCGATCGAAAGCCGCATCGTTTTCGTCGACGACGGAAGCGGCGACCGCACCTGGCCGATGATAGAAGAGTACGCAACCGCTGGCCTGCCGGTGGTCGGCGTGAAGTTGTCGCGCAATCGTGGCCACCAGAATGCGCTTCTGGCGGGCCTGTTCTTCGCCAAGGGCGATGCGATCGTCAGCGTCGATGCCGATCTGCAGGACGATATCAACGCGATCGAGGCGATGGTCGACTTGTACAAACAGGGTTGCGATATCGTCTACGGTGTGCGCTCCGAGCGCCGGACCGATACTGCGTTCAAGCGAATCACGGCGCGCGGCTTCTACTGGTTCATGGATCGGCTGGGCGCCCAGACCATTCCCGATCATGCCGACTACCGGCTGATGAGTCGGCGTGCGGTCGAGGCACTGCGCGATTACGGTGAAACCAACCTGTATCTTCGAGGCATTATTCCGCTGCTTGGCTTCCGGTCGGCGTTCGTCGAGTACGAGCGACGTGCGCGCCTCGCCGGGGTATCGAAGTATCCGCTTCGAAAGATGATCTCGCTGGCTATCAACGCGGTGACGTCGTTTTCGGTCGTCCCACTGCGCGTCATCAGTGCGATGGGAGTACTGGTCTTTCTCGGGACCATATGCGTTTCGATCTGGACATTGTGGATCGCGGTGTTCACCAGCAAGGCGATACCTGGCTGGGCTTCCACTGTGCTTCCAATTTACTTCCTGGGCGGAGTTCAGTTGCTGTCGCTTGGTGTAATCGGCGAATACCTGGGGAAGCTTTACGTCGAGGCAAAGCGCAGGCCGCGTTTCCTCATCGAGCGGATTGTTGAAAGAGGGCCGCGGCCCGGCTAAGTCCATCTCCAACGAGGATGCGCCGGTACGCGCCCGGTCCGAAAATGCGGCCAGCGACCAATCTTCGCGCTCTGGCGCCATGTTCTGCCGGCGTCAAACCCCCACTGCGCTGCAGTCTGCCGTTGCCCACGATCCTGTCGGCGAAGAAACCGTTGCGCCGGCAGCAGCGCTGCCCGGCGACTGTCCGATCGCTTGTGCTGTCTGCGCCAGACTCAAACCAGCGCTCAGCGGCAATACGACGGCCCGTGCCTGGCGCAACTGCCCAATCGTCGCTGCGTGCGCTGCCATCTCGCGCAGCTATGTCCGGCACTTCCACTCATCTTGCGGCCGGCCGTCTTCGCCTCGTTCGGCGGATCGCAACAAGGCCGGTATTGAAGCTCAGAACTCGACAACTGCGACGCTGGTCGCCCTGAGACGGACTCAGGGTCGCCGAACACGCACGGCCCGCATGGTCCAGATCGC